>CAVHYF010000025.1:0-26456 GCA_963640265.1 bacterium | reverse complement strand
TGGAATGTGAATCCGTAGCGGAATATGTTCCGTAGCGGAATGTGAATCCGTAATGGAATATGTTCCATAGCGGAATCTGATCCGTAATGGAATGTATGTTCACAGAGGAATATGTGGGAGAAGAACTGGTGGAACTGTAAACCGCTATGCGAACCAAGATTTCTGAAGTAATGGTAAGTATATGACTGACAACAAAATAACAAAAATCCTTTTTGTATGCCACGGGAACATCTGCAGGAGTCCGATGGCGGAATTCATAATGAAAGCCCTTGTGCAGGCGAGGGGAGTGGCAGACCTGTACTACATCGAGTCAGCCGCTGTCTCCGATGAAGAATACGGAAACCCCATCTACCCGCCGGCAAAAAGATGCCTGGCCCAGCACGGTGTCCGCTTCGATTCAGCAAAGACCGCGCGCACCGTCACGGCTTCCGACTATGCCCGCTTCGACCGCATCTTCTGTATGGACAGCAGCAACTTACGCTGGATCCGCCGAATAATCACGGCCGACCCGGAGGGCAAAATCCATCTGCTGATGTCCTGTACGGGCACCGGCCGCGATGTCGCGGATCCTTGGTACACAGGTGATTTCGAGAAAACCTTCCAGGATATCCTCTCCGCTTGCGAAGCCCTCCTCCGCTCCTCCATCTGACCCTTTCTCATTCCTTGTGTAACTCTCCGTAAGCGTCTCCGCGTTGACGTCGAGGGCCATAAAGAAAGCAGGGCGGCGAGTTCTGCTATTCTTTTGTCCATCTCTCCGTGGCGGGCTGAACGGTCACGTTCTTCATTTGGCGACGGAAGTTCATTCCGGCTTTCTTATCCGGCAGCGGCTGAGCTTTTCCCCTTTCACCGGCTCAAGAATCCCTGCTTTCACAAGGTTCCCGACTGTCCAGTCCTGCTTCGGCGAGTTCTCCCGGAAAAGCACGATTCCCTTCGCCGCCCGCCAGCCTATGTAGGGGTGCTTCGCGAGTTCCTTCTCGGGAAGGGTCCATAATGAATATGCCTGCACTCCGGTCGTGTCCGCTTCGACAAGGTCCTTCAGCCCGTCGAACTTCTCCTGGTCGAAGTGCCAGATGTCCATCAGCTGCTCGATGGATGAATATCCTCCAAGCTTTTCCCGCTGTTCCACCATTTTTCCGGCGAAGAACTTCCCGATTCCGGGAAGGGACAGGAACTGGACCGAGTCGGCGGAATTGATGTCCAGCCTGGGAATGTCGATGTACTTTTCAAGCCTTGCATAGACGGAATCCTCGACCACGTAGGATTTCGCGAAATCGCTTTTGCGCCGGAATCTTCCGCCTTTCTTCCTGTAGTTGTCGATTGACTCGGCCTGTTTGAGGGAAAATCCCAGGCGCATAAGGTCATCGATCCCTGCGGTGTTGGGGTCAAACCTGAAGCATTCGTACCGTCTTGGAGCGTTGCTGCGCCTTATTGCCGTCGCTTCTGCGGAATGATCGGAATTCCTGCGTGTCACGGTCTGTCCTGCGTTTTCGCCGGCTCCGGGTCTGACAGGCTGTTTCTTCGAGCTGCCTTCCGCCGCGTTCCCGGCAGGAAGGCGTGCGGTGCCGCCGTGCGCTGTCCGGTCGGCAGACGCAGTGTCCGCCGGCCGGACAAAGACTGTGTCCGGGCTGTCGTGGTTCGCGATGATGCGTGTGACCGCGGCCTTGTGGATGAACAGGGCCGCCTGGTAGCCTATGATGAGAAACAGCAGGGCGACCGCCCCGACGATGAACGATGCGGACGGCTTTCCATCCTTCTTCTTTGAGTTTTCCATATATTCATTGATTGTTCAGGGTTGTCAGTTATTGTTCAGGGTTGCCCGGCGGTCTCATTCTCCTGCTTCTTTTTCTCAGGAGGAACTCCAGCCACGACTATGACTATCTCTCCCTTGGGCTCGTGCTCTTTGTACCAGAGCGCCACTTCCTCAAGAGTCCCGCGCTTGTGTTCTTCGTGGATCTTGGAGATTTCCCGGGCTACTGAGCATTCCCTTTGCGGTCCGAAATATTCCGCAAACTGTTCCAGCGTCTTCACGAGCCGGTAGGGGGATTCGTAGAAGACCATTGTCCTGGGTTCAAGGGCAAGGCTCCTGAGCATCGTCTGCCTTCCTTTCTTGACCGGGAGAAATCCTTCGAAACAGAACCTGTCGCAGGGAAGTCCCGAGGAGACTATCGCCGGAATGCAGGCCGTGGCTCCGGGAAGTGTCTGGACCTCAATGCCTTCGGCAGCGCAGGTCCTCACGAGAAGGAAGCCGGGGTCGGATATTCCAGGGGTGCCGGCATCGCTGATAAGAGCGACGTTCAGGCCTCCGAGGATTCTTTCCTTGATGACTTCCACCGTCTGGTGTTCGTTGAACTTGTGGTGCGACTGGAGTTTGCCGTGGATGTCGTAGCGGTGCAGGAGCACGCTGCTTGTCCGGGTGTCTTCCGCAAGGATCAGGTCGGCGTCTTTCAGGACCTGTACGGCCCTGAAAGTCATATCGTCAAGATTGCCGACCGGTGTCGGCACGATGTACAGGATTCCTGCCATAGTCCGGTGCCGTCAGTTTCAGCCGAGTTTCCTGCGGACCGCCATCATAAGCCTGTAGACCGGCTCGGAATTCAGATCCCATTCAGGGAAGTTTGAGTGGATGTGTCCGACCGCTTCGTCCAGGGAGGACATCGCGTTGAAAGCGGCTATCGTGTTCTGAAAGAGAACCGGATCCTCGCGGAAGAGCACGTTGATGAGAAGTACCCTGTCGTTGAGTGAGATGGCGCTGATGACATTCTTGACGGTGGAACCGGGACGGTCGGTGCGCCAGGCCTGTTTGTCGGCCAGCACGTCCATAACCGCAGTTTCAGCCTTGGCGCTGTCCAGAACGGCCTTGCGCCTTTTCTGTTTCGGCTCCGGTTTCGCTGCCGGGGCGGCAGGGCCGTCAGGAAGGTCATCATCGCCGAACGGCAGATCGTCTTCCGTCTGAGGCTGAACTTCGGAAGGCTGCACCGTTTCAGGCTGCGGCTCTTCAGTGCAGTCCGGTTCCTCTACGGCTTCCGGCTGCACCTGCTCCTGCACCTGTTCCTGCACCTGCACCTGCACCTGTTCTTGTTCCTGTTCTCCGGTTCCGGAAACGATGGAATCTCCGTCTTCCACGGTGACAGGCTCTTCTGCCGGCATTTCATATGCACCGGATGTCAGGTCGGAATCGGAAATTGAAATGTCGATCGGTGTCTCGTCCTCCGGTTCTTCCGCAACGGTCTCTTCGACTGCAGGCTCTGACGCTTCCGGAGCGGCTGCCGCAGGTCCTGCCTGTGGATATTCCTGTGCCGGAGCGTCCGTCTCCGGGGCGGTAACGGCAGAACCGAGAGCCATTATTTCATTTTCAAGAGCTTCCAGTCCGGCTCTTATTCCGGCGATCTTCCCGAGCAGAGCGGCAATCGCCTTTTCATCGATATTTCCCATAAAAACTCTATCTTTGTGAGAGAAATGTTTTAATTCAACAAATCTAACGAAATGTTTTCAGAAAACATAAAAAAAACCGGATGTATTGAGGTCATCTGCGGTTCGATGTTTTCGGGCAAGACCGAAGAACTCATCCGCAGGATCAGAAGGGCGAAGTTTGCCAATCTCAGGATAGAGATATTCAAGCCTACGATTGACACGAGGTATGCCGAGGAAGATGTCGTTTCGCACGACTTCCACAAGATCCCCTGCCACGCGGTGAAGGATCCGAAGGAAATGCTTGCCGTGGGACCGGATGTCCAGGTCGTCGGAATCGACGAGGCGCAGTTCTACGACATGTCGCTTGTCGATGTCGCGCAGGAACTTGCCGACAGGGGAGTCCGGGTGATCATCGCCGGGCTTGACACCGATTATCTTGGCAAGCCGTTCGGCCCTATGCCTTATCTGATGGCCGTCGCCGAGGAGGTCAGGAAGGTCCACGCGATCTGCGTGAGGTGCGGCAGTCTCGCCAACCATTCCCACAGACTTTCACTCAGCACGGAACTCGTAGTCCTCGGTGAAAAGGATGCCTACGAACCCCTGTGCCGTGAATGCTACAACAAGGCCGTGTCTGAAGGGAAGGAACGCTAGTCCTTTACGTTCTTGAGAGCTTCCCGGATCTTGGCTTCGATTTCATCGCAGAGTTCCGGGTTGTCTTTGAGGAGCTGCTTGGTGGCTTCACGTCCCTGCGCGAGTTTCTGGTCGCCGTAGCTGAACCAGGAGCCGCTCTTGCCCACGATTCCGTACTCGACTCCGAGATCCACGACTTCTCCGGCGTGGGATATTCCTTCGCCGAACACGATGTCGAACTCGGCCTTCTTGAAAGGAGGTGCCATCTTGTTCTTGACCACCTTGACTCTCGTGCGGTTGCCGAGGGCTTCTTCGCCGTCCTTCAGCTGGGTCGTCTTGCGCACGTCGATGCGGACAGACGCATAGAACTTGAGGGCGTTGCCTCCGGTCGTGGTCTCCGGATTGCCGAACATCACGCCGATCTTCTCGCGCAGCTGATTGATGAATATGCAGCAGGTGTTGGTTTTCGAGATGTTGGCGGTCAGCTTTCTCAGAGCCTGGCTCATCAGCCTAGCCTGAAGTCCGACCTTGTTGTCTCCCATTTCTCCTTCGATCTCCGCCTTCGGAGTCAGCGCGGCCACGGAGTCGACGACCACGATGTCGATCGCGCCGGAGCGGATCAGGTTGTCGGCTATCTCCAGAGCCTGTTCGCCGTTGTCCGGCTGTGAAATGAGGAGTGTCTCGAGATTGACTCCCAGTGCTTTTGCGTAAGTCCTGTCGAATGCGTGTTCAGCATCGATCATCGCCGCGATTCCGCCCTGCTTCTGGGCTTCCGCTATCGCGTGGATCGCCAGCGTGGTCTTGCCGCTGGATTCCGGACCGTAGATTTCAACGATTCTTCCACGAGGATATCCCCCGATTCCGAGAGCGTGGTCAAGCGCTACGGAACCGCTTGGAATGACCTGCACGTCCCATTGTGGCTGTTCTCCCAGCTTCATGATCGTTCCTTTCCCATAATCTTTCTCAATCTTGTCGATCGTGGCCTGCAGCGCCTTGAGTTTTGCGGCGTTGATGTCTGCGGCCTTTGCCTCTGCCTCTTTTGCCATAATGTTTAAAGAATATAGAATATAATGTTGTCGTGGCGAAAAAGATGTCGCCTTTGTCGCAAAGATATTAAATCTTCCGCTATTCTGACATTATTTTTCACTAATTTTGCGGGCGGTAGAAAAACTTGGTTGCTATGCGTGAAGAACTGCTCGGAAAGACTCCTGAAGAACTCAAGGCGGCGGCATTGTCCGCAGGTCTGCCGGCTTTTGCCGGCAAACAGCTCGCTCAATGGCTCTACGGGAAAAAAGTCCGCACATTCGACGGGATGACGAACATCTCCAAGGCAGGAAGGGAGAATCTTTCCCGGGTTTTCAGTCTCGGAGTCACGCTTCCTTCAGGCAGTCAGACATCCGTAGACGGCACCAGGAAGTACCTTTTCCCCGTCGGCGAGACTGACGCCGTCGAAGCGGTGATGATTCCCGGCGACGACAGGAAGACCCTCTGCGTTTCTTCGCAGGCAGGCTGCAGAATGGGCTGCAGATTCTGTATGACCGGACGCCAGGGATTCCACGGCAACCTCACGGCGGCGCAGATCCTTTCGCAGTTCATAGCCGTCGATGAAGCCCCTGAACTGACTAACGCCGTCTTTATGGGGATGGGCGAACCGCTGGACAACCTGGACAATGTGATGCGCGCGATAGACGTGCTTACCGCGGACTGGGGTTTCGCCTGGAGTCCGAAGAGGATAACGCTTTCCACCATCGGGCACATTCCGAACCTGAGGAGGTATCTTGACGGCACCCGCTGCCACGTCGCGGTCAGCCTCCACAGCCCTTTCCCCGAAGAAAGGGCGGAACTGATGCCGGTCCAGAAAGCCTGGCCTGTGGAGGAGGCCATCGACATTCTCCGTGAATATGATTTCACGGGACAGCGCCGCGTCAGCTTCGAGTACATAATGTTCGCGGGGCTGAACGATGACAAGAAGCACGCCGACGCCGTGATCAGGCTTCTGCGCGGACTGGAATGCAGGGTCAACCTGATCCGCTTCCACAGCATCCCGGACGCTCCGTACCGCACGTCACCGCAGATCGTTATGGAAAAATTCCGCGACAGGCTGTCTTCCAACGGCATCACCTGCACCATTAGGGCCTCCAGGGGCGAGGACATACTGGCGGCCTGCGGCCTGCTTGCCGGCGAACACAAGAAAACAATCAACATCTGAGAATAAACATCCGGCTATGAAAACAGCATTGACAAAACTGATCGCTTCATCGCTTCTGGTCATTGCTTCCATATTCCCTGCATATTCCCAGTCACGCCACGCCCGGATCGACGAGGGACGTGAGGCGCGTGACCTGCGGGTCTGGAAGATAAAGGCGAAGCTGGACTCAATCCGTAAAAAGGAACACCGTCCGACGGTGGCCCTGGTGCTGAGCGGGGGCGGTGCCAAAGGCGCCGCGCACGTCGGCGTGATAAGGTACCTTGAATCCATCGGGATGCCTGTCGACATCGTGATGGGCACGAGCATGGGCGGTCTGGTTGGAGGAATATACGCTCTCGGCTACAATTCCGACCAGATGGACTCGCTGCTCAGGAGCATAGACTGGAACCTTGCGCTCAGCGACAAGGTCCCGCGCGAGCACCTGTCATACTCGACGATCAAGTACAAGGAGAAATATGCCCTGTCATTCCCGTTCTTCTATGACAGGAAAGACTTCATCGATATGGTGAAGGACAGCGACAACTATGTCCGCAGGTCGGACGACCTGCATTTCGGCGCAGGGAATTCCGATGCGACCAATATGGTCAAGGACAATCTTCTGGGCAGCCTCCCTTCCGGAATGGTGTACGGGCAGAATGTCAACAACATACTCAGTTCCCTTTCGGTAGGCTATCAGGACGAGACGGATTTCTACGACCTTCCGATTCCTTTCCTCTGCGTTGCCACCGACCTTGTGTCAGGTACCGCAAAGATCTGGACGAAGGGCAAGCTGAACACGGCCCTGCGCTCGACGATGTCCATTCCAGGCCTTTTCGCCCCCGTTAGGGTGGACGGTATGGTGCTGGTGGACGGAGGAATGAGGAACAACTATCCGACGGATCTGGCCAAGAAGGTCGGGGCCGACATAGTGATAGGAGTGAACCTGTCGGAAGGCTACAAGAACTACACTCAGATCAACAACCTGGCCGACATCATCAACACCGGAATCGATATGCTCGGAAGGACCTCGTTCGAGTCCAACATCGACATTCCGGACGTGAACATCCAGCCGGACCTGCACGAGTACAATATGCTCAGTTTCGATGACAGGAGCATTGACACGATCATCCACAGAGGCTATCAGGCTGCACTTGCCGTTTCCGCTCAGCTCGACTCGCTCAAAGGCGTCGTCGGGAACGTGAAGCATAAGGTCCGCAACGATCCCGCCGATGACATCAGGCTGAGGAAAGTGCTTGTGTCGGGAGTTGAGATAAGCGGTGTCGATGACAAGGAAAGCCTCTATCTGATGAACAAGATCGGAATCGGGGCGGGTGCCAGGATGGGCAACGAGGACATCGAGAATGCAGTCGCCACCATATTCGGAACCGGATCGTTCGACTACGTCAACTATGAACTTCTCGGCGACGAGGAGCCTTACAGGCTGAAGTTCAACTGCAAGAAGGGACCTGTCTGCCAGCTTGGACTCGGCGCAAGGTTCGACACGGAAGAGATCGTTTCCGTCCTTGTAAACGTCGGCTGGGGCGTCCACAAGATCCAGGGTTCCTCCCTTGATTTCACCGGCAGGGTCGGGTCCAATCCGAAAGCCAGCCTCGTCTACTCCTACGTCGCTCCGAGCGGTATGACGGTCAACGCGATGGCCGGAATACGCTACACTGACAGAAATACGTTCAGCATTGGCGACAACAGATTCAGGATCAATTTTCTGGACGTGCGGCAGGAAATCTACCTCTCTAACATCAAATGGTCGAAGTTCTTCTTCAAGACCGGCATCCGGAACGACTACTACAACGTCAGTTCCCTGATGGCGGAGCAGGTTGTCGGAGACTATGACGTCAATCAGCTGTCAAATGACTACGTCTCGTTCTTCGTGAACGGCAGGAACGATTCGTTCGACAATTCCTACATTCCGACAAAGGGAAAGTCCATCGGGATTTCCTATGACTGGGTCTTCGGCGGCGGCCCGAAGAGCTTCAACAATTTCCACGCTGTCCAGTTCGATGCCAAGGGAGTTATCGGAGGGGACCGCATCGCTTTCATTCCTTCGCTGAATGTCCGTTATCTCATCGGAGAGGAAGTTCCGGTCCCGTTCACCAACACTATGGGCGGAAGCATGACCGGGCGCTATCTTGACCAGCAGATTTCGTTCATCGGAATCGACAATGCTGCCGCGATGCAGAAGATCCTCGGCGTGGTCAGGACCGACCTCCGCTTCAGGTTGTTCAAGAACAACTATCTGACGGCCACCGCGAACGGGTCCTTCACCTGCAACGAAATCTCGGCATTCGAGAACTGGGGTTCGGAAGTGACCGAATATTTCGGCGCCGGCCTCCAGTACACGTACAACTCGATCATCGGCCCTGTCAGCGCCAATGTCCACTGGTCGGATTTCTCGAACAAGGTGGGCATCTATCTGAGCGTCGGATTCGATTTCTAGGAATATTCGGGAGAACATTGAAAGACGGGAATATGGAGGAGTACGGAAAGGTTCTGTCACGGCTTCAGGGCCGGTGCGCCAAGAGGGAATATTGCCGCTCGGACATATTCAGAAAGGCTCTTGCCGCCTTCGACGGCGACAGGGAACAGGCCGGAAGGCTTCTTGATTCGCTGGTGGAGGACAGGTTCGTCGATGACCTGCGCTATGCCTCTGCCTTTGCGAGGGAAAAGTCCCGGCTTACCGGATGGGGACCGGCGAAGATTTCTTCATCCTTGATGGTCAAAGGAATAGAAAGATCCGTGATAGCTTCGGCGCTTAAGGAAATCGATCAGGATGAAGCCGGCAGGCGGATGAGGTCCGTGCTTGAGGCCAAGTACAGGACGCTTCGCGGGGACCCTCAGGAAAAATTCAAGCTTCTGCGGTTCGGCCTTTCCAGAGGGTATGAATATGACATATTGGCTCCAGCTGTTGAAGAGATTTTGAAGAAGAATGATTAAATTTGCGGCCTTGAAAATTTCGAACAAATTTATCTTGATATGGAAGCAATTGTAAAGACCGGCTTCAATCTGCCGGGACAGGTCGGAAAGTACACAGGCAAGGTCCGCGACGTGTATGACATTGACGGTAAGTATCTCGTCATGGTGGTGACCGACAGGATCTCCGCCTTCGATGTCGTCCTGCCTGAGGGTATTCCTTTCAAGGGACAGGTGCTGAACAGAATCGCCGCAAAGTTCCTTGACGCCACATCGGACATTCTGCCCAACTGGAAAATCGCCGTTCCCGACCCGTCAGTGACAGTAGGCTACAAATGCGAACCTTTCAAAGTCGAGATGGTCATCCGCGGTTACCTCGCCGGCCACGCCTGGAGAGAGTACAAGGCTGGAAAACGTACGATCTGCGGTGTGCAGATGCCTGACGGAATGGTGGAGAACCAGAAATTTCCGGAACCGCTCGTGACTCCGACGTCAAAGGCGGCCGAAGGACACGACGAGGACATCTCCAAGGAAGAGATCATCGCGCAGGGTCTGGTAGGACGAGAGGACTACGAGAAGCTTGAGGCCTACACCAGAGCCATCTATGCCAGGGGCTGCGAAATCGCCGCTAAGCAGGGCCTGATCCTGGTTGACACGAAGTACGAGTTCGGAAAGAAGGACGGTCAGATCTATCTGATGGACGAGGTCCACACCCCGGACTCTTCACGCTATTTCTATGCCGACGGTTACGAGGAAAGGCTCGCGAAAGGAGAGCATCAGAAGCAGCTTTCCAAGGAATTCGTGCGCGAGTGGCTGATGGCCAACGGTTTCCAGGGACAGGACGGACAGAAGATCCCTCAGATGACTCCGGAAGTCGTCGGCGGAATATCCGACCGTTACATCGAACTTTACGAGCACATCACGGGCGAAGCTTTCGAAAAGGCTGAATATTCCGCATCGTCCATCGAGGCGAACGTGAAGGCCTGTCTTGACGGACTGAGGTAGCCGGCTGCCGGCGCGTTCTTCCGCGCCATTTTCAGAACGGCTTTCTATGGACGGACTCAAACGCATATACGCAAGAAACTGCGATGTGAAAAGGATTGACAGGACGGTCGCCGAACCGTTCCTTCAATCCTTTCATCGTCTCGGCTACACGCGCTGCCGCTATCTCTACGGCCTTTTCGTCAAGAGGGGAGAGGACATCCCTCCCGGCACCTTGGTCGCCGTCGCCGGCTTTTCGGGCCCAAGGAAATGGACGAAGGACGGTTCGGTCATCTGTTCGTACGAGTGGGTGCGCTATGCTTCCGCCGAAGGTCTTGGAGTCAACGGCGGGATGGGCAAGCTGCTCAAGGCTTTCATTGAAGAAGTGCATCCCGACGACGTGATGAGCTATGCCGACGCATCCTGGTCCTACGGAGACGTTTACCGCAAGCTCGGATTCACTCAGGAGGAGTCCAAGACTTTTCCCGACGGAAGCCGCAGCCTCAAGTTCAGGCTCAAGCTTGCAGGATATTGATAAAGAATCGCTATCTTTGCTTCGATGAAAAAGATAGCGGTAATATTCGAAGAAAACGTCTTTGACAGGAAGGGGGCTTTCAATGCGAAATGCGCCAGAGTGAAGCACCTCGCCGATCTGACCGGATGGAAGATTGACGTTTACTGCATCCAGCTCTACCAGAATGCGTTTGTCAGTTCGGTCCTCGGGCGCCGCTCCATCGGGATTCCCGGAGAAGGCCTTGTCTCCGAGAAGGATCTCCGCGGCAGAAAGAGCATAACTCTAGACGGGCTGGAACTGAATCTTGTCTGGAAGGATTATTCGGTTCTGGACCATCTGCTTTTCTACAAGCTGCATCTCAGGCCTGCCGCCTATCCCAGGTTCCTGAAAAAAAACGCCAGCCTCCTGGAAGGATACGATGCGGTCGCCGCGCATTCATTCGTCGGCGCCTACATCGCGCGTGAGGCGGAAAGAAGGTACGGAATTCCATATTACATAACCTGGCACGGTTCCGACATCCATTCGACGCCGTTCCGGCATCCTCAGATCAAGGACCTTACCGCTGAGCTGATGCTCGAGGCAAAGGTCAACTGCTTTGTCAGCGCAGGACTGATGTCCGTTTCGGACAGGATAGGCGGTGGCAGCAAGACTGTGCTGCACAACGGCTGCGGCGAAGCCTTCATCCGGTTCGACGAGCATCGCCGCAAGGCCTTGAGAAGCGGTTTCGGCGCGCAGGGACGCAAGGTGGTGACTTTCGCCGGGAATCTTATGCCGGTCAAGAATCCGGAGAGCCTTCCGGTGATATTCAGAATGGTGCAGGAAAGGATGTCGCAGAAAGTGGAATTCTGGGTGGTGGGCGATGGCAAATCAAGGTCAAGGGTAGAGGCGGCGATGAATTCGGTCGAGTCGGTTTCGTGCCGTTTCTGGGGCAATCTGCCTCCCGAAAGGATGCCTGAGATCTTCAACTGCACCGATGTGCTGGTGCTGCCGAGCAGAAACGAGGGCCTGCCTCTTGTGGTGGCAGAAGCCGCCTGCTGCGGAGCGGCGGTCGTGGCTGCCAGAGTAGGTGGCGTTCCGGAAATCCTTGACGATGAATATACCGTTGAACCCGGCCCCGGATTCGAGGCGGCTATGGCCGAGAAGATCGTCCTGTACCTTTGCCAGCCTTGCGGCCAGCCTTTGAAGGAACGGTTCGACTGGGAGCGTACCGCCCGTCGCGAGAAGGAGATAATCGAAAGCATCGCTGCGGATGTCTGAGGTTTCGGTAATATGTCCGGTTTACAATGCCGAGCGCTTCCTGCGCCGGAGCGTCGAAAGTGTCCTGTCGCAGACTTTCGCCGGGTGGGAACTTGTCCTAGTGGACGACGGCAGCACTGATTCGAGCGGTGGAATCTGCGATGAATATGCCTCCCGTGACCCCAGGGTCAAGGTTGTCCACAAGAGCAACGGGGGTGTGTCTTCGGCGAGGCAGGCCGGTATGGAGGCGGCGTCCGGAAAGTATTTCATCCATCTGGATTCCGACGACTGGATGGACTCTGACCTGCTGGAGAAGATGTTCGCGGAAGCCGAGCGCACGGGAGCCGACGTGGTCTGCTGCGATTTCTGCCAGGTCTATAAGGACAGGCGCGAGATTTCCCGCCAGTGCCATCCGGGATATTCCCGGAAGCGGACAGCGGAAGCCGTGTGCGGAGGCCGTATGGCGCATTCTCTCTGGAACAAGCTCATCAGGCGCACCACCTATGATGCCTGCGGACTTTCGTTTCCTGAAAATCTTGCGACAGCCGAGGATGCCTTCATCTGCCTGTCCCTTTTCATCCGGGGAGTGGACTGCGCGTTCTGCGAGGGGACGTATTACTACTATGACCGCTTCATCAGCGGATCTTCGCTCACGAGATCCAAGTACAGAAGGAGTCTCGACTCCATCATCGAATGTGTCTCCCTGCTGGAGGACGCTCCGGGAGATGCCGAAGCCAGAAGGCTGGCCCTTTTCAACCTGAAGTCAATAGCCAAGGTCAAGGCGTTCCACGCCCTTGACCCCGAGGAGTTCCGGAGACTGTACAGCGAAATCAACCTGCGTTACGTCTGCAGGAACATATTCAGGATAAAGAAGATAGAAGGTTATGTCGCGCTGGCTCTTGTTACGGGAGACAACAAGGCTGCACTGCGGCTTTACGAATCGCTGCGGTCCCGCTTCGGCAGGGACTGATCCTATTCCTTGTCCTCTCCGTCCTTCTCTTCGCCTTCCTTGTACTTGAAGCGGCGGATTTTCTGAGTGGCGGTCTTTTCGAAGTTCTCCTTCATCGCTTCCACCTCGCCGATCTTGGACTGCTTGCTGACGTGCTTGTTGACATATTCAAGAACCGCCTGCTTCTTGGCCTGCAGAATCTCGAAAAACTTGTCCTCCCGTTCCTGGTTCCAGTCCAGAACGTTGTCGTCGAACTTCACCAGAGCCACGAGTTTGCCGTTCCTTTCAACCACGAGTGATTCATTCACGCCGGAGATGGTGTTGATCACCTGCTCAATCTCCTCCGGGTAGATGTTCTCGCCCGAAGGTCCCACTATCATATTCCCGAGCCGCCCCTTGATGTAGTAGCGGCCTTTGGAGTCCTTGCAGGCCAGGTCGCTGGTGCGGAACCAGCCGTCGTCGCTCAGCACGGCGCGGGTCCTTTCAGGGTCGCGGTAGTAGCCGAGCATCACGTTGTCGCCTTTCGCCACAATCTCTCCCTCGCCTGTCTCGGGATTGACGTTCATCAGCTTGACTTCCACATTGTAGGCCGGTACGCCTATCGAGCCTACCGCCGTCTTGCCCACGCAGGCGTTCGTGATCAGAGGAGCGGTCTCGGTCAGCCCGTAGCCGATGGCGTAAGGAAACCTGGCCTTGTGGAGAAAGTCCTCCACGGTGCTGTCCAGCTTGGATCCGCCGATGCCGAAGAACTTCAGCTTTCCTCCGAACTTCTTGTAGAGCCTTTTTCCGATCATCCAGTAAAGAAGCCACGGAGTGTGGACTTTCATCCACGAAAGCACGCGGCTCTTCTCGATGGTGGGAGCCACGCTGCTCTTGTAGACCTTCTCGATGATCAGAGGTACGGCGCACATTATCGACGGGCGGATCTTCTTCATCGCGGCCATCAGAATGCTCGGGGTAGGCGGCTTCTGAATATAATAGACGCAGCCTCCGACATAGAGAGGGTAGAGGACGCTGAACGCCATCTCGTAGGTGTGCGACATCGGCAGGATTGAAAGCCAGCGGTCGTGCTTGCCGGCCTTGTGGGCGTGGTAGGCCGCGATGATGTTCTGGCAGAAATTGCGGTGGCTCAGCATCACGCCCTTGGCCTTGCCTGAAGTCCCGGAAGTGTAGATGATGGATGCGAGGTCATCGGCCTGCGGGTCCACGCCGTGTCCTTCGCAGGTGAAGGCTTTGTCATCCTTCTTGATGAACTCGAACGTCTCGATGTCGATGACGAGGGTCAGTTTGTCGATGACCTCCCGGCTCAGTTTCTTCAGCAGCCTCTTGGACACGAAGATGGCCTTGCATTCGGAGTGGTTGATGATGTTGGTGATCTCGCTTTCGGACGAATCAGGGAGGATCGGCACCGTCACGCGGCCGAACGGCACGCAGGAGAACATAGCCACGGTCCAGTTGGGCATATTGTTGGAAAGTATGGCCACCTTGTCTCTGGCGCTGATTCCGAAGCGGTTGAAGCGGTGCGAAAGCTGCAGGCAGGTGTGCTTGAAACTCTCGTAGGTGTATTCCTGCCCGCCTTCCACGAAGCGTGAAAGAGGCCTTTTAGCGAACTTGTCGGTCGCATATTCGAAAAGCTTAGCCAGCGTTGTCAGGTAGTTCTCTTTGCTTCTGCTTGCCATAAGGTCCTTGTTTACGTTTCTAGTGAGTGATGTAACCCTCCGGATGCTTGCCCACGAAACCTTTGGTCTCGTAGATCGCCTGGATTCTGTCCGTGTCCGCCCTCGCGTCATCGGTCAGTTCGAACTTGTCGCCGATGCCGACGCGCTTGGTCTTCCAGTCGAAGTAGCCCAGATAGACAGGGCAGCCGACTGTCCTCGCGATCAGGTGATAGCCGGTCTTCCACTTCTTTACAGGCTTCCTGGTGCCCTCCGGAGCGATGGCGAGGTGGAACGCGTCCACTTTCTCCATCTCCTCGATCAGGCTTTTGACCATCGCCGAGGCGCTGCTCCTGTCCACAGGAATGCAGCCCACCTTGCGGAGGAACACGCCCACAGGCCAGAAGAAGAATTCCTTCTTGATCATCACGTGCGCTTTCCTGTCGAACTGAGTGTAGAACAGGTACGAGATGACGAAGTCCCACGCCGAGGTGTGGGGCACGCCCAGCACTATGCCTTTCTTTTCAGGTATCGGCCCGCCGACGGTGGTCCATCCCATCTTTTTCAGCAGCCAGCCGCAGAATTTAGCCCACTTTGACATATTTAATGAATATTAATGACTTGTTAGATGTTCACGTCTTCAAGTTCCTCCTCGGAGCGCAGGTTCGCCCTGATGAAGTTCTGGCGGTCGATGGTGTTGTCGCCCATGTAGAACTCCATGATGTCGGCGATGGATTCCTCGTCGGAAAGCTTGACCAGGTCAAGTCTCATGTTCTCTCCGATGAAGTCCACGAATTCGTTGGAGGAAATCTCTCCCAGACCTTTGAACCTTGTTATCTGCACGGCGGTCTTCATCGCCTTGACTGCAGCGTCCTTCTCCTCGATGGAGTAGCAGTAGCGTCTCTCCTTTTTGTTCGCCACCCTGAAGAGCGGGGTCTGGAGAATATGCACGTGCCCGCGCCTTATGAGGTCGGGATAGTATTTCATAAAGAAAGTCAGGACAAGCATCCTGATGTGCATTCCGTCGTCATCGGCATCGGTGGCCACGATGATGTTGTTGTAGCGCAGGTTGTCGAGGTCGTCCTCCACTCCGAGAGCCGAGATCAGAAGGTTCAGTTCCTCGTTCTCCGCCACCTTCTTGTGGCTTTCCTTGTAGCAGTTGATAGGCTTGCCCCTGAGGCTGAACACGGCCTGGCAGTTGGCGTCGCGGACCTTGGTGATGGTTCCGCTCGCGGAATCTCCCTCGGTGATGAATATGCTCGTCTTCTCCGTGATGTCCGGCTTGTCCTTCGGAGCCTTGTCTCCGAAATGGTAGCGGCAGTCGCGTAGCTTGCGGTTGTAGACGCTGGCCTTCTTGTTCCTCTCGCGGGTCTTCTTCTGGATGCCGGCGATCTGCTCGCGCTCGGCCTGCGAGTCCTTTATCTTGTTCTCGATGACCGGGACTATGTCCTTGTGGATTCTCAGATAGTTGTCCAGGTGCTTGGCGATGAAGTCGTTGACGAACGAACGGATGGTCGGGCCGCGGTCAATCTCGAGCGAGCCGTCGGGATTTTGGATCTTCTTGCCGTTCTCGTCAGTCTTGTACTTCTCCCACATATAGGTCGAACCGAGCTTGGTCTTGGTCTGGCCCTCGAAGTTCGGCTCCTGGATCTGGATGCTGATGGCTCCGATTATGCCCTGGCGGCAGTCCTCCGGCTTGTAGTCCTTCTTGTAGAATTCCTTGAGAGTCTTTGCAACGGCCTCTCTGAAAGCGGCCAGATGCGTACCCCCGTCCCGGGTGTTCTGACCGTTCACGAACGAAGAGATGTTCTCTCCGTAGGAGTTTCCGTGGGTCAGCACCACCTCGATGTCCTCGTCCTGGAGATGGATGGGTTCGTACAGAGGAGTCTCCGACAGGTTCTCCCTCACGAGGTCGAGAAGTCCGTTCTCGGATTTGTATGTCACTCCGTTGAGCACGAGCGCCAGCCCTTTCTTGAGGTAGGAATAGTTCCTCACCATCGTCTCCACGATGTCGGAATGGAACTCGAAGTTGCCGAACATCTCGCTGTCCGGCGTGAAAACCACCAGCGTGCCGTTCTTCTCGCTGACCTTGTCCTTGTGGCCGCTGTCCTTGAGTTCGCCCCTGTTGTACTGCGCCCAGGAACTCTCGCCGTTTCTGAACGACTCGACGTAGAAGTTTTCCGACAGGGCGTTGACGGCCTTCGTGCCGACACCGTTCAGCCCGACCGACTTCTTGAAGACCTTGTCGTCGAATTTGCCGCCGGTGTTCAGCTGGCTTGTGGCCTTGATGACGGAGTTGAGAGGGATTCCACGTCCGAAATCCCTGACGCTCACCTGCCTGTCCTCTATCCTGATGATCACCTGCCTGCCGAATCCTGCGGAGAATTCGTCGATGCAGTTGTCCACGATTTCCTTCAGGAGCACGTAGATGCCGTCACCGGGATTCGAGCCGTTGCCCAGCCTTCCGATGTACATTCCCGGACGCCTCCTGATGTGTTCGACACCTTCAAGAGTCTTGATGTTGTCGTCCGTGTAGTCAAAGTTCTGATTTTGTATGTCTGCCATTTCCGATTAGTCGCGAAATCGTACAAATTTACAAAATTCGCTTGTTATTTGAAAGTGTCCTGCGAAACTGTGCCTCCTGTTTTTTTCGCCGGAGTGCCGAAGTGTCCCTGATAATGACTAAATTTGTGACCTGACAAGAATTTTCAACAAGTTTTGACGGAAATGAAGAAATTCCTTAAAATCATATCAGTCCTTTCGGTTCTGTCGTTCCTGGCTCCTTCAGTCCGGTCTTCCGCCCAGGGTTCCGGCCCTGCAAACACGTTCGGCGGCGTGGTGATGATGGACAGGCTCGTCTATGATTTCGGTGACATACTCGTCTCCGACGGCCCCGTGAGGGCGACATTCACGGCCACCAACATCGGCAAGAAGCCGCTGCTGATCTACAATGTCCTTACTTCCTGCGGCTGTACTTCCGTCGAGTGGACCAGACAGCCGGTGAAGCCGGGAGAGAAGGGTGTCATAAGGGCCACCTACAAGAACGATGAGGGCGGCTATCCTTTCGACAAGACGCTCACCGTCTATTTTTCCGACGTGAAGAAGCCGGTGGTGCTCCGCCTCAGGGGGGAAAGCCACGAGAAGAAATTGAGCCTGAAGGAAATGTATCCGTTCCGTTTCGGGAATCTGGGCTTCAAGAAGGTTGAGGTCAAGGGCGGGAACCTGTCCCAGGGACAGCAGAAGAGCGGAGAGGCGACCGTGGCGAATCTCGGTACCGCTCCGATCGATGTCCGGTTCTCGGATGTCAGCGACGGACTGTCCCTCAAGGTGACTCCGAACCCTGTTCCGGCGGGGAGCACGGCCAGGCTGTCCTTCACGGTCACCGCCGACAGAAGCCGGTGGGGAAAGAACTGGTACTACGCCACTCCTGTGGTAAACGGCCGGTCCTACAAAGCCGTGTCCTCCCCGGCGGCGGTGAAGGAAAGCAAGCCGGCGGGCGCCGAGGCGGTCGCGACGGAGCCGAATCCCGAACTCGGCGCCGGCAAGCCACGCATAGGAATATTCGCCTACACGAAGGAGAATTTCACGTCCTGGACGAAAGAACAGACCGACAACGCCGCCAGCCCGATGGCCGACGAGAGCACTGTCTCTTTCGGCAAAGTCAAGGCGGGGACCAAGGTCAGCGGCTCCTTCACCTTCAAGAATTCGGGGAAGTCGCCTTTCCACATCTATAAGGTCGATTCTGAAAATTCGAAGCTCAGGACGGCCGCCTTCCGCGATGTTCCGGCGGGGGGAAAGGGTAGTCTTGATTTCACTTTTGACACTTCCGGCCTTCCGGAAGGGGAGTGCCTTGTCGTGATGACGGTCATCACCAATTCCCCTCTGCGCCCGATAATAAACCTTTTCGTCACGGGATGGATAATCTGAATATGCCAGTGAATATTTTTACGGACAGCCTGCAGGTCATTTTCGAGGCTTTCCGCGGGGCTGTGCTCATATCCGGTCTCGTGGTCGTGATGATGATGCTCATCGAGTCTTTCAACGTCGAGTCTGACGGAAGGATATTCAGACCTCTCAGGAAGTCCGGTTTCGTGCAGGTGCTCGTGTCCGCTCTGCTCGGCTCCATACCCGGCTGCGTCGGCGGTTTCGCCGCAGTCTCGCTGTACACTCACCGTATGCTGAGTTTCGGCGCCCTTGTCGCTATGATGGTGGCGACGGCCGGAGACGAATCCTTCATGATGCTCGCGCTGTTCCCCGGAAAGGCCGCCTGGCTTTTCCTTATTCTGTTCTGTCTGGCAGTGGTGGCCGGACTGCTGGTGGACAGGTTATCGAAGGGAGGGAAACCATTGCCGACCAGACTTGAGGATTCCTTTGAACTCCACGGACACGACCACGGCCATTCTTCCGGACAGTCCCGGGAACTCCGCAGGACGCGGCATTTCGGAAAGAAGAGAATCCTGATGTTCGCCGGCGTGGCCATATTCATTGCCGCGCTCGTGTCCGGCGTTCTTGAGGACGGGGAGGAAGTTGAAACGGACGGTCTGAGCCTTCTGAGCGAAGACTGGATGTTCTGGATGTTCGGAGCCCTGAGCCTCGTTGTGCTGGCGGCGCTGCTGTTCGGCTCCGACCATTTTGTGGAGGAGCATCTCTGGGACCATATAGTCCGGCGGCATCTCCCGAGCATATTCGCGTGGACCTTCGGCGTTCTGCTTGTCATAGGAATCCTGTTCCGCTTCATCGACCTTACCGCGTGGGTGAACGACAACACTGCTTTGATGATTCTCCTGGCTATTCTCGTGGGCCTTGTCCCTGAGTCGGGGCCTCATCTTGTGTTCGTGACCCTTTTCGCCGGCGGAGTGATTCCGTTCCAGGTGCTGCTGGCAAATTCGATTGTGCAGGACGGACACGCTTCATTGCCTCTGCTTGCAGACAGCAAGTCTTCCTTCATCAAGGCCAAGGCAGTGAAAGTCTGCATCGCCCTGGTGGTGCTTCTCGTCAGTTCTCTCCTGAATTATTTTTGATTTCTCGTTAAATCATCTATCTTTGTCCGACGGTTTCGTCGCAAGATGGCGGAACCGCATTGGTACAGGAACATTAATTTAATTTGCATTATGGCTTACAAGATTTCAGAAACCGATTGCGTAGCTTGCGGAACTTGCGCAGGCGAGTGCCCTCAGGGCGCTATCCACGAGGGTGACGTTTACACCATCGATCCTGAGGCTTGCGTTGACTGCGGTACCTGCGCAGACGCTTGCCCGATGGGAGCGATTCATCCAGCAGAGTAGTCATTTCAAGACGACAGGAACAGAAGGCGGGAAGTCCGGCAGGATTTTCCGCCTTCTACTGTTTATCCTCTGCGGCGAGGCTTCGGATCCGCTCGGCAATGGCTTGCGCGGCCGGATCGGGACAGGCCTCCAGATGTATGTCCATAGACAGTTCCGGCAGCAGGACGGGCAGTCTGACCAGACCTTCCGGAACGGCGGATGAGGGCAGGACAGCCACAATGTCAGGCGACCGGAGAGCGAGGGAGACCACGGCGGCGGAGTCTGCCACAACGCTGACGCGGGCGACGAGGTCGGCCGGGAGCATCTTTGAATATGCCCGGTGGACTGCCAGCGAGGTGCGTTCCGGCAGCTGGCGCAGGTCCCTTGTCTCTGAATATGCCTGACTTGATCCCACCGCCATGGCCGGCACGGAAGTCAGGTAAGTGGCATTCTCTTCGAAAGAGAGTTCCCCCGTGCTTGCCTTGCAGGACAGCCTGATGTCCGCTTCGCTTTCTCCGGAACCGGGACTGACGATCCTGAAGGAAGAGGATGGTTTTGCGGCCAGAATCTTTGCAAGAAGTTTCGGCACTGTCGAGCCTGAGATGAAGTCGTCAGCGGCGATCGTGACGGGGTGCGCTGCCGTCAGTTTTCCTTCAGGTCCGAACATCCGTCCCGCCGCCGAGTACCAGTAGGAAATCTTGTCAGCATATTCCTTGAAAGCCGTGCCTGCCGCGGTAAGGGTCGCCGATCCCCGGTTACGGGCGAACAGCTGTGTCCCGGTCAGGCGTTCCAGTTCGGCGATGTTCTGGCTGACGGCCGGTTGTGATATTCCCAGACTTCTTGCCGCCTGTGTGAAGCTGCCTTTTTCCGCCACGGACAGGAAAACCTTCAGTTTGAAATCCTCCAACATGTGTATAAGCGTTTCTTATGTTCCCGCGAAGTTAGCGAGCCTTGATTGAAAATGCAACAGTCAAAAATCCTGAACAAGCTGCACCAGCATATTATTTCATCATCACTTAAATGAATAATTATCGAAAAACGAGAAAAATATTTGGTAAAACGAGAAAAATATTTGGTGATACACGAAAATAGGAGTAAGTTTGCAGTCAAATTCATAATCATTATGCCGATAATTGTCAATGTGGATGTGATGCTGGCGAAAAGGAAGATGTCGTCATCCGCGCTCGCAGAAAAGGTTGGAATCACTCCGGCGAACCTGTCGATCCTGAAGACCGGCAAGGCCAAGGCTGTGCGTTTCAGTACCTTGGACGCGATCTGCAAGGCACTGGACTGCCAGCCTGGCGACATCCTTGAATATTCAGAAGAGACCGTTCCCGCCGTTTCGCGGCAGTGATTTTCGCCCGGGCTGCAAAAAAAACTTGATTTTTTTGTAGTAAAACAGGCATCGCTTGCGTTTGTATGTCAGAAGCGTTTCTAAAAAACAAAAATGACAATGGAATCGACAAAACGGCAATTTGAACTGCTTGTAGAGGAGAACAAGGACACGATCTACACCGTGTGCTACATGTTTTCCAAGGATGAGGACGAGGTGGCAGACCTCTTCCAGGAGTCGCTCGTCAATCTATGGAAGGCGCATCAACAGCATCCTGGCCCAGATAGAAGAAATCAAAGAATCATAATAAGTTATATTCAATCAGTTTTCAATCATGAAGAAAATCTTTGCGATTATCATCGCCTCCCTGTTCGCCCTTACGGCGTTTCAGGCTCACGCGCAGATGGATCTGCCCAACGACCCGGCCGTCAAGGTCGGCAAGCTGGAAAACGGCCTGACTTACTACATCAGGCACAACGACAAGCCGGCCGGCCGCGCCGAATTCTACCTTGCGACCAATGTGGGAGCCATTCAGGAAACTCCTGACCAGGACGGACTTGCCCACTTCCTCGAGCATATGTGCTTCAACGGCACGAAGAACTTCCCCGGCAAGGGAATCCTTAACTGGCTGCAGAGCATCGGAGCTTCATTCGGCGGCAACGTCAACGCTTCGACCGGGATTGACCAGACGCAGTATATGCTCAACAATATTCCTCTTGTCAGGGAGACCGTCATCGATTCCTGCCTTCTGATTCTCCACGACTATTCACATTTCGTGACCAACGATCCGGAGGAGATCGACAAGGAGCGCCCCGTCATCATCGAGGAGAGGCGTTCCCGCAGAAACGCCAGCTGGAGAACGTTCGAGAAGTCTCTTCCGTACCTTTACGGTGACTCCAAGTATGCCACCTGCACCCTGATCGGCAGCAAGGAGAACCTTGAGTCTTTCAAGCCGGAGAGCCTTGAGAACTTCTACCACACCTGGTACCGTCCTGACATGCAGGCCGTGATAGTGGTGGGAGATGTCGATGTCGATTCCGTCGAGGGCAAGATCAAGTCCATCTTCGCCGACATCCCGGCGGCCGTCAACCCTAAGGCGAAGGACAAGATTGAGCTCAAGCCTTTCACCGAGCCAAGGGTGGCAGTAATCACGGACCCTGAGACGACTTCATCATCCATCGAGATGCTTTGGGAGACAGAGGCCCGCGACGAGGCCATCAACTCCACCGCATCAGGTCTGATGGTCGACCTTATCGAAGATATCATCCAGGTCGCGATGAGCGAAAGGTTCAACGACATCACATCCAAGGCCGACGCTCCTTTCCTCGGCGGCAGCTTCGGCTTCGGCAAGCTTTGCGAGGCCTTCGAGGCGACGGATGCAGGCGTTTCTCTTAAGGAAGACAACATCATCGGCGGCTACAAGGCCTTCCTGACCGAGGTCGAGAGGTTCAAGAGATACGGCCTCACCGAGGGCGAGGTCACAAGGGCGAAGGACAACCTGCTCGCTTCCTACGAAAGAGCCGCCAACCAGGCCGACACCCGCAAGAATTCTGAATATGTCAGGCCTCTGATCAGCCATTTCTTTGACAACAAGGCCTATATGGAGCCTTCTGTCAAATACGAACTTGTCAAGTCTATCCTCGGCAACATCAACGCCCAGGTCATGAACCAGGTCATCTCCCAGATGTTTACCGATGAAGGCAACCTTGTCATTCTTTACAGCGGCGCCGAAAAGGAAGGTGTCGCAACTCCGACCGCCGACCAGCTTCTTCAGGCTGTGAATGAAGTGAAGAACTCCGAGATCGAGGCTCCTGCACAGGAGACAGCGTCCGAGCCTTTGATGGATCCGTCCGCGCTCAAGGGTGCGAAGGTCAAGAAGACTGCAACCACCATTTATGGTGCCACCCAGTGGACTCTTGCCAACGGAGTGAAGGTCGTCGTGCTTCCTACCGAGTACAAGAAGGACCAGATCCTGTTCAATCTCTACAAGGCCGGCGGCGAGAGCCTGATCTCCGATGAGGATCTCGCTTCGTTCGACAGCAACATCTATGGTTCGTTCCAGGCAATGCAGGGCGTTTCCAGGTTCAAGAACACCGAGTTGACCAAAATGCTTTCAGGCAAGATGGTGAGCGTCAACCCTTACATCGATGAACTCTATCACGGCATCGGCGGCAATTCTTCAGTGAAGGACCTCGAGACCGCTTTCCAGCTTCTCTATCTTGAATATGTCGATCCTCGTTTCGACCAGGAG
This sequence comes from bacterium, assembly GCA_963640265.1. Taxonomy (GTDB): domain Bacteria; phylum Bacteroidota; class Bacteroidia; order Bacteroidales; family UBA932; genus Cryptobacteroides. Next base: position 3,116 of record CAVHYF010000025.1, on the reverse strand, counting down.
GAGTACGACAATGCGATGGCGCAGATCAAGGCCGTTCTCCCTAACATCGAGAACACTCCTAACTTCGCTCTCCAGAAAGAGTTAGTCAAGGCTCTGTACAACAACCACCCGAGGAACGAGGTCATCTCGATGGCCAAGGTGGAGAAGGCCAGCCTCCAGACTATCGAGAAGAACTACCGCAAACTCTTCGCCGATGCGGCGGGAGCTGTGATGGTGATTGTCGGCGATGTCAACCTTGAGACTCTCCAGCCTCTTGTCGAGAAATATGTCGGTTCGCTTCCGAAGGGCAAGAAGGCCACAAAGTGGCAGAACGTGCAGCCGGAGCTTGTGAAGGGCGTGGTTTCCGATGTCTTCGACCAGAAGATGGAGACTCCTCTGACCACCGTTCTCCACGTCTACAGTGACTACAGTCCGTTCACGGTCAAAGATCAGACTCTTGCCAGCGCCGTCAGCTACATTCTCGACCAGATCTATGTCGAGACTCTCCGTGAGGACGAGGGTGGCACTTACGGCGCTTCCACCGCTGCCGATGCCCGCAGGGAGCCTGACGGAAGGTATCTCCTCCAGGTCGTTTTCAACTGCAAGCCTGCTCTCGCCGAGAAGCTCCGCGCTCTCGCCAGGGAGGGCGTCAGGAAACTTGCCGAGGAAGGTCCGACCGACGAGCAGTTCACAAGGACCGTCGAGAATTTCAAGAAGAACATTCCAGAGAGCAGGATAAACAACTCTTACTGGCTCGGAAACATTATGGGATGGTACCGCCACGATAGCGATTACGACAAGGCGTGGGAGGAGGCTGTCAATGCCCTGACCAAGGATGCCATCCGCGAGGCGGCCGCCAGACTCTACAATTCCGGTAATTTCGCCGAAGTCGTAATGATGCCCGGCGAGACCGCGGAGACGGAATAGTTTCGTCCCCGTCCTCGCTTCTGCCCGTTTGCCGTGGCGGCTACGGGCTTGACAATCAAACTTAAAAACGATGTTCTGGTGCTGATTTCGGCACCGGAACATCGTTGTTTTTATTGGCTTCCAGCCACTCGCCCGCCGCGGCCGCCATCGGTCCGGCTCTCGACGGTCTTGACCGCCACCTTCACCGGCCTTTTGCCCGATGTCAACATCGCCCCGCTCTCCGACCTGGTTACCGATGGCCTAGACATCACGTTCGTCGTCCCGTGCGCAGAAAGGCCGGATTGACGCACGGAACCAACCGGGGATGCCGTTCCGTGCGTGAAACGGCACTTCTGACTCACGGGCCTTGCCGATAGGCCTTCCGGTGCGTGAGAAGCCTGATTCTACGCACGGAACCAACTCGGGAGGCTTTTCTGATTCCGGCGCCCTCTTTTTAGAGCCGGAAAACGTGGTTTTAATCTGGAAAGTGCCTAAATTTGAAGTGATAATATTGAAATTGACAACAACACGATGAACAACAGATTGAATATACTGGTCTCTGCGGCCGCGCTGAGTCTGGTCTGCTGGAGCTGCGGCAGCGGCTCCCGGCCTGCGGCGACGGATTTCAAGGAACTTAACGCCCGTGCGGCCAAGGAATATCTCAAGCCGGTACGGCCGGCTTCGGAAGGCCGTAATCCTTGCTGGAACGAGTTCAGCAAGAAATTCACCTATGCCCCGACTTTCGATGTCAAGGCCAGGGAGGGGGCGGAGAAGTACAGGTTCGTCGTCAGAGCCGCCGACGGTGGCCAGGAATGGTCGTTCACCTCTGAAGACCCTTGCGCCGACCTCTCTCCGGTCTGGGCTTCGATACCTCCTTCCAAAGTCACTCTTGACGTGCTGGCTCTTGACGGCTCCGAAAATGTCCTCGACACGGTCTACAGGAGGTCATTCCTCCGGGATTTTCCTTTCGAAGGCCCGTACAACCGCAACGTACGCCCCTACAAGGAGGCCGCAGTGATGGCCGCCCTGTATGTCCACAGGATGCCTGGAGTCATAAAATTCAGAGAGACAGGCGTCCCCGATCTGGACCTATATTCACATTTCACCTACCCGAACAAGGTGATAGGCGGCCTCATCCGCATCGAGGTGAAGGTCGCTGAATATGTCCCCGGACTTAGGGATGAGGCTCTTGAGACCGCCCGCAAGGCTGCGGACTTCCTTATCGGTCTGAGCCGTCCGGCAGGAGATCCGCTTGAGTTTTTCCCTCCGACATTCTATGGCGACAGGGCCGCTTCTACCAAGCCCTGGAACATCGGCAAGACAATGACGATGGATGCCTGCTATGCCGGCAACGCTTTCCTTGACCTGTTCGATGCGACCGGCGACACTCTGTATTTCGACAGGGCTCTGAAGATCGCAGACACCTTCAGGAAGATTCAGAATGCCGACGGCTCTTTCCCGATCAAGGTCGATTTTGCGACCGGCGAGCCTGTCAACGATGTCCGCGCGATGCTCCATCCTGTCCTCAATTACACCAGGAGGCTTGAGAACGGTTACGGTGTGACTGAATATTCACAGATGAGGGAAAAGGCTGCTCAGTGGATGAAGACGGTGGCTCTGGAGACGTTCAACCTCACCGGGCAGTTCGAGGATGTCACTGTCGAAGGTCTTAAGCCTTACCAGAACCTCACCAACTGCACCGCTGCCCCTTACGCATCGTACATTCTGCGGGGAAAGCCGGATGAGCAGGAGATCGAGGATGCCCGTGACCTTATCCGCCTGAGCGAGGACCAGTTCGTGCATTGGAACGCCCTTCCGAACAAGGAAGGCGTGCGTCCGATCGCGACTCCTTGCGTGTACGAGCAGCATCGTTACCAGGTGCCGGTGGACAACAGCACCTGCAATGTGGCCAACGCCTACCTCGACCTGTACGAGTTGACGGGGGATGAACTTGCCTACGCCAAGGCCAAGGCTCTGATAGACAACCTTACCGTGGTCCAGTTTGTCACCAGCGGCCAGATTCCTACCACGTTCAACCTCCGCACTCCTGAGAAGAACGCCACAAGGACTTACTGGGTCAACTGCACCAACGCCTCCATCCAGATCCTCCTCCGTATGGCCGCCCTCACCGGCGAGATTGATTAAGGAATATGTCCGTTCTGCGTGAAAATACGAAAAATGGCCGGGAATGTCTTCCCGGCCATTTTTTTTAATGACTTTAGTTCCGCTTT
>CAVHYF010000024.1:0-27281 GCA_963640265.1 bacterium | reverse complement strand
GTGCAAAATTCAGGTTGGAGGCTCCCTCTGCTGCTTTTTTTGAATATATTTGCAGAATTATCAGAAAAGAAAATCCAATAGCAAACCAATATGGCGATGAAAAAGATAATTATCATTCTGCTGGCCGCTATTCTGGCCTTTGCCGGATGCGACAAGTACGACGAACTGAAATCGGAAGTGGATAAGCTCGATGACAGAGTGACCGCCCTGGAACAGCTCTGCAACCAGCTGAACACCAACATCAGTGCCCTACAGACGATAGTTGACGCACTCGCCGCCCAGGACGGCATCACCGCAGTCGATGAACTTGAAGACGGAACCGGATACACGATAACATTCAAGTCCGGCAAGACCGTCACGCTGAAGAACGGCAAAGACGGTAAGACCCCTGTGGTCAGCGTGAAAGCCGGCTCGGACGGAGTGTATTACTGGACAATCGACGGAGAATGGCTCCTCGACGCCGCCGGCAAGAAAGTCCGGGCGCAGGCAACGGACGGAAAAGACGGAAAAGACGGAAAGGACGGAACGGACGGAACGGACGCCATAGCCCCCAAACTTAAGATCGAAGACGGCTGGTGGTATCTCTCCAGCGACGACGGAACGACCTGGACGAAACTCTACCAGGCAAAGGGCGACGACGGCGACACGCTTTTCGCCAGCGTGACCGACAACGGAGAAACCGTCACCTTCAGACTGGCCGACGGAACCGTGCTGAATCTCCAGAAAGCCATCGAACTGGGAATCCAGTTCACTGAATCCGTGGACATCGGCATAGGAGCGGGACAGACCGTAAGCGTCGGCTATGTCCTGACCGGCGCGTCCGAGAACACTGCCGTGAAGGCGTTCGGACAGTACGGATGGAAGGCCAAAGTCCGCAAGGCCGGCAACACGATGGGCACCATCGAAGTGACCGCCCCGTCCCCGCTTGAAGAAGGAGAAGTCATCGTGCTCGTGTTCGAAGGAGACTCCAAAACCGTCGTACGAATCCTGAACTTCGTGCAGGGAGTCATAACCGCACCTCAGGAAGCATATTCATTCTCAGGGAAGGCAGGAGATTACGCGGTGGGAATCGGCACCAACGTCGACTACACCGTCAGCGTCCCGCAGGAGGCCGCATCCTGGCTGACATATTCGGGCGTAGGCGTTCCGACCAAGGCGATGCGCACGGACAGCCTCTGCTTCCATTGCACGAAGAACGCCGGCCCTGACGTCAGGACCGCAGTGGTGACGGTGAAGGACAACGCCGGAGAAAACGAAGTGAAGATCACCGTCTCCCAGAATGTCTGGGACAACGTCGACTTCACCGATGCCAATTTGAAAGCCGCTCTGGTGGCTGATTTCGACAAGAACGGCGACGGAGAGATATCCTTCACCGAAGCCTCCGCGGCGACATCCGTTTCTGTCAGCGGGAAAGGCATCAAGACCTTGGAGGGTCTTGAATATTTCAGCAATATGACAAGTCTTGACTGCTCGGACAACTCCCTGACGGACATCGATCTGAACGGAGTCTCGCTGACGGCTCTGAACTGCTCCGGCAACAGCCTCTCTTCGCTTGACCTGAGTTCCCAGACCTCCCTTTCGAGCCTCGACTGCAGTTCCGTGACCGGTCTGACGACCCTCGACCTAACCTCCTGTGCGCAGAGCCTCGAGAAACTGAACGCCAAGGGATGCACATCCCTAGCGACCATCTATGTGCTTAAAAACCAGACCATCAAGTCACGTTCGCTTGAGTCCGCCACGAAACTTCTCGTACCCACCCCGGACGGGACGGTCAGCACCCTCCAGACCCACACGGTCGGAAACGGAGTGCGCTTCGTCATCATCGGCGACGGCTTCATGAAGAACACGATAGCCTCTGAATATGACGGCGGCCGCTCGAAGTTCGACACCTGGGCGAACACCGCGATGGAAGCAATCTTCACGGAAGAGCCTTACAAGACCTTCCGTGACAGGTTCGACATCTACTCTGTCGCCGTCGAGTCATTGACTGAGACCTTCAACGGCACGACGGCGATCGCCTGCAAGTTCGGCAACGGCACGGCCATCAGCGGAAACTCTGATGCAGCCTTCTCCTACGCCCGCAAGGTGAGCGGAACCGAGCTGGCCAAGACAGTGATTCTGGTCATACTGAACTCCACCAAATACGCCGGCACCTGCTTCTACTGGTCGGACGGCAAGGCCGTGGCCTACATTCCGATGGCCTACGGCAGTGCAGACAGGTTCGGCCAGCTGGTCCGCCACGAAGCGGCAGGGCACGGATTCGCCAAACTGTCCGATGAGTACAACTATTCCGGCACCATCCCTTCCGACGAGGTGTTGTCCCACAAGTGGTGGTACCTTATCTGCGGAGCCGGAGCGAACGTTGACGTGACTTCCGACCGGTCGAGCGTGCATTGGGCGAAATTCCTGTCCGACTCACGTTATACCGGTCAGGTGGGAGTCTATGAGGGGGCTCTCACTTACCAGTACGGAGCCTACCGGCCTACGGAAAGCAGCATAATGCGCTACAATGTAGGCGGCTACAACGCCCCTTCAAGGGAAGCGATCTACAAGAGGATAATGACCATCTCGGAAGGCAGCGGTTGGGAATATGACTACGAAACCTTCGTGGCCTACGATGCCGTCAACCGCTCCGTTTCTTCCCGGGCCTTCAACCGCGCCCAGCTTGACGAGGTTGACGAGGCGTCCTTCATTCCTACGGCTCCGCCTGTCCTGGTGAAATGACCTGGCCCGGAATATTGTAAAAATTATTTACAGGAGTGTAAAGTTTCTTTACACTGGAATCATAGTCTGTGTTGTGCTATCGTATTGATAGATAATGTGATAATTGTTATAACGCGGAGATGCTTACGCGTGACGCTGAAAAAAGAATAAAATGCTGAATAAAGATATGAAACGTGGCTTTGCAACAATATTTGCGCTGCTTGTCGCTGCAGGGGTTCTTGCGGCACAGGGCCGGACTTTCACCGAAGCGTCGGATCTGACGCTGGTGGGCAAACTGATGCCTGACACTCCGAATCCTTACCACAGGGTTGACACGGTGAGATTCAAAGGATTCACTGCCCGCGAGAACAGGCAGGTCAGAATGTCGTCAGGGATAGCCGTGGCTTTCAGGACAGATTCCAGAACCATCACCGTGAAGACCGACTATGCCGAACGTTCATTCCCGGTCAACACGAACGGTCTTTCCGCGCGCGGCTACGACCTTTACATCCGCCGGGGCGGGGAGTGGCTCTGGGCCGGTTCGGCGGTTGCACCGGACAAGCAGCCCGACAGTGATGTCACGATAGTGAAGGATATGGACGGGGCCCTGCACGAGTGCCTTCTCTACCTTCCTGTCTTCAGCGAGGAGAACTCGGTCAGGATCGGTACCGACACAGGCTCGGCCATCGAGGCCTTGCCCAACCCCTTCCGTCACAGGATAGGAGTTTTCGGTTCCAGTTTCACCCAGGGTACAAGCACGTCAAGGGCCGGAATGCCGTACATCTGCCAGCTGGGCAGGCTTACCGGCCTGCAGTTCCTTAGCATCGGCTGCGGAGGCAACTGCAAGATGCAGGACTACTATGCGGATGTCCTGTGCGCCGCAGATGTGGATGCGTTTCTTTTCGACTGCTTCTCCAACCCGAGCGCGGAACTGATCGGGAAGAGGTTGTTTCCGTTCATCGAGAAGATCCAGAAAGCCCATCCGGGTGTCCCTCTCATATTCCAGAGCACGCTTTATCGTGAAGGCAGGCGCTTCAACACCGCCACCGACCGCTTCGAGAGCGACAAGATGGCGATGGCTGACAGCCTGATGCGCATCGCCGTCAGGAAGTACGACGATGTCTATTACATCAAGACTGCCTGTCCGGCCGTGAAAGCTCACGAGACCACTGTTGACGGGATACATCCATCGGATTACGGCCACACACTCTGGGCCGCTGCCGTAGCCAAACCCATCCGGAAAATTCTCCGCAGGTACGGAATAAAATAGGAAATCCTGAATTTCCTGACTCCGGAGGTTAGTAACTCCGGAGCGAAGCGACAAGACGGCTTCTGCCGTCCGGCCGCAAGGCCGCAGTCCCCCTGACAGGGGGTGCAGGGGGTTAATAAGAAGTGAGTGGTCACACGAGGTGTGACAAGACGGCTTCTGCCGTCCGGCCGCAAGGCCGCAGTCCCCCTGACAGGGGGTGCAGGGGGTTAATAAGAAGTGAGTGGTCACACGAGGTGTGACAAGACGGCTTCTGCCGTCCGGCCGCAAGGCCGCAGTCCCCCTGACAGGGGGTGCAGGGGGTTAATAAGAAGTGAGTGGTCACACGAGGTGTGACAAGACGGCTTCTGCCGTCCGGCCGCAAGGCCGCAGTCCCCCTGACAGGGGGTGCAGGGGGGAAAAGATTGTTCAGAAGGAAGAACGGCTACCTTTCTTCCTTCTGAACTCGCTCGGTGTCATCCCCTTGCGGGCGTGGAACACCCTCGAGACGTTTCTGCCGTCGGCGAATCCGCACGAAATCGCGATGTCCTCGACCGGAAGGTCACTGGACACCAGCATCTCGGCGAACCTGTCGATGCGGTAGTTCTGAAGGAACTGGTAGATGGTCGTGCCGGTCTCACGCTTGAAGCGCTTCTCGAACACCCTTCTGGAGAGCGGGACAAGTTCAAGAAGATTCGTGACACCGAACTGGTTGCCGAAGTTTCTCCTGATATATTCAATGACCTTCAGGACATACTTGTCCTGCACCGCATACTTTCTTGTGGACTCTCTGCTTACGATCTGGATTGGAGGAACCGTGATGTTGACAGGCTCGGTGATTTCCTTCCCGATGAGCCGCTCAATCATATTCCCCGCTTCGTAGCCGCCTTTTTTCGCGTCGATGACGATGGATGAAAGGGTCGGGTTGGAGATGTTGCAGAGCATCTCGTCATTGTCAACACCGAGGATGGCAAGGTTGTCCGGAACCGGGATGTCGAAGATCTTGCAGGTCTCGGTGACGTGCAGGGCGTAGTAGTCGTCGCAGCAGAAGACGGCTGTGTTCTCCGGCAGCGAGAGCAGCCACTTCCCGATTGCGTCGAAGTCCTGATTCCAGGATTCGCGGTTGCCGGTGGCCTCCAGGTAGATGTTGACAGTGAAGCCGTTCTCCGACAGCCTGCTCTCATAACCGGCCAGCCTTTCCCTCGACCAGACGGCTTCGTTTATGCCGTAGAATGCGAAGCTTTTGTAGCCGAGACTGATGAAATGGTCCGCTGCCATCTTTCCTGTTCCGATGTAGTCTCCGGTCAGGTTGCACACTCCGGGGACCCGGTCCCTGTAGTTCTGCACGATGATCGGGATGTTCATCTCGCTGAGCATCTTGACATCTATGTCATTCATCTGGGCCACAATCGCATCCACATCCCATTTCTTCGCCCAGCGGATGATTTCCCTGTCGCCGTGCATCATCTTGTAATACATCGGCATACGGTAGAACGCCCAGCCTTTCCGGCTCTGCGCGTAGCTCACGAGTCCGTTAAGGAGGCCGCGGCCGTAGCCGCTTGACAGGTCTGTCACCAGGAGGATCTTGACGACATCTTCTTTTGTGATTTCCGGTTGCATAGACCCCAAAATTAATGAATATCCCGCCTTGGAGCAAGTGATGAATGAAGAATTCTTTGATTCGGATGACGCTTTTTGAGGATTTATTGACGATTATTTGCAACTGTCTTACCTATGAATACGCTAAATTTGTAACGATTAATTGTGTTTTTTGTACAAATATAACCGCATAGTTATGAACACATCCGGTCAAAATCCGTCTTCCGGCGGCCGCTGGAACTATATGCTCTCCCTTGCGATGCTAGGGGCGCTGTTTTTCGTCTTCGGCCTTGTCTCCTGGGTCAATTCTATCCTTATCCCATATTTCAAGGTCGCCTGCGAACTTAAAAGCGGCGCGCAGACCTATCTGGTGACGTTCGCCTTCAACATCGCCTATCTCGTGATGACGATTCCGGCCTCCTTCCTTCTCAGAAGGACCGGCTACAAGAAGGGCGCGACCATCGGACTCTGGATAATGGCGGTCGGAGCGCTGTTGTTCTGGCCGGCCGCTCTGACGAGGACCTACGGTCTCTTCCTCCTGGCCCTGTTCACCATCGGGACCGCCCTAGCGATCCTGCAGTCGGTCGCCAATCCGTTCGTGACCATCATCGGCCCGTACGAGAGCGCTGCCAAGAGGATCAGCGTGATGGGCATCTGCAACAAGCTGGCCGGTATCCTCGCTCCGCTGATTTTCGCTGCAGCGGTAATCCGCCCGCAGGACAAGGCGGTTATGGACCAGGTGGAGGCCGGACTGCTGACGGGAGCGGCCAAGGAGGCCGCCCTTGACGGACTGGTCAGGGGAGTGATCGTGCCTTACGCCGTGCTGGCCGTGCTTCTTTTCGCTTTCGGAATCATCTTCTACAAGTCTCCGATGCAGGACATCAACCCTGACACATCCAACGGCTCCGGCTCGTCGGACGGTGACAGGAAGTCGGTCTGGAAGTACCCTTACCTCGTGCTGGGGGTCCTTGCCCTGTTCTGCCACCTCGGCAGCCAGCAGATCACTGTCAGCACGATCATCGGCTATGCCCGGAGTATGGGAATGGATCTCGCCGCGGCGAAGCTCTTCCCTTCCTGCACCCTCGGCTGCATTCTTTTCGGCTACCTGCTCGGAGTCTTTTTCATCCCTAAGTACATCAGCCAGCAGAAGTCCCTGGTGGTCTGCACGGTCACCGGACTCGTGCTGTCGGTTCTTGTCCTTGTCCTGCCTGTAAAAGCCTCGATCTGGAGCCTCGTGCTTCTCGGAATTCCGAATTCATTGATTTATGCGGGAATATGGCCGCTCGCCATCCGCGGTCTGGGCCGTTGGACAAGCCTCGGCTCCTGTCTGCTTGTTATGGCCCTGTGCGGCAACGCGATCCTTCCGCTGCTCTACGGCGCGGCTTCCGACCGTATGAGCCTCCAGGCGGCCTACTGGCTTCTGATTCCTTGTTTCGCCTATATGATTTTCTACGCTGTTTACGGTTATAAGATAGAAAAATGGTAACTGCAGAAAAAAAAGTAACCGCTCTGACGAACGGCCGGATCATTGTCCCGGGCAAGATTGCCCGCGGTGTGCTTGTCCTCAAGAACGGCCTTGTCGAAGGCATCTCCGACTGCGTTCCGGCCGGAGCTGAAGTGATTGACTGTGAAGGCTGTTACGTCAGCCCGGGTTTCATCGATATGCACACTCACGGGGCCGGCGGGTCGGATTTTATGGACGGCACAGTCGAGGCCTTCCTCACCGCCGCCAGGATGCACGCGGTCCACGGCACGACCCTGCTCTACCCGACGACGCTTACAAGCACGAACGAGATCCTCTTCGAGTCTTTCGAGACATTCCGCAAGGCCTCCGACCTGAACACTGACGGTGCCAGGTTCGGCGGGATGCACCTTGAAGGACCGTATTTCAGCCCGCGTTTCGCCGGGGCCCAGGATCCGAGGTACTTGAGAAATCCCCGTCCGGAGGAATATATGGAGATTCTGGACAGGTGTCCGTCCATCTCCCGCTGGAGTTTCGCACCGGAACTTGCTGGAGCGGACAGGTTCGCCGCAGAACTTCACAGGCGCGGAATCGTGGCATCCATCGGCCACACGGACGCGACCTTCGCCGACTGCGATGCAGCCTACAAGGCGGGAGCCACCCTTATGACCCATTTCTATTCCTGTATGAGTACGATTTCCCGTCGCAACGCATTCCGCTACGCAGGGGTCATTGAATATGGCTACTGGCAGGACGGAATGAAAATCGAGATCATCGCCGACGGCATCCACGTTCCGAAAGACCTGCTGCGCCTGCTGCTGAAGATCAAAGGAGCGGGCAGCATCTCACTCGTGACCGATTCGATGCGGGCTGCCGGTATGCCGGAAGGGAAGAGCGTTCTTGGAAGCCTCGCCGACGGGCAGGAGGTGATTGTAGAGGACGGTGTCGCCAAACTCCTTGACCGCAGCGCCTTCGCCGGGAGCGTGGCCACGACCGACCGCCTGGTGCGCACGATGGTGGATGTGGCCGGCTGCCCAGTGCTTGACGCCGTGAAGATGATGACCGAAAATCCGGCCAGGATAATGGGTGTCTTCGACCGTAAGGGCTCGCTTGAACCCGGCAAGGATGCCGATGTGGTTGTCTTCGACGATGACATCAGGATAAAGAAAACGATAATCGCTGAAAAAATAGTGTACAAGGTATGAAAATCAAAGAGATACAGGTTGATAACCTGAAGGTTGAGGTTTTTGGAGACAGGGAAGAGATGGGACGTGCCGCCGCTTCGGATGCGGCCGCCTGCATCAGGGAACTGCTCACACGAAAGAAAGAGATTTATATGATCTTTGCGGCGGCCCCGTCGCAGAACGAGTTCCTCGCGGCCCTCGCGGCCGAGCCGGGAATTGAGTGGGGGAGAATCCACGCCCTGCATATGGATGAATATGTCGGTCTCCCGGCGGACGCTCCCCAGGGCTTCGGCAACTTCCTCCGGGCGGCGATTTTCGACAAAGTCCCTTTCGGGAGCGTTGAATATATCGGCACGGGCGCCGATGTCGAGGAGACCATAAGCCGCTATTCCGGGATTCTGGGGAAAGTCAAGGTGGACATCGTCTGTATGGGGATCGGTGAGAACGGACATATTGCGTTCAATGACCCTCACGTGGCCGATTTCAATGACCCGCTGCTGGTAAAGAAGGTGGATCTCGATGAGAAATGCCGTATGCAGCAGGTACACGACGGATGTTTCGCCTCCATTGACGAGGTGCCGCGCTACGCTGTTACCCTGACTGTCCCGGCCCTGTTCAACGCCGACCATCTTTTCTGTATGGTCCCTGCGGCCACCAAGGCGGATGCTGTGAAGGCCACGGTCTTCGGTCCGGTTTCCGAGGCCTGTCCGGCCACGGTGATGCGCCGTCACGGAAGCGCCGTCCTCTACACTGATTCCGACAGCGGCAGGTGTCTGATAGGCTAAGCCTCCGGCCATTGCCGGAAGGAGTCAGCCGGATTATGATTTGTTTGGTTATTCCTTTTGATTTGGATAAATTTGTAAGGCGAATAACTTTAAATAACATTTGAGTATTATTTATGTCTAGATTTCTTGATCCGCCCAAGGTCTCGGCGCCTATAGCGGAAGACAAAGTTGACAAAACCTACAGGGCGATGCGCACGAAAGTGTTCCTCGGAGCATTTCTGGGCTATGCCGGCTACTATCTTGTACGAAAGAACCTGTCCCTGGCAGCCCCTGACATGATCAAGGACGGAATCCTGGACGCCGGGAAGGCCGGTCTCGCGATGTCGGCCGTCTCGATCGCCTACGCGTTCTCGAAATTCATAATGGGCAGTGTCTCCGACAGGTCCGATGCGCGAAAATTCCTCTGTGTCGGCCTTGTGCTGTCTGCCTTGACGATGATCGTCACGGGTCTGGTGCCGTTCGGAGCCAACACGGCCCTGAACACCGCGGTCATATTCGTGCTTATGCTTGCTGTGGGTTGGCTGAGCGGTTTCGGCTGGCCTCCTTGCGGCAGGATAATGGCGCACTGGTTCAGCCAGAACGAGCGCAGTTTCAAAATGAGCGTGTGGAACGTCTCGCACACCATCGGCAGTTTCTCGCTGGGCTTCCTCGCCATCGCCGGAGTTATGATCTTCGACGCTTTCGGCAGCACTCAGAGCTGGAGGGGCGATTTCATATTCCCCGCCGTCGTGGCTTTGCTGATCGCCGGGTTCTGCTGGTGGGCCATCCGCGACACGCCTCAATCCTGCGGCCTTCCATCGGTGCAGGACTGGAGGAAGGACTGGACAGGCATCAAGTCCAAGGGAGCGGCCGATGAGAAACTTCCGTTCAAGACCCTTTTTGTGGACTATGTTTTCAAGAACAAGCTTCTGTGGATCGTCGCCATCTCCAACGTGGCCGTCTATATGGTCCGCTACGGCATCGGTGACTGGGCTCCTACCTACCTGCAGGAGAAGGCGATAATGACGGCCGCCGAGAGCAAGGTGGCTTTCTCCGTCCACAACATAGTAGGGGCGGTCGGCACTCTGGCCTGCGGCTGGGCCACTTCGAAGATATTCAAAGGACGCTGCGCTCCGATGAACGTGATCTGTATGTTCTTCTGCCTGATTGGCGTGCTTCTCTATTGGATGGTCGGCTCGGGCATCGTCTCCGCTTCTCCGGCACTTCAGAAGACTTTGATTTACATCGCATTGTGCCTTATCGGTTTCTTCATCTACGGTCCTGTGGCTCTTACGGGAGTGCAGGCTCTTAACCTTGTGCCGAAGAACGCCGCCGGTACCGCCGCCGGATTCGTGGGCCTGTTCGGCTATCTGCTCGGCGATGCTGTCTGCTCCAAGATCCTTGTGGGCGGAATCGCCGTGGGCAGTTCCTGGGACAATGCGATGCTTTCCGTTGCGGTGGGCGCCTTGATCGGAGTATTCCTCTGCGCGCTGCTCATCCGCAGCGAGCGCCGTCTGGCTGATGCCAAGTAACCATATTCGTAAAAGATGAAACGCTTTCTCTACATTTTCGCGCTGCTGTCTGTGGCCGCCTCCGTTTTTTTCTCCTGCGGGGAGAAGAATGAAGCCACCGAAGACTTCGACGTGCAGTTCAACGTCCCTTCCTCCGTCACATTGAAGGAAGACACGGAGTCGCTGACATTCAAGATTCTCTTCAAGAAGGCACCTCAAAAGAGCGATGTCGTCGTGCTTGGTGACCCTGCCGGAATGTCGCACGACTGCGCCATAACGTCGGTTTCGGAGTCATCCTTCACCATCGCTCTCTACAAGGGAATATACTCGGGTGACTACACGGTCGGCATCAAGCGCGGCAGCACAGTCCGCACTGTGGGCAAGATGTCCGTGACGGTCGATTCCGAAGATGTGAAACCGGAGCAGGGAAGCACTGTCTATGGCGTGGTGACCTGCGAGGGCAAACCTCTTGAAGGAGTCGTGGTCTCGGACGGTGTCGAGGTCGTCGCAACCGATGCCTCCGGAGTCTATCAGATGAAGTCCGCGAAGAAGTACGGCTACGTGTTCGTTTCAGTTCCAAGCGGCTACGAACCGTCCAACACCGGGATTCTCCCAAACATTCACATCGGCCTGACCAAATCGGCCAATGAGGCGGAGCGGGTTGATTTTCAACTGTTTGATGCCGGAGACCAAAGCAAGTACACTCTGCTTGTTCTCGGTGACATTCATCTCGCCAACAAGCAGAAGGACCGCGCCCAGTTCTCCGAATTCGTCACGGACATCAACTCCTATGTCTCGTCCCACAGTTCCGACAAGATCTACGGAGTCACTCTCGGTGACATGACCTGGGACCTGTACTGGTACTCCAAGAGTTACTGCTTCGCCGAGTACCTGGCCGACGCCAACAAGATCAGCAATCTTGTGGCCTACCACACCATTGGCAACCACGACCACGACATGGCGGCTGCGGGAGACTTCGACACGATCCTCAAGTACAAGGAAGCCATAGCTCCGGACTACTATTCGTTCAACATCGGAGGACTGCACTATGTGGTTCTTGACAACATCTACTGCACCAACGACGGCTCCGGCACTTCTGCCAGCCGCACCTACACCTGCAAGGTGACCGACGAGCAGATCGACTGGCTGAAGAAGGACCTTTCCTACGTCAGCACCTCCGCCCCTCTGATGGTCGTGATGCACGCCACGATGACGAATATGTCCGCAGCGGAAAGGACGAAGCTCCTCGGTGCGCTGACCGGTTTCAAGAAGATACATTTCCTGACCGGACACACGCACAAGGTGGCCAACAACCACACCGACAACTGGATTGACCACAATTCGGGAGCGGTCTGCGCCACCTGGTGGTGGACAGGCTACAATGTTCCGGGAATCCACATCGGTCAGGACGGCGCTCCGGGCGGTTACCAGATCTTCTCTGTCAGCGGCTCCGACCTGAAATGGCAGTACAAGCCTACTGGCAAGTCCGTCACCGAACAGTTCCGCACCTATGACAGGAACAGGATTCTGCTATCCTCCGATTCCTGTATGCCAAGCGCTCCGTCCGAGAACAGGGCCGCGTTCGACAAGGCCGCCGGAATCTGGGCCACCCCAAGTACGGCCAACGAGGTCTACATCAACATCTGGAACTACAGCCCGGACTGGAAGATCGAAGTTACGGAGAACGGCAAGTCCTTGACTGCAAGCAAGGTGAGCGGTGTCCCTGACCCTCTTCACGTGCTGGTCTACTGCGTTCCGGTTATGCCGGAGAAGGCAAGTCCGACTTTCGTGACCACGAACTGCAACCACTTGTGGAAAGTGACCGCCAGCGGTCCCGCCACGACTCTTGACATCAAGGTGACCGACTCTTTCGGCAATGTTTACTCCGAGACGATGACACGCCCGAAGACATTCGACGCCGAGAACTACAAGTAATGATATTCATATAATTATAATGTTTACAAACCGATAATGATGAGAGCAATAAGAAAAATCGCTGCGGCTCTGTTCCTGGCGCTCGGGGTAGGGTTCTCCGCCCTTGCCCAGAACAGAGAGGTGACCGGGAAAGTCCTGGACTCCAGCCAGCAACCTCTTGTCGGTGCCGCTGTCGTGCTTCCGGGCACGACGAACGGCACTGTTACCGTTAATGATGGAAGTTTTTCCATTTCGATTCCAACCGGGGACGTGACTGTCGAGGTGTCTTCACTCGGATACCTCAGCAAGAAAGTCGTCATCCCTGCCTCCAATTCGTCGATCGTGATTGTCCTTGAAGAGGACAACCTGACATTGACCGAGACTGTGGTCGTAGGTTACGGTACGCAGAAGAAGGTCAATCTTACGGGTGCGGTCACGCAGATCGACTCCAAGACCCTTGAGAACCGCGCCTCGCATTCCCTGTCGAGCATGCTTCAGGGAACAGTCCCGGGACTCAACATCAGCACTTCTTCAGGAAACCCGGGATCTGACACTTCGCTGAACATCCGCGGCTACACATCCATCAACGGAGCGTCTCCGCTTGTGCTTGTGGACGGTATCGAGGACACCCTTGACCGCGTCAACCCTAACGATGTGGAGTCCATCTCCGTCATCAAGGACGCCGCCGCGGCCGCCGTTTACGGAGCCAGAGCCGCCTTCGGTGTGATCCTCGTCACGACCAAGAGCGGCAAAGAGGCCGACAAGGCCAAGGTACACTATTCCGGCCGCTTCGGCTGGGAGGAGCCTACGACATCCACAGACTACGAGACCAGAGGCTACTGGTCAGTGTACACGATCAACAAGTTCCGCAGGAACTGCCTCGGTTCAGACTACATCCTCTACGATGACTACGACATGCAGCAGCTTCTCGCCCGCGTCAACGACAAGACCGAGAATCCTGACCGTCCGTGGGTTGTTGAGCGTGTCGTCAACGGAAAGAACCAGTGGCGTTACTACGGCAACAACGACTGGTGGCATATGCTGTTCAACGACCAGCACCCTGTCCAGCAGCACAATGTTTCCCTTTCTGGCGGAAGCAAGAGCGTCAAGTACTATGTTTCAGGTGGCTATGACCGCCAGACCGGCATCATCAAGCAGAATCCTGACGTGTTCCGGAAGTACAATCTCCGCTCGAAGCTGACTTTCGATGTCACCAAGCACATCAAGTTCAGCAACAACACGGCTTTCTTCAGCTCAAGCTACGACTACATCGGAGTCGGCAACGTGGAGAACGCCATCGCCTACAGCTCCGCCCACGCCCTGCCTATCTTCCCGATGAAGAACCCTGACGGATCCTGGCTTATGCGTCCGGCCGACGGAGTGTTCAACGGTTCGTACTCGGTCGCCAACGGCCGCCACATCGCTTTCGGCGAAGGCAACAACAAGAACTCTCAGAAGAGGACCAATTTCAAGAACACCTCCGAGCTGACCATAACCCCGTTCAAGGGCTTGACGGTGATCGGCAACTTCACCTATATGTTCCATCAGTACAGAAGCCAGTACCGTCAGACCAATATGGAATACAGACAGTACCCGGGCGAGGAACTGCAGGTCTATGATACTGGAGCCGGCCTTGATGAACTCTCCGAGGGAGTAAAGACCTACAACTACTACTCCACCAACATCTATGCGACCTACAAGCACAGCTGGAACGACAAGCACAATTTCCAGGTAATGGTCGGTGGAAACTATGAGACCCAGCACCAGAAGAACGTCGGAGCGACAGGACAGTACCTTGTCACAGATGAACTCTCCGACCTCGACCTTGTCGGAGCAAGCTCCGACGGAAGCACCGTGATGACCGTTTCCGGTGGTCAGACAGAGTACGCTCTGCTGGGCTATTTCGGACGAATCAACTACGACTACAAAGGCAAGTATCTCTTCGAGATGGCAGGACGTTATGACGGGACATCCCGTTTCGCCAAAGGACACAGATGGGGTATGTTCCCTTCTGCATCGGTCGGCTGGAGAGTCAGCGAGGAGCCTTGGTTCGGCTCGTTGAAGAACACAGTCAACAACTTCAAGATCAGAGCTTCCTACGGCACGCTGGGCAACCAGAACGTGAGCAACTACATCGCCATCCGCAAGATCTCTCTCAACGATTTCTCTTCCTACAGTTTCGGAGAGTCAAGCACCTCGGCGAAATATTCAAGCATTTCCGCTCCGAACTCGTCCGACCTTACCTGGGAGAAGACGATCCACTACAATCTCGGTCTTGACATCGATATGTTCAAGAGCCGTCTGCAGTTTACCGGCGAGGCTTACATCCGCGACACCAAGGATATGCTTACCGACGGTTACGCCCTCCCTGCCCTCTATGGCGCCGATGCTCCGAAACAGAACACGGCCGACCTGAGGACAAAGGGATTCGAGATCTCTCTCGCCTGGAAGGACCAGCTGAAGATCGGCGGCAAGCCGTTCGGCTACAACCTGAAGTTCACTTTGAGCGACTATGACTCCGAAATCACCAAATACAAGAACGACAACAAGACTTTCGCCAAGGATTACTATGAAGGCATGAAGCTCGGCGAGATCTGGGGCTTCGTCGCGGATGACCTGTTCCAGTCCGACGAGGAGGCCGCTGAATATTCATCCCGGGTGGATCTCTCCTATGTCAGCACCAGGATTCCCGGCGGTGTGTGGAAAGGCGGCGACCTCAAGTACATCGACCTTGACGGCGACGGCAAGATCGGCATAGGCTCCAACACCGTGAAGGATCCGGGCGACCGCAAAATCATAGGTAACTCCCGCGTCCGTCTGCAGTACGGATTCACCGTCGGCTTCGACTTCCTCGGTTTCGACGTGTCCGCATTCTTCCAGGGGACAGGTAACTTCTACTGGTATCCGAGCAGCACTTCATTCGCATTCTGGGGACCTTTCTCCCAGCCTATGACATCCTATATGGACAAGGATTTCCTTTCCAAGTGCTGGGACTACAACAACAAGGACGCTTATTTCCCTCGGCCTGTGGCCTACTATGCCCACACAAGCGGAGCCCAGCTCTACAGGGTGAACACCCGCTACCTTCAGAACCGCCGTTACCTTCGTTTCAAGAACTTGTCGGTCGGCTACACGATTCCTAAGACACTTACGAAGAAGGTAGGCATCGGCGGCCTCAGGGTTTACTTCACAGGTGAGAACATCGCCTATTGGTCTCCTCTCAAGAAGCACTCATCCCACATCGACCCGGAAGCCGCGTTCAGCAGGGACGGCAGCTACAACAGGTCCTTCTACCCTTGGCAGAAGACCTATATGTTCGGCGTTGACATCACTTTCTAGTCTCTAATTGAAAGATGAATATGAAAAAATATATTGTTTTGCTTGCCGCGGCGGCGCTAGCGTTCACTTCGTGCGAAGACCTTCTCGACAAGACTCCGCAGTCCCAGTTGAGTCCGGAGTCGTACTTCAAGACGGCGACCGACCTGCAGCTTTTCACCAATCCTCTGTACAACAACCTTCTTCCGAAGGAACCATACGGTGTGCAGAGTGACCAGTATGTCGCCGCCAATCCGTCATCGCTTGTCAAGGGCGGCACCAACAGGATTATTCCCAACTCCGGCGGAAACTGGACCTGGACAAACCTCAGAAGGATCAACACCTGTCTTGACAACATCAAGGCACAGTGCGAAGATGCCGAGGCCGCGTCCCAGTACTCAGGACTCTGCAAGTTCTTCAGAGCCTACTTCTACTTCGACAAAGTCCGCAAGTTCGGCGACGTTCCGTGGCTTGACCATGAGCCGGGTACCGATGACGAGGTTGTCTTCGGTCCGCGTGAATCCCGCGAGGTGATAATGACCCATATGATCGAGGACATCGACGAGGCCATCGCCAATCTCCCTTCGACCTACGGAGTCCATAATTTCCGCGCGACAAAGTGGGCGGCCCTCGCTCTCAAGGCACGTTTCTGCCTGTACGAAGGCACCTACAGAAAGTATCACGGAATCTCCTATCCGGAGCACGACTACAAGTACTACCTCGATCTTGCCGCCGCTGCCGCCGACGAGCTGATGACAGACGGACCTTTCAAGCTTTATTCGACAGGGAATCCGGAACTCGACTACACAGTCCTGTTCTCTGAATATGACGAATTCACCGGCGAGTACATCCTTTCCATCAACTTCGACTACGGAACCCAGCTGTTCCACAACGCCACCGCTATGGCGCTTATGAACAGCCAGGGACGCAACAGTCTGACCAAGAAGTTTGTGGACGCCTATCTGATGAAGGACGGTACGAGATTCACCGACAGGGACGGCTGGCAGACGATGCAGTTCGTCGATGAGGTCGCCGACCGTGACCCTCGTCTAGGCCAGACCATCAGAATCCCCGGTTACCGCAGACTCACCGAGGTGGCCGGTTCTCTTCAGCCCGCCGAGAACACTCTCGGAGTGGATCCTGTAGTGACGATGACCGGTTACCAGATGGCCAAGTTCCTTATGCCTGACAGCAACCTCAGCTACGACAAGTTCGACAAGTCCTACAATGACCTCTGCGTCTTCAGGCTTGGTGAGGTCTATCTCAACTTTGCCGAGGCCAAGGCCGAGGCCGGAACCCTCACCCAGAACGACCTTGACAGGTCGGTCAACCTTCTGCGCGCCCGCGCGGGAATGCCGAATATGGATATGGCCGCCGCCAACGCCAATCCTGACGCCTATCTGCAGACCGAGCAGTTCTACCCGAACGTCACGGGTGACAATGCGGGAGTGATTCTTGAAATCCGCCGCGAAAGAGCCGTCGAGCTTGCCCAGGAAGGCTTCCGCTACGATGACCTTATGAGATGGAAGGTGGGCCACCTTCTCGCCCAGCCGTATTACGGAATATATTTCCCGGGTCCGGGAACCTACGACATCGACGGAGACGGCACCAACGACTACTGTCTCTATCGCGACGGTGATTCCAAGCCGGCTTCAAGCGCCGCCACTGTCGTGGCCAAGATCGGCACTGACATTTTCCTCAGCAACGGCGACAGCGGCTATATGATTTGCCACGCCGGAATCACCTTCAGCTTCGACCCGAACAGGGACTACCTCTATCCGATTCCAATCGATGACCGCACCCTTAACCCTAACCTCACCCAGAATCCTGGATGGGATGACGGTCTTGACTTTTAATTTAGCTGATTAATTATGAGACTTTTAAAATATTCATTCATTCTTGCCGCGGCTGCGCTTCTGTCGTTTGCGGGCTGCGAGGAAGAATCTGTTTCCGAGTCGAAGGCCATCCTCGTAGGGGAGTCGGAGATCAATCTGCCGGCAATCGCCACGAGCAGGACGGTGACCGTCTATGCCGACGGCACCTGGCTGGCCGATGTGACCGACAACTGGCTTTCCGTAAGCCCGACCTCCGGTCAGGGCACGATGGACATCACGATCACGGCCGAGGAGAATTTCGCTGAAGAAGCACGCGAGGCCAGCCTCATCATCAAGGGCGCTTCAACTCTCGAGGATGTCACCGTTCCTGTCAGACAGAAGATGGACAGGTTCAGGGATGTTACCGCCCGGACTGTCACGGAGGCTCTCGACTTGAAAGCGGGAGACCTGGCCAAGCTGTCCGAGTGCCAGGTAGTGGCACAAGCCACGAGGGGCTTTGTCGTCAGCGATGGTGCGGGCAACATCTGCGTCATCGGCTCTGACAATTCGCTCAGCCTCGGTTGCAGACTTACCCTCACCGGTGATGTGGCCGAGCTCAACGGCATCAATGTGATCAACCTCGAGGATGCTTTCTTCGTGTCCGAAGGGACTGTTGAATATCCTGAAGCCAAAGACATTACGAACGAGACGGCATACGCTCCCGGCAAGGTTGAATATGTCACCGTCTCTGCGGTCTATGGCTCCGGCGACAAGCTCTCCATCGATGGAAAGCAGGTGGCTTCCCTCTACGAAGCTACCGAAGATTACAGCGCCATCGTTGACCATAACACCGCTTTCACAGGTTACTATCTCGGTAAGAACGCCAAGGGTCATCTGATCCTCCCTCTTTCCTATGAGGATCTCGGCAAGGCTGAGATCAAAGGCCTGGAGCTTCCTTTCAAGGACGATTTCAGCTGGCTCGCTCCGTTCATCGAAGAGGCCAACGCCAAACTCCCCGCCAAGAACAGGATCACGGACTGCGTAGGTCTTGTGAGTCCGTCCGCCGATGGCTGTGCGAACATCTACTCGACTCTTGTTAACAACAATATCCTCGTGCTTGACGAGCTGCGTTCCAGAGGCTACACCGACCTGAACCCGGCTTCCAAGACGATCTATCTCCAGGACCAGTACTTCAAGTTCGGCGCTACCGGCAAGGTTTCCGGCCTCACGCTGCCTAACTTCAAGATTGAAGGTTCGATGGATCTCTTCCTTTCCTTCAAATGGTGTTCGCATATGCCTAAGAGCACGACACCGGACGCCACCCAGCTTGTAGTCGAGATCGCCGAAGGCCCCGGCGCCGTCGTGACATCCGCAGGTCAGGCCCAGACCAGCGACCTCATCAACCACACTCAGAAGGACGGCGAGATGTTCTGGCAGGACGTTATGGTGAAGATTGTCGGAGCCACGGCCGAGACAAGACTTTCGATCCATCCTTACGGCGAGATCACAAGCTCAAGCATATTCCGTTACTATCTTGACGACATTCAGGTCGTTTCCGCCGAGGGGATGATCGAGGCCAACGTCGAGGTGGTCGGCATTGAAAACGACCTCGTCACGTTCGACGGCACTCCTGCGGCTCCCGTGGCCTTCACTGTCAAATCAGACGCTGACTTCACGATCTCCACATCCGCTTCCTGGCTGCATCTCGATGTTGCCGAAGGTCTTGCCGGTGAAGAGACGGCTGTCACTCTGACCTGTGACCAGAGCGAACTCAGCACCCTGCGCCAGGGAGAGATCGTCATCAAGTCCGGTCTTACTACCCGCAAGATCCAGGTCGTGCAGAGCGCTGCCGGCCAGACGCTTTCTCCGTTCATCAGCATCGTGGGCGGCAACTATGTCAGCGTGAACGGCACCGTTACTTCGGCCACCGTTTCCGTGCAGTCTAACGTTTCCTATGAGGTAGAGGTGACCGAAGGCTCCGACTGGCTTTCTGCCGAGGCTGTCACTACCAAGGCTATGGTCGAGGTGACGGACGTAGCCATCACGATGGCCGAGAATTCCGGCACTGCGACAAGGACTGGAAAAGTCAGAGTTTACAACGCTTCCGAGAAGGTTGAGGCCTGGATCACCGTCACCCAGACTCCTGCCGTGATAACCCTCGCCAAATGGAATCTCAGCGCGGAAACAATGTCAGCCTATGCTGACAAGTTCGGCGGCACCGCCGGGACCAAGGACAAGGCCGCCGGCGACGGAGGAATGTATGTTCCGGCCAACGCAGGCGGTTCGGGCAAGATTTCCTATGTGCAGGTTGACAAGACCGAAATTGACAAGAACAGCGCCGCCTCCCGCATCGTCGGAAAGACCGGAGAACCGTACATCACCGGCGGCTGGCCTGGAGACTGCTGGCTGTTCACCGTCGACTATCCTGAAGGCATCCCTGCCGGGGCCAAAATCCACGGTTACTTCGTGACCAGGGCTTCCTCCGGCGGTATGAAGTACTTCCTCGCCGAGATCCTTGACGGAGACGAGTGGAAGCCTGTCACAGCGACCACCACTTCCAAGGTCAACGATGAGGATGTCACCTACAACATCAGCCAGAACAAGACAGCTGACTTCACGGTTGACTTCAATTATGTGGCCACCAAGGCTTCCAAGGGATTCCAGGTCAGGGTCAAGTGCGTGGCCAACTCGCGCGCCGGCGGCAGCGGCCCTCTCGACGTGCCTAACGGCGGAACCCACAGGATCAGAGGTGAGGAATCCAGCCCTTACTTCGAGATGACGTTGTAGAAAACACCGTATCAAGATAAAAGACCGGTCGTGAGGCCGGTCTTTTTTATGAATGTTCAAGAGTTTGTCATCTTGACTTCGTCAGCTCCTTGAGCTCGCAGTCGGCCTTGATCTTGTCGATTATCGCGCAGACGATCCTGTAGGTCGTGCTGTCCTTGGTATAAACTGCGGGAGCCATGAAGTTGACACGTCCCTGCTTGCGCAGAGTGTTGGCGAAAGCCTTCTTCTTCGGAGATGATGGATTATAGACGGCAATTGCGTGTCCGCCGAACATCTTGACGATCTTCATGCAAGGAATGTCCGTTTCCCCGTCGCCGAAGTAAATCATCTGAGGGTAGGGGATTCTCTTCTTGTCTTCAGCGATGCTCTCGTTGACCATCTTGTTGTCGTGGGAACTGAATATGCCCTTGTTGATTTTGAATATGTACTGCGTCTTGGCAGTGTAGTCAACGGCTATGCCCGGCCATTCGGCTTCGCCGGCGGCATTGTACATAAACGCGCTGGCGAAGATGTGCTTGAATTCTCCGGCTATCGGGCTGCCTTCGATGATTTCCTTCAGACCGGAAGAGTTGATGTAGTGTTCGATGCACACGCCCCGCGACTCGCCATATTCATTGATCAGAGAGAACCATTCCTTCACTCCCTCGAAAAGTTCGATGTGCTTTCCGAATTTCCGGAAATCGCTGCGGCGGAGTTCAACTCCGCATTTCTTGGCTTCATCGAACATCATCTTCATATATGAAAGGACATTGCTCGCATCCTGCCCGACGGCAAGCCCGTCGCTCATCTTCCAGAATTCTTCGGGGGTCTTTCCGACAGCCTGGATGAATCCGAACTCCTGCATGTTGCCGGGAGAAAGAGTCCCGTCAAAGTCATAAATCAGCGCTACGATAGGTCTTTTCATAATAATTTCGCCACAAATAACCGGTTTCTGCAAATATAGCATTTATTCTTTTCCGGAATCCGGCAGTTTCTTTTTATTTTTGTCTGCTATTAATCAAAATTTCATCATGGATCATTATTTGACTAGATTGCAGAACGCGACCAGGAAATACTGGGACAAGTCAGCCCTGAACACTTTGGGCGGAGAGTCCTTCACTTACGCGCAGATGGCCACCCACATCGAAAAGCTTCACATCTTCTTCCAGAAAGTCGGAGTGAAGAAAGGCGACCACGTCGGACTCTGGGCCAAGAACAGCGCCCGTTGGGGAATGTCGTATCTTGCGGTCAACACATACGAAGCCGTGGTTGTCCCTATCCTCGCAGATTTCACCGCTGACAGCGTAGAGCGTCTGGTGACCCATTCGGACAGCGTCGCTCTTCTGACAAACGGCGACAAATGGGCAAAGTTGGACCGGACTGCAATGCCGGAAATGCGTTTTGCCGTGGATGTGGACAAACTTCAGCTCCTCTACTGTGACGATCCTTCCGTGCAGGAGGCTTGGGACAGCGTTGAAAAATCATTTGCCGAGAGGTATCCTGACGGTTTCGGACCTGAGGATGTAGTCTATCCGGTGGACAACTGGGACGATCTCGCCGTCATCAACTACACTTCCGGCTCGACCGGCAACCCTAAGGGCGTGATGCTGACCTACAGGAACTTCTGCGCCACAATCGAGTACAGCCAGGTGCATCGCCCTACTTCGGACAAGTACAAGATGATCTCGATGCTGCCTATGGCGCATATGTACGGCCTTGTCACCGAGTTCATATATCCTCTTTGCAACGGTACGTCAATCTACTGGCTCGGCAAGGCTCCGACTCCGAGCACTCTGATGAAGGCGTTTCAGGAGGTGAAACCTTACCAGCTGATCACCGTTCCGCTCGTGATGGAGAAGATCTTCAAGTCCAAGGTGAAGCCTGTGCTTGACAAGCCGATGGTCAAGCTGCTTACAAAGATTCCGGGAATCAATCAGGTCGTATTCAAAAAAATCCGTGAGGGAATGATTGCCGCTTTCGGCGGTGAGGTCCAGGAGTTCATAATGGGCGGAGCCGCTGTCAATCCGGAGGTTGAGAAGTGGTTCAGAAAAATCAGGCTGCCTTACACCGTGGGCTATGGAATGACGGAGGCCGCTCCTCTTCTTGCCTATGAGAACGGTGACAAGTATGTGGCCGGCTCCTGCGGCAAACCGGTGGATTGCGCTGTCGTGAGAATCGATTCGGACGACCCTCTCCACATCGTCGGCGAGATTCAGGCCAAGGGTGCCAACATCTGCCTGGGCTACTACAAGAACGAAGAGGCTTCGGCCAACCTGTTCACTGAGGATGGCTTCCTGCGTACCGGTGACCTCGGTCTGTTCGACAAGGACCACAACCTTTTCATCAAGGGCAGAAGCAAGTCTATGATTCTCTCCGCCAACGGACAGAACATCTATCCTGAAGAAGTCGAGGCAGTTGTTAACAACCAGCCTTATGTGCAGGAGTCCGTGGTCGTTGACCGTTCGTCAAGGCTTGTGGCTCTGGTCTATCTTGATCAGGATGCCGTCAAGAAGGCCGGACTCGACCAGGAGGCTGTGGCCGACATTCCTGAGCGTATCCGCAACAATTCCAACAAGCAGCTTCCGAATTACAGCCAGATTACGAAGGTTGAGGTTGTCGACCAGCCGTTTGAGAAGACTCCGAAGATGTCCATCAAGCGTTTCCTTTACAAGTAGAACCTGCAGCTGGCCGGATTCCGGCCTTGATGGTTGTATGAAGATATTCAGAAAATTCTTTTGCGTGCTGGCCGCCGTAGGGCTGTCAGCCGCTTTTTCTTTTGATGCGGCGGCGCAGGCATATTCATCGGAAGACCTGCACTTCGTCCCGCCTTCTGTCCCGAGGTATGCCGTCTTTGCCGGTGACACCGTGCGTTTCGACCGCAGCGACCTTTATGAACGGATGGACCGGGAACTTGTCACCTTCACTTATATGCAGACATCTTCCTTGCTGATGCTCAAGAAGTCGGACCGCTACTTCTCGCAGGTTGAACCCATTCTCAAGCTGAACGGCATTCCTGACGACCTGAAATACCTGATGGCCATCGAGAGCAGCCTCAACCCGAAGGCATATTCCCCGGCGGGCGCGGCAGGCCTGTGGCAGTTCACGAAGACGACTGCCAAGGAATATGGTCTCGTCGTGGACACCGAGGTGGACGAGCGCTACAACACCGGGAAGGCGACGGAGGCGGCGTGCCGGTACCTCCGCTCCGCTTATCAGAAGTATGGCGACTGGATGACCGTTGCTGCGAGCTACAATGCGGGGCAGGGAGGAATATCCCGCCGCCTGGCTGACCAGAGACAGAATACGGCCCTGAACCTGTGGCTTGTCGAGGAGACTTCAAGGTATATGTTCAGGCTGCTTACCGCCAAGATGTTCTTCGAGAATCCAGCGTCGTTCGGCTTCAGGCTCGAGACGTTCGAGAAGTACCCTTGCTATGCTCCGAAGGAGGTCGTGACCGTCAGCGGCTCCATCCCGAGCCTCGTCGATTTCGCCGAAGAACACGGAACCACGTACTACAAGCTCAAGGAGGCCAACCTTTGGCTTCGCGACAACAAGCTTCTGAACAAGGCCGGCCACACCTACAAGATCGTCATTCCGAGCGACAAATGACGCCGGGCCGATGAATATGCCGGCAGACAAGAAAGAAGCGGGGTGGTTTTCAGCCACCCCGCTTCCTGTAAATGTGCTGCGGATTGCGCTTCAGTTTAGAAAACGTAAGCTACGCCGACATTGAGCTTGTTCCTCTTGATTTCAACATTGGATGGGCCTCTGTCCATCATTCCGAAATCGTATCCGACTGTGAACCTGATCATGTCGTAGAACTCGATTCCGATTCCGCCGCCGAGCTGAACATCGAAACGCTTGTAGTCTGTGTAAGTTGAGAGCTCTCCGTCATAGATATCGTATTCTACATCTCCATCCTTCACCTTTGACGAAATTCCGTAGGAGAAAGTCGGGCCGGCGTAGATGATTCCGTTGATGCCGTCACCGATAGGAAGAGTGAAGTTGACATCTACCGGAACTCCGATGTAGGTCTCGTTGAAGTCGCAGGTGGTCAGGCCGAAAACGTCAACATCGTTTTTCGTGAGATAGGAAAAGTAGATTCCCGGGGCTACTCCCAGACCGGACTCGCCGATCTTCACGTTGTAGGAACCTCCTGCGAAAAATCCGTTCAGATTAGCCTTGTCACTTGCTGAAATGCCAAAGGCTGACACTTTGAAGCTGGTAGCGGCGTTGGTGAATCCGAAGCCTACAGAGAGCTGTGCGAATGCATTTGTTCCGAGGAGCATCAATGATGCTGCAAGGACAGTTGTAATGATCTTTTTCATAATTGAATATAAATTAAAAAAAGTTATTTCTTGAACTTGAGCGCCTGGGCCTCGATGAGCGCCTTGTCGTTGAAGTAGTCGATCCGCATCGACTTCTTCACGTCGTCGAGAGTCTGCGCGGCCACGGCCTCAGCCGCCTCGCTTCCCTTCTTGAGAATGTCATAGACGGCCGGTATGTCTTTTTCATATTCCTTCCTGCGTGCTCTGATCGGCTCGAGTTCCGCGTTGAGGATCTTCTCGAGGAACTTCTTGACTTTCACGTCGCCGAGACCGCCCTTGCGGTAGTGGTCCTTCAGTTCGTCGAGGTTGGCATATTCAGGAAGGAAGAGTCCGAAGTGCTCGTCGCGGCAGAAGGCGTCGAGGTAGGTGAAGACGGTGTTGCCTTCAACGTGGCCCGGGTCGCTGACATTGATGTGCTGAGGGTCCGTGTACATCGACATAACCTTCTTGTGCATCTCCTCCGCTGTTTCGGCCAGGTAGATGCAGTTGCCCAGGGACTTGCTCATCTTGGCTTTGCCGTCGATGCCGGGCAGCCTGAGGCAGGCGGCGTTGGACGGCAGAACGGCCTTAGGCTCGACGAGGGTCTCGCCGTAGATGCGGTTGAAGCTGCGGACGATTTCGACGGCCTGCTCCAGCATTGGCTTCTGGTCCTCGCCCACAGGCACATCGGTGGCCTTGAAGGCCGTGATGTCGGCGGCCTGGGAGATAGGGTAGCAGAAGAAGCCGACAGGGAGTCCGCTTCCGAACGCCTGCTCCTCTCCGTCCTGTCCGAAACCCCTCATCGCGATCTCGGTCTTGACCGTAGGATTGCGCTGGAGTCTGGCGACCGTGACGAGGTTCATGTAGTAGAACGTCAGTTCGGTGAGCTCAGGAATCTGGCTCTGGATGAAAAGCGTCACCTTGTCAGGGTCGAGACCGACCGACAGGTAGTCGAGGGCGACCTCTATGATGTTCTGGCGGACCTTCTCCGGGTTGTCGAAATTGTCGGTAAGAGCCTGTGCGTCAGCGATGAACACAAACATCTTCTTGTAGTCGCCGGCATTCTGGATGGCCACCCTGTTGCGCAGGGAGCCGACGTAGTGGCCTATGTGGAGCCGCCCTGTCGGACGGTCGCCTGTTAGTATGATCTTTTCTGACATATTCCTATTTTATGAGATTCAAAAATTCATTCCTGGTGCGCGATGAACTGAGGAAGACTCCCGAAAATGCGGATGTGGTCGTGATGGCGTTGGACTTCTGCACGCCTCTGAGCGACATGCAGGTGTGCATCGCTTCAATCACCACCGCAACGCCAAGTGGATTCAGGGCCTTGTCGATGCAGTCGCGGATCTGGACGGTCAGCCTTTCCTGTACCTGAAGCCTGCGCGCGTAGGTTTCGACCACCCGCGCGATCTTGCTCAGTCCGGTGATCTTCCCGTCGGGAATATACGCGACGTGGCACTTCCCGATGAATGGCATCAGGTGGTGCTCGCACATCGAATACATCTCGATGTCCTTGACCAGCACCATCTGGCGGTACTCTTCATCGAATATGGCGGAGCGGACAATCTTCATTCCGTCCTGTGAATATCCCTGCGTGAGGAACTGCAGCGCCTTCGCGACACGCTCCGGGGTCTTTGTCAGCCCTTCACGCTGAGGGTCTTCGCCAAGCAGCCGGAGTATTTCCTTGACGTGAGCGGCTATCTCCTCGGTGGGTTCTTCTCCGTATATTTCCTGTTTCTCGTAAGACATTTTCTTCGGTACAGTAGTTGATAAGTCAGCTTGACCTGCAAATTGACTTGCAAGTTGACCTGCAAAATTAGGCAAAAAATAGTTATAGTTATGAATTTTTGCATATCTTTGGGGGCAAAGAGATGGCCTTTAGAGGTTTTTTAGAAAGAAATTGACTGAATATTAACAATTTAATTGTTTGCAACATGTATTGGACACTTGAACTTGCCAGCAGCCTCGACGATGCTCCGTGGCCTGCGTCTAAAGAGGAACTTATCGACTACGCCAACCGTTCCGGAGCTCCGGAAGAAGTTATAGAGAACCTTACCGAACTCGAAGACGACGGCGAGGTTTACGAATCCATCGAAGACATCTGGCCCGATTACCCCACCAAAGAGGATTTTTTCTTCAACGAGGAGGAGTACTAATCTACAACTGGTTGATTATCAATGAATTAACGACTTTTTCGGTGAGTTTTTTCACCGGAAAAGTCGTTTTTCGATGTGCCTTACAGGGCATTCTGTGGCATATCGTGTCATCGGGATTATCGGGTGTTTCACCAAAATTTCACTCATTTGGAAAAAAAGGACACTTTTCGCGGATATGCCCCACACGGCCGTAGAATCGGGGTTTTCGGCGTTTTTCGGAAAATCGTGGCATCGGCGGGTGGAAATAATTTTCCAGAAAAAAAGGACGGATGACTTCTTCTTCACGTCGTTTTTGTTCCATAGTGGCATTTTCCAACCCTTTTGTGGCATTTCGTGGCAATTTGGAGATGGCGATTTTTGTTCATAACTTTGTGACGGTCAAACACATAGAAATGAGCGATTACATTTTCAAAATCCCGAAAGTGAGCCTTGCCCTCCAGACCCCGGCTGACAAGCATGGCGAGTGCGGCATTTACATCAGGATCCCGTTCGAGGGACGCTACCTGAAGAAGTCGACGAACATCTACGTCAGGCCCG
>CAVHYF010000023.1:0-27434 GCA_963640265.1 bacterium | reverse complement strand
AAGAACAGCATCGGTATCGTTACCGCCCTCAACCCTATCATCGGCTACAAGGCCAGCACGAAGGTTGCCAAGGAAGCCCTTGAGACCAACCGCTCCGTTTACGACATCGTTCTCGAGAAAGGTCTTCTCTCCAAGGAGGAACTCGACAAGGCGCTCGACCCTAAGAATATGATCAGATAGCGATACGCGAAGGCGGCGCCGCTTCGGTGCCGCTTTATTGAAATATTCACAGAACAAAAAATCCGGCCTCCTTTCGGGGGCCGGATTTTCTATGATGGTTAAGGATTACTTCTTGACAACCTTCTTGTCACCTGCCTTGGCGGCAAGGCGTTTCTGATTCCAGATGGTGGCATCGTACATCACTGCGGTTCCGATGAATATGGAAGCATAAGTACCGATGCAGATACCGAGGATGAGCGCTACCGCAAGACCTCTGATGGACTCACCGCCGAAGATGGCGATTGCAAGCATCGTGACGAGGGTGGAGACGGAGGTGTTGATGGTACGTGTCAAGGTGGCGTTGACGGCCAGGTTGGCGTTCGTCTTCACATCCATCTTAGGATGCAGAGTCCTGTACTCGCGGATTCGGTCGAAGATTACCACGTTGTCGTTGATGGCGTAACCGATGATCGTCAGGATGGCGGCGATGAACGTCTGGTCGACGTCAAGGTTGAACGGCAGGATTCCCGAGAACAGGGAGAAGAAGCCGATGACGATGATGGCGGTGTGGGCCAGTGAGACAACTCCGCCGAGACCCCAGGTCCATCCCTTGAAACGGAACGCGATGTAGGCGAAGATTACGAGCAGGGAGAGGAGAACGGCGATGATGGCGTCCCTCTTCATGTCGTTGGCGATGGTCGGACCGACCTTGTCGGAGGAGATGATACCGTTAGGGTTGTCCAGCGTCGAGGTGAACTCGCCCAACGTGATGTCCTTCTCGGCGAAGAACGGCTTCAAGGCTTCGTAGAGCATCTGCTCAACCTCTGCGTCAACGTCGGTTGATTCCTGGTCGTTCTTGTAGGAAGTGGTGATCTTCATCTGGCTCTCGCCGCCGAACTGCTTGACCTCGACTGCACCGTCGAACTCGGCGATGGCCGCGTCACGGACCGCCTCGGCGGTTACCGGCTGGTCGAAACGTACGACATAGGTACGGCCTCCGGTGAAATCGACACCGTAGGTGAAGCCCTTGGTGAAGATGGAGACGATGGAAATCAGGATCACGATTCCTGAAGCGATGTAAGACCACTTGCGAAGAGCGATGAAGTCAACGTGAGTGTTCTTGAGGAAGTTCTTGGTAAGGTTGTTCTCGAACGTGATGTTCTTGCCCTTCTCGATGCGGTCATCGAAGATCATTCGGGTGATGAAGATCGACGTGAGAACGGAAGTGATGATACCGATGATGAGGGTCGTGGCGAAGCCCTGTACAGGACCTGAGCCGAAGAAGAACAGAACGACACCGGTAAGGAGGGTGGTCACCTGACCGTCGATGATGGCGGAGTAGGCGTTGGAGTAACCGTCGGCCACGGCCTTGCTCAGACCCTTGCCCGCTGCGAGTTCCTCCTTGATGCGCTCGTAGATGATCACGTTCGCGTCAACGGCCATACCCATTGTCAGGACGAGACCGGCGATACCCGGCAGCGTGAGGACCGCTCCGAATGAAACGAGGACTCCGAAGAGGAGAAGCACGTTGCACAGGAGGGCGAAGTCAGCGGCCACACCGGCACCCTGATAGAAGAATATCATATAGACAAGGACGAGGAGGAACGCGATGATGAATGAAATCATACCGGCGTTGATGGACTTCGCACCGAGGGAAGGACCTACAACCTGTTCCTGGATGATGGTGGCAGGAGCCGGAAGTTTACCGGACTTGAGCACGTTCACAAGGTCGGTAGCCTCGTCAGGGGTGAAATGTCCGGTGATGGAAGAGCTTCCTCCGGTGATTGCGCCCTGGACGTTAGGATAGGAATATACCATACCGTCGAGTACGATGGCGATCTGCTTTCCTACGTTGTCGCCTGTCATTCGGGCCCAGATGTTGGCGCCCTCGGCGTTCATCGTCATGGAAACGGAAGGCTCGCCGTTAGAACCGTGGTCATAAACGACGCGGGCGTCGGTGATGACTCCTCCGTCAAGCTTGGCCTTGCCGTCCCTTGAGGTGGCCTTGATGGCTACGAGTTCGAAGATGTTGTTGCCCTGGACATATTCAGAAGGCTTTACGGACCACATCGGCTTGAATTCGGCCGGGAAGATCTCGGCGATCTGAGGCATCGCAAGGTACTTGTTGATCTTGGCGGTGTCGATCGCTGAAGCGAAACCTATGCAGGCGTTGCCGTTGTAGTTGGACGGCGAGAGGATCGAGAAGAGAGGGTTCTGCTTTCTCATGGCCTCCAAGTCCGCTTCGTCGGCGGAGCTGCTTCCGATTTCAGAAGCGAGGAGAGATGAATCTGCAGGGGCTTCCGCGTTCACGGCCGGCTCGACGGCGGTGGTGTCAGGCTCGCCTGCGAGAATCTCGGCAAGTTTGGAGTTGGCCTCTGAAAGGTAGCCGGCGATTTCATCATAGGTGAAGGTCTCCCAGAATTCGAGGGAGGCGGTACCCTGGAGAAGTTTTCTTACACGCTCAGGCTCCTTCACGCCAGGAAGCTCGACGAGGATTCGTCCGCTGTTGCCGAGGTTCTGGATGGAAGGCTGTGTCACGCCGAAACGGTCGATACGGTTTCTGAGGACGTTGAAGGAGTTGTCCACGGCGCTCTTGGCCTCCTCGCGGATGACGCTGATGACATCTGCGTCGGAAGACTCCGGCTTGATCTTGTCCTTCATTTCATAGGTACCGAAGATCTGTGCGAGCCTCTGTCCGTTGCCGACTTCCTTCCAGGCGTCCGCGAAGAGGGTGATGAAATCTTCCCTCGAGTTGACGCTGCGCTCCTTCGCAAGGTTGAGCGCCTTCTGGAATTCAGGTGTGGAGTTGTCGCCGGAGATGGCCTTGACGAGGTCGACGAGCTGCACCTGCAGCATTACGTTCATACCTCCCTTGAGGTCCAGACCGAGATTGATTTCCTTGGCCTTGCACTCCTTGTAGGTGTTCCAGAGGAATACCTTCTTGTTGGAGACTGAGTCGATGAATACTCTGTTCTGTTCCTTCCTTACTGAATCCAGATAATAAGCCTGGTCGTTTTCCGGAACCTGTGCGAAAGCGGCCGAAGCCTGAACGGCCTGTGCTGCCTTTTCAGCGAACTTGTCCGCTTTCTTTTCCTGGATGCTTGTCACCGCAGTGAAGGACAGCTGCCAGATGGAAGCTATCGCAAGCAGAATGGCTACAAGTTTGATCCAACCTTTACTTTGCATAATCTTTAATTTTTATTATTTTTATTGCTTAAATTCGTGCGCATAAAAATAGGGGTACAAATTTAGCATTTTTTTCTTAGAAAGAAATTATCTGCCAAGTATTTCTTATTTTTGCACTGTCAATGACACCGATTTTACGCAATGAGAAACAGAATATTCATCGGCATATTCATACTTACCGCACTGCTCGTGTCCGGCTCGCGTGCCACCGCGCAGGTCTCTCCCACAAGACTTATGATGAGGGCGGACTCCGCAAGGATGGCCTATGACTTCAAGGCCTCGGCGGACTTCTGTCAGAGAGCGATAGACGCTCTTGACTCGACTGCGGCAGGCAGGGCGGAAGAACGCCTTCTAATAGCTCGCAACGGACTGAATATGATGGACTTCTGCAGCAACCCGACGGTGGTTTCCAGGCAGACGTTCCCTCTCAAGGACTTTTTCCTGTTCTATCCGCTGGCTGACCGCAGCTGGCGCAGGGTGCCGAACCAGCTCGATTCTTCCGCCGCAGGCAAGATTCCTTCCGCGGTCTATTTCCCGGAGGAAGCCGGGGCGATCTACTGGTCGGCAAAGGATGGAGACGGCATCCGGAACATTTACAGGACGGAGCGTACCGATTCGCTGTGGACGGCCCCGGCGCTCATCAACGAGCACCTGACAAGTTCGTCCGATGAAATATTCCCTATGCTGTCCCCGGACGGGCAGTCGCTTTACTTCGCCTCGAAGGGCCTTTACGGTATGGGCGGCTATGACCTTTATGTCTCTCAATGGAACGACGAGACCGGCGACTGGGGCGTGCCTGTGAATATGGGCTTTCCGTATTCGTCCCCTTACGATGATTTCCTTTTCATCAACACCGAAGACGGGGAATATTCGATCTTCGCTTCGAACCGCAGCTGCGGAAGGGACAGCGTGACAATCTATGTGCTTGAATATGACGGGATGCCGGTCCGCGAGGCCATAACCGACGTGGCCAGGCTTAGGGAACTTTCCGAACTGGCTCCGGCCGGAAGCCCCGCCAGGATGGACAACGGCTCCGCGATGCAGCCGGAAACCCGTGCCGACGAAGCGACTGCCGGGTATATGCAGAAGATGAAGGAGGTGAGGACGCTGCGAGATTCCGTGGCACGTTTCGGAAAGCATCTGGACGAACTGCGCTCATCGCTCGCTTCCGCTCCGGAAGGGGAAAAGGGCGGGATTTCGGCCAGGATAGCGGAAGGGGAGGCCTCCATTCCGACCCTGAACGCCGCGCTGAACTCTGCGGTCAAGGAACTTCAGGACATAGAGATGGAGTTCCTTGCCAACGGAATAGTGATTGATGCCGCAAAACTTCAGGCCGAGGCCGACAAGGAGGTCGTCGGAGCCTCGACCGGCTACACCTTCTCTAAGAATGTCTACGGCCCGTCGTTCCGTTTGGAAATGAGCAAGCCAAAGACGGATTTCGACTATTCTTTCATGATTCTGCCTGAAGGACGCTTCGCGCAGGACAACACCCTGCCTGACGGCCTTGTCTATCAGATCAGGATATTCACACTGTCCCGTGAAGCTTCGGTGGCTGACCTGAACGGGCTCAGTCCGGTCTTCGTGCGGACTCTGCCGTCCGGGAAGAAGGCCTATTCGGTCGGCCTGTTCCGGTCCTACAAGGATGTCCTTGAGCATCTCAACGCGGTGAAGAAGAGAGGCTTCCGCGATGCGCAGATCGATGCCGCGTTCAACGGGCAGACCATAGGCGTGCAGAAGGCGAGGGCTATGGAATCGCAGGTCAAGGCCCTGTTCACCGTCAAGATATTCCCGGAAGACGGGCAGTCGCTTCCTGAAGCGGCGGTCGCCGCAATCCGGCAGCATTCGGACAAGGATCTGATAAGAAGCGTCGAGGACGGCTCTGCGGTGTTCCTTGCAGGCCCGTTCGAAGGTGAAGACCAGGCCGGGGCGCTTGCCGCGGCTTTGAAAGCCCTCGGGTTGCAGAACGTCTCCGTCACCCGGTCTTCCGCAGAATGAAAACCAGCCTCGAAACGGTTTTCAATACTCCGAAGGACTCGGTCAGGTCCGCCTGGAAAAAAAATCCCGGTACCTATTTCAGTACCGGGACTTGTTGTTTTGTCTGAGTGTCAGACCATTATCTGTCACGGACTACATCAGTCTCTTCTCGAGCCTCTCGCGGATTGCGGCGATGAAGTCGGCGGAATTCTTGACAACCGGTGTCACACCCTCCATAAGGTTGGCGAGATCCTTCGTGACTATGCCCTCGTTTAGAGTGTCGAAGCAGGCGGCTTCAAGCTGGTCGGCATAGTTGACGAGTTCAGGGAGGTTGTCCATTTCACCCCTCTTGCGGAACGCTCCGCTCCAGGCGAAGATCGTGGCGATAGGGTTGGTTGAGGTCTCCTCTCCAGCCAGATGCTTGTAGTAGTGGCGGGTGACGGTGCCGTGGGCGGCCTCGTACTCGTAGTTGCCGTCAGGGCTGACAAGCACGGAAGTCATCATCGCCAGCGAACCGAAGGCCGTGGAGATCATGTCGCTCATCACGTCGCCGTCGTAGTTCTTGCAGGCCCAGATGAAACCGCCTTCGCTGCGCATCACGCGGGCTACGGCGTCATCGATCAGCGTGTAGAAGTACTCGATGCCGGCCTCGGCGAAACGGTCCTTGTACTCGGCGAACACCTCTTCGAAGATTTCGCGGAAACGTCCGTCGTACTTCTTGGCGATGGTGTCCTTGGTGGCGAACCAGATGCTCTGCTTGAGGTCAAGGGCGTACTTGAAGCAGGAGTGCGCGAATGAACGGATGGAAGCGTCGGTGTTGTGCTGTCCCTGGAGGACACCCGGACCCTTGAAGGTGTGCACGATCTGCTCTTCCCTCTTGCCGCTTTCGCCTTCGAATATGAGTTTAGCCACTCCCGGTTCGTCCACCTTGATGTCAACGCTCTTGTACACGTCGCCGTAGGCGTGACGGGCGATGGTGATAGGCTTCTTCCAGAACTTCACGGCCGGAGAGATGGAAGGGATGGTGATAGGTGTGCGGAACACCGTGCCGTCCAGCATCGAGCGGATCGTTCCGTTCGGACTCTTCCACATCTGGTGCAGATTGTACTCGGTCATACGCTTGGCGTTCGGAGTGATGGTGGCGCACTTGACGGCCACACCGTACTTCTTCGTGGCGTTGGCGGAGTCCACGGTCACCTGGTCGGCGGTCTCGTCACGATGCACGAGGCCGAGGTCGTAGTAGTCTGTCTTGAGGTCGATGAACGGGAGGATAAGCTCATCCTTGATCATCTTCCAAAGAATCCTTGTCATCTCGTCACCGTCCATCTCGACGATAGGGGTGACCATTTGAATTTTTTTCATAAATATCTTGCTTTTAATGTTTTACGAATATTATTTCTTCTGTGCCGCGTAGAAATTCATCAGGCAGCCGTCGGCGAGGATTTCCCTCTCGTCGGCGGTCAGGTTCTGGAAGTAGAGATGGATGTCCTTCACTCCCTCGGCGCTGATGACCTTGGCATCGATCTCCTCCTTGCCAGAAAGGATGGCCTCGCGGATGCCCGGAACATAGACGAAATCTCCGGAAACATATTCAAAAGGAGTGTCCGGCGCGATGGTGAACGGCACGATGCCCCAGTTGATGCAGTTGCTGCGGTAACGCTTGGTGGCATATTCATAGCAGATGTTGGCGTCGCCGCCCAGCACCTTCTGGCAGGAAGCGGCCTGCTCGCGGGCAGAGCCGTCGCCCGGCTTGTTGGCGAACACGCAGGAGCCGAAGGAGGTGTTCTCCGCCTTGGCTCCGACTTTCGCGAGGGCTTCAAGCACGTGGGCCGGGGTCTTGCCGGCGCGGCGCTCGTGGTCTTCCGACTGGATCCTCTTGCTCAGCCCGACATATTCAGGAACACGGCGGGAAAGGGCGAACTCGGAGAGTTTCAGAGGGTTGGAACGGTAGCTGGAGGTCTCGCCCGAAGGAATCAGCTCGTCCGTCGTGGTGACAGGGTCGTGGATGACGGCCGCCAGTTCGAGGAGCATGTTCTCCTCCATCGGGAACATCTTGGGCCAGTCCTTGATGTTAGGGCCGTAGCGGAGTTCGACCGAAGGGTCGGCCTTGCCGTAGCCGTTGAAGACGCGGCTCTTGTAGATGCGGTCGTCGAAGGCGTAAGGCTTGTGGTTGTCTTCGTACTCGATGTCGGTGGCCGCCGTGATGACTCCGCCGTTGGCAGCCGTGGCCGCGATCGAACGGGCGTCCATCAGGCAGACAAGGGAGATCTGGCCCTGGCCAGGCTTCGAGCCTTCGCGGTTAGGGAAGTTGCGGGTCGTGTGACGGATCGAAAGTCCGTTGTTGGCAGGCACGTCGCCGGCTCCGAAGCAAGGTCCGCAGAACGCAGGCTTGATGACGACGCCGGCTTCGAGGAGTTCCTCCGCGATGTGGTTGCGGGTGGTCGCCAGATAGACCGGGGTCGACTGAGGGTAGGCCGACATCGTGAAATAGTCGTTGCCGATGGTCTTGCCCTTGAGGATCGCAGCGGCCTCGCTGAGGTTGTCGTAGGTGCCGCCGGAGCAGCCGGCTATGAGGGCCTGGTCAGCGAAGGCCTTGCCGTTCTTCACCTTGCTTTCAAGGTCGATCGTGATCTTGTCGCCGAAACGCTTCTTGGCGTCTTCCTCGACCTTCTTCAGGATTCCGACAGGGTCTGCCTGGAACTCGTGCACCGTGTAGGCGTTGGAAGGGTGGAAAGGAAGGGCGATCATCGACTCCTGCTTCGAGAGGTCGATCCTGATCATCGAATCGTAGTAGGCGATCTCGCCAGGCTGGAGTTCCTTGTAGGCCTCAGAACGCTCGTGCATGTCGTAGTACTCCTTGACCTTTTCATCCGTGATCCAGATGGAACTCAGGCAGGTGGTCTCGGTGGTCATCACGTCGATTCCGTTACGGAAGTCGACCGGAAGGGAAGCCACGCCCGGTCCTGCGAACTCAAGCACCTTGTTCTTCACGAATCCGTTCTCGAACACGGCCTTGACAAGGGAGATGGCCACATCGTGAGGGCCGATTCCGTGACGAGGGCTGCCCTCAAGCCAGACAAGCACCACCTCCGGGGCGTTGATGTCCCAGGTGTTGTGGAGAAGCTGCTTGACAAGCTCGCCGCCGCCTTCGCCCACACCCATACATCCGAGCGAGCCGTAACGCGTGTGGCTGTCGGAGCCGAGAATCATCCTGCCGCAGCCGGAAAGGGCCTCGCGGACATACTGATGGATGACGGCCTGGTTTGCAGGCACATATATTCCGCCATACTTTTTGGCTGCGGAAAGTCCGAAGATGTGGTCGTCCTCGTTGATGGTGCCGCCAACGGCGCAGAGCGAGTTGTGGCAGTTGGTCATCGCATAAGGAATCGGGAACTTATCGAGTCCGCTGGCGCGCGCGGTCTGGATGATGCCTACATAGGTGATGTCGTGGGACGCCATCGCATCGAAACGGATGCGCATCTTCTTCCCATTGCTCCCGTCCACATCGTGGGCGCGGAGAATCCTGTAGGCGATCGTGTTTTCACGGGCCTGCTCAGCGGAAGGCATACCTGCGGCATCGGTGACAACCGTCTTGCCGCCACGAAGGTAAACGCCATTTGGAATCAATTCTACCATAATGATTTATGTTTTAATTAGTAGTTAGTATATTGTTCGTGAACATTGTCAGGGCGAGCATGTCGGCGCTTCCGCCGGGCGAGATGTTCTCCCTGATGAAATCTCTGTTGAGGGACTTGAGTCCAGCCTCGCTGAAATCCTCCAGAAGTCTCCCGGCCGCGGACCTGGCGAGTTCAAGTCCTCCGGCTCCTCTTCTGTGAAGTATGTTGCTGTCGTCCAGTTCAGTGATGATCCGCAGCAGTGTCCTGTGCCTGCGGAAAGGGTCTCCTTCAAGGCTTCGGTAGCAAGGCAGCCAGCTTTCAAAGAGCCTCGGCCAGGCCTCCCTGGCGTTGTCCAGAGCTCCCGCAACCTTGTGGGTCTTGCGCACCGCCGCTCCGTGGGTGCCGTCCGAAGACGGGATTCCGGCGGCAAGACTGGCGACGCATTCCCTGAAACCGCTTTCCGTCACCATTCCCTTTGTAGTGGCCAGATAGGAAGCGGCGGCCGCCGAAAGGCCTATGCAGAAAAGCGCCCCTTTGTGCGTGTTCACCCCTCCGGTCGCGGCGAGCATCGCCTTCTCGGCCTCAACGCCCGCAAGCCTTACTCTTTCAGGATCAAGATGATGGGCTGATTCCACGGCGATGCGGACAAACCAAGGTCTGAGAGCCGAGATCCCGGCTGACATCGTGCGGTAGTCCATATCCTTGTGTGCCCCGTTGTCGGCCTTGTCCACCAGTCCCGGCTTCGGGGTTGTGTCCAGTTCGGCGCGGAGAGCGTTCTCGGCAATGTCAGCCACGAGGTAAGGGACGGATGTTTCAGGAATATGTCCGCACGCGTCCTGAAGCCGGCCTTCGTCCAGAGCCTGCCTCACTTCTGTCGCGCTCAGCGGCCTGCCGTCCTGTTCCAGCCGGGGAATCTCCACGACTTCTATAGCAGGCCTGCCATCAGCGGCGGCGGAAGCGACCGAGGCGAAGACGGAGGTCATCATCCCGTTGTACCTGCGGGTCAGGTCGTCCAGCGGTTCGCTGCCGACGAAACGCACGCTCACCCCGAGCGGAACCGCTATGTGCCGGGCGAACAGGTCGAGGTCCAGTTCCATCTGCGTCGGAGCGGCGTCATCCAGCCTTTTCAGGAAATATGTCGGGAAGGTCGCCGCTGAGATGGCGTAGCCGCTGCCTTTGCAGACGGTCACGTTGCCAAGTCCGGAGCAGCCGGCCACGATCATAGCCTTCCTCTCTGCGTAGGGAAATCTGGAACGGTCTTCCCTTACGGGGATTACGTAGAGGTTGTCAACCTGCGCGGCGGCCTTTTCAATCAGATAGCGGTGCCCCTTCGTGAACGGGTTGGCGTTCATCACGATGGCTCCGTTCCTGCCCGGACGGGCCAGCGAGGAAAGGTATCTTGAATATTCAGAAATCCCGCCGCAGCCGCATTCCATCAGCACGGCCTTGCCTGCCTGCGCGAGCAGCGAGAACCCGAGGTCCTTGAATATCCCGACGTTCTCCGGTTTGGTGAAAGCCTTGACGCAGGTGTGTCCTTCTTCGGCCGCGATGCTGACAAGCCTGGAAACCAGGGCGTTCATAAGCCCTTCGCCCCGGGCCGTTTCGCTGACGGCTACGCACTTGATGACATCGCCGGCCAGTCCTCCTCCGGCGAGGATCCCGTCGGAGTCCTCGTCACGGGTGACGGTCACATAGCGGTCCACCGGGTCGAGCCTGAGTCCGTTGGATGCGAGAAAATCCTCAACTCTCGCACGGACTGAGGCCACCGAAAGCGGCTGCTCGCTTATGTAGCGGCTACTGCACATAGGCTTCGATCATTTCCCGGATTCTGGCGTTCAGTTCATCGATGCTGTGGGTCCGGTTGCGCATGCACCATAGGGCTTCCTGTCCGCAGATGAGGCACTTGCGGGGACTTTTCCCGACGGTCTGCCTCGAGAGCGGTGTCCCGTCGGCGGTGATGACGTCAAGGTCGAAAAGCCGGCCGAGAGGATGGCTGTCCTCAAGGCCGCAGGTCAGTTCCTTGGCCTCAAGGTTGGACAGCGAGGTCACGAGATAGCCCTCGTAGCCTGTCGGCAGGTCTCGCAGCTCAAGATGGAGGGTCGAACCGCTGAAGGCAGTGACCAGGGCCGTGACGGCCGCCTGGGCCACCACCAGGGACTGTTGGTTGCGCTTGACCGGCCCCGGCACGATCACAGTGAGACACACCAGAGTCTTTCCAGGGTAACTTTCAAGCAGTTCCTTCTGGAAAGCGGATCTTGCCTCACGGCTTGCCAGCAGACGGTCAAGCGTAACGGTCATAAAAAAGGAATCCTTCGACAATCAGTCCTCGATGTTCATTATGACATCCTGCACGGAGCCTTCGCGGTTCATAACGACACCGACCACCTTGTCTCCGAACGGAAGCGGGTCAGGCACGCCGATCGCCTTGAGAGCCAGGTCTTTGAGATCGTGAATATCCACAATCTTCAGACCGGCGGCCTTCAGGCGTTCCGCAATCTCAGGACGGCGCGGATTGACCGCGACGCCATATTCGGTGACCACGACATCGACAGTGGAACCCGGGGTGATGAGGGTTGTGACCTCGTCCACCACGCAAGGGATGCGGCCGCGCATCAGAGGGCAGACGATAATCGACAGGGCTGCGTCGGCCGCCGTGTCAGGATGTCCGCCGATGGCGCCGCGGATGACTCCGTCGCTGCCGACAAGCACGTTGACGTTGAAGTTGACATCGACTTCAAGAGCCGAGAGAATCACTATGTCGAGGAAATGGACTGCTGAACCGGCCTCGTCCGCGCTGGCATATTCATTGGCGGAGACTTCCTTGTGGAAACGGTCGTTCTTGAGGGATTCCGCAGCGACCTTGTCGAAGGACTGCACGTCGATGAGACGGTCTATGAGACCCTCCTCGTGCAGCCTGACCATATTCGCGGTGATGCCGCCGAGGGCGAAGCTGCAGTGCACTCCCTGCCTGATCATCTCCTCGCGGATGTACTTCACAGCGGCGAGGGACGCTCCGCCGGACCCTGTCTGGATGGAGAAACCTTCCTTGAAGTAGCCGCTGTTGACGATCACCTTCGCAGCTTCCTGGGCGAGAAGGATGTCGCGAGGGTTCTTGGTGTCGCGGATGGCTCCCGAAGAGATCTTGGATGAATCGCCCACGGAATCGACGACGACAACATAGTCCACATCGTGTTCCGAGATCGAGTTAGGTGTGTTCGGGTAGTCCACGAGGTCATCCGTGATGATGACCACCTTGTCGGCGTGCTCGGCGTCAGGCTTGGCGTAGCCGAGTGATCCGCAGATGGATTTGGCGTGTTCAGAGAGGGAATAGCCCGTGGCGTTGCCCGCAGGGTCGCAGGAAGGCGCTCCGAGGAACGCCACGTCGATGTGCAGGTCGCCGTTAGCGATGGCGCTGCCTCGTCCGCCGTGGCTGCGGAACACCACCGGCTCCTTCATCAGGCCGTGGGAGATCTCTTTGGCGAGTTCACCGCGCAGACCGGAGGTGGAAATCCTGGTGATGACCCCGTTCCTGATGTGTTCGATCAGCGGGGCGTGGACGTCGGAAAGGCTGGACGCCGCCAGATGCAGGTTCTTGAAGCCCATCTCGGCCAGTTTGTCCACCACCATATTCACAACCTTGTCACCGCCGCGGAAATGGTGGTGGAAGGAGATCGTCATCCCGTCCTTGAGGCCGCTTTTGACGATGGCCTCCTCAAGGGTGACGACTTTTGACTGAACCTTCTGGAGATCCTTGCGGAAAACAGTGTTTTTCGGGGTCTCTCCTGAATATACTTTCTTGCCCATTGCGGCCGCCGCCTTGCTTACCAGCGCGGCTCTTTCCTTTATGCTGCTACTCATAAACTTCCTCCTTTGTCAATATTCCCGAAGCGATGGCGAGTTCCATTGTGCGCTGAGCCCTCAGCACGACAGGGCG
This sequence comes from bacterium, assembly GCA_963640265.1. Classification (GTDB taxonomy): domain Bacteria; phylum Bacteroidota; class Bacteroidia; order Bacteroidales; family UBA932; genus Cryptobacteroides. The sequence goes on along the minus strand of CAVHYF010000023.1, from coordinate 14,564 downwards.
GTCAACCATCTTGCCGTTGACGGCGATGACTCCCGATCCTCTCTTCTCGGCCTCCTTGATGGCGGCGATGATCTTCCTGGCCTTTTCGATGGCCTTCTCGCTCGGAGCGAACACCTCGTTGACGATCTGGATCTGGCGAGGGTTGATGATGGATTTTCCGTCGAAGCCGAGGGTCTTGATGAGCTCGACTTCCTTGCGGAAGGTCTCCATGTCGTCGAGATTTGAATATACCGTGTCAAGCGCGTCGATGCCCGCGGCCCTGGCGGCCACGACTATCGTCTCGCGGGCGTAGAGCAGTTCCGCTCCGCCCGGGGTGCGCTGGGTCTTGAGGTTGGCGCAGTAGTCCTCGGCTCCGAGGGCGATGCCCATCATCCTCTTGGAAGCCTTGGCGATCTCGAAGGCGTTGCAGATGCCTTCGGCACTTTCGATGGCGGCCATCATACGGGTTCTGCCCGGGCAGCCTATCTCCTTCTCGACCTTCTCGATCTCGGCCTCGAGTTCGCGGACCTCGTCGGCAGTCTCTGTCTTAGGCATACGGATGACCTGGACTCCGGCCTTCACGACAGCCTCCACGTCCTTCCTTCCGTATGGGGTGCTGAGCGGGTTGATGCGGACGACCATCTCCGTGTCGCCGTAGTCTATGTACTTGAGAGCGTTGTGGACAAGCAGACGGGCGGCATCCTTCTCGGCCATAGTCACGGAGTCTTCAAGGTCCAGCATTATCGAATCCGGACCGTAGATGAAGGCGTCCTGCATCATTCCGGGGTTGTTGCCCGGAACGAACATCATAGTTCTTCTCAATCTATCCATAACTTTCTCTGATTAAGCCCAAACATCCTTTCCTGTCGCCCTGACGGCGGCGGCGGTCACTCTTGCCTTGATTGTGCAGTCGCGCGCACCCTTGTCGATGGCTTTGACCTGTGCGTCTTCCAGACCGAATTCGGTGAGGGTTTCTGTGATGACCTGCTTGATCTGTCTGCCGAACTGAGCGGCGACGGAACTCTCAAGGTCGATGTGCAGACCTTTGGTTTCCGCCGGTGAGATCTGGATCTGGATATCCCCGGATTCAAGTGTCCCGGCTACAGCGTTTTTTACTTCCATAGCTGAAAAATATAATTATCGGTGTCCCGCTTGGCGGGGCGTGTCATTAATATGTTCCGCCAAAGGTAGAACTCTTTTTTCAGTTGACCAAATTTCCGCCACACTATTTTCGATAATTATTCAGAATGTAAAAAATCCCCTTTCAGCGTGCGCTGGAAGGGGATTTCAATGAATATGTCCGCACCGGTTCACCAGGTCTTGAACGGATGTTTCGCAAGTGCTGAATTGTAGTACTTGGCATCGCCGGTGACCTCCTTGCCGAGCCAGGAAGGCCGCTCGAAATCCTCGGCTTCATCGGACAGTTCTATCTCGGCCACGGTAAGGCCTTCATTGTCACCGTGGAACTCGTCAACCTCATAGGTGTGGTCCCCTGCCTTGACCAGGTGGCGGGTCTTGTCGATGGCTCCGGGTTCGCAGATCGCCAGCAATGCCTCGGCATCTTCTGCGGAGATCTCCTTCTCCCATTCGAAACGGCTCATTCCGCTCCCGTCTCCGGCACCCTTGACGGTAAGAAAGCCTCTGTCGTCCTTCAGCCTTACCCTGACCGTCCTTGCCGGATCGCTGCAGAGATAGCCCTGCGAGATCCGCTGCGCCTTGAAAGCGGAAGCCTTGTAGTCCCCGCAGACCAGAAATTTCCTCTCGATTTCCTGTGCCATATCTTCTGTATGCTTATTATGTATGCCTTTGCGTTCCGCAGAAACGCCGTAAAGTTAGTGAAAAAACCTGCACTCGGGTTTGTTTTTTCGACGATTGTCTCTATCTTTACAAAATCGAGTTCCGGACAGTCCCGGGACTGCTTCAAATGATGGAAAAATGCTTGATTGTTGCGATAGCTGACAACAGGGCGATAGGAAAGGACAACGCTCTGCTGTGGCACATCGCTGAAGATATGAAATATTTCAGACGGACGACCACCGGCTGTCCTGTAGTGATGGGCTATATGACATTCAAGTCGATAGGCGGAAGACCGCTTCCCAAGCGGGACAATGTCGTCATATCAATCTTCCCGTGGCCCGACAGGCCGGAAGGCGTGAAAGTGGCCGGAAGCCTCGAGGAAGCATATTCACTGATCGGAAAGGACCGTCAGGAGGAGAACGTTAAAGTCTTCGTGATGGGCGGCGGCGAGACTTACCGCCAGGCTCTTCCGACAGCCGACAAGCTCTACGTCACGCACGTCCACGCTGTCATCGAGGGCGCAGACACTTTCTTCCCCGTGATTGACCCCGCAATCTGGGAAGTGGAATCCTCCGAACCGGCCGCAACGGACCCCGAGACGGGTTACTGCTACGAATTTACGGTTTACAGGCGCAGAAAGGCCTGACCGCCGTCTGGTTTTCGCATCTGCGGAGCTTGAAGAGCAAGACAGGTATCAAGTCCGGGTACAGTCAATTCCCCAATGACTCCGGACTTACCAACAACATAAACGAACTGAACAAATGTCTGAAAGAGAGAACTTCGGCAGCAGGGCTGCCGTGATTATGGCGTTCGCCGGCTCAGCAATCGGGCTCGGCAACATCTGGAGATTCCCCTATATGGTCGGGGAATATGGCGGTGCGGCATTCGTCCTCATCTATGTCCTGTGTTCCTTCATACTGTCGCTCCCGATTTTCCTTGCCGAAACCGTAATCGGCCGCCGAAGCCGTTCCAACGCAATCGGAGCTATGAATATGCTTGCGCCGAAGTCGGGCTGGCAGATTCTCGGCTACCTTTCTGTCATCATCCCGATGATCATCGTCTCCTACTACAGCATCGTCGGCGGCTGGTCCGTGGAATATTTCTGCAAGTCGTTCAGCCTTGATTTCGGCAGTTTTGTTCCGTCGGGATTCAAAGTGTTGATGTTCAACACAATATTCCTCGGAATATCCAGCGTGATTGTCGCATTCGGAGTAAAGAGCGGAATAGAGAAGTTCAGCAAGTTCTCCATTCCCGCCCTATTTGTCCTCATAGTGCTGATAATGATATATTCATTGAATATGCCGGGAGGGGAGAAGGGCGTTGAATATCTTGTCCGGCCGGACCTTTCCAAGATCACGGCTAAAACTTTCGCCTTTGCTTTGGGCCAGAGTTTCTACTCCCTGTCGCTGGGAATGGGAATCGTGCTGACATATTCATCCTATGTCAGCAGGGAAGAGAATCTGGTGGTTTCCGGAGCGGGTACGGCAATCGCCGACCTGATGTTCGCGATTCTGGCCGGATTTGCGATTATGCCTGCCGTGTTTGCTTCCGGTGTGGAACCGAGCTCTGGACCGGGCCTGATTTTCGAGACGCTCCCCGGAGTGTTCGAGCATATCGGCGCGACTTCTCCTGTGCTGAGTGTTGCAGTGTCGGCATCATTCTTCCTGACGCTGATTGTCGCCGCAATGACCTCGAGCGTGTCGCTGATTGAGGTCGGCGTGGCTTACCTGGTCGAGGAAAAGGGTTTCAAGAGAGGCTGGGCTTGTCTGGCGGTCTTCGCACTGGCCTGGGTCCTGGGTCTTGTCAGCGTCTTCTCCATCAATGCGTTCGGAATGATAGACGCGTTCTCGTCCAACTTCCTGCTCACGTTCGGTGCCTTGCTGGTTGTCCTGTTCGTCGGCTGGAAGATGAAACGCGATGATGTCCGTGATGAAATCACCAACGGCGGCACGAAGAACACCCGCTATTTCCCGGTCCTCTATTTCCTGATCCGCTATCTCGCTCCCGTTGCAGTAATCATAATCTTCCTCTCCAATCTGATTTTCTGACGGAGGCGTATCAGAATTTGTTCCGAATATGCTTGATTTCGGGAAAAATCCGTATATTTGCAGTCCGTTCTGAGTTTCAGACGGGGAATGGTTCCGTAGCTCAGCTGGATAGAGCAACAGATTTCTAATCTGTGGGTCTAGGGTTCGAATCCCTACGGAATCACACGAAAGAAGAGGGACATCGGATTTTCCGGTGTCCCTCTTCTTTCGATTATTCGGAATCTGAGCGCTTCCCCGAGCTGTCCGGATGCTTATTCGGCTGCGGTTTCTCCGGATTTCGCTGAGAATCTATGGCCGATCCATTCAAGGACGATGACGAGGACGGCGCCGAGAATCATCCAGAGGACGGCGCTTCCGATCTGCGGATCTATGGCGGTGACGGAGCCGAGAGCGCCCACCTGGGCCTCGGCCTGCTCCGCGGTCTGTCCGCCGCGCATCAGCTGGGCCGTCAGAATGCTGACCTTGTCGCTCCACGGCCAGACCTTCACCAGAGAGCCGAGCGTGAAACCTATCAAGGTGATCAGCGTAGGCCTCTCGTAGCGGCCTATCAGCCAGTGCAGGAATTTCGAGAAAGCCGCCAGTCCCAGCAGGCATCCGAGGGCGAACACGAACAGCACGGGCCAGTTCAGTTCGCTGAGCGCGCTCATTATGAACTCATACTTGCCAAGCAGGACGAGTATGAAGCTTCCGGATATCCCCGGAAGAATCATCGTGCAGATGGCGATTGCTCCGCAGACGAGGATGAACCAGGTCGCATCCGTTGTCTGGGTAGGGGAGAGAAGGCAGATCACCGCTCCCAGGATGATTCCGAAAACCAGCCAGAAGCAGTCTGCCGCCTTCCATTTTCTGATGTCGCAGAGCATATAGACAGCTGACACGATGATCAGCCCGAAGAAGAAGGCCCAGGTCTGGATAGGATGGTAGGCGAGCACATATTCCATCACCTTGGCGAGAGAGAACACGCTCACCAGCACGCCGGCGGCGAGCCAGAGCAGGAAAGTCCCGTGGACGGTCTGCCAGAATTCCTTGAATCTTCCCTGCAGAACCAGTTTCCACGAACTCGGCGAGAGAACGGCGTTCAGTGCCTCGATGAGTTCATTGAATATGCCCGTGAGCAGGGCGATCGTGCCTCCGGACACGCCCGGAATGACATTGGCCGCACCCATCGCAAATCCTTTGAGAGCGGTCATTATGTTTTTGACAATGTTTGTCATAGGTCTGTTCCGTTATTGGATTTTGTTGAGATAGCTTTTGATCGCCGAGAAGCAGTCCAGCTGCGAAACCTCCTTTCCGGCAGGGTCGCTGATGACGATGTCGAACAGATTGCCTTCCAGCTGCTGCCTTCCGATCTTGAAGCGGGCCTTGGATGTCCTGGCCATATATTCAATGGCGAAGTCAGGATCTTTGATCAGCGAGATGAACAGGTCCGGATTCTGTTCTTCAAGGATGTTCATCTTGTACTTGTTCGGTCTGCCGATCCAGTCCAGGTCCTTCCTGGTGATTGTGGTCTGGATGCTGGTGATCAGCCTGTCTTCGTTGCCGATCTTGCGGAAATCCTGGAAGAACACGCTGCCCTTGATGTCAAGTGACCGGAAGTAGTTCATTATCGCTGTCTTGCAAGCATCGAAAGAATTGTCTTCCACATCGATTATCGCAACGTACGAACGGATTTTCCCGAGAGGGAGAATCTCTGTCGGAACCGTGCTTGAGTGTTTTTTCAGGCTTGTCTTCCGGAACAGGCCCTTTATGAATTCTATCATATTTCTACTGGTTTACTGAGGCTATCAGCCTGCGGATTTCCTGTTTTGCGTCCTTCCATCTCGGAACATCAATCTTGGTGCCGACAACTTCGACGACTTTTGCCGCAATTATCGAGCCGATTTCGCCGCAGACCTTCAGAGGCATTCCAAGCGAATGTGCGTAGAGGAAACCTGCCGCATAGGTGTCGCCGGCACCGGTGGCATCGACCGTCGCCGCCGGCCAGGCATCGATGAAGTGATATTCGTCGCCCATCTTCACCATCGAGCCGTTCTTGCCGACTTTCACGACGGCTATCTCGCATTGGCTTGCAAGCGCGTCCAGCGCTTCCCTCGGCTCCATCTTGGTGAAAGCCCTGGCCTCGCTCTCGTTGGCGAACACGATGTCCACGTACCTGTCCACCAGGTTGTGGAAGAAGGCTTCGTTGGACTCCACGACGTTGTACGATGCCATATCGATGGAAATCTTGCAGCCGGCTTCCTTCGCCATCTGCACCGCACGGCGGATAAGATCCTGGTTCTGCACAAGATAGCCTTCTATGTGGAAGTAGTCGTAGCCCTGGAAATATTCAGGCTTCAGATCTTCCGGCACAAGTTCCAGCGCAGCTCCCATATAGTCGGCGAAAGTCCTTTCGGCGTTCGCTCCCGTGATGAAGCACATAGCCCTGCCCGAGCCTTTCGTCCCGTTCAGAAGAGTTGTCTTGACTCCGTACTGCTCGAGGGTGCTCTTGTACAGGTGGCCGAGTTCATCGTTGCCGATCTTTCCGATGAAGCCTGAAGGCATCCCGAAGATCGATGTGCAGGTGATGGTGTTGGCCGCCGAGCCGCCGGGTACGTATTTCACTCCCACTTCCTTGAGCTTGGACCAGATCCGGTCGCCCGTCTCGAGGTCCACGTGCTGCATGCTTCCCGGAGGAAGGTGGTATTCGCGCAGCATCGTCTCGTCCGGAAAGACGGCGAGGATGTCCGTCAGGGCGTTTCCGATCCCTAAAATTGATTTTGTGGCGTTTCCTGTTTCCATCTTGTCAAATCTACTTTCAAATGTGCGGTCAAAACACAAAGTTAACGATTATTTGATTATTTTTGTAACCTATGAACAAGAAGGTCGGGAATATTCTTAAATACGGCATTTCCATTTTGTTGGCCGCTTCCCTGCTCTATTTCTCCTTCAGGGGCGTGAGCTGGCAGGATTTCGCCGCAGGGTTGAGGGCTTGCCGTTGGGAATATGTCATCCTTTCGATGCTTCTCGGTCTCCTTGCCTTCTGGTTCAGAGCCTTGCGCTGGAGAGAACTTCTCCTCCCGATTGATGGAGGCACTTCCCGGCTCACCTGTTTCAATGCGGTCAACATCAGTTACATAGTCAACCTTGTTCTGCCGAGGGTCGGAGAATTTGTCCGTTGCGGCTACATCACTGCCCATTCCGCCAGGGAATCCTCGGACGGTGACTCACGCAGGCTGGCGTCCTACGACAAGGTGCTGGGAACCGCCGCTATGGAACGTTCCGCAGACCTGCTTGCGATGTTTCTGCTCCTTGCGGTGTTCCTTCTTTTCACCTGGAACAGGTTCGGCGGATTCTTCTCCGAAAAGATTTTCGGAGCCGCTGCAGGTGGTCTCGGCTCCGGGAAAATGGCCGTGTTCGCCGCCGTTGTTCTGGCGTGTTTTGCATTTATTCTTTGCGCAATCCTTTTCGCGGACAAATGGAAACTGCTCGGAAAAGTAGGCGGATTCTGCAAGGGCATTGGCGAGGGCTTCATCAGCTGCCTCAGAATGAAGGGTGCCTGGAGATTCTTCCTTCTTACGGCTTTGATATGGGGGTGTTACTGGATGATGAGCGCCTCGATTCTGTGGGCGGTTCAGGGGATATCCCAGGATTCGGTCAGTCCGGAGATGGCCTCGGCCGTCGCCCGCATCGGTGATTTGAACCTGACCGATGCGCTCTTCCTAATGATAGCCGGAAGCCTGTCCTCGATAGTGCCTGTCCCCGGCGGCTTCGGTGCGTTCCATTTCATAGTTTCATCGGCTATGGCCTATGTCTATGGAATACCGATGCAGTTCGGGATGATCTTCGCGACGCTGTCGCACGAGTCCCAGGCCGTCAACCAGGCAATCTGGGGCGCAGTCTCATTCATAAGCGAATCTGTACGTAAATCAAATAATTAATAATTCAAAAATTATGAAGGTTAAACATCTTTTCTTAATCGCTGCCGGTGCTCTTATGCTGGCGACATCCTTCACCGCTTCAGCCGGAAAGAAACTTCCTGCCGAGGTGAAGATCACCAAAGAGGTCCTGAAGGACAAGATAATGGGCGGATGGGTCGGCAAGACCGTCGGCTGCTCCTATGGTGGACCGACAGAGTTCAAGTACACTGGTTTCATGGACGACAAGATTGAGATTCCTTGGGGAGCCGACAGAGTGAAATGGTGGTACGACAATGTTCCGGGCATCTACGATGACGTGTATATGGACCTCACTTTCGTCGAGGTGTTCCAGAAAGAAGGTCTTGACGCTCCTATCGAGTCCTTCGCCAAAGCGTTCGCCTATGCTCCGTACCCTCTTTGGCACGCCAATCAGCTGGGCCGCTACAACATCATCAACGGTGTGATGCCTCCGGCTTCCGGCGACTGGCACAACAACCCTCACGCCGACGACATCGACTTCCAGATCGAGGCTGACTACGCCGGTCTGATGGCTCCGGGTATGGTCAACACCTCATCTTACTATTCAGACGGCATCGGCCATATGATGAACTACGGTGACGGCTGGTACGGCGGTGTCTATGTCGCAGCGATGTATGCCCTCGCCTTCGTAAGCGATGACATCAACTTCGTTGTCAGCGAGGCCCTCAAGGCCATCCCTGCCCAGAGCAACTACTACAAGGCTATGGCCGATGTCATCAAATGGTACAAGCAGTACCCTAAGGACTGGCACATCACCTGGACTCTCTTCAACGAGAAGTACGGCTACGACATCGGCTGCCCTGACGGAGTTGACAAGGCGTTCAACATCGATGCGGTCATCAACAGCGGCTACATCATCATCGGCCTGCTCTACGGCCAGAAGGACTACACCAAGACCCTTGACATCTCCACCCGTTGCGGCCAGGACTCCGACTGCAACCCTTCTTCCGCCGGCGGAATCCTCGGCACGATGCTGGGCTACAGCAATATTCCGGACTATTGGACAGAGCCGGTGAAGTGCGTCCTCGACAGGCCTTTCGTCTACACAGACATCTCCATCAACAAGGCCACTGAATATTCCCTCTCACAGGCACTGCAGGTGATTGAAAGGAACGGCGGCTCAGTCGATGGCGACAATGTCACCATCAAGGTTCAGAAGCCTGAGGCCGTCCGCTACGAGAAGGCTTTCGTGGACCACTATCCTAAGTGTCGCGTCGAGGTCAAGCAGACAGTCACCAAGATCGACAAGATCGAGTTCGAGGGCAAGGGCATCGTTGTGAAGTACCATCACTACAAGGGCGCCGGCTACGATGACACCACCGGCTACAAGAGCGAGGTCGAGATCTACCTTGACGGAGAGCTCTCAGCCGTCGCCAAGAACCCTGTCAAGGGCAACGGAGCCGCGGCCGACCTTTACTGGAAGTACGACCTTCCTGAAGGCAAGCACACTCTGACGTTCAAGTTCCTCAACAAGCAGGACAACATGAACATCGTGATCGACAACTATCTTGTCTACTCGGGAACTCCGAAGACTCTCAAGCACGAAGACTAGTTTTCAATGAAGATATTCAAGTACATAGCAGCCGTCGCCGTGGGGCTGGCCTCATTTGCGGCGGCTTCTTCCGAACTCCCGGCTAAGACCTCGTCCAAGGATCTGTACAAGCAGTTTCAGAATCCTGACAGCCGCTACCGTCCGTTCGTGCGCTGGTGGTGGAACGGCGACAGGGTAGAGGCCGAGGAACTCGTCCGCGAGCTTCACATAATGAAGGCCGCCGGCATAGGCGGAGTCGAGATCAACCCGATCTCCTTCCCTTACGGTGCCGACGCCAAGGACACCAAGGCCCTCAAATGGCTCAGCGACGAGTGGATCGATATGCTCAAGGTCGTCTTTGACGAGGCCGAGCGCATCGGTATGACCTGCGACCTCATCATCGGTTCGGGCTGGCCTTTCGGCGCGGAGACCCTCCCACGCGAGGAGAGGGCTTCGGTGATGCTGACCTACGCCCAGAAGGTGACCGGCGGAGAGAGGCTTGAGATGTCCAAATTCAACATATTCAAGAACATCGATCCAGGCGTGACAAAGGTGAACACCTCCCGCACTCCGGAACTGGTGTCCGTCTTCCTCGCTCCTGACCCGGTCAACGATCTCAGCGAGACGATCGACCTTTCCGGCAACATCGACGGTGATGTGATCACCGTCGATGTTCCGAAGGGTGACTGGCAGCTTTACGCCCTCGTCAAGTACGAGTCTTTCGCCTGCGTGATCAACGGAGCTCCGGGTGCAGCCGGTTCGATTCTGAACCATATGGACGCTACCGCCGTGCGCAACTATCTCGACCATATGGCCGACACGATCGAAGGCAGGATCGGCCCGCTTTCAAGCCATCTGCGCGCCTTCTTCGTGGACAGTATGGAACTTGAAGGCTGCAACTGGACCAGCGATTTCGCCGAGGAGTTCAAGGCCCGCAGGGGCTACGACCTGATGCCGTGGCTGCCGTTCACGATGTTCGAGGTCGGCAGACTCGGCGACGTGAAGAACTTTGAATATGGCTCCAAGAAAGGCGACAAGTTCCAGGAGGAGGTCAACAGGGTCCGCTTCGATTTCGAACTGACCAAGGCCGAACTGCTGCACGAACGCTACACGCAGACCTTCCTTTCCTGGTGCAAGGAGAAAGGCGTGAAATCCCGCGCCCAGGCTTACGGAAGAGGTTTCTTCCCTGAGGAATCCTCCCTCGGCTACGACATCCCGGAAGGGGAGTCCTGGACCACCAACTGGCTGAAGCACAAGATCGGCGAGGAGATGGGTGACGAGGACTACCGCAGAGGCCGCGGCTACACGATGATCAACAAGTACGTCTCGTCGGCAGCCCATCTGACCGGCAAGCGCGTCGTCAGCGCCGAGGAGATGACCAACACCTACAAGGTCTTCACGACCACTCTGGAATTCCTGAAGGTGGGTTCTGACATGAGCGCCATCTCCGGCACTACCCATTCGATCTGGCACGGATTCAACTACTCTCCGCTCAAGGCGGACTTCCCGGGCTGGGTTCAGTACGGCACCTTCCACAACGAGAGGAACACCTGGTGGCCTTACGTGAACAACCTCAACGACTACCGCGCGAGGATCGCCAGCCAGCTGCAGAACGCCGATATGTACACCGACATCGCCATCCTGCCTGCCAACTACGATATGTGGGGTGAGATGGGAGTGCAGACGGAGCCGTTCCCGGTGAAACTGAACGTGCCTTACACCTCCCTCATCTGGGAGGCCATCCACAAGAACGGCGGCGGAGCGGACTATGTCAGCGAGATCATCCTCTCCGACGCGGTCATCCGTGACGGCAAGATCTGCTACGGACCTAAGGAATATTCTGACCTGTTCCTCGTTGAGGTGACAGGCACGACCCCGGAGACCCTTGAAAAACTTGAGGACTTCGTCAAGGGTGGCGGCCGGGTCTTCTGCATCGGCAAATACCCTGAGAAGTCGCTCGGACTCAAGGACTACGAGGCCCGCGACAAGGCCATCTCCTCCGCTGTCGAGCGACTGAAGCAGTACCCTGACAACTTCATCCTGCTGGAGAAACCGTCTGACGGAAAGTACCTTGAATGGTACAAGGACGTGATGGAGAAGTACAACCTTCCTCACACCCTGACCATCTCGGATCCGGACAGATTCCTTCTTCAGAACCAGTATGTCACCGATGACGGCAGCGATGTGTTCCTCTTTATGAACGCCAATATGAGCGAGGCAAAAGAGACCGACATCACATTCCCTGAATCCGTGACCGCCGGTCATCACGCCTGGCTTTACGACCCTGCCACCGGCAAGCGTTACACTCTTCCTGTCAACAAGACCGGCAAGATGCATTTCCGTTTCGGCCCGTCGGAGACCTATCTCTTCGTGTTCAACAAGATGGGCGGCAGCGCCCCTGTCTGGAACAGGCTTCCGCTCTCCGGTGACGATGCGGTCAAGGTTGATGGTTCCTGGGATGTCAAGATGCACCACAGCTATCCTGACACGACCTGGACGGCCAGCCTTGACAGCCTTGCGGATTTCAAGGAGATGAAGGACACTGCCTACAGGAACTTTATGGGAGATGTGACCTACACCAAGACCGTCACCCTTTCCGGCAAGCTGCCGAAGTGCCTCAATCTTGGCAAGGTGGCAGACATCTGCGAGGTGAGCGTCAACGGCAAGCCTCTCGGCGTCAAGTGGTTCGGCGAGCGTGTCTATGATGTGGCCGGCGTCCTGAAACAGGGCGAGAACACCATCGAGGTCAAAGTCACGACTCTTATGGGCAACTACATCCAGACCCTGAAGGACAACAAGGTGGCGCAGCGCTACATCCTCAAGCGGAACCAGCCTTATGTCTCGGCCGGTCTGATCGGTCCTGTGCAATTATATTAATGATCAATACCGGTCCCTGTCATCAGGGACCGGCACAAACTATCGCATTATGAAAAGTTTACTTAAATATTCATTGGCCATTCTGCTTATTGCGGCTTCCGCCCAGGCTCTGTGCGCCACTGATTTCTTCGCCCGTGATTTCGGCGCGAAAGCTGACGGTGTGACCACCAACACCGCAAGCATCCAGGCCGCGATCGATTTCGCCGCTTCCCGAGGAGGCGGCCGTGTCGTTCTCGACAAAGGCGACTATGTCTCCGGTTCGCTCTATCTCAAAAACGGGGTGACACTCCACATCGAGAAGGACGCCGCTCTTCTGGGTTCGCTCAACCCTTATGACTATGTCCGTGACGCGGACGCCAAGTGGACAGCCCTTGTCTTCGGCGTGATGCAGGAGAATGTCGGCATCACCGGCGAGGGAATGATCAACGGCCGCGGCTTCGACATCGCGACCCGTTTCGTGGATTTCGTGCATATGGGTCTCATCGAGGACAAACTCGGCAACGACCGCATCAGCGAGGCCATCCGTCCTGAAAATCTGCATTTCTACAAGTGCAACAACGTGACCATCAAGGGTATAACCCTTAAAGACCCGGGCAGCTGGAACCAGCAGTACGACAAGTGCCGCAACCTTCTGGTTGAAGGAATCACAGTGGATGCCAAATGTTACTGGAACAACGACGGCATCGATGTGGTTGACTGCAGCGATGTCATCATCCGCGACTGTTACATCGATGCCGCCGACGATGCCTACTGCTTCAAGAGCCACAGCGTCGACGGAGTCAGCGAGAACGTCCTCGTGGAGAATTGCGTGGGACGCAGCAGCGCCAACGGCATCAAGTTCGGCACCTACACCCGCGGCAAGTTCAAGCACTTCAGGTTCAAGAATATGACCATATTCGACACCTACCGCAGCGGTTTTACAGTCGCGTCGGTTGACGGTGCGTCCATCGAAGATGTCGAGATTGACAGCCTCCGCTGCATCAACACCGGCAATCCTATCTTCCTGCGCACCGGCACAAGGAACACCAACGACAAGCTTACTCCTTGCCTGAAGGATGTGGTGATCAAGAATATGTACGCAGAAGTTCCGCTCGGTAAACCGGATGCGGGCTACACCTACGAAGGCCCGGTCGAGGACCTTCCGCGCAACACCTGTCCGAGCATCATCGCAGGTCTCCCGAACCTTCGCATCGAGAATGTGCGCCTGGAGAACGTGGAGATTGTCTATCCTGGCGAGGCCGACCCTGAATATGCCTACGCAGGCTCCTCCAAGGAGGAACTGGCGGCCATCGAGGAGCAGGAGACCCGCTACCCTGAATATTCCAACTGGAAGGAACTCCCGGCCTGGGGCTTCTACATCCGCCACGCCGACGGCATCGTCTTCGACAACGTCAAGATCACCGTCGCCGGCAAGGACTACCGTCCTGCGATCGTGACCGACGATGTCAACGGCCTCCGTCTGAAGAACGTTGAGATTCAGGACAGCAATGCCGAGAAGGGCAAGAAAGAGATTATCACCAAGGACACCAAAAACATCAAGAAGAAATGAGAAAATTTTTCATACTGGCGGCTTTGATGCTGCTTTCAATTCCGGTTTTCGCCCAGGCTCAGACCAAGGTCGAGACCAAGACTCCTGTCTATAAGGCATCAAGGTTCAACATCAAGAGCGACGGCATCCACGACAACACGACCAGCATCCAGGGCGCGATCGATTTCATCGCCTCCAAGGGCGGCGGCACGCTTGAGTTCAGCGTAGGCCGTTACATCACCGGTTCCGTCCAGCTTAAATCCGGAGTCAACATCAACCTCCGCGAGGGTGCCGTCATCGTCGGCTCCACGAACATCTATTCCTACAAAGGCTGCAAGGGAATCTTCTGCGGTGAGGGAATCGAGAACGTGACCGTTTACGGCAAGGGCGTGATCGACGGCCGCGGCCCGGCCCTTCTGGAAAACATCGCCGAGCAGATCCGTCTCAAGCATATTCCTTCCGACACGGCCGCTCCGACGCTCGTCTACCTGAAGGACTGCAAGAACGTGCTGCTCAAGGACTTCATCCTGCGCTACCCTGCCACCAAGGACGACCTCTACATCATCGAGGGCGGCTCCGTCACGGTTGACGGCTGCTACACCGACACGAAGTAAGGCTGTGGCCGGGGCCGTGACTGAGGCTGTGCCAGAGGTTATGACTGAGGCTGCGGCTGAGGCCGGTGACTGAGGCCGTGGCTGAGGCCGGTGACCGGCTTCTCCTGCGCTGTCCTTCGGGAATCCGCAGCCAGGCAGCGGTGCGCCCGTGGCGGATAACTGCCTGATAATGTTACAGATAAGCGAAAGTCTGGTGCGGAATTCCGCACCAGACTTTCGCTCTTTTCGTTGATACTCAGCTACTTGTCTGCCACG
>CAVHYF010000022.1:0-28521 GCA_963640265.1 bacterium | reverse complement strand
GGGCTTGTTTGACGCACGGCCGGGCCGGAAAAGCTTTCCCGTGCGTGAAAGGGCTAGTTTGACGCACGGCCGGGCCGGAAATGCTTCCCCGTGCGTGAAAGGGCTGTTTTCACGCACGGCCGGGCGCGGAAGTGACGGCCGGGCCGGGGAAGGATTTCCCGGCGGCAAACACAAATGTTCCGGCGGAAGAATTTCGCGCCGGAACCTGACCAAAACCGATAAAAACTATGAAAACAGATTACTCGTACCGGATCGCCTCGATCGGGTCGAGATTGGAAGCCTTCCGGGCCGGATACCAGCCGAAGAAGATTCCGATGACAGTGCAGACCAGGAAGGAGAGCACTATGCTCCAGACTTGTATGAGAATAGGGTAGGAGAGGGCCACCTTGACTATGTACGAGGCCGCCACTCCGAGGACCACACCGAGCAGACCGCCCGTGATGCTGATCAGCGTCGCCTCGATCAGGAACTGCGCGAGGATGTCGCGCCCTTTCGCTCCGATACTCATTCTCAAGCCTATCTCTTTGGTACGCTCCGTGACGGAGACATACATTATGTTCATTATACCGATGCCGCCGACGAGCAGGGATATTCCCGCCACCGCCGCGAGGAGGGTGGACATCATGTCGCTGGTGCTCGTCATCATCGATGAGAGTTCCTGCTGCGAGCGGATGTTGAAATCGTCGTCGTCCGACTCCTTCAGCTTGTGGTTCGTCCTCAGTACCGCGGTGATCTCCTCGATCGCCTGGTCCGTATATTCCTCGCTCAAAGCGGAGCAGACGATTTCCTGAAGGTAGGTGACCGCGAGGATCCGCTTCATCACGGTAGTGTATGGGGTGATGATCAGGTTGTCCTGATCCATACCCATGCTGTTGTAGCCTTTGCTCTCAAGCACTCCGACGATGCGGAACGGGATGGTGCCGAAGCGGATGACCTTGCCGACGGGGTTCTCGCCGTTGGTGAAGAGTTCGTCGACCACGGTCTTTCCGACCACGCAGACCTTCGCCGCCGTCTTTATGTCCTGCTCTGAGAATATGTCGCCGTCCTGGACCTTGTAGCCTCTGATTTCGAGGTAGTCCTCGTTGACGCCGTAGACGGAGGTAGGAGTGTTGTTCGCCCCGTAGACCGCCTGCCCGGAGGAATTGACGGAAGGGGAGACGAGGTTGACGTGGCCGCAGCTGGTGCGGATGCTCTCGAAGTCCTTGACTTTCAGCGTCTGCATGTCATCGGCGCTGAGCCTGACTCCGCCCTTCATGTCCTCGCCCGGGTGAATCATTATCATATTCGAGCCCATCTCGCTGATCTCGGCCTGGATGCTCTTCTTAGAGCCTTGTCCGATGGCCAGCATCGTGATGACGGAGCCGACTCCGATGATGATGCCCAGCATTGTCAGGAATCCCCTGAACTTGTTGTTGCCCAATGCCTTGAGGGCTATTCTGAATAAATTGCCAAAATTCATTGTCTTTCTCTGTTAAATATCCTTCCGCTACTTGTCGTTCTCCACCGGAAGTTTGGCGAGGGCCTCGGCCGCGTCGAGGACATTGTCGTTGCGCACGTCGCTCGTGACTCTGCCGTCCCTCAGCGTGATCGTCCTCGTGCTGTAGTTCACGATCTCGGGATTGTGGGTCACGAATATGATCGTGCGGCCTTCGGAGTGAAGCTGCTGGAAGAGGACCAGCACCTCGAAACTCGTGCGGGTGTCCAGGTTGCCTGTCGCCTCGTCAGCGAGAATCACGGCCGGGTCGTTGACAAGAGCCCTGGCGATAGCGACCCTCTGCATCTGGCCTCCGGACATCTGGTTGCTCTTGTGCTCCAGCCTGTCTCCCAGCCCCACGGCCTTCAGCGCCTCGACCGAGCGGTCGTACCTCTCCTTCTTTGAATATTTCGGATTGTACATCAGCGGAAGTTCCACGTTCTCCACGGCCGTGGTCTTCGCGAGCAGATTGTAGTTCTGGAACACGAAGCCGATCTTGCGGTTGCGCAGGGTCGCGCGGTCGTTCTTGTCCATTGTCCTGACCGAGACTCCGTCGAGGTAATATTCCCCGGAAGTAGGGGTGTCAAGGCAGCCGAGAAGATTCAGGAGCGTGGATTTGCCGGATCCTGACGTGCCGACGATGGTGACGAACTCACCCTCGTTGATTGTGAAGGACACTCCGCGCAGGGCGTGGACGGTCTCGTCTCCCACGATGAAGTCGCGTCGGATGTCCTCAAGCCTGATAACTTCTTTCATATTCAAAGATTATTTCTTCTTCTCCTCGTTTCTCGGACCCGGTGCGAACGGGCTTCTCTCCGTGGTGGCGGCCTTCTTCACCGTCTCCGCCGTCAGACCTGTCACGACCTCCTCTCCGTCCGAGAGCCCGCTGGAGATTCCGGTTCTGTCGCCGCTGGTGTTGTTCGTCGTGACCACCTTGGGCGAGATGGAACTTCCGTTCTTGACCCACACGATTCTGGTGGTGTCGGTGGCCTCCGCCTGTCCGTCGACTGAGATTCCTATCTCTTTAAGCACTTCCGGGTCAGGATTGAACCTGAGAGCCTTCGTAGGGACTGAAAGCACGTTCTGCTCGTCGAGGGTGTTGATGGTGACGTTTGCCGTGAGGCCCGGCTTCAGCTTGAGGTCAGGGTTCGGGGCCGTGATGACCACCTCGTAGGTGACTACGTTGGATGTGGTCGTGGCTTCCAGACGTACCTGCTGCACGTCTCCCTTGAACACGTCGTCAGGGTAGGCGTCCACGGTGAAGGTCACGCTCTGGCCTTCCTTGACCTGCCCGATGTCAGCCTCGTCGACATCGGCGATCACCTGCATGTCCGTGAGGTTCTTCGCTATCGTGAAGAGTGTAGGGGTCTCGAATCCGGCGGCTACCGTCTGGCCTTCCTCGACAGCCCTGCTGATGACGACTCCGTCGATAGGGGATGTGATGGTGGCGTAGCTGAGGTTTCTCTTAACCTTGGTGATTGAGGCCTGAGCCTGGCTGTAGGAGTTCTTGGCGGTCTCGTACTGGTAGAAGGACGAATCGTACTCGGAATCGCTCACGAGTTCCTTTTCGTGCAGCGTCTTGATCCTGTTGTACTCCTTCTGCCTGTACTCGTACTCGGTCTTGGCGGCTGAAAGCTGGGCCTGGGAGGAGACGAGTTCGGCCTGGAGGTTGACCTTGTCCATCTCGGCGATCACCTGGCCGGCCTTGACGATGTCGTTGTAGTCGGCGTAGAGCTTGTCCACGATGCCGGAAACCTGTGTGCCGACATCGACCTTGGTGACAGGCTCGACAGTGCCTGTGGCTGTGACTGAACTGGTGATTTCGATTCTTTCCGTCATCGCTGTCTCAAGAGTGACGGCGCTCTTTCCTGTCGGACGGAACACGAGCCAGAGTACCGCGGCTGCGCAGAGTACTCCGATGACGATCCATAAAGTTTTATTTTTCATATTCATTTAATTTTATTCATTAAAAGATGACTGTACGCTATCTCTCATATTTGTAGATGTCGTAATTCCCCTGGTAGATGTCGAGTATGGCGTTGTCCATCAGGGCTGTGTATTTTGACTGGATGAGCTGCACCTGGGCTTCCAGGAGTGTGTTCTGCGCCGTGATGAGTTCCACGGTGTTCTTCATCCCCACGCTGAACTGCTCGGCGGTGAGGTTGTAGCTTTCTTCGGCGTACCTGGCCTGCTCTTTTGCGGAAATATATTTGGATTGAGCTGAAACGGCATCGAGGTAAGTGCCTTCAACTTCCTTGAGCAGAGCCTTTTCCGCACTTATCTGCTCCAGCCGGCTGTTCTCGGCTTCGATCTTGGCCTTGTTGACAGAAGTCTTTGTCCTGCGGTTCTGGAAGATCGGAATCTGAAGGCTCAGTCCTATGCTCTCGTTGAAGTTGTTCTCGAGCTGTTCGCCGAAGGAATTGCTCATTCCTGAGACGTTCGTGGTGCCGAGCGAAGCGCTTGCCGAAAGGGTCGGTGAATATCCTGCCTTCGCCTGGCGGACTCCGAGGTCGGCCGCAGTCACGTTCAGTTCAGCCTTCTTGATTTCCGGCATTGCCTGAAGCGCGTTAGCGTAGACATCTTCCTTTGAAGGAAGGAGCCTGAGAATTACTGATTCATCATCGGCAGGATCGTCCAGCTCGATCTCGTCGCTCACGCCGAGTTCAAGCAGCTGCTTGAGCTGGAGCTTGTAGTTGTCCAGATTGGTTTTCGCTACGGTGACCTGGTAGAGGTCGCTGGCATACTGGCTTTCGAGCTGAGCCACATCGACCTTGCTCAGTTCGCCGGCGTTCTTGAGTTCCCTTGCTCTGTCCACCTGGGCCTTTGCGGCTTCGGCGGTGTTCTCGCCGATCTTGACAGCCTCGGCAGCATAGAGGCACTGCATATATGCCTGGACTATCGAGATCACTATGTCGTTGGTGCTTTCCTCCACGGACAGCGAATCTACGGAATTCTGAATGCGGCTCTTTTTCAGGGCCGTGCGGAGGCTTCCTCCGCTGTAGAGTGTGAGTCCTGCGCTGAGCCCGTAGTTGCCTGACCAGCTTGTGGACTTTGAAGTGTTGTACACATCCGAACCTACGACGGTGCTGTTTCCGGAGTCCGAGAACGGTCTGTTGGTGATTCCCTGGCTGACCGAACCGCTGAGCGAAGGCAGCATCGCGGACTTGGCCTGATAGGTGTCCTCAAGTCCGGAGAGCAAGGTGTTCCTGCTCTGCCTCAGCGAGATGTTGTTCTCGATGGCGTAGTCGATGCACTCCTGCAGAGTCCAGACCTTGGTCTGAGCCATAAGGCTTGACGAGGCGGACAAAGCGGCGGCGATGATGATGAATATTCTTTTTCCCATATCTTGAGTGATTTTCCGGCCGCGAAAATATTCCTCATCTAGTCCCGCCGCAACTAAGTTCGACGAATTCCGGCGATTCGTCGACGAACAGGTCCCGCTCGCTGCCGGCACAATCCGATCCGCCGTCAGAAACTTCGCTGAATTTTTCAGGCGGCGTTTGCTTTTGCGGATAATTTAACGTTAATTTGTACTTGTACGGCCTTGACAGCCGTAATCTTATTTATACATTATTGAATATGAAAGCATCATCAGCATTTGCAGCAGTCCTGGCCGGAGCGGCCTTGCTGACTGTCGCGGCTTCTTGCGGAAACGGAGAAGGCAAAGCAGCCGTCCAGACCCCCGTCGAGGGTATAACTTCTCCTGCGATAGAAACCATTATGGCACGCCGCAGTGTCAGGGCTTACAAAGCCGTACCGGTGTCCCGTGACACTATGAACGTGATTCTCGAGTGCGGAATCAACGCACCGAACGCGATGAACCGTCAGAACTGGGAAGTTAGAGTGGTGGACAATGCCGATGCCATCGCCGAAGTTACGGCCGCTTTCCTTAAGGTGAACCCGAAGATGGGAGAGGACCCGGGATTCGTGAACATGTTCCGCAATGCTCCTGTAGTCGCCTTCATAGCCTGCAACGCCGAGGCCGGAATGTCCCAGATCGACTGCGGTCTTCTGGGCGAGAATATGATAATCGCGGCCAAGTCTCTTGGAATAGGCACCTGCTGCCTCGGCGGTCCGGTGCAGTTCCTCAAGTCTCCGGACGGCAAGTTCTTCCTCGATAGGCTCGCCTTTTCGGACGGTTACGAACTTCTCTATGCCATTGCTTTCGGCTATCCTGACCAGGATCCGGAGGCTAAACCGAGAGATGCTTCGAAAGTACGCTTTGTAGATTGATTTTTATTCTTGAAACAATAACTATCGCGTTACGACTGGATCGGATATGTTCGTCTCCTTGGAGTTTCCGCTGTTCTTCTTCAGATAGCGGAAGGACGGCATCTGCGATGATTTCTCTCCGGTCTCTATGTTTTCTGTGCTTTGTCCTGCTTTGGACGGCCTGCGCGGAGACCGGAGTGTCTGTGCGCGAACTGCGCAGCGGTGATCTGCTTTTCGTCGCGAACGCTGAAGGGAACCGGATCACCGAGGTGACCGAAGGAATAGAAGGCCTGGGCATCGACCACGTCGCCATAGTTTCAGAAGAAAAAAACGGCCTGGCCGAGCTCACGGTCATCGAGGCTGTTCCGGAAGGTGGAGTCATCCAGTCGCCCCTTGACAGTTTTCTTGTCAGGCTAGGTGCGGGCGAGTCGGTTCTTGTCGGAAGGATAAGCGGGCTTGATGCTGAAGCCAGCATACTCAGGGCCAAGGAATATCTCGGCCTGCCATACGATGACCTTTTCATGCCGGGCGACAGTGCCGTGTACTGCTCGGAACTGGTCCAGAAGTCGATGGTGCTTGAAAAGACCGGCGAACCTGTCTTCGGTACGGTGCCGATGTCGTTCCACGACAGCACAGGCCGCGTGACTGGTTTCTGGACAGATTTCTACGCTGCGCGCGGGCTTTCCGTTCCTGAAGGTGAGCCGGGTACGAATCCTGGAGAAATGTCAAGGGACCCGAGGGTGAAAATCCTCGGATCCCTTCGCAAGTGAAATCCGGAAACCGTTCAGGCGGTTTCCGACGGCGGCGGGCAGTAGCCGTCTGTTATAAACTTATGCGTGCGGCCGACTGCCTGTCCGCCAGTTTTTTTTGTTACTTGAATATGAAACAGATAGCAACCGAGAAAGCTCCTGCGGCCATCGGACCGTACAGTCAGGCGATCGAGCAGGGCGGCTTCATCTTCGTTTCCGGCCAGCTGCCGATCGACCCTGCGACGGGCGCGTTCCCTGAAGGGGGAGTGGAGGCCCAGACCAGACAGTCCCTTACCAACATCAAGTCAATCCTCGAAGAGGCCGGTTCCGACCTTTGCAAAGTCGTGAAGACAACGGTGTTTCTCGCCGACATGAATGATTTCGGAGCGATGAACGGAGTCTATTCCGAGTTCTTCAAAGCTCCGTTTCCGGCCCGTTGCGCTTTCGCTGTAAAGACTCTCCCGAAGGGAGCTCTCGTAGAAATCGACTGCATAGCGGCCGTGTAGTTTCTGCAGAAGCCGATTTCGGCTTAAATGGTTACTGAAACAGAAAAGAGGGAGACTGAAGGTCCCCCTCTTTTCTGTAAATGCCCGGACTGGTTCTTATTCCAGCACCTTCAGCTGAGCCAGGGCGAGACGGTAGTCTCGCTCTGCTTCAAGTGTCTGCTCGATGGCTTCGTAGTACTGGTCGATCTCGACAAGATATTCAATCATCGAGATTTCGCCTTTGGACTGCGCCGCGAGCAGATGCTCGCGATTGTCGGTCTCCTCCAGCGAGGCGCGCATCAGTTCCGAATTTTCCTTCAGGTTTGCCGCCCTGGCATACTGGGCCATTATCTCGTAGTAGAATTTCTGCTCGGCCTGCGCTTTCTGGGATTCTGCAGCCGCGATTCTTGCCCTGGACTGCTTCACCTTGACGGCGTTGCTCCAGAGCGGAATGCTGACCCCGACCGTGACGCCCCGGTACTTGTCCGACGCCAGTTCGCTCATATACCCGACGGTAAGTTCAGGCAGCCAGGACGTCTTGTCGATGGCAAGCTGTCTTTTGCCTACGGCGACTTCCTGCCTGACATACTGGAGCACAGGATTCTTTTCGGAAGCGTTCGAGTACCAGGTCTCGAAGTCTGCGGGAAGCGCCTCGGAGATGTCGTAGGACGTCTCGTCGAAACTGATTTCATTGCCTCCGTTCAGAATCCGAAGCGTGGCGAGCAGGGACTCCCTTTCGACATCCACCTTGGAGATCTGTCCTCGTACCGCCGTAAGATGCACTTTGGCCTTGTTAAGGTCGAGGATGGTCGCGTCTCCGGCCTTAAGCCGCTTTTCGTAGAAGCCGACAAGGGCTCTGGCCTGCTCAAGATGCGAACTGAGTTCTGACTTCAGGGCATTGCAGTGTACTAGTTCAATGCAGGTCTGTCTCGCCTGCAGCAGCACGTCGATCCTTTCCGCCTTGTAGCGCAGGGAAGCCAGTTCGTTCTGTCCGGCGACCTGCCTTGACTTCATCCCGGTGAGCGTGGGAATGTCGAAGGCTTGAGTGACGCGGAAGTCCCGGCGGTTTCCGATTCCGTCCGCTCCCCAAAGGTAGTTGAATTCGATCTCGGGATTGTCAAGGACCGCCCCTGACCGATTCGCCAGCTTTTCCGCTTCCGCCTCGGCGGCTGCGGCCTTCAGCTGAGGATTGTTCATCTCTATCTGTCTGAGGACTTCATCCGTCGTGTTCTGGGCTACCGCGCCGGAAACACTTGACGAAATTATGCAGACCAGGCACGCTATGATATTCATTGATTGAGGTTTCATATTCATTTGTCTTTCTTGTTGATAAGGTAGATTACCGGCACCACGAACCCGTTCAGAAGAGTCGAGGAGAACAGGCCGCCCAGAATCACCTTCGCCATCGGAGACTGGATTTCATTGCCCGGCAGATCGCCTCCCAGGGCGAGAGGCAGCAGGGCCAGGGCGGAGGTGACCGCGGTCATCAGAATAGGGTTGAGCCTGTCCAGCGATCCAGTCATTACTGCATCGTGGCGGGAAAGTCCCTGCTGCGAAAGAACATTGTACCGGTCGATCAGCAGCATACCGTTGCGGGTGGCGATGCCGAAGAGCGAGATGAATCCGATGATTGCGGGGATGCTCAGGATGCCGTCGGTGAAGAATATGGCTATGACTCCTCCGATCAGCGCCAGCGGAAGGTTGAGCAGCACCACGAGAGACTGCGACACATTCTTGAACTCTCCGAAGAGGAGCATGAATATTATGAATATGCTGAATACGCTCACCAGCGCGATTGTCCTGGACGCCCTTTCCTCGCTTTCGAACTGGCCGCCGTACTCGATGTGGTAGCCTTCAGGAAGCTGCACGTTTTCTGCGATCTCCTCCCTGATTGACGCCACCGCCTTGGCGAGTTCTCCACCGGTCGCGTTGCAGGAAACGACCAGTTTCCTGCTGACGTTCTCCCTGTTGATGGTGTTGGGACCTGCCGACGACTTTATGTCGGCCACGTACGACAGTGGAACTTTCCTGCCGTCGCCGGTGTCAATCATCAGGTCGGAAATCCTTTCGATTCCTGCCCTGGCTTCATCGTTGACCTTGAGCGTCAGGTCGAATGAACGGTTCCCTTCATAGACCGTGGAGACAACTTCACCTTCCATCATCACCTTTATGAATTCGGAGAATTCCGGCAGGGATATTCCGTAGCGCGCCAGCATCTCGCGCTTCGGGGTGATGTTCAGTTCGGGCCTTTCGACCTGCTGCTCCACGTTGATGTCGGCTATGCCTTCCACGTCTGAAATCGCTGACTTTATCTGTGTGCCAAGTTCGTACATCTTGTTCAGGTCCGTGCCGAAAAGCTTGATGGCGATGTTGGCCTGAGTCCCCGAAAGCATTGCGTCGATCCTGTGCGAGATAGGTCCGCCGATTTCTATGTTCGTTCCCGGAAGGACCGAGAGTTTCTGCCGGACCTCTTCGGTCAGCTGCCGGCGGGTTTTCCTGCCGAGTTCGAACGGACACTCGAATTCTGAACAGTTCACTCCGAATGCGTGTTCGTCGAGTTCCGCGCGGCCGGTCTTCCTTCCTACAGTCTTGATTTCAGGAATGCTCAGCAGCAGTTCTTCCGCTATGCGTCCCATCCTGTCCGATTCTTCAAGGGATATTCCCGGCACGGTGCTGATTGCGATGGTGAACGAACCTTCATTGAATGCAGGAAGGAAACTGCGGCCAAGCGTGAAGAACATCGCGATTGCTACTGCCAGAAGTGCCCCGACACTGCCCAGAAGCACGGCCTTGTGGTCAAGCGACCATTGCAGGGCCTTTCCGTAGATTTTCTTGAGCCAGCGGACAAGCGCGGGTTCCCTGCCTGTCCTGTCGCTGCTTTCCGGCCCGAGAAGATAGGAGCTCAGTACAGGGGTGACCGTCAGGGCCACCAGCGTGGAAGCGACCAGCGAGATGATGAATGTTATGCCCAGAGGCTTGAGCATCCTGCCCTCCATTCCTGAAAGGAAGAACAGCGGAAGGAAGCTTGCGATGATGATCAGTGTCGAGTTCAGCATCGGCATACGGACTTCCTTGGAAGCCTCGTAGACCACTTTGAGTATGCTCTCTCTCTCGCCTTCGGGTCTGGCCCTGTTCTGCCGCAGCCGTTTGAACACGTTCTCCACATCCACGATCGAGTCATCCACGAGGGAGCCTATTGCAATGGCGATTCCTCCCAGACTCATCGTGTTGATCGTGAGTCCCATCCACTTGAGGGCAAGCATTGCGACGACTATCGAAAGCGGAATGGAGATGAGAGAGATCACAGTGGTCCTCCAGTTCATCAGGAAGATGAACAGGACGATGATCACGAAGATAGCCCCCTCGATGAGTGATTCCTTCACGTTGCCGATAGAACTTTCTATGAATCGGGACTGGCGGAAAATCTGCGAATTGACCTTTACGTCGGCAGGAAGCGTGCTCTGGATTTCATCAAGAGCCTTGTCCAGTCTCCCTGTCAGCGCCAGGGTGTTGGTGTTCGGCTGCTTCGTCACCGTGAGTATCACGGCCGGCCTGCCGTCGTTCGATGCAACTCCAAGCACCGGTCTCTTCGGACCGATGCGGACATCGGCGATCTCGTCCAGCGTGATCGGGAATCCGCCTTCCGAAGTCTTGACCACGGCTTTCCGGAGCTCTTCTATCTCGTCTGTCGAGAGAAGCCCGCGGACGATGTATTCGTTGCCATATTCATAAAGAGTACCGCCGGTGGCGTTCTGGTTCATCCCTTTGACGGCATAGATGACCTCATCCATGGAAACTCCTCGGCTGCGCATCTTGCCGGGATCCATCAGGATTTGATATTCCTTGATGTCGCCGCCCATAACCGCGACCTGGGCCACTCCGCCCGTTGAAAGCAGGCGCGGCCTGATGGTCCAGTCAGCGAGGGTGCGCAGGTCCTGCATCGAAGTCGTGTCCGCAGTGAGTCCTATGATCATCAGTTCACCCAGGATTGAGGCCTGCGGTCCGAGGGTCGGATTGCCGACATTGTCGGGAAGGCTTTCACCGACCATCGCTATCTTCTCGGAGACAATCTGGCGGGCCTTGTAGATGTCCGTACCCCAGTCGAATTCTATTGTCACGATGGAGAATCCCGTTGTGGAGGATGAACGGACGCGACGCACGTTGGTCGCGCCGTTCACTGCGGTCTCGATGGGGAAGGTGACGAGTCTTTCGACTTCTTCCGGAGCCATTCCTTCGGCTTCCGTCATCACGACCACGGTCGGTGCGTTAAGGTCGGGGAAGACATCGACTTCGGTGTTCAAGGTCGAATGTATTCCGGCGACAAGGCAGAGGACGGCTATCACCAGGATAACCATACGGTTGTTGAGCGAGAACCGGATGATTCCGTTCAGCAGTCCGTTTTCGTGCTGCAACTGTTCCATAGGCCTAATGATTGTGTGTGTGACCTGCCGGAACCGCCGTCACGCTTGCCAGTTTGACCTGAAGAGCTCCAGAAACCACCACGGATTCGCCTTCCTTGAGTCCGCTCTTGACCAGCACTCTGCGTCCGTCGGACTGGCCGAGGGACACTTCCCGCTTGAAGAAGCCTGTCTCGTCGTGCTGGACGAAGACATAATGTACTCCCTGGTCTTCAACGACGGCCTCCACCGGGACGCTTATGCCTTCCTTCGAGGAGGATGTTTTCAGGAATATGTCGGCGTACGAACCCGGAACAAGGTTCCCCCTGTTGTCGAATTCGAATGTCACAGGAATATAGTAGTCTCCGTCCGACGCTCTTCCGTAGCCTATGAGCCTGCCGCCGAGTTCCTTGAGGCTGAATGTCGTTTCGCTGTACGGGGTGCTGAAGTTGGCATCCTTGATGGCGGACAGCATTCCGTAGTACTTTTCGGAGACATCCGCCCTCAGCCGGAGCCTTCTGTTCTGGCTGACCACCGCGACGGGATCGCCCGTCTCGACGTAGTCGCCCTGGCGTACGTCCAGCCTTTTGATGAAGCCGGCCATAGGTGAGGTCACCGCCACGCCGCCGTCGGCGGTCAGGTCGGATGATAGCGCTTCATACTCGGCCCTTGCCTGTTCGCAGGCAAGTTTGCTCTGATCCAGATGGCTCTCGCTGACGATGTTGTCCTTGCTCAGCTGAAGGTCCCGTTCATATTCCCTTTTTGCGGTTTCATAGGCCGCCTTCGCCTTTGCAAGCTTGTCTCCCTCTCCAAGATTCTTGGATGAGATGGTGGCGATCCTTGCGCCTTTGCCCACTGCCGATCCTTCCGTCAGGTTGCCCAGGCTTACCGTTCCGGAGGTCTTGGCGACGACGGTCATCTCGTCTCCCGTCGCTGAGAGGATCTGTCCGCTCGTGTGCAGGACTTCGCTGAAAGTGTCGGCGGTTACGGTGTCAACCGCAATTCCGAAAGTCTTCTGCCTTTCCAGGCTGACAACGATTTCTCCGCTGTGGTCGTGACCTTCGTGACCGTGTTCTTCTTCGGCCTCGCCGTGGCCGTGATCGTGGTGATGATGTTCTTCTGATTCACCGTCGTGATGATGATGGTGCGATTCTTCCGTGGCCTCGTGGTCGTGATCTCCCTCACCGCTATGGTTATGGCAGCCCGCCAGCACAGCGCAGCCAGCCATCAACAAAACAATTATTGTTTTTTTCATTTTTGAATATATTTTCTTGAATTTCCGCTCTCTCTTCCGGCGTGTGCGCCCGGCTTTTTTCAGGCATCCGTCTTACGGCACCGGTTTTTTGCGTCCGAACTGAAGAGATGTTGATTGACTTGAACCGGTTCATCCTTGAGTTCCGGATGGACCATATTCATTGAAAGGCGGTTGTGAAACCTTGCCTTATGAGCGGAATGGCGGGGCGTTCGGCGAGACGGCGGTGAGCGCCGGAGCCAGGGTCGTCTGGACTATGTCTCCGGAACCGAACGCTTCAAGGGCTCTGCCTGAGTTTTCTGTTAGAATCTCCGCAAGAATGCAGAGAATAGGGGAGATGTCGGAAAGATCTTCTCCAAAGTCTTGATTGTCAATGTGGATGTTTTCGGAAGGATAGTATTGCTCGTGCGCCACGCAGTGGCTTTCGTCCTCATCGTGGTTTGCATCGGAATGGTGGGTGTGCTCGTCATCGCAGCAACCGTCGATTTCGCAGACCTCCTGCACGATGCAGATCATCGTGTCGTGGTGATGATGGGGAATGACGGTGGCCAACGTCACCATCAGCATTGCCAGAAGAATGGGCAAGACCGCGAATTTCCTCAACATCATAGCACCGCAAATTTAGCGATTCTTGCTAAAAAAACAAAAAGCCGGCGGGGATGTTCCGGGCCGGCTTTCCGAGTGTGATTGTTTTTGGAGACTATTTCCTGCTGAGGTACTCGTCGATGGCGGCGGCGGCTTTGCGGCCGGCTCCCATCGCGAGGATCACGGTGGCGGCTCCGGTGACGGCGTCTCCGCCTGCGAATATGCCTTCGCGGGTCGTGCGCCCCTGCTCATCGGCCTCAAGCCCGCCTCTGCGTGTGGCTTGAAGTCCCTTCGTGGTGTTGACGATCAGAGGGTTAGGAGCGGTGCCCAGAGCCATTATCACGGTCTCGGTCTCGATCTCGAACTCCGAGCCCGGAATCGGGACAGGGGAGCGGCGGCCGCTTGCGTCTGGCTCTCCGAGTTCCATCCTGATGCACTTGATCGCCCTTACCCAGCCTTTCTCGTCACCGAGCACTTCGACAGGGTTGGTCAGCATCTGGAAATCGATGCCTTCCTCCTTGGCGTGATGGACTTCCTCCTTCCTGGCCGGAAGTTCGTTCTCGGTGCGGCGGTAGACGATTGTAGTGTCGGCCCCGAGCCTCAGGGCGGTTCTCGCCGCGTCCATAGCGACATTTCCACCGCCCACCACGCAGCACTTCTTTCCTGCGTGGATAGGTGTCAGGTAGTCCTCCCTGAACGCCTTCATCAGGTTGTTTCTCGTCAGGAATTCGTTGGCCGAGAACACTCCGTTGAGGTTTTCGCCCGGGATGCCCATAAACTTCGGCAGTCCGGCTCCCGTGCCGACGAACACGGCCTTGAAGCCCTCCGCGTCCATAAGGTGGTCGATCGTGACCGTCCTTCCGACGATCACGTCTGTCTCTATCTTGACTCCGAGCGCCTTGACTTCATCAATCTCCCGCTTGAGTACGGTGTCCTTCGGAAGCCTGAACTCGGGTATTCCATATTCAAGGACACCTCCGGCCTTGTGCAGAGCCTCGAAGATGGTGACATCGTAGCCTTTCTTGGCAAGGTCGGACGCGCAGGCGAGTCCGGCAGGACCGGAGCCGATGATGGCGACCTTCGCTCCGGTCGCGGCAGGGGCCTCCGCAGGCTTGGATGGAGCCTCCGCAGAGTGGTCGGCAACGAATCTTTCAAGTTTGCCGATGGCCACAGGCTCGCCCTTGACACCGAGTATGCAGCTGCCTTCGCACTGGCTTTCCTGCGGACAGACGCGGCCGCAGACGGCAGGAAGCGAGGAGTCCTCGGCGATGACCGCGGCGGCTCCGGCGATGTCGCCGGCGGCCACTCTGGCGATGAAGTCAGGAATCTTTATGCTGACCGGACACGCTGTGACGCAGCGCGGGTTCTTGCAGTGCAGGCAGCGCGACGCCTCGGTCGTGGCCTCTTCAAGGTTGTAACCGTAGCAAACCTCTTCGAAATTGTGCGCGCGTACCTTAGGATCCTGTTCGCGGACCGGTACTCTTGGTATTCTCTGTGCCATCATATTCCCATTTTAGATTTAACTTCGGCCTCTTCGGTCCTGTATTGCCCCAGACGTCTCATAGCTTCGTCGAAATCGACCTCGTAGCCGTCGAACTCCGGACCGTCAACGCAGGCGAACTTTGTCTTGCCGCCCACTGTGACGCGGCACGCGCCGCACATTCCGGTTCCGTCAACCATCAGCATGTTCAGGCTCACGTCCTCCGGGATGCCTAGCTTCTTGCAGGTGAGGGTGCAGAACTTCATCATTATCATCGGGCCTATCGCCACGGCCTGGGTGTACCTGTGTCCTTCCGAGACAAGTTTCTCAAGGAGTCCGGTTACCATTCCGTGGAATCCCTCCGTGCCGTCGTCGGTGCAGAGGAACAGGTTGTCGCAGGCGGACGCCAGCTCTTCCTTGTAGATGAGAAGGTCCTTCGTCTTCGCGCCGATGATCACATCGACGGCGATTCCTCTGTCGTGCAGCCACTTGGCCTGGGGATAGACGGGAGCAGTGCCGACACCTCCGGCGATGAATATGTACCTGCTGTCCTTCAGCTCTTCCGGAGTCTTGCCCACGAAAGCGGACGGGTTGCCGAGCGGGCCGACGACATCGCAGAAAAACTCGCCTTCATCCTTTCTGATGATTGCGGCGGATGAGGCTCCGATGAGCTGGGTGACGATTGTCACTGTGCCTTTCTCTTCATTGTAATCACTGATTGTGAGCGGGATGCGCTCGCCTTTTTCGTCTGAGCGGACGATGAGGAACTGTCCCGGCTTCGCTGCTGCGGCAATCCTCGGAGCCGACACCACCATCTTGCAGATGTTTGGTGTCAGCATCTCTCTGTAAAGAATCTTGAACATAAGCTAAAATAAATGTACAGCGTTGTAAAATGCGGCTTTATCATTGATTATTGTACAACTTGTAAAAATCGTTTTTACAAAGCGGTCGGCAAATTTAGGAATTAAAGTCGATATTCCAAATTATTCCGGTACAATGAAGTCCAGATTGCCCGAATCCATAGCTTAACACATTTGTTATACCCTAAAACATAGTTGTTGTATTAATTGAATATCAGTAGAAACGTATTTTTGTGGGTGAATAGACGGTTTTTGCACGCTGACATTCATTCTGTCCGTCCGTTCAGTCCGTTCCGACGGCCATTTCCGGCGGTTTCCATAAAATTTCAGCGTCATATTCAGAAGTTGCGGAAGTATTTGATTATATTTGTTTGTTTCGAAGCGGATGCCGGCGCCGTTTGGCCGTGCAGGATCTGCTTGACAATGCTGGGTCGCTCAGCCGCATCGTGCAGGATGATTATGTCCAGAATTCCTACACCAACGTGCTCGGGCGCAGAATTATCGTTTCGTTCACCTGGAATTTCGGGAAAATGGACACGTCCAAGAGCGGAGCCGCGCAGAGCGCTCTCTGGAAGATGTCGTTCTGATGATGTAGATTATATGTGTGATTGCAAAAACAATAATTTAAAGAAGTATTTCAAATGGAAGGTAGAATTTACGCATTTTCGGCAAAAACGGGGCGTGCATTGATTGCTGCGACAGTTGTCGCGGCAATGTCGGCCTGCTCTTCTGACACTTCTATGGAAAACATTGCTTTGAACAGGATGGCTCTGGCATCCTCATCCTATGACTACAACCTGACAGCCCAACTGGTTACTGACGGAATCATCCCGGACGGAGAGCCCGCCTGGCTGAAGGTCACCGCTGCACAGGGAGAGCTGCCAAGAAGAGAAAAGGAGTGGACGGTTGACGGAGGACCATATTCCCAGAACACGATCGGCGGTCCGTCAAATTTCCTTGAATATGAATGGAGCCGTCAGTCATTCTCTGCGAAATGTGTCAGAATCATCGGAACCGTTGCCTTTCAGGAACCTGTTTCCGGGTGGTCCGTCAGGTGTCTTGCAGGACGGAAAGGGGAGGAGCTCAAGGAGGCAGGCTCCCTTCAGGGTGAAGGATTGCCCGGGCAAAGGCGCTGGCCGATGAAGGTTACAGACCCTAACAAGGAGACTGAAGAGATAGTCTGCCCTACCTGCGAGCTGCGTCTGGAAATACCAATCACCGAAGCTGTTGACTTCAGTCATTTCAAGATTGAATTCAATATGCCGGGGGCGGTCTGGTGGGGAATCAATTCCGTGGATTTCTCCAAAGATTCCTCTTTTGGAGTGAGCAGGGATTCGGGACCTTACGATTCAAAGGAATCAAGAGGTCTGAATATGCTTCCGTCGGAAGAGTTCACCAGCGCCTGGATGAGCGCCGATGCCGAACCTCAGTGGGTCAGCATAGACCTTGGCACGAAGAGAAAGTTCTCCGAACTGCGGTTCGAATGGATTCACGGTCCGCAGGAAGGATACGTGGAAGTCTCGAACGACGGCAAGTCCTGGACCCGCAAAGCAAGTCTGCCGAAGGATGCAGCGCAGGCATATTCATTGAAAGTCAATGGCAATTCCCGCTTTGTGCGCGTCTCGATGAGCGGTGCGGACGAAAGCGGTCATTTCGCTCTCGGCGAATTGAAGGTGATGGGACCTTCGCTGGTGAAAGGCGTCGAATCCGCCGCGAATGTTCCGGACGGCTGCCGGCGGTGGAAGCTTGCAAGAGCGTGCCAGGGGCTTGGAACCGGTGAGGAAATATCCTCTTCTGAATATGACGATTCGGACTGGATGCCGGCCGTCGTGCCGGGAACCGTGCTTTACAGCTACATTGCGGCAGGAGCCGTTCCGGATCCGGGCATCGCCGACAACAACCTTCAGATTTCGGAATCGTATTTCAACAGCGACTTCTGGTACAGATGGAAGATTGACGGCAATGCTGAAGGTGCCGGGGCATCTGCAGATGAAGGGAACAGAAAAATACTTGCGTTCGACGGCATCAACTGGAAAGCCGACGTGTTCTTCAACGGGAAGAATGTCGGGAACATTGCAGGCGCGTTCAGGCGCGGACGTTTCGACGTGACCGACCTATGGTCTGAAAGCGGCAACACTGTTGCCGTTCACATATTCAAGAACGCCCATTTCGGTGCCGTCAAGGAGAAGAACGCGGAGAGTCCGGATTTCAACGGGGGAGTGCTCGGCGCCGACAACCCGACCTTCCACGCCACCGTCGGCTGGGACTGGATGCCGTCAGTGAGAGGCCGTGACTCCGGCATCTGGAACGATGTCAGGATCGAGGACCGCTCCGACGTCGTGCTGGGCGACCCTCTCGTCACCAGCCGTGTCGCCGGCCCAGACACGCTCGCTTCGATGACTGTTTCGGTGAAGGCGGCGAATCTGTCGGACGTTGAAGTTTCCGGCACGCTGTCCGGGCACGTCGCGGACATCGAGTTCTCGAGAAAAGTCATCCTTGCGCCGGGAGAAAACGAATTCGCGTTCTATCCGGATGAATTCCCTCAACTGAAGGACAGAAGAATCGCCCTGTGGTGGCCTAACGGTTACGGAAACCCGGTTCTGCACGAGGCCGCCTTCAGTTTCATCCCGGAAGGCGGGGATTCCGCCGCCGCTTCAGTCAACTGGCAGGCCGGTATCCGCGAATTCACATATTCAGACGTGATGTCCGACCTGAAGATGTTCATCAACGGCCACCGTTTCTTCCCGAAGGGAGGCAACTGGGGCTTCAGCGAGTACAACCTGAGGTTCGGAGCCGATGAATACGACACCGCGGTCAGGATGCACAGGGATATGAATCTGAACATGATCCGCAACTGGGTCGGACAGACCGGCGACGAGGAGTTCTACGAGGCCTGCGACAGGTACGGCATAGTCGTATGGCAGGATTTCTGGCTGGCTAATCCGGCGGACGGGCCCGATCCGGACGACAACGCGATGTTCCTTGACAATGCCCGTGACTATCTGAGCCTGATCCGCAGGCATCCGAGCATCGGCCTTTACTGCGGGCGCAACGAGGGCTATCCTCCTGCGGAACTGAATGCCGGCCTGGCATCTGCGGTTTCCGGACTGCATCCGGGCATAGTGTACATCCCGAGTTCGGCGGACGACGGCGTGAGCGGTCACGGTCCTTACAGAGCCGTGGAGCCGGACACCTATTTCACGATGCCGGTGTCGAAGTTCCACACTGAAAGGGGAATGCCTGCGATAATGGAATATGAGAGCCTCCGGCAAATGCTGACCGACGGTCACCTGTGGCCGTCTGACGACGTGTGGGGGCAGCATGACTTCACCCGGACCGGAGCGCAGGGCGACACTGCGTTCGTCGGGATGGTACGCCGCCGATTCGGCGACGTGGCGCTGGAATCCGCAGAGTCGTTCGCGAAGTATGCGCAGTGGATCAACTACGATGGCTACAGGGCGATGTACGAGGCCAACAACGTGCTTCGCAAGGGACTGCTGATCTGGATGTCGCACAGCGCCTGGCCGAGCCTTGCCTGGCAGACCTACGACTACTGGTTCCGTCCTACGGCCGCCTGCGCGGCTGTCCGGAAGGCGTGCGAGCCTGTCCACATTCAGCTGAACCCTGCCACCGGGACAGTCGAGGTGGTCAATGCGGGAATATGTCCGCTCGGCGGTCTGACGGCAATCGTCGATGTCCTGAGTCCTGACGGCTCCGGGATATGGTCGGCCTCGGCCACGGTCGACGCTCTGGAGGATTCCACGGTTCCTGCGGTTGAAATGAGCGGAGTTCCGGACGGCCTGTGCATCGTCCGCCTCAAACTGACCGGAAAGGACGGCGGAGTGATTTCCGAGAACCGTTACTTCAAGAACTTCCGCAACGGCGGCGACACGGGTGACTACCGTGGACTTGTCGGCACCAGCTGGCTCGAGTCATTTGAATGAGATGCCGATGAGACGAAAAGAAGAGGGCGGCCGGAAAACGGCCGCCCTCTTCTTTTGTGAAATCATATCAGTTGAAAATCCCGTACTGAAGAATCTCCGGCAAGTTTCCCGGCAAGTCTACAGCGTCGTGAGACGGAAGTTCCTCCAGAGCAGCTTGATGTTGTTGCCGTCGTGGATCTGGAGCATTATCCTGCCGTCCTTTGAGCCGATGAGCTCATCGTTGATGTCGATCATCGCCTCGCCGTTGAGCCAGGTCTTGACGTTATCACCTTCGACTCTGAGCCTCAATGTGTTCCATTCGCCTTCCTTAAGGATTTCCTCTTTCTCGTCAGGAATCTGGACAAGCCAGCCGCGTCCGTAGGATTCGTAGATTCCGCCCGTGTCGCTTCCCTTCGGAGCCACTTCGCACTGCCATCCGTTGACGATGTTGTTCCGGTAGCCTCCCTCGACGAATGAATGGAAGAACAGACCGGAGTTGCCGTTGGAACACTGCCTGAATTCTACGCTCAGGTCGAAGTCCTTGTAGTATTCCCTGGTTCCGAGGTAGCCGTAGCGCAGGTCCTCGCCGTTCTCGGTTACAAGATTGCCTTCTTCATCGACTCCCGTGCGCATGCTTCCGAAGAGTTCCCAGCCGTGAAGGTCCTTGCCGTTGAACAGGCTGATCTCCTTTCCGGCGCCCTTGTACGGAAGCTCCTTGATCTTGATGTTGCGGAACGAGGCAGGGTCGCCGTGGTCCTGAAGGCAGATCACGCCCTCGTGGGCGAGTCCGTATTCAGTTGCGTTGCCCCATTTCCCGCTTGCCTTCCTGTCGAACCAGTCGTCGGTCCAGGCTTCGAATTCGAGAATCTTCTCGCCGTTCAGCCAGTGCTCGACGTGTCCGTTGTCGAACACGATCTTTGAATTGTTCCACTCTCCCTGAGGATTGACGTGCATCTTTGCGCTGTCCGGCAGATGCATGGCATAGTCGACGCCGAGTTTCTGCCATTCCTCGAGTTTTGAAGGAGCGTTGACCTCCTCCCAGCCCTCGTTGTCGATCAGCTGGTATTCAGGACCTGTCACGTAAGGAACATCGAATTTCGGACTCTCGACTACGTGGTAGAGCATTCCGCTGTTGCCGCCGTGTGTGAGTTTCCAGTCCCAGGACAGTTCGAAGTTGGCGTACTTCCTGTCTGTCACGATGTAACCGGCACCGTCGGCACCGTTGCCTGAAGCCTGGATGCAGCCATCAACCACTGTCCAGCCGTTTGTCAGAGAGTCTCCGTTGTAGTCTCGCCAGCCGTCAAGGTTTTCGCCGTTGAACAGCAGAACCCATCCTTCGGCCTTTTCCGCTGAAGTCAGAGTGTTCGGTTTCGGTGCGCACGAAACAACAACCGCGGCCGCTGCAACTGCCGCAGTGATCAGAAATGCATTCTTACCCATCGTGTATGATTTTAATTATGTGTACGGAATTATGTCGGGAAGTGGAGCATAGGAGGATCGAACTCCTGACCTCAAGATTGCGAACCTTGCGCTCTACCAGCTGAGCTAATACCCCATTGGGACTGCAAATATAATAAAAATAGATGAAGAACCGCATCATTGTTGTAAATTTGCACAACTTTTACTCGCATTTTTACTTGCACCGCTTTAGAGGTGCACAACAGTTTGGAAGAAAGATGAAGGAAGGTTCAATCACACTCGAAGGCCCGTTCGAACTCGAAGCGGGCGGCGGCGTCAGGAATATTCACATAACTTACCATTCTTCGGAAAAGGAATACGACGGGAAGCGCAAGGTGGTCTGGATCTGCCACGCTTTGACGGCGAACTCCGATCCTGAGGACTGGTGGCCGCAGATGGTGGGTCCCGGAAAACTCATCGACACCGGGAAATATTTCGTAGTCTGCGTGAATATGCTTGCGTCGCCTTACGGTTCATCCGGACCCGCCTCGACCGACCCGGAGACCGGCCGGCCGTATTTCTTCACATTCCCGGCCCTCACCATACGTGACTTGATAAGTGCGACGGTCGAGGTCCGCAGGCATCTCGGGATTTCCTGCGTCGATCTTCTCATCGGAAGTTCAATCGGCGGTTTCCAGGCTTCGGAATGGGCCGTTACGGAACCGGACGTCATCAGAAGGCTTGTCCTGATGGCGACCGATGTCAGGGTTTCTCCCTGGCTTACCGCCTCGTGCGAGGCACAGAGGATGGCTCTGGAGGCCGATCCGACCTTCAGGGCGGCGGAGAGTCTGGACGGAGGCAAGGCGGGACTCAAGTGCGCCAGGGCTCAGGCTCTGATTTCCTACAGAAGCTACGAAGGTTACTGCACCACCCAGCAGGAAGCCGATCCGGACACACTGTTCGCGACAAGGGCGGCGTCCTACGAGCGCTACCAGGGCGAAAAACTGGCGAAACGGTTCGATGCATATTCCTATTACTATCTTTGCAATGTGCTTGACAGCCACAATATCGGAAGGCATCGCGGAGGAGTGGCCGCCGCTCTGGGCAGGATTTCCGCAGCCACCACCGTCATCGGAATAGACAGCGACGGACTTTTTCCGCCGCGGCAGATGAAGGAGTGGGCCGGTATGATTCCCGGAGCGGATTTCAGAGAAATCACATCGGCTTTCGGCCACGACGGATTCCTGCTCGAAACCGGGCAGCTTACGGAGATCATAGGACCGATGCTGGAGTCTCTATGACAGTTTTATTTCCTTGTCGATGCGATGAAGTCGCCGTATCTGACAAAATCTTCGGGCAACGGCATTCCATAGACTTTCTCCCTGAGAAAAAGACCGAAATCCTTGATGTCAGGATGCCGCAGCTGCTCCTCGACGGAAATCGTTTCTCCGATTCCGACCCTCAGCCGGCGATGCTTCTTGTTGACCAGCTCGTGCGGCAGCTGAAGCAGCCTCACACGCCAGTCGATCAGCCCGAGGTTGTAGAACCAGAAGGAGTTGTGGTCGAAGAATCTGACAGGGACGATCGGGACCCCGGCTTTCGCGATCAGCCGGATGACCGCTTCCTGCCATTCGCGGTCTCTGATCTTCATTTCCTTGAGGCTC
Organism: bacterium; assembly: GCA_963640265.1. Classification (GTDB taxonomy): domain Bacteria; phylum Bacteroidota; class Bacteroidia; order Bacteroidales; family UBA932; genus Cryptobacteroides. The sequence goes on along the minus strand of CAVHYF010000022.1, from coordinate 6,042 downwards.
AGGTCGGACACCGCTCCGGAAGGAAAGAATCCGACAGGCTCTCCGTCGTGAAGTCTTGAAAGCACCTCCCGTACTCCCAGGACGTTCTTAGCCGTCGTCCTGTTGTTCAGGTCGTTTTTCGGATTGACGACTATCAGGCTTGGAGTCAAGGCTTCGATGACCGAAAGGAACTCGTTGACCATCACTTTGAACCCTGGCCTCAAATGTCCTATCAGGTCTATCAGGATGACTCCGTCGATGCCTCCGTACGGATGGTTGCTGACGGTTATGAACGGTCCGTCCGGCAGTGAGGACAGCCTCCGGGAACCGCCCAGCTGGTAATTGACTCCAAGTTTCTCCAGAAGTTTGCCGGCGAATTCGGCTCCTCTGTTCGCGTCTATGCTGTCATAGATGTCCGACAGCTTCCTTATGGAAAGAAGCCATCTGAGAAAACGCGCTGACGCGTTCCCGAACTTTCCCTTGAAAACGGGTGCGATGCGCTCGATCTGTTCTACCGGAAGAAGTGGCATTACTTTTCCCTTTTCGGCATAGGGTCCTTCTCTGCGTACCAGCGGGCATCCTTGATGACGGTGACAAGGTAGATCGCGACAAGCAGAATGAGAATGAATATTCCCGCGACGTCAAGCGCCCTGAGGTCGATTGTCCTGCCCAGGACGGTTACCGTGGTGCAGAACTCCCTGAGGGGATTTATGAAGATGAACGCGATGTTCAGGAATATTGCTAACACTCTGAATTCCGTCGGGCCGAGCTTGGCATAGGTGAGCCTGAACTCGCTCCTGAGATGGGCGTTCACGCTAACGTTCACTGTCAGGCAGAGATAGACCGCGAAGATCATAAGCGCAAGGTCCAGCCGCATGAGGCAGGACAAGCCTATGCCGAGAAACATTATCCCCTCGTTGATGCAGTCGACCGTGTGGTCGAGGTAGTAGCCGTAGATCGGCCTCTGCGTCTTGCGCACTCTTGCCAGAGTGCCGTCCAGCGAATCGCCGTACCAGTTGACTGCGAAACCGAGACAGCTGAGCCACAGGAAATTGACGTTGATTCCGCAGAGAATGTACCCTGCGCCGATCATTATCGCTCCTATCGTGCCTATAAGCGTAAGCGTGTCGGAAACCACCCATCCCGGTTGTCTTTCAGCCAGCCAGACAAGAGCCTTTTTCTCGACTCCGTTGAGAATCGAAGTCTGTATCCTTTCCGCCTTCCTGTCAGTCATATTCATTGATTGTTATTTGATTGTTCCGTTAGATGTGCTTCGAGTAGATTCTTGCTCTCTTGTGCAGACGGCGGTCAAACCGGCCCCACAGGTTCTGCACATTGTGGTTGTCCTCCAGTTCGCGGGTGCTCTCGACGTACTTGATTCCGTTCTTGTGCATTCCCTTGCCGATTTTGGAGATGATCATCGCATTTACACCCTTGTCCTGATATTCCTTTGAAATCGCAATCAGCAGGGCGTCGATGGTGTCGTTGTGTCTGAGCGCGTGCAGAATGTGTAAGAAGCCGAACGGGAAAAGGTGACCCTTCGCTTTCTGGAGCGCCTTCGACATCGACGGGAGAGTTATTCCGAAGCCGATGACCTTGTCGCTCCTGTCCACGATGACCGAGACGTAGTCAAGGTTCAGGTTCGGAAAGAACTGGTTTTTCAGGTCTTCGCACTGGGCCGCCGACAGTTCCGAAAAACCGTGCAGGGAGGAATAGCATTCGTTCATCACGCTGAAAATCCCGTCGGCATATTTGTGCAGCAGTTCGTTCTTTGTCCTGTACTGCCCTTCGTGCAGTCCGTTGCGCTCAGCCACAAGGTTGGAGAACCTTGTGTACCTGTCAAGGTTGTCCGGCACGGTTATCAGATACTCCACGAAGTCGGTCTCCTTGACGAAGCCTTCTTCGAGAATCATCTTCTCATAATAGGGTGCGTTGTACTTGCCGTAGGCGGTCGGAAGCTGGTCGAACCCGTCCACAAGGATTCCTGCCACGTCGAACTCAAGGAAACCGACAGGCCCCTCGATGATCTCCATTCCGGACTCGGCGGCATATTCCCTCACCTTCTCCATAAGGGCGTGCACGACTTCCTGCGATTCGATGAAGTCTATCCAGCCGAAGCGGCAGATCTTCTTGTCAACCTTGCGGTTGTACTTATGGTTTATGATGCCGGCGACCCTGCCGACAATCGCTCCCTTCTCGTCGCAGGCAAGCCAGTATTTGCCGTCGCAGACCTCGAAAGCGCGGTTCTTGCCCGGAGTCAGGGTGTCCAAGTCCATCGAAACTATCTGCGGGACATAGTACCTGTTGCCGGCATACAGCTTGTTCGGAAACTGTACGAAACGCCTAAGCTCTTGCCTGCTTGTGACTTCCTTGATAATGACCGTCATATTTCTTCAGTTATCAAGATGCTAATTTAGTAAAAAAACACAAGAATGTCCTGATGTTTCTTAAAATAAACTTTACGACTTACTTTTGAACTGCAGTACCGTGCTGCGTCGCGCTCCGGCTCTGGTTCACGACAGCCACGCCGCAGAACACCATGACGATCGCCACGATTTTCTGCACCGTCATCACGTCCATCCCGCTGAACACACTGAGCAGGCTTGCCAGAATCGGCTGCAGGTAAGTGTACATCGCAACGATCGTCGGCCTGACGTACTTCTGCCCCACAGGAATCAGGAAATAGGCGACGAATGTCGCGAAAAAGATCAGGAAGCCTATTTCAAGCAGCACCCTTGAACTTATCGCTGCATAGTCGGTGGACGCAAGGTCCTTCGCGGAGAACGGCAGCGAGATCAGCAGCGAGAAGAGGAACATCCATTTCATGAAGGTGATGACTGAATATCTCTGGATCAGAGGCCTGAATGCTCCGAGGTAGATGGAGAAGCTTATGCTGTTGATGAACAGCAGCACGAATCCCATCGGCTTCGTGCTTTCCACGCCGTTGTGGCTGTGCACCGAGTTGAAGATCAGGAACAGCACGCCGATGAGACTGATCAGGACTCCGGCGGCTTTCTTCGGGGTGATCGGTTCCTTCACGAATATGAAAGCGAAGAACATCGTGAAGATCGGTCCGAGGGTTCCGATGACCGAAGCGTCGATGGTGGTCGCCATCGTTATTCCCTTTAGAAACGAGTACTGAGTGATGAAAAGACCGAACACGGAAGCGACCGCGATCGCTCCAAGGTCTTTCAGCGGGATTCTCTCCTTAGGAGTGAACAGTGAAATCAGCCAGAACAGGGCGGAAGCGCCGATCGCCCGCAGCGAGAACAGTGCGATGGGGGAGACTGTCTGGGAGTTTGATATGTCTTTTGTCAGCACGATGTTGACACCGAATATCGTGTAGGCCAGGGCAAGCGCCAGGTGGCCTTTAAGATGGCCGCTGATCATAGTATGATTATTTTTTCCATTTTCGTTTCAAAACCGTTCGTGTACCGCCGTCTCCGCTCCGGAACACTCCGGACATATTCCTTTGACCACATAACTGACAGTCCTTGGAATGTAGCCTTCCGGCAGGCAGACTTCCGGTGCCTGTACGTCCTCGATGCAGAATGTGCGGTGACAGGCTTCGCAGAAGAAATGAATGTGCGCGTCTTCGTCCTTTTCTGCATCGCCGCTGAGGCACAGTTCGTAGCGGGTCCCGTCGCTTCCGTCCTCGATCGTGTGGACAAGGCGGTGCTCCCTGAACAGGACGAGGCTTCTGAATATGCCCGACTTGTCGATCGTTCCTATGATGTCCTCTAGTTCCATCAAACTCAGCGGGCGTCCTTCTTCAAGGAGCGTCTTCGCCACAGTGAGCCTGTTGGCCGTTGCCTTCACTCCGTGCCTTTCCAGCAGTTCGGTCAATTCGGTGTTTGACATACGCTATCATTTTTTCCGGCGCAAATTTAGTCATTGTCACCGTTTATTTGCAACCTGGTTGCAGGAATTTATCCGGACATTTGCACCGTCAGAATCGTGATCATTATGGAAAAGGAAAACAGGAACAGGCTTGTGCGGATCGTCGTTTCCGCCTTTCTTCTGGTTGTGGCGTCGGCGGTCGAAAAAAAGCTTGACCTCAGCGTGTGGCAACTGCTTTTGGTCTATCTGGTGCCGTATCTCACAGTCGGTTACGACACCCTGCTTGAAGCCGGGGAGAAGGTCGTCCGGGGAGAACTCTTCGACGAGGATTTCCTGATGAGCATCGCAACCGTCGGCGCTTTGTGCATCGGTTTCCTGCCCGGAGCGGAAACCCAGTTCCCCGAAGCCGTCTTCGTGATGCTCTTTTTCCAGATCGGGGAACTTTTCGAGGAGATCGCCGAAGGCCGCAGCCGCCGGTCAATCTCCAGTCTGATGGACATCCGCCCGGACACCGCCAACGTGGAGCGTGACGGAAAGGTCCTGACAGTGTCCCCGGACGATGTCAAGGCAGGGGAGACCATAGTCGTTAAGCCGGGAGAGAAAGTCCCGATGGACGGGGTCGTCATCGAAGGACGGTCCAGCCTCGACACGGTGGCTCTGACCGGAGAGAGCGTGCCGAGAGGCGTAGCGGAAGGAGATGAAGTCATTTCCGGCTGCGTCAACCTGACGGGAGTCCTGAGGGCGAGGGTAACCAAGGTTTTCGGCGAGTCCACAGCCGCCAGAATCCTTGACCTCGTCGAGAACGCCTCGCAGAACAAGTCGAAGAGCGAAGGATTCATCACCCGTTTCGCCAAGGTTTACACTCCTGTGGTGGTCATCGCCGCCCTGGTTCTGGCTTTTGTCCCGCCGGTCCTGTCCGGCGACTTCAGCGGCGCTATAGCTACCTGGCTTTACAGGGCGCTGACCTTTCTGATCGTCTCCTGTCCTTGCGCCCTTGTGATCTCCATCCCGCTTTCCTTCTTTGGAGGCATCGGCGGAGCCTCCTCTAAAGGCATACTTGTCAAAGGCTCCAACTATCTTGAGGCTTTGGCGAAGGTCGGGACAGTGGTTTTCGACAAGACCGGCACACTGACGGAAGGAGTGTTCGAAGTCACCGCCATCCATCCGGAAATCCTTGACGGAAAGGAACTTCTGCACCTTGCTGCGCACGTGGAAAGATATTCGTCGCACCCGATCGCCGTGTCGCTGAAGAGCGCTTTCGGCAACGAGTCGGACGGCTGCAGCGTCGAGAGCGTCGAGGAGATCGCCGGCCACGGAGTGCGCGCGGTGGTGAACGGCAGGACGGTCTGTGTCGGCAACACGAAGATGATGGATGCGGTCGGAGCGGCGTGGAAGCCTTGTGAAAAGAACGGCACGGTCGTCCACGTCTGCGTGGACGGGGAATATGCCGGCCACATCGTGGTCTCCGACAGGATCAAGGCAGATGCCGCCGAGGCCGTCAGCGCTCTCAAGGCGCTGGGCGTGACAAAGACGGTGATGCTCACCGGGGACAAGCGCGAGGTCGGTGAATATGTCGCCTCGGCCGTAGGCCTTGACGAGTTCCGTGCCGAACTTCTGCCGGCGGACAAGGTGGCCGAGGTCGAAAGGCTTCTGGCTGAAAAGCCATCGGGCAGCAAGCTCGCTTTCGTGGGCGACGGCATCAACGACGCTCCTGTCCTCGCCAGAGCCGACCTCGGCATCGCGATGGGCGGCCTGGGTTCCGATGCGGCCATTGAGGCGGCAGACATCGTGCTGATGGACGACAAGCCTTCCAAGATCGCCCTCGGCGTGAAAATCGCCCGCAGGACTCTTCGGATCGCCAGGGAGAACACCTTCTTCGCCATATTCATAAAACTCCTTGTCCTCGCTTTCGCAGTGGCGGGCCTTGCAACGATGTGGATGGCCGTCTTCGCCGATGTCGGTGTCACTGTTCTCGCCGTCCTCAACGCCGCCCGCGCCCTGAAAGCCTGATGGAGGTTGGCCGGTGGCAATTGACTGAAGAAGCCGGACTTTCCGACGGAAGTCCGGCTTCGTGCTTGTTGTCGTTCAGTTTTCCGCGGTCTTATTTTTCAAGATCGAAAGTCCAGACCTTGTCATAGTTCATAAACATGCTGACCTTGGCCGTGAGGTCCGTGAGGTTGTAAACTATCGACCATTGTGTGTTGCTGGTGAGCACCTTCGCAT
>CAVHYF010000021.1:0-30551 GCA_963640265.1 bacterium | reverse complement strand
AGTTGAGGATGAGAACGGAGAATGGTAAATAACAGCGCTATGAATAAAATATTGACATCCAGTATTTTGGCGGGCCTTATGCTCTGCGCCTGCCAGAAAGAAGAATTGAGAATCGACAACGAACCGCAGGCCCCGGAGCAGGAGACATTTACGGCCATAATCGAAGATAATGATGACTCCGCCGTTACCAGAACCTCTCTGGATGAGAAGGGCAATGTGCTCTGGAAGAGCGGAGACGAGGTAAGTTTATTCGCCGGCACTGCTTCCAACGGACGATATAAGGTGTCTGAAGATTCTGCCGGCAAGACATCTGCGACTCTGAATCCTGCAGAGTCTTCAGAGTCAGGAACCGGTTCCGGCGCAGAAATCGGCAATAATGTCGCATATTATCCATATACCGCTACGGCGACCGTTGAGGCCGGCGAGGACTCTTATGTCATCAAAGGAATCAGTCTTCCCGCCACTCAGGCTTATGCAGAGAACAGTTTCGACAACGGTGCATCCCCGATGGCGGCTGTCACCTCATCGACTGAGGACAAGAACCTCTGTTTCAAGAATATCCTCGGCGGTCTGAAGCTTCAGCTGAAGGGAAGCTCGAAAGTCAAATCCATCAGCGTTCGCGGCAATGCCAACGAGATTCTCTGCGGCTCCGGTAGTGTAACCGTATCCGGGGCAGAAGTTCCGTCCATCAGTCTGACCGATGCCACTGCAACTACAGTGACCCTGGACTGTGGAACTGAAGGCGTCCAGCTCGATCCTTCGACTGCGACCTGCTTCATCATCTCCCTTCCTCCGATGACTATGACCTCCGGCTTCACCGTCACCGTGAGGGATACCGACGGCAAGATGATGGAAATCAAGTCCACAAAATCCCAGACCATCAATCGCTCCAGACTGCTTAAGATGCCATCTGTGGACTATGTGGGAACGGAGGATTATACCCAGCAACCGCTTACCTTTACTTCTACGGGAACAACTGTCATTTCGATTGCAAAGGAGAACAGTCCTGCCGACATTACACTTGAGTACAAAACTACAGGCAAAGATTGGGCTACTTATATCGTAGGCACAACAGATATTACTCTGTCAGATGGCGCCGAACTTCAGTTCAGAGCGGGAAAAGGCGGAAATTCCACATTCTCCAAATCTGATTATGAATATTACAAGTTCGCTATGAGCGGCGCCGGCACAGTCAAGGTCTCCGGGAACATTATGTCTCTGCTGGACAATACAATGTCCAGGACCGAGGTGCCGGAGTATTGTTTCGCATCCCTGTTCAGCTACTGTAAAAATCTCACGGATGCCGCCGAACTGCAATTGCCTGCTACGACATTGGCAGAGGATTGTTATTCCGCTATGTTCTATGGCTGCAGCAAGTTGACCAAGGCTCCGGAGCTTCCTGCGATGTCATTGGCCTCCGGGTGTTACAGCTTGATGTTCGCTGCCTGTACTGGTTTGAGCATCGCCCCGGTGCTGCCTGCAACTGAATTGGCAGTGAGCTGTTATAATGCGATGTTCTACAACTGCGCAAGTCTGAAAGCGGCCCCTGCTCTGCCTGCAACTGTTCTGGCGGAAAAGTGTTATGAGATGATGTTCTTTAAATGCAGCAGTTTGACTCAGGCTCCCGAACTTAAGGCGAAGTCTTTGGCACCGAGCTGCTATAAGCAAATGTTCTGCTGCACAAGTTTGACGGCTGCACCTGAGCTGCCTGCGACTGAATTGGCAGAGGGTTGTTATTATGGAATGTTCAACTCCTGCACAAGTCTGGAATCGGCTCCGGCACTTGAGGCGACAAAATTGTTTAACGAGTGCTATAGTTATATGTTCCAGAACTGCACAAGTCTGACCGCTGCCCCGGAACTTCCTGCGACTGAGTTGGCAGAGTACTGTTATACCGAAATGTTCAGCTACTGCGAAAATCTGAAATCCGCTCCGGCACTCGAGGCTGAGAAATTGGCGAAGTGCTGTTATCAAAGGATGTTCCAGGGATGCGCAGCTTTAACCGCAGCTCCGGCTCTCCCGGCGAAGGCCTTGGCGAATTATTGCTATAGCTATATGTTCGCGGAATGTACAGGTTTATCTGTCGCTCCTTCTGAACTTCCGGCTACGACCCTGGCAGATTATTGCTATGAGTGTATGTTCCAGTATTGCAGCGCTTTAACTGCTGCCCCGGCACTCCCTGCCGAAGAAATGACGGCTCTCTGCTATTCCAATATGTTCGCCGGCTGCAGCAGTTTGACTCAGGCTCCCGAACTCAAGGCTAAGAAATTGGCAAGGTGCTGTTATCAAAGTATGTTCCAGGGTTGCACAGCTTTAACCGCGGCTCCGGCGATCCTACCAGCCGAAGAATTGACAGCCAACTGCTATTCAAAAATGTTCAGCGGATGCAGCAATTTGACACAGGCACCGGAACTTCCGGCTAAGGCTATGAACGAGTACAGTTATCAGGGTATGTTCCAGAACTGCACCAGCCTTGAGACCGCTCCGGCTCTCCCGGCTACCACCTTGGCTAAGTATTGTTATTCGGAAATGTTCAGCGGATGCAGCAGTCTGACCACTGCGCCGGCACTTTCGGCTACAACAATGTCAACGGGATGTTATTCGAAAATGTTCCAGAACTGCACCAGCCTTGAGACCGCTCCGGTTCTCCCGGCTACGGCTTTGACCTCAGACTGTTACTGGGGAATGTTCAGCGGCTGCAGCAGTCTGAATTACATAAAAGCCCTTTTCACGAACAAACCGAGTGAAGCCCTTACACACGGTTGGGTTTCAGGAGTTTCCTCGACGGGAACTTTTGTAATGAATGATTCTGCGAAGTGGAATGCGGATGATATGAGAGGAGTCAACGGCATCCCAGACAATTGGAAAGTAGAGAGAGTAACGGTGGAATAATATTTTTCTACACAACAGGAAAGGGCAGTCCTCCTCGCGAGGTCTGCCCTTTTAAATTTGCGAAGCGTCTTGAAATGCACTGCACGCCAAAGTACGGCAGCTGGTTTGACTTAACGGAGATTGAACTTTCAAGTGTTACAAAGTGTTAGGCCGCTTCCTTTGCGGTCTCTTCGTCCTTGCCCGGATCCTTGAACAGGAAGATGAACAGGAAGCCGACGACGAAGGCGAAACCTGCGAAGATGTACCAGGCCGTGGCCCAGTCAGGCTGGGCTGCGTTGTAGACGAAATGGTTCACGACCTTGCCTGCGGCCCACGTGCCGATGGATGCGCCGAGGCCGTTGGTCATCAGCATGAACAGACCCTGGGCGCTGGAACGGATGTCCTTGGATGTCATTCTGTTGACGTACAGGGAACCGGAGATGTTGAAGAAGTCGAAGGCGACTCCGTAGACGAGGCAGGAGAGGACGAACAGCCAGACTCCGCTTCCCGGATTGCCTGCTCCGAAGAAGCCGAACCTCAGAACCCAGGCGAACATCGAGATGAGCATCACCTTCTTGATTCCGAAACGCTTCATGAAGAACGGAATCAGGAGGATGCAGAGGGTCTCCGACATCTGGCTGAGCGAGATCAGGGCGTTGGCGTTGCGGGCGCCCCAGGCGTCGGCATATTCAGGAATCCCCGCGAACGAGGAGATGAACGAGTTGGCGTAGCCGTTGGTGATCTGCAGGGAGGCTCCGAGGAGCATCGAGAAGATGAAGAAGATGGCCATCTGCCTGTCCTTGAAGAGGGTGAAGGCTTTAAGTCCGGTGGCCTCCATAAAGCTGCTGCCGCTGGTCTTCTTGACGGGAACGTTCGGAAGCGAGAGAGCATAGACTCCTAGCAGAAGGCTGAGGATTCCTGAAGTGAAGAACTGGAAGTAGCTGTGCTGGTACTGGATTCCTGAAGGGTCTCTCATAAAGTTCACGAAGAGCATCGAGCAGATGAATCCGACGGTGCCGAAGACTCGGATCGGAGGGAAGGCCTTGACGGTGTCCTTGCCCGCTCCTTCCAGACCGGCGTAGGCCACCGAGTTGGTCAGTGCGATGGTCGGCATATAGAACGCAACGCTGACGGTGTAGAGGGCGTAGAAGATGCCGAAGCTGAACTGTGGCCCCACCGTGTAGGCTCCGCCAGCAACGCTCACCGATCCCATAGCGTAGAGTCCGGCCCCGACCATCGACACGCCGGCGATCAGCTGGCAGATCGACAGGGTCTTCTGTGCGGGAATCCATTTGTCGGCCACGATGCCGACCAGAGCCGGCATGAATATGGACACGAAACCCTGAGTGGCGAAGAACAGCCAGATCTGCGGACCTAGCCCGGCCTTGCCGAGAAAGCTGCCCATTGATGTCAGATACGCTCCCCAGATGGCATACTGGAGGAAGTTCATGATGATCAGCCTGAGGCTGATGTGCTTGTTAGTCATAATGTTATTGTTTTTAATCTTGTTCCACCGGCTTGTCGGTCCAGTACGGGCCGTGCCAAAGGCAAAGTCGAAACAAACAAATGTACAAGTTTTCGGCTAAAAATCACTATCTTTGAGGGCCAAATTGTGGAAAATGGAATTTAGAAAGCTGGCCGCAGACAGAGGCTCGATGGCGAGGACAGGTGTCCTCACGACGGACCACGGGGAGATCAGAACACCGATTTTCATGCCGGTGGGCACCGTCGGTTCCGTCAAGGGAGTCTATCATCGCGACCTGAAAGAGGACATAAGGGCCGAGATCATCCTCGGCAACACATATCATCTCTACCTCCGTCCGGGACTCGACACTCTGCGCAAGGCCGGCGGCCTGCACAAGTTCGAGAACTGGGACAGGCCTATACTGACTGACAGCGGCGGTTTCCAGGTCTTCTCCCTGACGAAGATCAGAAAGATCACCGAGGAGGGCTGCAGATTCCAGTCGCACATCGACGGCTCCCGCCACATCTTCACCCCGGAGAACAATGTTGACACCCAGAGGATAATCGGAGCCGACATAATGATGGCTCTCGACGAGTGCTGCCCCGGGGACGCCGACGAACGCTATGCCGCAAAATCCCTTAAGCTGACTCAGGGCTGGCTGGAACGCTATTTCAAGCGTTTCTGCGAGACCGAGCCTCTGTACGGCTACAATCAGGTGATGTTCCCGATCATCCAGGGCTGCGTCTATCCGGAACTCCGCAAGAGGGCGGTGGACCACGCCGTGAGTCTGGTAGGCGACAGTCCGGCTGCGGGAGGTTTCGCCATCGGCGGGCTTGCGGTAGGGGAGCCTACCGAGAAGATGTACGAGATGCTGGAACTCGTATGCCCGATCCTGCCGCAGGACAAGCCTCGCTACCTGATGGGAGTCGGCACCCCAGCCAACATCCTCGAGGGCATCGCCAGGGGAGTGGATATGTTCGACTGCGTGATGCCGACCCGCAACGGCCGCAACGGAATGCTCTTCACCTGGAACGGCATAATGAACATGCGCAATTCCAAGTGGGCCGATGATTTCTCGCCGCTTGATCCGGAGGGCGCCTCGTTCGTTGACCGGACATATTCGAAGGCATATCTCCACCACCTCTTCATCGCGAAGGAGATGTTCGCCGCGATGATCGCGAGCGAGCACAATCTCGCGTTCTACCTCGACCTTGTCCGCACCGCGCGGCAGCACATCGAGGCCGGAGACTTTGCATCCTGGAAGGAAGTGACAGTCAGGAAAATCAGTTCAAGGATGTAGGAATATGGAAGCGGGATTCAAGAAGATAGACAAGTACATCATCAAGAAGTTCATCCTGACCTTCTTCATCGCTCTCCTCCTGATCATAGGAATAGTCATAATCTTCGACATCAGCGAGAAGATCAATCATTTCGTCGAGAATCACGCTCCTCTGCGCGCGATCATCGTTGACTACTACGTGAACTTCGTGCCGTATTTCGTCAATATGTTCAGCCCTCTGTTCGTCTTCATCACCGTGATCTTCTTCACGTCCAGGATGGCGGCCAACAGCGAGATCATAGCGATTCTCTCCTGCGGAGTGAGCTACAGAAGGATGATGGTTCCGTATATGGTTTCGGCGTTCCTGATAGCGGCTCTCTCCCTCTCGCTCAACCTCTGGGTCATCCCGAGGTCCAATGTCAAGCGAATCCAGTTCGAGCAGAAATATGTGAAGCACAGGAACTCGCTTTCGTCCAACAATGTGCATTATCAGATAGACACGGGGAAGTTCGTCTATGTCGAGTCGTTCAGTTCGTGGAACAACACGGCGTACGGTTTCACTCTGGAGGACATCCGCGACAACAGGCTGGTCCGCAAGCTTTCCGCGGACAAGGCGGTATGGGACAGCACGATGGGAGGCTGGAAACTCAAGAAGTATTTCATCAGGGAATATACCGACGGTCTGCAGGACCGCGTGAGCACGGGAGCGGAACTCGACACGGTCCTCAATCTGACCGTGACGGATTTCTACCGCAACAAGAAGACTGTCGAGACTCTTCCGGCGGCGGCGCTGGACCAGCTGATAGCCACCCAGAAGATGCGAGGCGACGCCAATGTGATGTATGCGCTGATAGAGAAGCACACCAGACTTGCGCTGCCGTTCTCGGCGTTCATACTCACCCTGATAGGAGTCTCACTCTCCTCAAGGAAGCGCAGAGGCGGCATCGGCCTTAATATAGGCATAGGCATCGCCTTGAGCTTCACCTACATCCTTTTCCTCCGGTTCAGCCAGATGTTCGTCTTTTCGGGGGCCATGCCTCCGGTTGTGGCTCTTTGGCTGCCGAATCTGATATTCGGAATAATCGCTGCTGTGCTTTACTCCAGAGCATCCAAATAACTTAATATTTATGTCACAACACACCTTATCCCCACTGAAACGATCGATAGTCGGCGTTCAGTTCATGTTCGTGGCCTTCGGCTCCACGGTTCTTGTTCCACTTCTCGTCGGCTTCGACCCGGCAATCGCTCTTCTGGCCGCGGGACTCGGCACTCTTCTTTTCCACGCCGTCACCGGCGGTAAAGTTCCGATCTACCTCGGCAGCAGCTTCGCGTTCATCGCTCCGATCGTCAAAGCTACCGAACTCTACGGGATGGCCGGAATGTTCTGCGGACTTGTGGCCGTAGGTGTTGTGTACATGCTTATGAGCCTACTTGTCAAACTGTTCGGCATCAGCCTGATCAAGAAACTCTTCCCGCCTATCGTAATCGGTCCGGTCATCATCCTCATCGGTCTTTCGCTCGCCGGCACCGGAGTCGATATGGCAAGCAAGAACTGGGTTCTCGCTCTCGTGTCCCTGTTCGTGGCCATCCTCTGCTCCTGCTGGGGCAAGGGAATGATCAAGCTCATACCTGTCGTGTTCGGCGCCCTCGCCGGCTACATCGTGTCCGTAATCTTCTACAGAAGCTCGATGGATTTCTCGGCAGTCGCAAGCGCGCCGTGGTTCCAGCTTCCTCACATCGCCAAGATGAGCTTCTCCTGGCAGGCGATAGTATTCATGGCTCCTGTGGCCATTGCTCCGATCATCGAGCACGTGGGTGATGTCTATGCCATCAGCGAGATCGCCGACAAGGATTTCGTAAAGGATCCGGGCCTGCACCGCACGATGCTCGGCGACGGTCTCGCCTGCACCCTCGCGGCCTTCCTCGGCGGCGCTCCTGTGACGACATATTCAGAGGTTACCGGAGCCGTGTCCCTCACCAAGGTCACCGATCCGTCCTGCATGAGGATCGCTGCTCTTTCAGCCATTCTGATTTCCCTCATCGGAAAGGTCGGCGCGGCCATCCAGACCATTCCTACGGCCGTTCTCGGCGGCATTATGCTCCTTCTCTTCGGCAGCATCGCCTCGGTCGGCATCAACAATATGGTCAAGGCGCACATCGACATGAACAAGACCCGCAACCTGATCATCGCTTCCCTGATCCTCACCATCGGCATCGGCGGCGCTGTCATCAGCTTCGGCAAATTCTCCCTCGCCGGCATCGGTCTGGCGTCGGTTGTCGGTGTCATCCTGAACCTCATCATTCCTGACACCGACAAGGAAGAGGCGAAGGCGGAAGAAAAGTAGTTTTATGAATATCCCGGAGGCCTCGTGAGCAACGGGGCCTCGTTTTTTTTATCGATATACGGAATCAACATATATGCAGACACTTAAGGTAAAGATAGTGAACAAGAGCCAGTGGCCCGATCCTGCCTATGCCACGGAGGCGTCGGCAGGAATGGACCTCAGGGCCAACATAACTGAACCGATCGTTCTCAAACCGCTGGAAAGGGTTCTTGTGCCCACTGGCATATTCATAGAACTTCCGGTCGGATACGAGGCCCAGGTCCGCCCTCGCAGCGGGCTTGCCACCAAGCACGGAATCACGGTGATCAACAGTCCCGGGACGGTGGACGCTGATTACCGGGGTGAACTGAAGACATCTCTGGTGAACCTTTCGAACGAGCCGTTCGAGATCGTTCCCGGCGAGCGCATAGCGCAGATGGTCGTCGCCCGCCACGAACGTGTCGAATGGGAGGATGTCGAGTCCCTGTCCGAGACCGAGAGAGGCGCCGGAGGCTGGGGCAGTACCGGTGTTAAGTAACGCCCGCCGGGCGTTACTTGACACCCACCATCTGAACCCCCTGCACCCCCTGCCAGGGGGATTGCGGCCTTGCGGCCGGCCGGCAGAAGCCGGCTTGTCGCTTCGCTCCTGTACTTAAAATAAACATTAATTTAGGATATGGACATCAATAGATTATACGCCGCGTTCGGGGAATGCGGAAGCGTGACTACGGACAGCCGCGCGATAAAGGGCGGAGAGATGTTCTTCGGCCTGAAAGGCGAGAATTTCGACGGCAATGAATATGCTCTCAAAGCCCTCGAGGCCGGAGCCCGCTATGCCGTCGTGGACGAGGGCACGGCCGCAGCCGCCTCAGGGAATCCTGACATCATTGTTGTCCCGGACACGCTCGCGGCTCTGCAGGCCCTTGCCCGGTACCACAGGGAGAACACTTTCGTGGACGGGAAACGCCTGACGGTCATCGGTCTGACCGGCACCAACGGCAAGACAACCACCAAGGAACTTATCACCAGGGTCCTGTCGGCCAAATACCGCGTGACTTCGACCCGGGGCAATCTTAACAACGACATCGGCGTGCCGCTTTCAGTCCTGTCCATCAATTCAGAGACAGAACTTGCCGTCATCGAGATGGGGGCCAACCATCCTGACGACATCGAAAAACTGGTCAAGGTCTGCGAGCCTGACTACGGCCTCATCACCAATGTCGGCAAGGCACATCTTCTCGGTTTCGGCAGTTTCGAGGGAGTGAAGAAGGCCAAGGGCAAACTTTACGACTACATCCTCGAACACGGAGGAAGCATATTCCTGAACGCCGACGATCCGGAACTTTCCGCGATGGCCGCCGCCCGCAAGGGATTGAATGTCATTGAATATGGTCTCAAGTACTCAGGCTCTCTGGTACTGCCTTCCGATGCCGACCATCCTTTCGTAAGGATGGCCGTTCCGGCCGGAACTTCCGAAGAACCGGACACCGAGACTCTTCTGGGTCTTGAAACCCATCTCGCTGGAGCGTACAACGCGAATAACATCGCCGCTGCCATTGCTGTCGGACTGCATTTCGGAGTCCCGCTCGAGGATGCGCTCCAGGCCGTGAGCGAATATATTCCTAAAAACAACCGCTCGCAGCTTGAGAAGACTGAGCGGAACATCCTGATCGAGGATGCCTACAACGCCAATCCTACGAGCATGGCCGCCGCGCTGGACAACCTAGCTTCTGTTCAGGCCCCGAGGAAGGCTGTTTTGCTGGGGGACATGCGCGAACTCGGCGCCGAGTCGGTAGGGGAACACCGCGCCGTGCTTGACAAAGTGCTTTCTATTGGTCTTGATCTTGTCTGCCTTGTCGGGGAAGAGTTCCGCAAGGCTCTGGATGCTTCAGGAACTTCAGATGGCGGAAACGTAAAGTGGTTCGCCACTTCGGCCGATCTTGCCGCCTGGCTGGAATCCAATCCTCAGTCCGGCCTAACCATCCTTGTAAAAGGCTCCCGCGGCATCCAGATGGAAAAGGTGCTGCCGGAACTGTAATGCGGTGGATTTATTTATAAGCTGCAAATTGTGCGGAAAACAGGAAAATGGTAATTCCAACAAGGAAACCGGTAACGGATAATCAGTAAATTTGATGGATATTCGCATCAAGAAACTGGACGCGGGAAAGTCGTGGTGACAGAGAACTCGTGTCTGAAGTTTCCTTAGTGAAATACCATAATATGTACATCGAAAACATCAATTCTCCTGCCGATCTCAAAGGCCTTGACGTAGAACAACTTAAGGTGGTTGCGGACGAAACCCGCAAGGCTGTCCTGAACAGGGTCAGCAAGCACGGCGGCCACGTCGGCCCGAATCTCGGCTTCGTGGAGGCCACGGTAGCGCTTCACTATGTGTTCGACGCCCCGGCAGACAAATTCATCTTTGATGTCTCACATCAGAGCTATCCGCACAAAGTGCTGACAGGCAGGGCGAAAGGCTTCCTCGGGGATGTGGACGACATGAACGCCATCAGCGGCTATTCATCTCCGGCGGAAAGCCCGGTATATGACAATTTCGAGGTGGGACACACCTCGACCTCGATTTCTCTTGCGACCGGTCTGCAGAAGGCAAGGGATGTCAAAGGCACGCACGAGAACATCATCGCTGTCATCGGCGACGGCTCACTAAGCGGAGGAGAGGCGTTCGAGGGACTGGACGAGGCCTCCGAACTCGGCACCGGAATCATCATAGTGGTAAACGACAACGAGATGTCGATTGCCGAGAACCACGGCGGAATCTACAAGAACCTGAGGCTTTTGAGGGAGACCGGCGGCAAGGCCGAGTGCAACTATTTCAAGGCTTTAGGATTTGAGTACCTCTATCTTGAGGAAGGCAACGATGTCGGGAAACTCGTTGACATATTCAGAAAAGTCAAGGGAACGACAGTTCCGACCGTGGTGCACATCCACACTGAGAAGGGGCACGGTTTCGCTCCGGCAGTCGAGAACAAGGAACGCTGGCACTATGGCGCTCCGTTCGATCCCGCCACTGGCGCGCCACTGGCCGCTCCTGCCGGCGGCGAGGACTACAGCGAGCTGTTCGCCGACTGGATGCTTGCGAGGATGAAGTCCGACCCGACCCTCATCGCCGTGACCGCCGGCACTCCGACCGCGGCCGGTTTCACTCTCGAGAAACGCCTTGAGGCCGGGAAGCAGCACCTTGATATGGGAATAGCGGAGGAGCAGGCCTGCGCTATGTCCAGCGCGATGGCGAAGGGCGGGCTGCATCCGGTCTGGACCGTCTATTCGACCTTCGTCCAGCGCACCTACGACCAGATCGCGCAGGACCTCTGCATCAATTCCAACCCTGCGGTGATCAATGTGATGTGGGGCGGCACAGGCACGATGAACGACATCACCCACATCTGCCTTTTCGACATTCCGATGCTCACGAGCATCCCGAACCTTCTCTACCTTGCCCCGACCAACTGCGAGGAATATTTCGCAATGCTCGCCTGGGCCGTCCGGCAGGACCGCAAGCCTGTCGCCATCAGAGTGCCTTCCAACGGCGTCTTCCACACAAGCGAGACGGTGGATTGTGAATATGCTTACGAACCTTCCTACAAGATCACCCGCCGGGGAAGCCGCGTGGCTGTGATCGCCGCGGGTTCGTTCTACCAGAAAGGTGAAAATGTCGTATCTTTGCTTGCCGGCAAAGGTGTGGACGCGACTCTGGTCAATCCTCGGTATCTTTCCGGAGTCGATGAGTTGACTCTTGAGGACTTGAAGAAGGACCATTCGCTGGTCGTCACCCTCGAGGACGGATGCAAGGACGGCGGCTTCGGCGAAAGGATAGCGGCCTACTACGGCCCTTCGGAGATGAAAGTGCTGGTCGGGGGAGTGAAGAAGGACCTCTACGACAGGTTCGACCTCCACAAACTCCTAAGCGACAACAGGTTGCTTGACGAGCAGATCGTTGATGACATCCTGGCTCTGCTGTAGCCGGGCATATTCATAAAAGGTTGATATGAAAGAAATCAGATTTGACACTGTGCAGCAGTTCAACGACTGCTACGGTTTCGAGACGCTGCATCCGCTCGTGAGCGTGGCGAGGATGACTGACCAGAGAGTCCAGCCGGAGGAATTCACAATCCGCAACGGACTCTATATGCTCTATCTGAAGGAGACCAAAGGCTGCCGCATCTCCTACGGCAGGACCGAGTACGACTACGACGAGATGACTGTCACATCCTTCGCTCCAGGTCAGAGCATCCACGTGCTGCCTTCGGACGTGGCCGCCCCGAAGTGGACGGCCGTCGTGTTCCATCCTGATTTCCTCGCCCGAACCTCGCTTGGGGCGCATATGTCCCGCTACGGCTTCTTCGACTACACGAGTATGGAAGCCCTGCATCTGTCCTCGCAGGAGGTCACCATATTCAGAAATGTCGTGGATATGATCGGCCAGGAACTCCGCCACGCCATCGACAAGCACACGAAAGAATTGGTGGTCAGTAACATAGAATTGCTCCTGAACTATTGCCTCCGATTCTACGACAGGCAGTTCATCACCCGCGAGGAGATCAACCACACGGTGGTGCAGAAATTCGAGACGCTGCTGCGTGAATATCTAAGCGGGGAGGCAGGAGAAAAAGGGCTTCCGTCCGTGGCCTATTTCGCCGACAAATGCTGTCTTTCGACAGGCTATTTCGGGGAACTTGTCAAGGCCGAGACCGGCAGGAACGCGAGGGATTTCATAGCCGACCACATCCTCGCCGCCTCCAAGGAACTTCTGAACCGCGAGGATCTGTCCGTCAGCCAGGTCAGCGAGCGTCTCGGCTTCGACTATCCTCAGCATTTCCTGCGTTTCTTCAAACGGCACACCGGAGTGACCCCGGGGGAGTACCGCAAGAGACCGGCCACCTGACGGCCGGAACGATATTCGCGGGATGGCAAAAGAACAAGCCGTGGCAACTTGCAGAAGTTGCCGCCGCTCAGGATGCGCACTTCGTGTCGAAAATCATTGTCAGGCCGGAGAACGGCACTTTGTCAATGCGAGTCTGAATGACGTACCTTGCCAGCATTCCGATGAAGTACCCTGTTGTGAGTCCGACGACGGCCCCTACGATCACGTCCCCAAGATAATGCTTGCCGACGAATATCCTGCTTGCCGCCACCATCGAGGCCCAGAACAGGGCGACTTTGTAGAAACCGTTGTAGGAATGGGTCCTGTCGTTTCTGAAGCCGATTATCAGGCACATCGCAAGGGCGAAGGCGTTGGCTGCGTGAGCCGAGAAGAATCCGTAGAATCCGCCCCTGCCTTCAAGCACGTTCAGGCCTCCGAGCAGCATTCTTGCACTGTAGCTTGGCCTGAGCCTCAGAACGGAGTTCTTCACGAGGTTTGAGAACTGGTCGCACAGTCCGAAAGCCAGGCCGACGGAAACCAGCACGACGGCGGCTTTTTTCCATCCGAGCCTTCTGAAAAGCATCCAGGCGCAGAGAATGTACGCGGGAATCCAGATTGTCTTGTCGGACATCAGCATCCAGACCGGCTCCGTCGCCGGAGTGCTGAATCCGTTCAGAAACAAAGTCGCGTCCTGATCGATCCTGTGCAGGTAGCTTATGACTGTAGCGCTGACCATAGCTTGTCCTTCAATTCCTTGAGACCTTCTCCCGTTATCGATGAGATGAACACGTGCGGAACGCCTTCGGGGAGCGTCGGCTCGAGCTCTTTCTCTATGTCCTTGTCGATGAGGTCGCACTTGGTGACGGCCAGCACGCGGTCCTTGTCAAGCAGTTCGGGGTTGTATTCATTCAGTTCGTTGAGCAGGGTCTCGTAGCTTGCCTTGATGTCGTCATCTTCCGCGGAGACCATGAAGAGCAGCACCGAGTTCCTTTCAATGTGGCGCAGGAAGCGTATTCCTATGCCCTTCCCTTCGTGGGCGCCTTCGATTATTCCGGGAATGTCGGCCATCACGAAGGACCTGTCATCGTAGTAGCTGACAATGCCCAGGTTAGGCTCAAGTGTCGTGAATGCGTAATTGGCTATCTTCGGTTTGGCGGCCGTCACAGCCGCGAGCAGGGTGGATTTGCCGGCGTTAGGAAAGCCTACAAGCCCCACGTCGGCGAGGACTTTCAGTTCGAGGATGAACCAGCCTTCCTGACCTTCCTCGCCGGGCTGCGCGAAGCGCGGAGTCTGCTGGGTCGCGCTCTTGAAATTGTTGTTGCCGAGGCCGCCCCGGCCTCCTTTGCATAGAATCCGGGTCTCGCCGGGCTCCAGCATTTCGAAAAGGGTCTCGCCGGTCTCTCCGTCCTTGGCCACTGTTCCGACCGGAACGTCCAGTACGATGTCCTCTCCGCTCTTGCCGGTCCTTAGTCCGCCTTCGCCGTGCGCTCCGTCTTCGGCTTTGATGTGCTTGCGGTACTTAAGGTGTATGAGTGTCCAGAACTGCGGGTTGGCTTTGAGTATGATGTGGCCTCCACGGCCTCCGTCTCCTCCGTCAGGCCCGCCTTTGGGCACGTACTTGGCTCTGTAAAGGTGTACGGAACCTGCGCCTCCGTGTCCTGACGCGCACCATATCTTGACGTAATCTATGAAATTCGACTCTGGCATAATCCTTCGGTTCAATTCTGCAAAGATAGCGATTCTTTTCTGAACGGCATCAAGGAGCCGACGGGGAAAGATGCATACGTGAACGGTATATTAAAGGAAAAGAGACGCTTTCAATCCTGAAAGCGTCTCTTTTCGTGCTCTGTTAGGGACTCGAACCCTAGACCCACTGATTAAGAGTCAGTTGCTCTACCAACTGAGCTAACAAAGCATTTTTCCGCATCGGACCCGAAGGCCGTCTGCATTGGAAAGAAGCGTGGCTCCTTTTGTGATCCGTTCGGGGCTCGAACCCGAGACCCCAACATTAAAAGTGTTGTGCTCTACCAACTGAGCTAACGAATCTTTCCAACCTGTTCAGGATAGGTTGTCCTTCCTGATTGGGATTGCAAAGGTATAGCATTCCGGGGAATTCTCCAAATATTTTCAGGAAAATTTTAGAAAAAAGTCAGTTCTTTCAGGAAAGCCGAATCTGCCGATGCTACCCAGTCCGGGAAGGCTGAATCGGCTTTGAACTCATTGTCAGCGAAATGCAGCAGGAGGTCAAGGTCGAAGCGGTCAGAGGAGACTGCAGGGCAAGGAGTCCCATCTTTTCCGGAATATGCCCCGCCGGCCATTCTGTAGCCTTCGGTGGCATCGTAGGCGTTGCACTTCTGTTCGATGTGCGAAGGAACCATAAGGAGCGGTTTCCCGAGATACATAGCTTCGCAGACCGACTCGAAGCCGGCCGTTGAAGCGTAGGCCTTGCATCCGGCCATCTGGCGGAGGAACTCCTCGTCGTCAAGATAGTAGAAGGACAGTGTGTCGTCTACAACCTTGACCGGAGCTTCGTCTGCACGGTCCCAGAAGAATCTCAACGGAACTTCCGGATGTGCGGAGTGCCAGGCGAGGACATCCTGCGAGAATCCTGCGTTGAGCATATACCCGTGGATGTAGCCGCCGTTGCGGATCGCCGTGCCGCTTTCCGCGGAGGCCGTGCGGAGTCTGAGGACTTCCGGCCTGAGCAGCGGAGGCATCACCCTGATTCTGCGCTTCGGGTCGTCCGGCATTCTGCGGAAACTGAGAGCCAGCACTTTCGCGCTGCCGCAGGCAACCATCCTGGTGAAGAAGTTGAGAGCGAAGTGTCCCGAATAGCCTTTCCTCGGAAACCTGAAGTCTTTGTGGAGGAACAGGAACTGATGCCCGAGACAGACCATAGGCGCTTTCAGGCGGCTGAGCCTGTAGCCGACGGTGCCGAGTATGTCGTAGAAGTTCACCACCGCGTCCGGCTTGACTTCGCGCAGTCTCCGGGATATGAACTTGAGCGAAGGCAGGAACGCCCCGATGTGGAAGACATTGTAGAGCCCTGTCTTCAGGGAACTGGCCTTGCGGTTGGATGCCGAAGGAACGAAATTGAAGCTTTCGAACATCTCCACCGGTGCCTTGACGGTTTCGGCGAAGAATGACGGGAGCTTCCTGGCAGGGCTTTTGCCGACGAGAACTGCAGCCACTTCGTGACCGTTCTCCCTTAGCAGGCGCTCCATAGAGATGGCCTGCGTCAGATGCCCGCGACCCTCTCCCTGGACGATGAAAACGTATCTCATTTCAGCCTTTTCTGTGAATATTCCTTCACTTTCTGTTCGTCCGCAATCGGGCAGACAAGCACGTTGCCGTCCTTGACGGCCACTATGTAGCCGTCAAGACCTTCAACGACGACTGTCCCGCCGTCCTCGGCGTGGACGATGCAGCCTCTGCAGCCGAACAGGCGGACATCCTTGCCGACGGCCTTGTTGTCCGAACAGCCGGAATCGCAGGTGCATCCGTCTGCCGCAGGGTCGTCCTCCGGAGCTGGGATGTGTTCCTTGACGGAACTGTAGCTGCCGAGGTCGGACCATCCTATCTCGCAGGAAATCACGTGGATGTCGTCCGACTTTTCCATTACGGCGTAGTCGATGGAGATTTTCTCGCAGGTCGGGAACAGTTCGCGGACCGTTTCCCGCTCGGCCCCGGTGCCGAAAGATTCGGCGATGCGGTCCATCACGCCGGCGATCTGCGGAGCGAACCTGCGCAGCTGCGCTACGATCGTGGCGGCGCTCCAGACGAAAATTCCCGCGTTCCAGAAATATGTGCCTGCGGCAAGATATTCCTTGGCGGTGGCGAGGTCCGGCTTCTCCTTGAACTCGCGGACTCTGACGATCTCTTCAGGCTGCTTCTCGCTGGCGAATATGTAGCCGTAGCCGGTTTCCGGGCGGGTCGGTTCAATGCCCACGGTGACTATCCTCTCGCCTTCGGCGGTGAAATTCAGCGCTTTGCGGATTATGTTGGAAAATTTCTGCTCGTTGATGATCAGAGCGTCCGCAGGGGTCACGACGACATTGGCATCCGGGCAGACAGACGCTATCTTCCAGCAGGCATAGGCTATGCACGGGGCCGTGTTGCGCGGCTCCGGTTCTGAAAGAATATGGTCTTCAGGAATCCCCGGAAGCTGTTCCCTCACGATTCCCGTGTAGGCTTCCGATGTGACGACCCAGAACCCGTCCAGGCTGCAGACCGGGAGAAATCTCTCCACAGTCATCTGAATCAGCGTCTTGCCTATTCCCAGAAGGTCCAGGAACTGTTTCGGTTTTTCCGTACTGCTTACCGGCCAGAGTCGGCTTCCGACTCCTCCGGCCATAATCACAACATTCGTTTTCATGTTGGCGAACAGCATTTATGAGCCTGTTGACAGCGCTCTTTAATCACAAACTTCGTAAAAATAAGAAAAAATGCCGATAAACGATGGTTTTTTATTATTTTAGCGAAGTAAAAAGCATATTCATCACAATTCCATCGATTATGAGAAAGTATATTGCTGAGTGCATCGGAACGATGGTTCTGACACTTATGGGCTGCGGAACCGCAATGTTCCTCGGCTGCAACACCCCTGCCGGAGTAGTCGGCACCGCAGTTGCGTTCGGTCTTTCAGTCGTTGCCATGGCCTACACCATCGGAGGCATCTCCGGTTGCCACATCAACCCTGCAATCACCCTCGGAGTCGCTCTTTCAGGCAGAATGAGCTGGAAGGACGCTCTGGGCTACTGGGTCGGACAGGTTGCCGGCGCGATAATCGCCGGAGCCATCCTTCTCCTTCTGACCAAGTTCGTGGCCGCCCCTGACCTTACCGGCGGACTCGGAACCAATGCGGTCGCAAATGCCGGGGGAGTCGGCGGAGCCTTCGTCGTAGAACTCATCGCCACATTCGTCTTCGTGCTGGTGGTTCTCGGGACAACCGACAGCAAGGTGGGTGCAGGCAATCTTGCCGGACTCGCCATCGGTCTCTCGCTGATTCTGGTGCATCTCGTTTGCATCAGGCTCACCGGAACTTCAGTCAATCCGGCCCGTTCCATCGGCCCTGCGATCTTCGCCGGCGGACAGGCCCTCAAAGACCTCTGGGTGTTCATCGTGGCACCTCTCTGCGGCGGTGCTTTGAGCGCCGTAGTATGGTCGGCGATCGCTCCTGCCGAGAAGTAGGCGTAGCCGTCAGGACAAGAATCGGGGTGACCGGAAAGCGGCCGTCCCGATTTTTTGTGTCTTCCGCCGCCTCCCCGGTCAAGGCTGGAATGAATATTTTGCCGAATGACTTTAAGTGAATATCTTTGCGGCTGGTTATGGCATCAGGACAGAAGGACATACTGCTCGGAAAAATCCGGAACGGACTGCCGATGACGCTCGGCCAGCAGATACAGCTTGCATTTATGCTGAGCCTGCCGGCCATAGCCGCCCAGGTGTCCTCCGTGATGATGCAGTACATCGATGCCGGAATGGTCGGAAGGCTCGGCGCCAATCAGACTGCTTCCATAGGGCTCATTTCCACAAGCACCTGGATTCTCGGCGGTTTCACGGCGGGAGCCTGTTCGGGATTCTCCGTACAGGTGGCTCATCTGTGCGGAGCCAAGGAATTCAAGTCCGCGCGCGAAGTGATGCGCCAGGGTCTCACGTCAGTCTTCATCGTCGGTCTTGTGCTGAGCCTTATCGGCATCTGCATCAGTTCTCCGCTTCCCCGGTGGCTCGGCGGAAGCCCGGAGATTACGGGGGACGCCTCCGCATACTTCCTTATATATTCAGCCTTCATACCGATAGGAGCCGTCGGCTGGGCGGCGAGCGCGATGCTGCAGGCCAGCGGCAACATGAAGATCCCGAGCCTGATGTACATCGGAATGTGCGTGCTGGACGTGGTCTTCAACTATGTGTTCATCTATGCCTGCGGTATGGGTGTCGCCGGAGCCGCGCTGGGGACCGGTATGGCTGAACTTCTGACCACCGTCTTTGTTCTTTGGTACATTCTCAGAAGGTCGAAGGAGCTGAACATCAAGGGCGAAAAAGGTTCTTTCGTCCCGGAAGACAAGACAGTCAGGAATGCCTGGGGCATCACGGCTCCGATGTGGCTTCAGAACATAATAATGAGAGGGTCGCACATAATGAGCACCGTCATAGTGGCGCCGCTCGGGCCGATTTCCATCGCGGCGAATTCGCTTGCCATAATAGCCGAAAGTTTCTGCTATATGCCGGGCTACGGCATCGAAGAAGCCTCCACCACGCTGGTCGGACAGTGTCTCGGCGCCAACAGGCGCGACGTGGCCAAAAAGTTCTCGCAGATCACAATGCTGATGGCCGCCGCCATAATGACTGTGCTGGGAGCGCTGATGTTCATCTTCGCGACGGACCTGATGAAGATGCTGAGTTCGGATCCCGAGGTCGTCGCCCTGGGTGCGAAGGTGCTCAGGATAGAGGCGTTCGCCGAGACTATGTACGCATTCTCGATCGCGGGTTATGGCTCGTGCGTGGGCGGCGGTGACACTCTTGTGCCGAGCATAATGAACTTCGGCAGCATGTGGGTCGTGCGCATCGGCCTCGCTCTGGTACTCACGCCTGTGCTTGGTCTAACCGGCTACTGGATAGCGATGTGCGTGGAACTCAATGTGCGCGGTCTGCTGTTCATCTGGAGGCTCAGCGGCGAAAAATGGATGAAACTGAAAATCACATAATATGGAAAAGATTGTCAACAAGGAATTCGGAGGCGAGCGTCCTCTGTACAGGACGAGCGGACTCTATCTCGAAAACGTGGTAATCCGCGCCGGAGAGTCTGCGCTGAAGGAAACGCATGACATCACTGCCGTGAACTGCCGGTTTGAAGGAAAGTATCCGTTCTGGGAATGCGACGGCTTCGTCATCCGGAACAGCTTGCTCACCGTTGCCGCGCGTTCCGGACTTTGGTATTCAAGGAACTGTGAGATTTACGGCACGATCATAGACGCGCCGAAGACCTTCCGCAGGATGAATGGGATAAAGCTTCGCGACGTGCAGATCTTCGGCGGGACCGAGACTTTCTGGGACTGCAGTTCGATCGATGTGGAAGACACTCTGATAGACAGGGCCGACTATGCGTTCATGCACTGCAGCGACGTTCGTCTGAAGAACGTTAGGCTTAACGGCAACTATGCGTTCCAGTACGCGAAGAACGTCGTGGTCGAAAACTGTATCCTGAACTCCAAGGACTCGTTTTGGGAAGCGGAGAACGTCGTTGTCCGGGATTCCGTCATCAACGGCGAGTACCTGGCCTGGTACTCGAAGAATCTCCGCCTGGAGCGCTGCCACATCACTGAAACCCAGCCGCTGTGCTACTGCGACGACCTTGTGCTGGAAGACTGCACGATGGGAGCCGACGCCGACCTGGCTTTTGAATATTCATCCGTCAGGGCCACGGTCAAAGGTCACGTCCCGTCCATCAAGAATCCACGCACCGGCTTCATCCGTTACGGCTCCGTAGGCGAGATAATCCTGGATTCCAACATAAAGGCTCCCGGAGACTGCGTTCTGGAAAAGGTCTGATGCCCCGGGGCTTCCAGCATTCTATGGAACAATTAAAGGGTGGCCTGGACGGCCACCCTTAATCGTCGTTTTATGTTTCCGATTGCCGCTAGAGCCTGTCCATAAGGCTGCAGATTCTTCCGCGGACTTCATCGATGGTGCCGGTTCCGTCGATTTCCTCGTACTTGCCGGCCTTCCTGTAGAAGTCGATCAGCGGCTCGGTCTTCTCGTGGTAAGTCTTGATTCGGTTGTCGATCGTCTCGTCTCTGGCATCGTCGGCGCGGCCCTCGATCGCGGCTCTGTGCTTGATGCGCTCCTTGATCATCCCGTCAGGAATCATTATCGACACCACCGAAGTGACTCCTGTACCGGTTTTCTCCAGCATCTTGTCGAGAGCCTCGGCCTGCGCGATAGTGCGCGGGAAACCGTCAAGCAGGAATCCCGAGACTCCGGTGACGGTCTTGAACTTGTTTTCGATCATTCCTTCGACAACCTCGTCAGGAACCAGCTCTCCGGCATCGATGAGCGCCTTGGCCTTGAGGCCGAGTTCAGTTCCCTTCGCTATCTCACCGCGGAGGAGTTCGCCTGTGGAAATGTGGCAGAGATTGTACTTTTCTACCATCGCTGAGGCCTGGGTGCCCTTGCCGGCGCCTGGAGGCCCGAATAAAATGAAATATTTCATATCAGTGTCAAGAACGTAAATTTCATCGAAATTTCTGCCGAGTTCGTTGTAGTCAAGCCCGAAGCCGACGATGAAGTCGTTGGGGATTTCCAGGGCGACATAGTCGATGCAGACGTCCTTCCTGTAGGCTTCCGGCTTCAGAAGCAAAGTGCAGATTTTTGATTCGGCGGCTCCTTTCTCCTTGAGGATCTTCTTGAGGGCTACGATGGTGTTACCGCTTTCTACGATGTCTTCCACCACGATCACCCTGCGTCCTTCAATGCTGCGCGACATTCCCAGAACTTCCCGGACATCGCCGGTGGTGCGGGTACCCTCATAGGACGACAGCTTGATGCAAAGCAGCTCACAGTTGAAGGTGAGCCGTTTCATAAGTTCAGCTGTGAACATCAGAGAGCCGTTGAGAATGCACAGAACGATGGGATAGTCCGTGCCTCCGCTGAAGTCGCGGTTGATTTTCACGGCCACGTCGTCGATAGCCTTGGCTAAACGTTCCTTGGAAATGAACGGCTTGAATGATTTGTCGTAAAGTCTGACGTTGCTCATTGCACAGTTTTGAATTGAAAAACGGAAATGAAAAACAAAATTAGCAATATTCCTTAAAAAAACGGAAAAAAACGCTACGCGATTTCTTTTCTTTTCGTTTTTTACGTTTTGTCATCCTATCTTTCCGCCCTGAACTTTTCGCGCTATGGGATATCTTCACAAAACATTTTCCGGCATCGGGAGACGTCTTGTCCTTCCGATGCTTTTTCTGGCGTCATTTTCCTTCAAGGCTCCGGCTCAGACGGATGCCCGGATGAAGGCGATCCTGTTCCTGAGCGGCGCCGAGTCGGAGGAGGAACTCGATGAATATGAAGTCGAAAGATTCAGCGCATTCCTATCTTCTCCGCTGGAACTCAATCTTGCGGGGATGTCAAGGATAGTGTCCAGCGGACTTCTGACCCGCTATCAGGCGGCCAGCCTTGCGGATTACCGCCGCCGCAACGGGGATGTCCTGACCTTCGCGGAACTTGCGGCCGTGGACGGTTTCGGCGAGGAATATGTCCGCGCGCTCAGACCCTTCGTCTCCCTGCGCAGCCTTTCCCTGCCGGGCGCCCCTGCGGAGGACACGCTCGTCGTCAGACAGGAAGGCCTTGCCAATTCAGCGTTGAAGGGAGGTGAATATTCCTGGGGCGCGAAGTACAGGGCTTCTTTCGGCAATGCCTGCGAAGTCGGATTTGCCGCCAAGTCGGCATATTCGGACAAGGGCAAGTTTCCGCCTTCATCCTGGTCGGGGACTGCCGCCGTCTATGGCCGCAGGAGGGCCGCCAAACTCATAGCCGGAGACTACAGCGCCCGTTTCGGACAGGGACTGTCGCTTTGGAGCGGAATGTCCCTGAGCGGTCTTTCGTCTTCGTCTTCCTTCAGCCGCCGCCCATCCGGCCTTTCTCCGTCGTGGTCCTGGTCAGGAATAGGAACCCACAGGGGAGTCGCATCGGATTTTTCAGTCGGGAAAGCCGTGGTTTCCGCTTTCGTTTCGTTCCCGGGCCTGCGTTCCTGGTGCGAAAGCGGCAGGCCGGCGGAGATTTCACTGCTGGCTGGTTCCAATATGGCATTCTATGGCCGCAAGGGCCAGTTTTCCGTGACCGGATATCTGTCCACGGGCCGGCTTGATGTCTCTCCCGGAGTGACCGGAGGCAAGGTCTCGGCGGATTTCCGGCGTTCCTGGCGCGGAACGGACACTTTCGGCGAACTCTGCTGGGACTTCTCCGGACGCTGCGCGGCTATGCTGGCCGGAGCCGTGTTCAGCATTGCCGATGACTGGAAGCTTTCAGCCGTAGCTCATTCCTATCCTGAAAAGTTCACGTCTGAATATGCCGGCGCGCTGCGCAGCTGGACCAAAGTTTCCGATGAACATTCCCTGGCGCTCGGACTTGAAAGAGCTGCGGCCGTGCTGACGTTCGAGTTTGCTCTCAAGGATTCGGACCCGTCAATGATGCAGGGCCGGATGCTGCTCAAGTTTCCGGTCCAGCTGACACCGAATTCCCTGCTTTCTTTCAAGGTGACCGAGAGGTTCAGACCTTATGATGCCGTCCTGAAGCGGCGCACCGGAGGGAGGTGCGACTTTGACTGGTCGAGTTCCGGTCTGTCGGCCAGATACGGGCCGTCAGATGAACCCGCCTGGAAATGCCGTGTCAGGGCGGAAGGACTTCTGTGCAAGGATCTTGCAGGACTGTTCTATGCGGAAGGTGGACGCAGTGCCGGGCGGTTCAGCGCCTATGTCCGCGGAACCGTGTTCATTGTGGACAACTGGGACGACAGGATATATTCCTACGAACGCGACGCTCCGGGCAGTTTCAACGTCCCCGCCTACTATGGCAGGGGGTGGAGCCTGTCCGCAGTCGCGGGAGGAAAATTCCCTTTAGGAAGGGGAAAGGCCCTGAAGCTGTACTTCAGAGCCTCTACGGTTCAATATTCATTTATGGAAAATCCCAAGCCCGGCAAGTTCGAGATGAAAGTCCAGGCGGTGCTGAGACTGTGACGGCGTCATCTGCGGATCCGGATCTTCTGCCCGATGCGCAGCGTGGTGCTCTTGAGTCCGTTCCATTTCTTCAGCTGGTTGACCGTGACGTGGTAACGGGACGCTATCCTGCTGAGGGTGTCGCCTTTCTTGACCTTATAGACAATCACTCCCGAGGCTTCGGACTGCGCGGAATTGCTTTTCGCGGACTCGACCAGAGTCTGCGGGTTGAGATATTCCTCGGCCTTGTAGGTGTAGACGGAGTCTTCGTGGGCCACGAAGTCGCTGGAATAGTTGTACGGGATACGCAGGATTTGGGTCTTGCTCTTTCCCGGGATTATGTCCTTGATGTACTGAGGGTTCAGATTGCGCAGTTCATCGAGCGGGATTCCGACCAGTTCGCTGATCTGCTTGAAGTGGAGATTCCTGTGGATCTCGAACGTGTCAACCTTTGCCGGCATCTGGACCGGTGCCGGAGTCAGCCCGTATTCCTTGCTGTAGCGGATGGCGTACATCGCTCCGACGAAGGCCGGGACATAGCCTCTGGTCTCCCTCGGAAGGTAGTCGTAAACCGACCAGAAGTCTCTTTTCCCGCCGCATCTGCGGATGGCCTTGTTGACGTTGCCGGCCCCGCAGTTGTAGGAGGATATGGCAAGGTTCCAGTCGCCGAAGACATTGTAGGAGTCCGTCAGATAGCGGGCCGCGGCATCGGCCGACTTGAAAGGGTCCAGACGCTCGTCCACGAACGAGTTGATCTCCAGCCCGTAGAGCTGGGCCGTGCGGAACATGAACTGCCACATTCCTTTCGCACCTGCCCGGGACACGGCGGTCGGGTTGAGCGCGGACTCGATGATCGCCATATACTTCAGTTCCTCGGGAAGCCCGTATTTGTTGAAGGTCTCTTCGAAAATCGGCATATAGTACTGGCAGAGGCCGAGAATGGTGCTCATCCTTGCGGGCATCTTCTCGGAGTAGAGAATCATATAGTTCCGCACCTTGTCGTTGTAGGGGAGCGTGATGAAGGAGTTCATCTTCTCCAGCCTGTCGCGGAACACTTCGTCCGGCACGTCGGACGAGAACCGTATGGAGTCCATAGCGAATCCGTCTTCCTGTCCGCTGTTCTGGACCTGCCTGTGAAGGTACCAGATGCTGAGCAGGCTGTCCGTGATCTCCTGGGTGTAGTCTTCCGGATTCAGCCCTGCCGCCGTTCTCGTGCGGTTCTCCTCATATACCCCGATCATTTCGTTGGCTATGCTGTCTTTCAGGAGGCTTTCCTTTTCCATCCTGACCAGGACTTTCTTCAGGGAATCGACTTGAGTCCTGAGAATCTCGTTTTCTTCCTTCAGTTTCCTGCGGAACACCTGTGCCTGCGCGGTGGAGGCTGTAGCCAGCCCGATCGCGCACAATGCGGCCAGTGTTATCAGTGCGGTTCTTTTCATCTTTCTTTCTAGAATTAAAACCTCAGCCCGACCTTCAGCCCGATGGCCTGGTCACCGAACGCCCCGCCGCCGAAATGCATCGCCGGAGGCGGAACGCCTGCCGAGGAAGCATATTCATTGTAAGGTGAGATGACGGTCGGGGACACCTTGAGGGTCAGTTCGTCGTTGACCTCGAAATCCTGCATGTAGGCGAACACGTTGGCGTCTATGACCTGCAGAAGGTAACTTCCGACCAGCGCGACCATCGAATAGTCCCTGTAGCGCCTGAACACATTTCTGTAATAGAGGGCCCGTTCAGCGGTGATCTGCCCCTCGTAGGCGCCGTCGGGATCCGTGGCTTCGTTGTGTATTCTCTTGTATCTCTTGTAGTTCTTGTTGTTGAGCGCATAGAAATGGTACGATGTGATGATGGCGCCCCAGTAGATCGGCAGTTTCCAGTACTCGCCGTTGTAGATCTGGCCGAGTCCCGGCAGGAGTATCGAGTAGATGGTAGCCTTCCCGGGCTGGTTCTTTATGTCTTTCCTGTAGTTCACGACTCCGTCCATCAAGGCCCCCCAGTAGATCAGCCCTGCGCTGGCGAACATATAGGCGGCCATATTCTTTGAGCGGGTGTCCACCGTCAGGGAAGTCTCGGGATCGAGGGCATAGGCTTCGTCGTAGGCGCTTTGGGAATCCTTGTATCTGTTCCTGTAATGCACACCGAGCCCTACCGTCGCTCCGATGCCGCCGTAGATGACAGGAATCTTCCAGTACTGCCTGTTGTAGAACTGCTCCGCTCCGATGAACACGGTGGAACCGGCGAACATGGTGCCGATCTTCATCGTCGTGTCCTTGTGGGTGACCCCGCGGAAGAACTCCCTGAAAGACCACATCTTGTCAACGGAATCCTTCGCCTCCGTCTTCGAGTTCGGGTCGTTGTAGGACTGGCTGAAAGCCTCCTCCTTGAACTGGGCGAAGGCACCGGTCGAAAAGACCGCCGCAAACAGGACCGCGAGCAAAGCTTTGAGAACCGGACTCTTCATCGCTGCACTAGATGTTCGAATCTTCAAGAGCCTTGAGGAACTTGTTCACTTCCTCGTCCGAATTGAACCTGATGGTCATCGTCCCCTTTCCGGAAGCGCTGCGCTTCAAGCTTATGCTGTTGTCGAAGAATTTCCCGATGCGTTCCAGCATCCTGTAATATTCTTCCGGCAGGTCCTGCGCTTTCGTTCCGGCAGGCGCGGAAGTCTCTTTGGCAAGTTTGCGGACTTTGTCTTCAAGCTGGCGGACGGACAGCCCCTCCTTGATCACAAGGTCGCACAGGAGTTCCTGGGCGTGCGTGTCTTCCACTCCGAGCAGCACCTTCGCGTGGCCGGTGCTGAGCAGACCAGTCTTGAGGTCGTGCTGGACTTTGGTCGGCAGTTTCAGCAGCCTGAGATAGTTGGCGACCGACGCGCGCTTCTTTCCGACGCGCTGTGCCATCATCTCCTGCGTGAGACTGCATTCTTCCATCAGCCTCTGGTAGCTCATCGCCACTTCGATCGGATCGAGGTCCTGCCTCTGGATGTTCTCCACGATGGCCATCTCGAGCATTCCCTGGTCGTCGGCGGTGCGGATGTAGGCAGGTATGATGTCCATTCCTGCGAGTTTGCAGGCCCTGAACCTGCGTTCGCCGCTGATGATCTGGTAGCGTCCTCCCGGCAGAGCCCGGACTGAAATCGGCTGGATGAGTCCGAAAGTCCTGATTGACTCGGACAGCTCTTCGAGCGATTCATCGTCGAACGCCATTCGCGGCTGGTACGGGTTCGGTTCGATCTGCCCCGCCGGTATGCGGAGAACGTCACCGTAGTCCTGGACCGGTTTCGCTCCGGCGATTTCCTTGTTTATGTAGCCGACCGGCTTCCTTTCCGGTACCTTCACGTCGCCCAGAAGGGCGCTCAGACCTTTGCCGAGCCTGCTTTCCTGTTTGTTGTTCATTACTTACAATAGTTCTTTGCGGAACTTCTGAATTTATCTCCCGTTCTTTTCCAGCACTTCCTTGGCGAGGTTCATATAGTTCGTCGTCCCGTTGCTGACGACATCGTAGAGAATGATGGGCTTGCCGTGCGAAGGCGCTTCGCTGAGCCTGATGCTTCTCTGAACTATGGTCTTGAACACCATATCCTGGAAATGTTCCTTGAGTTCGTTCACCACCTGGGCGTGAACCTTTGTCCTTCCGTCGAACATCGTCACCACGAAACCCTCGATCGTCAGGTCCGGGTTCGCACCGCTCTGGACCAGACGGATCGTCTGCAGCAGCTTGCCCAGGCCTTCGAGCGCAAAGAATTCAGGCTGCACAGGAATCATCACCGAATCGGAGGCGGCGAGCGCGTTGATCGTTATCAGTCCCAGGGAAGGGGAGCAGTCGATGATCACGAAATCGTAGTCGTTCCTGATGGGAGCCAGCCTTTTCTTGAGAATCAGTTCGCGGTTCTCCACGTCGATCATCTCGATTTCTGCGCCGACGAGGTTGATGTGGGACGGAATCATCTGTAGGTCCGGGATTTCGGTCTGGATCAGCGCGTCCCGGATGTCTATGGACCCGATCATCACTTCGTAGATCGTTCTTTTCTCGTCGTTGTCGGGCGAGAAGTTCAATCCTGAAGTCGTGTTGGCCTGAGGGTCGGCGTCGATGATGAGGACCTTCTTCTCCAGCACGGCGAGCGAAGCGGCAAGGTTGATGGCGGTCGTGGTCTTTCCCACTCCGCCCTTCTGATTGGCTATTGCGATGACTTTTCCCATATCGTGACAATATTCAAACTTCAAAGTTACTGAAAAAAACTCTGTATTCAAAAATCAGGCTGGATCCACATCGAGCGAGATGTGCCCCTGGTACTTCCTTTCCTTTTCAAAGCGCGCCACGGCGGCGGCGAGCGCCTCCTTGTTTCCGGTCAGCGACTTGTCCTTGGGCAGCAGGATCCTGATGATTCTGATGTTCTGCCCGGAGACCTTGTCCACCGCCGGGGAATACGGCCCTATGATTTTCGGTCCCGAAGCCGCCCCGCCCCGGAAGCCCGCCCCCGAAGGGAGAACCGATCCGATGGCGTCGGCAAGGCCGCGGCTGAGAAGTTCAACGCGCCCCTCGTTGTAGTCCTTGACCGTCACCGCGATGATTCTTGAATATGGAGGATAGCCGAACAGTTTCCTTTCTTCGAGAAAGCGGCGGACTGTTGAGGCTCCGTCCATCTGCCCGTCGATGCTTTGATAGACGGGATGTCCGGGCTGGGAGGTCTGGATGACGAACAGGCCTTTCTCGCTCCTCCTGCCGCACCTGCCCCGGAACTGTTCCAGCAGCTGAAGCCCCCTTTCGTCGGCCCGGTAGTCCTCCTGGCCGAGAATGGAGTCGGCCTGAAGCACGGCCACCAGCGCGAGTCCGCTGAAATCGAAGCCTTTGGCCACTATCCTCGTGCCAACGAGAATGTCCGTTTCTCCTCGGGCGAACTTGCGGATCACGTCCGCTCCGAAATTTCTGCTGTGGGCGGAGTCTCCGTCCAGCCGCGCAATCCTGGCTGAAGGGAACAGCCGGGCTGCCTCTTCCTCTATTTTCTGAGTTCCCGAACCGAGAGGTTTGAGTTCTCCGCCGCACGCGGAGCATCTGCCTGAATATTCATAAGTCCTTCCGCAATAATGGCAGACCATTTTCATCTGCCCGTCCGCCCGCCTGTGGAGGCTCAGGCTGACGTTGCAGCGGCGGCACCGCGGAATCTCCCCGCATTCCTGGCATTGCACGACCGGTGCATATGCCCGTCTTTCCCTGAGCAGCAGAACCTGGCGGTGGTTCGCAAGGCACTCGCTGATGTGTCCGATCAGTTTTCTTGAGAAACTTCCGACCATCCCGTTCTTCCTGCGTTCGGCGATCGTGTCGATGATTTCGATGTCCGAGTCGGCTGCATTGTAGTATCTTTGCCTGAGAGTCACAAGGCCGTAGCGCCCTACGCTGCAGTTGTACAGCGATTCAAGCGACGGGGTCGCGGAGCCGAGGATGACGTCCGCGCCGAAAATCCTTGCCATCATTATGGCGGTCTCCCTTCCGTTGTAGCGCGGGGCGGGGGAGTCCTGCTTGTAGGAAGTGTCGTGCTCCTCGTCCACGATGACCAGGCCGATGTCCTTGTGCGGCAGGAATATGGCGCTTCGGGTCCCGAGCACCACGTAGCCGTTTCCTCCGGCGGCGCCGCTCTTGCCCGTTTCGCGGCCGTGCCTGACCGCATTCGCGATGCCGCGTTTCCTGGACATCGTCTCGGCTGAATGGAAGACGAGGAGTTCCTTCGGGAAAGTTTCTCCGATCCTGTCCTCCAGCTGCCTGCTCAGCGAAATTTCAGGCACGAGATAAAGGACGTTCTTCCCCGCGGCGAGGGTTTCCTGCGCGAGTTTCAGGTAGATTTCCGTCTTGCCGGACCCGGTCACTCCGTGCAGGAGCGCAGGCTTCCCGTCGGCGAATATCCTTCCGATTTCCGAATATGCTTCCTGCTGTGCCGGTGAAAGGACTATCTGCTTCACGGAGCTTTCTCCCTCCGGTCCGGCGGCCGCTTCCGTTCCGGGACCGTTCCCGGCATCGGAATCCTTCAGGCGTTCCGGCGCCAGTCCGGCCAGTTCCCGTTCCAGTTGTTCCTTTTCCTGAATATACCTGAGTCTGGTCTCTTCCTTGCGCGCCCTGTCAATCTGCCCGGCTTTCCTTCGGATCCTGTCACGGATCTTCTGCGCCTTCTCTTCGGCTTTGGCCAGGAGGACGGCCTCCTTCTCCGCTTTTGCGGATTCCCTGCGTGCCTGCACCTCTTCCTCCGCAACCTTCATCGCAGGGTAGGCGGCC
Source organism: bacterium (assembly GCA_963640265.1). GTDB lineage: Bacteria > Bacteroidota > Bacteroidia > Bacteroidales > UBA932 > Cryptobacteroides. Next base: position 757 of record CAVHYF010000021.1, on the reverse strand, counting down.
TTGTAGACTTCTCCGACAGAGCAGAGATAGTAGCCGGCAATCTGCCTCCACAGCGCGATCTCCTCCATTGAAACCGGTTCAAGGCCTTCGGCTGCGCCTTCAATCGGCTTGACCTTGTCCGTTATGCCGAGTTCTTCGGCCTTGGCGCCGGCATCCGCGGCACTCACCACGCCGACATATTCCTTGCCGGAGAAATTCACTCTGACCCGGTCGCCGACGTTGATGGTGCTGCCGGGGGGGACGCTGTAGAAAGGCTCCCACTCCAGGCGGAGAGGGAGGATGATCTGTATGAATATCCTGTCCGACATCAAGGGCGAATTTAGCCAAAAACATCCACTCGCTAAAGAAAATCACGATTTCTTCTCAAAAAAATTTGCTGCCAAAAGATTTTTGCCTATCTTTGCAATCCCAAACGGAAACGGTGTCGTAGCTCAGATGGTAGAGCAATGGACTGAAAATCCATGTGTCGGCAGTTCGATTCTTCCCGACACCACAGGACAGGAAGGTGACTAAAAAGTCGAAAGACTGATTGGTCACCTTTTTTCTTTTCCGTGTCTATTTTTTGCGTCCGGTACACCGGTGCTGCATTTTCGTCAGAATTTATGTACTTTTGCCATAAATATTCGTCGGAATTTCAGTTGAATCCGGTATTATATTCGTCCGAATTCTTGTGCTATGAAAAGAGAGGTATGAAGAATATGCTGAAGCATCTCACGATAACCGCAGTCCTTCTGCTCGCGGCGGTCACGGCGGCCGC
>CAVHYF010000020.1:0-36517 GCA_963640265.1 bacterium | reverse complement strand
CCCGCCCGAGGCACCGGAATAAAGACAGGGTGACGATTTCCGCCACCCTGTCTTTATCTTTTGCGGCTGTGCCTCGGTTACTTCAGGAACACGAAGAAGACCGCGAGTATGAGGCAGGCGAAGGCGGCGATGTGGTTCCAGTGTATCGTCTCTCCCTTGAACAGGAAGGTGACCACTATCGTGAACACCATCAGCGAGACGACTTCCTGTATGACCTTGAGCTGAACCAGGCTGAAAGGCCCGCCGTTGCCTGAAAAGCCGAGCCTGTTGGCCGGCACCTGGGCGCAATATTCAAAGAAAGCCACTCCCCAGGAGAAGAGTATCACCAGGATCAGAGGCCAGCCTGTGGAAATCTTCATCTCCTGGAGCTTGAGATGCCCGTACCAGGCGAAGGTCATGAACACGTTGGACAGAACCAGCAGAAGAACAGTCCCCAATCCTTTCATATCCGGCTAGACGGTGATTACCTTGTATTGCGGAACGAGCGCCTTCATTATGCACCAGCCGATGAGATAGGCGGTGGCGCAGACGCAGAAGATTATGAAATAGCCTGCAGGCTTTCCTGTGAATCCGAGAAAGGCCAGGTTCGTCTGCTCCGAATAGACGAACAGTTCTCCTGCCACCTTCTGCATAAGCATCGAACCGAGTCCGCCGGCCATTCCGCCGATTCCGGTGATCGTGGCGATGGCGGATTTCGGGAACATATCCCCTACAGTCGAGAATATGTTCGCCGACCAGGACTGGTGGGCGGCGCATCCGATGCCGATGAGAATTACAGGGAACCAAGGGGAAATCCTACCGAGAGGCTGGGCGAGCAGCACGACCAGAGGAAGGAACGCGAAGATCAGCATAGCCTTCATCCTTGCCGCGTACGGGTCGAAAGCCTGTCCGTTCTTCATCGCCTTGTTGATGAATATGGTAGGAAGCTTTCCTCCGTAGATGGACAGCATCGTGATGGCGTAGAGAGTGAAGATCAAAGCCATGCCCTTAGGGTCGCTGGTCTTGATTCCGAACTGGGAGTTGAGGTAGGACGGAGTCCAGAACAGGAAGAACCACCACACGCCGTCGGTCATGAACTTGCCGATGGCGAACGCCCAGGTCTGCTTGTATTTCAGACAGTCCTTGAGTCCGAGCTTGCGTCCTTCGGATTCTTTTTCCGCACCGGTGCCGTCGAGTTCCCCGTCCTGCTCGATATAGGCCAGTTCCTCCTTGCTCACGTGCTTTGAAGATTCAGGCTTGTCGTACAGGAACACCCAGAAGCCCATCCAGATGAAGCCCAGCACACCGATGACGATGAAGGCCATCTCCCAGCCGAAATGCTTGGCGAGGACAGGAATCGTCAGAGGCGCGAACAACGCCCCGATGGAAGCGCCGGCATTGAATATGGACGTGGCGAAAGCCCGGTCCTTTTTAGGGAAATATTCGGCAGTGGTCTTGATGGCGGCGGGGAAGTTGCCGGACTCTCCGAGAGCCAGGATGCTTCTCGCCACGAGGAAGCAGTACATGCTTATCGTGGAAATCATCACGGCCGTGTCGCCGGTGGCCTTGGCAAGTTCGGCTGCGGAGTGCAGTCCGACAAGGTTTTCGGTGATGATGCCGCAGAAAGCGTGGATGCAGGCTCCCGCCGACCAGACTCCGATTGACCAGAGGTAACCCTTCCTGGTCCCCATCCAGTCCACGAACCGTCCGGCGAAAAGCATGCAGATCGCGTAGATTATCGAGAAGATGGCCGTTATCGTACCGTAATGCGATTCGTTCCAGTGGAACTCCGGCTTGATGAATTCATCCCAGGTCAGGGACAGTACCTGCCTGTCAAGATAGTTGACCGCGGTCGCCGCAAAAAGCATCGCGCAGATCACCCATCTGAAATTTGTCTTGGTCTTGTCTGTCATATTCAGTGTGTTCAGTGTGTGGTTTTGTCCTGTCGTTTTTCTACTTCTGCCTTACTTTTCCGATGATCTCAAGGGACGTGGCGCAGAGCTTGGAGACAGTGTCCCAGTCTCCGGCCTTGACTACATCCTTCGGGAAGAGGTTGCTGCCCATTCCGACGCAGGCGGCTCCGGCCTTGAACCAGGACGACAGGTTCTCCTCTGTCGGCTTCACTCCTCCTGTCACCAGAATCTTGGTCCACGGCATAGGCGCCTTGATTCCCTTGACGAAGGCAGGTCCGAGGACATCGCCCGGGAACACCTTGCAGACGTCGCAGCCTGCTTCCTGCGCATTCCCCACCTCGGTCGCCGAACCGCATCCCGGAATGTAAGGGACGCATCTGCGGTTGCAGACTTTGGCGACGGATGGGTTGAACATCGGGCCTACAATGAAGTTGGCTCCCATCTGCATATAAAGCACGGCGGTGACCTCGTCGACCACCGAGCCGGCTCCGACGATCATCCCCGGAAGATTCTCCACCGCATATTTGACGAGTTCTCCGAAGACTTCGTGGGCGAAATCGCCGCGGTTGGTGAACTCGAAAACTCTGATGCCCCCATCGTAGCAGGCCTTCAGAACCGACTTGGCCACCTGAGGGTCAGCGTTGTAGAACACCGGGATGAGGCCGCTGCCCTCGGCAGCCGAAAGAACCTCGATTTTACTGTATCTGGCCATATCTTCTCCGTTATCTTGAAATGTCTTTAAATCCGCTATCTTGAAACTCTTCCGGAACCGTTGCCGTTCATAAGGTTTTCGACCTCCGAGACTGTGACGCGGTTGTAGTCTCCGGAAACCGTGTGCTTCAGGCACGATGCGGCAACTGCGAAGTCAAGCGCCTTTCCGCAGTCCTCGCCGTATGTCAGCAGACCGTAGATCAGTCCGCCTCCGAAGGAGTCTCCGCCACCGACCCTGTCAACGATGTCCGTGATGTCGTATGTCCTTGAGGAATGCAGACGCTCTCCGTCAAACAGGACTCCGCTCCAGGTGTTGTGGTCGGCATTGAGCGAGCCTCTGAGGGTTATCGCAACCTTCCCTGCTCTCGGGAAACGTGCCATAAGCTGCCTTGCGACACTCTCGAAGCGGGAATTGTCGATGATTCCGTCCTCTGCGTTGAAGTTCTCCGGCTTTATTCCGAAGACTTTCTCCGCATCCTCTTCGTTGCCGATGATGACATCGCATCCGGCAACAAGTTCCGGCATTACCTCCGAAGCGGTCTTGCCGTATTTCCAGAGCTTCTTTCTGAAGTTGAGATCGCAGGAAACCTTGACACCCAGCCTGTTGGCCGTCCGGATGGCCTCAAGGCAGACTTCCGCCGCCCCTTCGCTGACTGCCGGGGTGATGCCTGTCCAGTGGAACCAGTCGGCGCCGGCCAGAACTTTGTCCCAGTCGATCATTCCCGGCTTGATTTCGGCGATGGCCGAGTGCGCCCTGTCGTAGATGACCTTGCTCGGTCTAGCGACTGCGCCGGTCTCAAGGAAATATATTCCCATCCTGTCTCCGCCTTTGACGCAGTCCCTGACATCCACGCCCAGACCTCTGAGTTCCTGCAGGCAGGCTGAAGCTATGTCATTGTCCGGAAGCCTGGTGACGAAAGAAGCGTCTATTCCGTAGTTGGCGAGGGAAACGGCCACATTGGCTTCTCCACCGCCGAAAGTGGCTTCATATTCATTCGCTTGATTGAACCTAAGGTGTCCCGGCGTCGCCAGGCGGAGCATTATCTCTCCGAATGTCACTACTTTTGCCATATCTTTTTCTGTTTTCTTCCGCCGGAAGGCGACGAGCGGCCGCCGCAAGCAGGATAATCCCGCAAAATTAACTATTTTCCGGGAATATCCTTACCTTATTTATTTTGGACGGCGGAACTACAGCAGAGGGGCGAACAGTCTGATCAGGCTTTCCAGGAGCCGCGAGTGCCACGGGCGCGCGGACCATTCCTCGAGAGTCAGTTCCCGGCATTGCTTGAGGTCGGAAATGAATATGCCCTTGTTCATCAGTGCCGTCTGCTCGTCGTAGATGTAGGCGTTGACTTCGTAGTTGATGGAGAAGCTGCGGAAATCCAGGTTGGCTGAACCGATGCTCGTGAGGTAGTCGTCGCACACGAAAGTCTTGGAGTGTATGAATTCTCCCTGACGGAGGAATATTCTCACTCCGGCTTTGAGCGTTTCTTCGTAGAAGGCCTTGTTCGCCGGCCTCATTATCAGATTGTCGGCGACTTCCGGAAGCATCAGCCGGACGTCGGCTCCGCAGAGGGCTGCGGTCTTGAGGGCGTCCATCACAGGCTCGGCAGGCACGAAGTAAGGCGTCTGGAGATAGATGTATCTTTTGGCGTGCTGCAGGGCCCATTCGTAGCTCATCTGCAGGATCGGCATCGGAAGGTCAGGCTCGTCCGGCACTATCTGCACCAGCTTGTCCTTCAGTACAGGATGGTTGTTCCTGAAGTCGATTTCAGTTTCCTGCTGCGTGCCGGGCTGCGCCTCCGGCTTCTCTGCTCCGGCTCCTGCCGGACTTTCTCCCTGCGCCACCATCGGATAGTACTCCACCAGACTCTTGTCAATCGTACCGCCGCCGGTAAGCCACGAGTCAAGGAACGTGTACTGCAGTGTGGCCACCGCATCGCCCGTGATTCTGAGGTGGGTGTCGCGCCAGAGATTGAAGTAGTGGTCGTTGATGTTCATCCCTCCGGTGTAGCCGATTTTTCCGTCGATGACCACTATTTTCCTGTGGTTGCGGTAGTTGAGCGTGGTGACGAAGTCCAGCAGGTGCATCCTCGGATTGGTGAATTTGACGACTTCCACTCCTGCCTTGCGCATCGTGTTGTAGTACTTGGTCCGGATCGGGAAATTGGCTATGTTCTCGTAGAGGAAACGCACCTTGACCCCTTCCCTGGCTTTCTGCATAAGCAGTTCCTTTATGGCATTGCTTCCTTTGTCGTTGCCGAAGTGGAAATATTCAATGTGGATGGATTCCTTGGCTTCAAGGATGTCCCTGCTCAGGAGTTCGAACTTGCGGCGGCCCGTCGTGATGACCTCGATGTCATTCCCGGAAGTCACCGACGGATAGGCTCCCACGCTCAGCAGTCTTGCCAGAGGCCGGAAATCTTCGCGGACCTTGCCCTCGTTCAGATGCCCGAAGAGCAGACTGTTCAGTTCCGGGGTCGTGCCGGCTTCGAAGATGGCCCTGTACCTTTCGTGTCTTCTGTTGAAGATCCAGTGGTGTCTGTAGTTGATGCCGAACATAAAGTACAGGACGAGCCCCACGACCGGCAGCACGGCGATCACGAGCAGCCACGCGAACTTCCTGCCCGAATCGCCGTTGTCAACCAGTATCAGAAGGATGACGCTGACGATCAGCAGGAAATAGACGGCCGTGAGAATCCACTGAAGCATACTGAGGGCGTCCTGGCTATTTCACTATGGTTCCGATGAGAGTCGCCGACGTGCAGGAAAGGATTCTGACGTCAGCGTAGTCGCCTGCCTTCAGGCCGCAGCCCGGAAACACGCACATCTTGTTGCTGCCGGTGCGTCCGCAGAGTTCTTCAGGATTCTTCTTGGAAGGCCCCTCGACAAGCACGCGGAAGGTCTTTCCTACATCGTTCCGGTTGCTGCTCAGGCTCAGTTCGTTCTGCAGAGCGATGATTTCGTTGAGCCTGCGGGTCTTGACTTCCTGCGGAATGTCGTCGGGGTAGTGCCTCGCGGCGATGGTCCCCGGCCTTTCCGAGTAGCAGAACATATAGGCGTAGTCGAAGCCTGCCTTGCGGAACAGGTCCAGCGTCTGAAGGTGGTCTTCTTCAGTTTCCGAGCAGAATCCGGCGATGACGTCCGTGGTGATTCCGCAGTCCGGCAGCACCTCGCGGATCTTCCTGACCCTCTCGAGGTACCACTCCGAAGTGTAGCGCCTCCTCATCTTCTCCAGCATCCTGTCGCTGCCCGACTGCACCGGCAGATGAATATGATTGCAGATGTTGTCGTGGCGCGCCATCGTCTCGATGAGAGCGTCGCTGATGTCCTTAGGATGGTTGGTGGCGAACCTCACCCTGAGTTCCGGACTGACTCCGGCCACCATCTCGAGAAGCTGCGGGAAATCACAGGTCTGAGACCCGTCAGCGGACTTCCAGTTGTAGGAATCCACGTTCTGGCCCAGAAGCGTGACTTCCTTGTAGCCTTTCCTGAACACGTCCTCGGCTTCCGCCACGATTGTTTCCGGATCCCTGCTTCTCTCCGCTCCTCTTGTGTAGGGGACCACGCAGTAGGAGCAGACATTGTTGCAGCCGCGCATTATCGAGATGAAGGCCGAGACTCCGTTCTTGTCAGTCCTGACCGGAACGATGTCCGCATATGTTTCCTCGTGGGAGAGCATCACGTTGATCTGAGGCTTGTCCGGAGCCACGTCACGCAGCAGCGCCGGAAGCGTTCTGTAGGCGTCCGGTCCGGCCACAAGGTCTACCTTGTGCGTCTCCAGAAGCTTGTCCTTCAGCCTCTCGGCCATGCACCCGACTATCCCGACGACCGCTTCGGGCCGTTTTTCCTTCTGCTTGTGAAACACTTCGATGCGTCCACGGATTCTCTGCTCGGCGTTGTCCCTGACAGAGCAGGTGTTGGCCAGGATCACATCGGCATCGTCCATCGATTCAGTCCGTTCGTAGCCTTCCTTCCCGAGAATCGAGAGAATCACTTCCGAGTCGCCGACGTTCATCTGGCAACCGTAGGTCTCTATGTAAATCTTCTTTCCCATTTTCTTTTCCTTGTAGTGCAAAGATATGGATTTTTCAGCGAATTGGGATTTTTGATTATCTTTGTGGAAACGTGAAGAGAAATGAAGGACAGAAACAAGTCTATTCCGGGCATCATTGTTGCGTTGCTGGTCTGCCTGCTGGCTTCCGGCTGCTCGGGTCTGTCGAAGGTAAAGGACATTAAGGTTACATCCTGCGGTCTGGAGTCATATTCATTGAAAGGATTGCGTTCCGTCAATGCAGTGCTTGCGATAGGTATCGACAATCCGACCTTCGCATTCAAGGTGACGGACGTGAACGGCACGGTCAAGTACAACGGCGATGACATCGCGACCTATTCCGTGGACTCCGTTTCGGTGGACAGGAAATGCAGCAAGGTCTATGAACTTCCCTGCACGGCGGCTCTGAGCGAGAGAGTGAGCCTTATACAGCTGGTACAGATGCTCAAGAAGGGCGATTTCTCGGGATTCACCGCCGACGTGAACGCCACAGTCAGGCTCGGCAAAGGGAAAAGGAAAGGACAGACGATCAGGCTTAAGGACATAAAGTTGGAGGAACTTTTAAAGTGAGGAAAAATTTGAAGAACATATTCGGCATAAGGTCATTGGCCTTGATTCTGATGTTTGCGGCCGGCGCGGCGCTGCAGGTTTCCGCGCAGGAAATGCGTGAAACGGCGGCAGGCTCCGGGTCTGCCGTAATGGACTCCACGCTAATAGGCAAGAGCATATTCAATGTGCTAGCTTCCGGACACGGCGCCGGAGAAGTTGCCGTGCATCAGTCGCAGGCGATCCGCAAGGCTATGGACGCCCACATCGCCTCGAATTCCTCAAAGACCGTTTCCGGTTACCGCGTGAGGATATTCAATGACAACAAGCAGACTTCCAGAAGCGATTCGGAAACTGCTTTGGGACGGTTCAAGGGGATGTTTCCGGGAATAGCTGCCTACAGGACATATTCAAACCCGTTCTTCAGGGTGACAGTCGGGAATTTCCGCACCAAGTCGGAAGCGATGCAGCTTCTGCAGCAGGTCAAGGGCAGTTTCCCGACGGCTTTCATAGTAAAGGAAACCATCGGCTATCCTGCGTTGGACGTTGAGGGAAGCCTCGTCGCCGTGAGAACTGAACCGGAAAACGAATGACGCTATGGTCAAGATCAAGCAAGGACTGGAACTCAAACAGGTTCAGAAACTTTCTCCGCTCCAGATACAGACGATCAAGCTGATCGAACTGCCCATCCAGGAGCTGGAGCAGAAGGTCAAGTCTGAGCTTGAGGACAATCCTGTTCTTGATGATTCTCCGGCACAGGAGAAGGATGAGGAAAACGATGAGCCTAAGGACATCTCCATCGACGAGATCGATGAAGACGACCCTATTCCTGCCTACAAGCTTCGGGTTAACAACTACGGTAAGGATGAACGTCCGCAGTACAACACTTTTTCCGTCAAGGAAAGCTTCACGCAGAGCCTGATGGAGCAGTTGGGCTACCGTAACCTGTCAAAGCACGACCACGATGTAGCCGCTTTCATCATAGGCAGTCTCGATGCGGACGGCTATCTGCGCAGGGATCTGTACAGTCTTGTTGACGATATGGCTTTCAGGGTCAACATCGAATCCAGCCCGGAGGAGGTCGAGTCGATGCTCAAGGTCATCCAGGAATTCGAGCCGGCCGGAGTCGGCGCCAGGAATCTGCGCGAATGCCTGCTGCTGCAGCTCAAGGCCCGGAAGCAGACCCAGACCGTAAGAATCGCTGAAACGATTCTCAGTGACTATTTCAATGAGTTTTCCAACAAGCACTTCCAGAAAATCATCACGAAACTCGGTCTGACGGAGGAACAGATGAAGGACGTGATGGCGAAAATCGTAAAGCTGAATCCGTCTCCGGGCGGGCAGATTGATGATTCCTACAACGATCAGGCTCAGCAGATCGTTCCGGATTTTGTCCTTGACCTCGTGGACGGAGAACTGAAGCTGTCGATGCCGAGATTCAACATACCCGAAATCAGGGTGAACAGGAAGTACGCTGAACTTCTCGCCGGAGCGCAGGGATCGTCCGACCGCCAGAAAAAGGAAGCGGTGACATTCGTCAAGCAGAAACTTGACTCCGCGAAATGGTTCGTCGAGGCATTGAAGCAGCGCTACAACACTCTTGAGAGCACGATGAAGGCCATCGTGGAGTACCAGCACGATTATTTTATGGACGGGGATGAAGCCCACCTCAGGCCAATGGTCCTTAAGGACATCGCCGAGATGACGGGATTCGACATCTCGACCATCTCCAGGGTCGTGAACAGCAAGTACATAGAGACCCATTTCGGGATATTCCCGCTGAAATATTTCTTCTCGGAGGGGCTTGAGAACCAGCAGGGTGAGGAGGTCTCCACCAGGGAACTCAAGAAGGCTCTGCGCGAATGCGTGGACGCGGAGGACAAGCGAAAGCCGCTCACTGACGACCAGCTGGTCGCGCAGATGAGCAAGAGGGGTTACAAGGTCGCCAGACGTACCATAGCCAAGTACCGCGACCAGCTTGACATCCCGAAGGCGAGATTGAGAAAGGAACTGTAGGCTACAGTTTCTTGCCGTAGGCGAGGTCTCCGGCGTCTCCCAGTCCCGGGACGATGTAGGAGTGACTGGTCAGTTCCTCATCGACCGCAGCTGTCCAGAGAGTCGTGTTTTCAGGAAGGCGCTTCTGCAGGAATTCAATCGCGTAGATGCTTGCGATAGGGCAGACAAAGTGCGTGAAGGCAGGCTCTCCGCCTTCATCGACCAGTCTCTGGAAGGCTATTTCGATGGATGCTCCGGTCGCCAGCATCGTGTCCGCCAGAATCAGTGTCTTGCCGGTGAGGTCAGGACAGGTGCAGTACTCGATGTTGATGTGGAAATCATCTCCTTTGTCATATTTCCTGAATGCCGCGATGAATGCGTTTTCGGCATTGTCGAAAACATCGAGGATACCTTTGTGGAGAGGGAGTCCTGCGCGAAGTATTGTGGCGACTACAAGTTTTGTGTCGCTTGTCCGGACTCTGGCGGTGGCAAGAGGAGTTGCGATGTCCTTGGGACTGTAGTCAAGAACCTTGCTTAGTTCGTAGGCGAAGATGTACCCGAGCCGTTCAAGGTTGCACCGGAAACGGAGGCTGTCTTTCTGGACGGTTTTGTCGCGCATCTGCGCAATAATGTTGTTGAGTACGGAATCTGACTCTCCAAGATTGATGACTTTCATTGGCTTTCGAGATTGGTTTTCCGAAAACCAAAAGTACGCATTTATTTCTTTTCCGCAAAATTTTCGGTCTCGGCCATCGTGACCCTGTCGTCGGCGAAACTGAAATAGCAGTCGTCGCAGATTATTATGTGGTCGAGAAGAGCGATGTCGAAAGTGTTGGCCGCTTTCTTCAGCCTTTCGGTCTCCGTAAGGTCGCAGCGTCCGGGCCTGGGGTTCCCGGAGGGGTGGTTGTGTACCATTATCATCCCGCAGGCCCGCTTGTCCAGGGCCTTCTTCATTATCAGCCTGGAATCCACGACTGTCGCCGTGACCCCTCCGGAACTGATCATCTCCTTGTGGATGATGTAGTTGGCCCTGTTCAGAAGTATGATCCAGAATTCTTCGTGTTCCAAGCCTTTAAGGTGCGGCAGCATCAGCCTGTACACATAGGAGGCGTCGGTCAGCGGAACTTTCCTGATGCCCGGATCCTCAAGGCAGCAGCGCTTCCCGAGTTCGAATGCGGCCGCTATCGAAGCGTACCTGACGCTGCCGATTCCTCCGATTTCCTTCATCTGCCCGACATCCATCCCGGCCACCGCCGAGAGTTTCCCGCCGTTCGCCGCCAGAAGCCTGTTGGCCACTTCAAGCACGTTTTCGTTCCTTGTTCCCGAGCCGATGAGAATGGCCAGCAGTTCGGCATTGCTCATCGCTCCCGCTCCTTTGGCGAGCATCTTCTCCCGCGGCCTCTCTTCCGCGCACAGATCTTTCATCTTCATAGTTCAGGAATATGTTTTAACGGATGGCGGCAAGGTACGCCATAAAAACAGAAAAAAACTTAAGAAACATAAAATGTCCCTTAAGTTTTTCTGTTTTTTATCGGGATTATCGCGCGGCGATAACGCTTTTCGGGCGTTATTTCCTCTCGATGACCTTCTTCGCGGCTTCAACGATGTGCGCAGCGTCGATCCCGTAGGCTGTCATCAGTTCCGCAGGAGTGCCGCTCTGGCCGAACTCGTCCCTGCCGTTGACATATTCAAGAGGCTTCGGAGATGTTTCCGCGAGGACTCCGGCGATCAGTTCGCCAAGTCCGCCGGCCATATTGTGTTCTTCGGCCACGACTGCGGCTCCGGTCTTGATGACGGACGAGAGGACAGTCTCCCTGTCCAGCGGCTTTATGGTGGCAACGTTGATCACCTCGGCGCAGATGCCTTCAGCCTCAAGGGCCTCGGCTGCCTGGAGGGCCTCCCAGACAAGGTGTCCGGTAGCGAATATCGTCACGTCCTTTCCTTCGTTGAGTACGTAGGCCTTGCCGATTTCGAACGGTTCGTCAGGAGTGAAGTCCGCGACTTTCGGGCGTCCGAAGCGGAGATAAACAGGTCCGTCGTACTTGGCAGCGGCCATCGTGGCGTTCTTCGTCTGTGTCCAGTCGCAAGGATTCAGCACGACCATCCCCGGAAGGGCGCGCATCAGTGCGATGTCCTCCATCGTCTGGTGTGTCGCTCCGTCTTCGCCAAGGGTGATTCCTGCGTGTGATGAAGCGATCTTGACATTGGTCTTGCCGTAGCAGACTTCCATTCTTATCTGGTCATAGACTCGTCCGGTGACGAATTCCGCAAACGAACCTGCGAACGGAATCTTTCCTGCGAGAGCCATTCCGGATGCAACTCCGATCATATTGGCTTCCGCGATTCCGCATTCGTAGTATCTTTCAGGGAATTCGGCCGCAAACGCGTCCATTTTGAGTGAGCCTTTAAGGTCAGCGGTCAGCGCAACGACCCTTGAATCAGCCTTTCCGGCTTCAAGAAGGCCGGCTCCGAAACCGCTGCGGGTGTCCTTCTTGCCTTTGTCGGTATATTTCTTCATAACTTCCTGTCTTTTTAAATCACTTAACTAGAAATCCCCAAGTGTCTCTTCAAGCTGACTGAGCGCTTTTTCGCACTGCTCGTCGGAAGGTACGCTGCCGTGCCACTTGTGCGTGCCGGCCATGAAATCGACTCCGTGTCCCATCTCTGTCTTGAACAGAATCATAACAGGCTTTCCTTCCTTCGCCTTTGCCTGAGCGAAAGCATCGAGAATCTTGTCCATATCGTGTCCGTCGGCGATGACGACTTCCCAGCCGAAAGCCTTCCACTTCGCCTCAAGGTCGCCCAGCCCGGCTACTTCTTCGGTCGTGCCGTCAATCTGCTGGCCGTTCCAGTCGGTCATTGCAATCAGATTGTCAACTTTGTGATGTGCGGCGAACATTGCCGCTTCCCAGATCTGGCCTTCTTCGGTCTCACCGTCTCCGCAGAGCGTGAACACGTAGTGAGGGTCGTTGTCGGCTTTCTTTGCGAGAGCTGCTCCGATTGCCACTGAAAGTCCCTGTCCGAGGGAACCTGCGGCCTGGAACACTCCCGGAAGCACCTTTCTTACGGACGGATGTCCCTGGAGGCGTGAACCGAACTTGCGGAATGTACCGAGCTCGGAGGCAGGGAAATAACCCGCCCTGGCCAGCACTGAATAATACATCGGCGTAAGATGCCCGGCGGAAAGGATGAACACATCCTGGCCCTTGCCGTCACGGGACCATTTCCCAGGGTTCTGGTCCATCACACTGAAGTACAGGGCTGTCATAAAATCGGTGCTGCTCATTGACCCGCCGGGATGTCCGGACTTGGCCTTGACGACCATCCTGATGATGTCTCTTCTTACTTGAGAGGCAATCCTTTTCAGTTCTTCTGTTGACTGCATTTTTCTATTTGATATTTTGAATTTGATTTGTGCTAATTATCAACCGAAGGGCAAATATAATCCTTTTTTATCTCAGTAAGAAATTTTAACTTTGTAATGTGTTTAAACCGATAATCAATTTTTATTAATGGCACACGTTGTTATAATGCCCAAACAAGGGCAATCTGTTGAAAGTTGCATCGTCACTGAATTCAAGAAAAAAGTCGGAGACAAAGTCGCTGTAGGAGATGTTCTCTTCAGTTATGAAACCGATAAAGCATCATTCGACGAAGATTCCAAGGTCGAGGGAACCGTCCTCGCCTGCTTCTTTGCCGACAACGACGAAATCCCTTGCCTGACCAATGTGATGGTCATCGGCGAACCTGGAGAATCCTTCTCTGAATATGCTCCTTCAGGCGCCGCACCTGCCGCCGTCGAAACTCCGGCTGCCGCTCCGGAAGCCTCCGGGACAACTCCTGAAGCCCCGAAGACAGCCGAGGCTCCTGCCGTTCCGGCCGGGACGGTGACCGCCGGCGCTCCTGTTTCGCCGCGCGCTCGCAGACTGGCCGCTGAAAAAGGCGTTGACACTGCCCAGGTAGCCGGTTCAGGCCCTCACGGACGCATCATCGAGCGAGACGTGATCGCGGCCCAGGGCGCTCCTAAGTCAGGTCTCGCCAAGGCGATGATGGCAGACGGAGGTCTCCAGGCCCCTGCGGCAGGCTCGGGACTCGGAGGAATGGTCAAGGGTTCCGACCTGAAGGTCTGGAAGCCTACCCACACCGAGAATCTTGCAGGAGAAGGCGAGGAGTTCAAGGTCGAGAAGATGTCCAATATGCGCAAGCTCATCGCCAAGTCGATGTACAACTCCCTGCAGAACACAGCCCAGCTCACACATATGCTCGGAGCGGACGCCCGCAGGATCCAGGCTCTCCGCAAGAAGGCCAAGAAGGCTCTCGAGGAAGGAAAAATCGATGCCAACATCACGATCAACGACTTCGTCTGCTACGCCGTCATCAAGGCTCTCAAGAAGTTCCCTAAGGTCAATTCACACTGCCTCGGCGACGCAATGAGGATCTTCAACGTCGTGAACCTCGGCTGCGCAGTGGACACCGAGCGCGGACTTATGGTCCCTTGCGTGAAGCACGCCGAAGACCTGAACATCATCGGCCTGAGCAAGGCTCTCAAAAAAGTTGCAGAGGACTGCAAGAAGGGTTCCATCAACCCTGACCTGCTTTCGGCCGAGGGCGCTTCCTTCACGGTCTCCAACCTCGGAGGCTTCGGAGTCGAGTGGTTCACTCCTGTCATCAACGTTCCTCAGAGCGCCATCCTCGGTGTCGGCACGATCGTTCCGCGTCCGAAGGACCTGGGAGCCGGGGTATATGCTTTCGTCCCTTACCTCGGTCTGTCCCTGACCTATGACCACAGGGCTCTGGACGGCGGCGAGGCCACGCGCTTCCTCAAGCAGGTGGCCGTCGAGATCGAGAATCTCGAAGTTGAATTCTAGTCGAATAAAAAAGTAATCACGATATGTACGATTTAGCAATCATCGGTGGCGGCCCGGGTGGATACGTGGCCGCCGAGAGAGCCGGAGCGGCCGGCCTCAAAGTAGTTCTCTTTGAAAGGAAATCACTCGGAGGAGTCTGCCTCAACGAGGGCTGCATACCGACCAAGACGCTTCTGTACAGCGCCAAGGTCTACAACTACGCCCTCACCGGCGACCACTACGGCGTCTATGTGAAGGAGCCAACTTTCGATTACGCCAAGATCGTGGCCCGCAAGGACAAGGTTGTGAAGAAGCTTGTCGGAGGCGTCAAGCTTGCGATGAAGTCCAACAATGTCGAAGTCGTGGCCGCCGAGGCGATGATCCAGGGCCGTGACGCCGAAGGGATCAAGATCACGGCCGACGGACAGACATATTCAGCGAAGAACATACTGATCTGCGCCGGTTCCGAAGCTGCGGTTCCTCCGTTCCCGGGACTCAAGGAGGCAGGCGACGTGATCGTCACCAACCGCGAGATTCTCGCGATGAAGGAGCAGCCGAAGGAAATCGTCGTCATCGGCGGCGGTGTCATCGGTATGGAGTTCGCCGCCTTCTTCAGCACCCTCGGTACGAAAGTCACCGTCGTGGAGATGCTTCCGAAGATCCTCGGCCCTCTTGACGATGAGATCAGCGCTATGCTTCAGAAGATCTACGCCAAACGCGGCGTGAACTTCTGCCTCAAGTGCAAGGTAACCGGCGTCGAAGGCAACACCGTCGTCTATGAAGATGCAGAAGGCAAGGTGCAGAGAGTCAGCGGAGACAAGATTCTCGTCTCTGTCGGCCGCAGGGCCAACCTCACCGGCTACGGCCTTGAGAACCTTGGAGTCGAGATGCTCCTCAACCGCGGCGGAAGACCTTGCGGAATCAAGGTGGACGAGAAGATGCGCACCAACATCCCTGGCGTTTACGCGGCAGGTGACGTGACCGGATTCTCGATGCTCGCCCACACTGCGAGCCGCGAGGGCGAGGTGGCCGTCAACAACATACTCGGCAAGGCCGACAGGATGCGCTACGACGCCATCCCGGGCATCGTCTACACCAATCCGGAAGTTGCAGGAGTCGGCATCACCGAAGAGCAGGCCAAGGCTTCCGGCAAGGAATATTCAGTCGTGAAGCTCCCTATGGCCTACGCCGGCCGCTTCGTGGCCGAAAACGAGGGCGGTGAAGGAATATGCAAGATCATCGTCGGCAAGAAGTATCACGAGGTTCTGGGCGTGCATATGCTCGGCAACCCTTGCTCCGAAATCATCCACAGCGCCTGCATCGCGATCGAGTCCGAAATGACCCTCGAGCAGCTGAAGGAAGTCGTATTCCCTCATCCGACAGTCTCCGAAATCATCAAGGAGACGGCCTTCTCGCTCAAATAACTGACACTGGAACAAATAACATAAAAGAATACTAAAATGCCAAAAGCACTTTACATCGATCCTAACGAGACCCTGCGTCCGAAGGACCACGTCCTGGAGCTCCCGGAAATTCCTGTGATGAAGTACAACAAGACCGTCAAGGAAGAGCTCAAGGAAGGCAATTTCACCAAGGAGGACCTCCTCCGCATCTACCGCGACATGTCCTACATCCGCGAGTTCGAGACAATGCTCAACCTTGTCAAGACCACTGGCGGCTACAACGGAGTGGCTTACAACAACCCGGGCCCTGCCCACCTTTCTGCCGGTCAGGAAGCGGCGGCCGTCGGTATGGCATACTGCCTTGACACGAATGACTTCATCTTCGGATCACACCGTTCCCACGGCGAGATTCTCGCCAAGGGTCTGCGTTCCATCCAGATCCTTCCTGAGGACGAACTGAAGAAAGTAATGGAGGAATTCTGGAACGGAGCCACTCTGAATGTCGCCAGGAAGGCATATTCAGGAAATGACACCAAGGAACTCGGTATCCGCTTCCTCCTCTACGGAGCGATGGCCGAGATCTTCGCCCGCACCACCGGTTTCAACAAGGGTCTGGGCGGTTCGATGCATACATTCTTCACTCCGTTCGGCATCTACCCGAACAACGCCATCGTGGGCGGTTCCGGTTCGATCGCAGTCGGTGCAGCCCTCTACAAGAAGGTCAACCGCAAGAAAGGCATCGTCGTGGCCAACCTCGGTGACGGCGCGATGGCCAGAGGTCCGGTGCTTGAAGGAATGACCTTCGCGTCTATGGACCAGTTCAACACCCTCTGGGAAGGCGACATGAAGGGCGGTCTCCCTGTCTTGTTCAACGTGATGGACAACCAGTACGCGATGGGCGGACAGACCAAGGGCGAGACGATGGGCTACACATTCCCTGCCCGTCTGGGAGCCGGATTCAAGGCCGACGCAATGGACGCGGAGAGAGTGGACGGCTACAACCCGCTTGCAGTCATCGACGCTTTCAACCGCAAGAAGGCTTACCTTCTTGAGAAGAAAGGCCCGGCTCTTCTGGATGTCGTTACCTACCGCTACAGCGGACACTCTCCGAGTGACCAGTCTTCATACCGTACGAAGGAGGAGATCGAGGCCTGGGAGAAGGAGGATTGCATCATAGCCTTCGGCGAAAAGCTGAAGGAGGCCGGCGTCGCCGACCAGGCGGCCCTCGATGCCATCCGCGCTGAAGTCAACTCAAACATCTTCGAGTGCTACAAGCTCGCGATCGACACCGAGCTTTCACCTCGTATGGATCTTGTCAAGGAAAGCGAACTTCTCGGCGACATGATGTTCTCCAACCAGAGCATCGACTCCCTCAGCGATGCGAAGCCAGACGTGAATATGCCTCTGGAGGAGAATCCTCGCGTCAAGCAGATCGCAGGCAAGTCAAGGTTCTATCTTGACAAGGACGGCAAGCCGGCCAGCAAGATGAAGACGTTCAACATCAGGGACGGTATCTTCGAAGCTGTCGTTGACCGCTTCTACAAGGACGCTTCCCTGATTGCCTACGGTGAGGAGAACCGCGAGTGGGGCGGTGCGTTCGCAGTCTACAGAGGACTGACCGAGGCTCTGCCTTACCACCGTCTGTTCAACTCTCCTATCGCCGAGGCGGCGATCATCGGCACCGCGATCGGCTACGCAATGTGCGGCGGCCGTGTCATTCCTGAGATAATGTACTGCGACTTCCTCGGCTGCTGCGGAGACGAGATCTTCAACCAGCTTCCTAAGTGGCAGGCAATGTCAGGCAACATCCTGAAGATGCCGGTTGTGGTCCGCGTGTCTGTAGGATCGAAGTACGGCGCCCAGCACTCACAGGACTGGACGTCCCTCTGCTGCCATATTCCTGGACTCAAGGTCTGCTTCCCTGTCACTCCGTACGACGCGAAGGGTCTTATGAACGCCGCTCTCCAGGGCACCGACCCTGTCATATTCTTTGAAAGCCAGAGAATCTACGACAAGGGCGAGATGTTCCACGAAGGCGGTGTGCCTGAGGGCTACTACGAGATTCCGATCGGCGAGCCTGATGTCAAGAGGGCCGGAAAGGATGTCACAATCCTGACCATCGGAGCCACCCTGTACCGCGCTCTCGAGGCGGCCGACACCCTGAAGGAGAAGTACGGAATGGAGGCCGAGGTCATCGACGCCCGCTCCCTCGTTCCGTTCAACTACGAGAAGGTGCTTGAGTCTGTCAAGAAGACCGGCCGCATCATCATTGCAGGAGATGCCTGCGCCCGCGGTTCGTACCTCAACGACATCGCGGCCAACATCACAGAGATGGCGTTCGACTACCTCGACGCCGCTCCTGTCGTGCTGGGATCGCGCAACTGGATCACCCCTTGCCACGAGCTTGAGGAGGCGTTCTTCCCTCAGCCGTCCTGGTTCCTTGACGCGATCAACGAGAAGATCGTGCCTCTGAAGGACTATGTCCCTGTCAGCAACCAGACGACGGCGGAGCAGGTCATCCGCGCAAAGAAAGGCGTCTAAGTAATTGAATATGAATGATGCGCCTGTCGGCCCCGCCTGACGGGCGTGTCATTTTGATTATACCTTCACATAATTGATGATAGCATGAAAACAAAAGCTGTAAGATTATACGGAAAGGAAGATCTCCGTCTTGAAGAGTTCGAGCTCCCGGAGATGAAAGAGGACGAAATCCTCGCGAAGGTTGTCAGCGACAGTCTCTGCATGTCTTCCTACAAATCCTCTCACCAGGGAGCCGACCACAAGAGAGTTCCGAACGACATCGCCGAGCATCCGACCATCATCGGTCACGAGTTTGCGGGTGAGATTCTGGAGGTCGGATCCAAGTGGAAGGACCGGTTCAAACCTGGAGACAAGTTCTCAATTCAGCCGGCGATGAACTATGAGGGCGGCCCTGTCGGCCTCCTCTCGGCCCCTGGATATTCCTACCGCTACGTCGGCGGCGACGCCACTTACGTCATCATCCCTTCCGAGGTGATGGAGACAGGCTGCCTCCTCCCTTACAAGGGACCGGGCTTCTACCCGGCCTCGCTCAGCGAGCCTTTCGCCTGCGTTATAGGAGCGATGCACGCCTGCTACCACACCCATCCCGGCTCCTATGTGCACCAGATGGAGATCAAGGACGGCGGCAAGATGGCGCTTCTCGCCGGAGTGGGCCCGATGGGTCTCGCGATGATCAACTACGTGCTTCGCCGCGAGGACAGAAGGCCGTCGCTCTTCGTCGTGACGGACATCGACCAGGCCCGGCTTGACCGCGCAGCATCCCTCTACACCAAGGAGTTTGCAGCATCCAAGGGCATCGACCTGCGTTACGTCAACACTGGCGCTGTCGAGAATCCTGCCGAGACTCTCCGCGAAATCTCCGGCGGCACAGGTTACGACGAGGTTGTCGTGATGGCTCCGGTTCCGGCTGTAGTTGAGCAGGGTGACGACATCCTCGGCCAGGACGGCTGCCTGAACTTCTTCTCGGGCCCGGGCCGCGCCGACTTCAAAGCTCCGTTCAACTTCTACAATGTCCACTACGCCTCCACTCACGTGGTAGGCACCAGCGGCGGCAACACCGATGACATGAAGGAGGCCCTGCATCTGATGAGCAAGGGACTTGACCCGGCCGGACTTGTCACCCACATCGGAGGTCTGAACGTTGTTCCGGAGACCACATTGAACCTTCCGTCCATCAAGGGCGGCAAGAAGCTCATCTACACCCACGTGGAGATGCCGCTGACTGCCATCGCCGATTTCGGCGAGAAGGGGAAGACCAACCCGGTCTATGCCGAACTCGACCGCCTCTGCAAGGCCCACAACGGACTCTGGAATCTTGAGGCCGAGGAATATCTCCTCTCGCACGCCGGAGAACTTAACAAGTAGAGGATCTGACGGTGAAGAACTACAACGGACCGCTCACTCCTGAGCAGAAAGCCAAGCTCCGCGGAGTCAAGCATCTGGCCCTGGATATGGACGGGACCATCTATATGGAGAACAACATCTTCCCGTTCACGGTCGAGGTGCTTGACACGATGAAGAGAAACGGGGTGGGATATTCATTCCTCACCAACAATCCGACGAAGTCGGTCGACGATTACCTCCGCAAACTTGCCGGAATGGGGATTCCCGCCGACGAAGGGAATATGTACACCACTCCCATCGCCACGATCGACTACATCAAGAAGAACTTCCCGTCGGTGAAGAAACTCTTTATGCTCGGCACCCCGAGTATGATAGGGCAGTTCGAGCGGGCGGGGTTCATCTCCTGCGCCGACGATCCTGACGACGTACCGGATATGCTGATCGTGGCCTTCGACACCACGCTGGTATATTCACGTCTCTGCCGCGCCACCTGGTGGGCGAAGCAGGGCATCCCTTACGTCGCTACGAATCCGGACTGGGTCTGCCCGACGGACGCGAGGACGATTCTGGTCGACTGCGGCTCGCTGCAGAAGTGCATCGAGGCTGCGTCCGGCAGGCGTCCGGACAAGGTGATGGGCAAGCCGGATCCTACGATGCTGGACGGTATCCGTGACCGCAACGGATTGAAATCCGATGAGATAGCTATGGTCGGCGACAGGATTTACACCGACATAGCGATGGGTCACAACGCCGGTGCCGTCAGCGTTCTGGTGCTTTCCGGCGAGACGACTCTGCAGACCGCCTTGAAGGTGGCCGAGGATGCGAAGACCAACCCTCATCCGGAACACTATCCCGCCGACTTCATTGTCCGCGACCTCAAGGAACTGAGCGACCTGATCCTCGAAAGCCACAGGGACTGATTTCCGATGAAAGTCCTTTTCATCCACGGACTTGCGTCCTCCGGAGCCTACAAGATGGCCTCTTCCCTTAGGATTCTTCTCAAGGGGAGCGAGGTCATCGCTCCGGATGTTCCGATCGAGCCGGGCGAGGCTCTGGCAATGCTTGAAGGAATATGCCGGGACGAGCGGCCTGACCTCGTTGTGGGACTGTCGCTCGGCGGGTTCTGGGCGCAGAAGCTCCGCGGCTTCCGTAAAATCCTGGTCAACCCGGACTTCCACATCTCGCGGCTCCTTCGCACGAAAGTGGGGGAGTGTGAATATCTTTCCCCGCGACGCGACGGGGCGCTCACCTTCACCGTCACCGAAGCGGTGTGCGATGAATATGCCCGATTGGAAACCGTTCAGTTTGACGGACTTGACGCCGCCGAGACTGCGTTGACGACCGGGATGTTCGCTGACCGGGACGAGATGGTGGACTGCAGCGACGAGTTCGAGGAGCATTATCCGGGCCGGTCTCATTCCTACCCGGGGACTCATCTGCCGAACTATCCCGAAATCAAGAAATACATAATCCCCGTGATAGAAGATGAAGTACCTCACCAATGATTCCACCGACCCGTATTTCAACCTGGCGTTCGATGAATATTGCCTTGAGAATGTCCGTTCTGATGAGCCGTATTTCTACCTGTGGAGGAACAGGCCGTCCGTCATCATAGGTCTGAACCAGAACGCTTTCAGCGAGGTCAATCTGGATTATCTTTCAGCTGAGGGGATTTCGCTGGCCCGCCGCGTGACTGGAGGTGGGGCGGTCTACCACGATCTTCAGAACCTGAACTACACGATCATCGGCCGGAGTCCTTCTCCGCAGCCGATCGTGGATGCTCTGCGTGAACTTGGCGTTGAGGCCGAACTCACGGGCCGCAACGACATATTCATAGATGGCAGGAAGGTTTCGGGGTACGCCCGCCGTGTGTCGCACAATCAGGAAATCATCCACGGTACGCTGATGTATGACGTTGACCTTGACACTCTTGTGAAGGCTCTGGACACTCCCGTCTCGAAGATGCAGGCCAAGGGCATCGCTTCGGTGCGCAGCCGTGTGGCGAACCTGAAGGAGTACCTACCGCAGTTCAGTTCCCTGGATGATCTTCAGGCTGCTCTGCAGGAGATTCTCTCCGGCAGTGACGGTCGGATGTTTCTGTCTGAGGACCAGATCGCTGAGGTCAGGAGGCTTGCGGCCGGGAAGTTCGCCACCTGGGATTTCATCTACGGCCACTCGCACGAAGCCGGTTTCGTCTGCAAGGCACGCCTCTCCTGCGGCAATGTCGAGGCCAATCTCCGCATAGACCGCGGCCTCATCTCCAGCCTCGAATTCACCGGCGACTTTCTCTTCGACACCCCGGCCGACGAGCTTGCCGCCCGCCTTGTCGGCCTCCGCTACGACCGTGCCACGGTCAGCGCCTTCCTCTCCGCCCAGCCCGTCTCCAGCTACTTCCGCGGCGCCACCCCCGATGACCTGACCGCCCTCCTCTTCGCCCGACCTGAATGATAAGGCAGGGCCGCCGGCCGGCTCGTCATTTGCCAGCTTGTTCACTTTCTTTATTGAACTTCTCTTCGGGATTCTCGAATTTTTTTGTCGGCCAGGAAGATGGTGGTCTTTTTCATTTTCATTTTGCTGTGGTGTTTGAATATCGTGTGTCTTGTTATTGTCTGACAGTGTTTTTATGTGTTTAATCGATGCAAGGATAAGAAAATTGCAGAGCTGTCAAGGAATTCGTTTTCCGATTTCGGCATATTTTCGTACCTTGCAAAGGATTTTTGAGCAGAATCGGATACGACTAATAATAACAACAAAATTAATAACTGTACAAAATGAAGAAGTTATTGTTTCTTATTGCCCTTTCTGCAGTGATGACTGCGCAGGCGAAAGACGTGAAAGTGTTCTCTCCTTCGGGAAAGATTTCCGTAACCATTACCGACAAGGGAGGGTCACTCTCCTACTCCGCAGCTCTTGACGGCAAAACGGTCTTCGACCAGACCGGACTGCAGATGAA
Source organism: bacterium (assembly GCA_963640265.1). GTDB lineage: Bacteria > Bacteroidota > Bacteroidia > Bacteroidales > UBA932 > Cryptobacteroides. The sequence goes on along the minus strand of CAVHYF010000020.1, from coordinate 14,231 downwards.
ACTGACTGCCGGGACTCTGGGCGAGAATACAAAAATCAGAGGTGTCAAGACACAGAAAGTCAGCAATGTCCTGACCCCGACAGTGTCTTTCAAACAGTCCGCGGTCCATAATGACTACACCGAGGCGACTCTCTCGATGAAGGGCAATTACAAGATGGCTTTCCGCGTGTTTGACAACGCTGTGGCTTACCGTTATATTCTTAATGAAAAGGATTCCGTCTATGTGGTTGACGAGACATTCAATCTGAAGCCGACAGAAGAGATGGTCGTCCATTTTCAGGGAACAGGTGGCTGGGGAACCAGCTCTGAGAGCCTTTACACCAACTGCATGCTGAAGGAATGGCGCAATGATCAGGATATGGCCGTTCTGCCGGTCGGACTGTCGTCCGTCAGCGGTGATGTCCAGCTGCTCATTTCGGAGAGCGACCTTACGGACTATCCTGGCCTTTTCCTTCGCGGAAACGGTGAGAAGGACTGCTTGAGCGGCAATCTTGTGCCATATTACAAGAATTGGGTGCTGGATGGAGACCGCGGTACTGAGATCAAGGAACTTGCGGATTGGGCCGCACGTACTTCCGGCAAGCGTGCCTTCCCGTGGAGATATGTAGTGATTACCGATTCCAAAGGCCTTCTTGAACAGACTCTTACTGCACAGCTGGCGGCTCCTTGCGAACTTGAGGACACGGACTGGATAGTTCCCGGTCAGGTTTCCTGGGACTGGTGGAACCACAAGAGCATCTACGGACCGGACGTGAACTTCAAGCCGGGCTGCAACACCGACACTTACAAGTACTACATCGACTTCGCTTCAAAGTACGGTGTCAAGTACATCATTATGGACGAAGGCTGGGCAAAGGACACATTCTCTCCTTTCACACCTAATGCTGACCTTGACCTTCAGGAATGCATACGCTACGGTAAGGAGAAGGGCGTCGGCATCATTCTCTGGCTTACCTGGTCCTGCGTTGAAAGAAACATCGACACCATCTTCGACACCTACGAGAAGTGGGGTGTGGCAGGCACGAAAATCGACTTCATGGACCGCCAGGACCAGTGGATGATCAACTGGTACGAGCGAACGATAAAGGAAGCGGCCAAGCACCATATCATTGTTGATTTCCACGGAGCGATGAAGCCTGCCGGACTTGAATACCGCTATCCTAATCTCCTTGCCTACGAGGGAGTGCGCGGCCTCGAGCAGATGAGCGGCTGCCAGCCGGACAACACTCTTTACATCCCGTTCCTGAGGAATGCCGTCGGCCCTGCGGATTTCACTCCCGGTGCGATGGTGAACACGCAGCCTGAATATGACGATTGGTCATATCCTAACCCTTCCGCGGTCGGAACACGTGCATACAGCATGGCTCTGTTCACAATTATGGAGACGGCCACTCAGATGCTGGCCGATTCGCCTACACAGTACTACAAGAATCCTGACTGCATCGCTTTCCTGAGCAAGGTTCCGGTAACGTGGGACGAGACAAAGGCAATAGAGGCAAAGATCGGGGAATATCTCATCATCGCAAAGAGAAACGGCGCGAAGTGGTTCGTGGCCGGCATCTGCAACGGAAAGCAGGATGTGCGTGACTTTTCGGTCCCTCTTGATTTCCTTGGCGGCGGAAAGCACACGATGACTTTGGTTACCGACGGATTCAATGCCGGTCAGCAGGCAATGGACTACCGTATGACGACCGAGCAGGTTGACAATTCTACTGTCCTGGATATCAGAATGGTCCGCAACGGCGGCTTTACCGCCGTCATAGAATAGGCTAACCATTGTTGAAGACAGTTTCCTGTGTCTATGCAGGGACTCGGAACATTCAGATATGAAAACAATAAGGCTAATCGCATTGGCATCCGCTGTTGCGGCTGTCGCAGCCTGCACGGACGGGAAAGAGGCTGAGACAATGAAGAAGATAACCCCGGTGAACTTCTCCGAAGTCAAGATTGCCGACAACTTCTGGTCTCCGAGGCTTAAAAACCACAAGGAGATTACACTGAAGGTCTGCATTGATCAGATCGAGAACCAGACAGGACGCATCAGGAATTTTGAAAACGCAGCATTGAAACAAGGCGGTCATTCGGGCATATTCTTCGATGATTCCGATGTTTACAAGGCGCTTGAAGGCATGGCCTATTCGCTTCAGAACAATCCTGATCCTGCTCTTGAGGCAAAATGTGACGAATGGATTGCAAAGTTCGCCGCTGCACAGGAGGAGGACGGCTACATCAACACGTTCTACACCCTCACCGGTCTGGAGAATCGCTGGACAGATATGGACAAGCACGAGATGTATTGCGCAGGTCATATGATCGAGGCCGGCGTGGCATATTACAATGTCACGGGGAAACGCACCCTTCTCGATGTCTGCATAAAGATGGCCGACCATATGATGTCCAAGTTCGGTCCTGGTAAAGAGGATTGGGTCCCGGGGCACGAAGAGATAGAACTTGCGCTTGTCAAGCTCTACCGGACCACGGGAGAGAAGAAATATCTGGATTTCGCGGAATGGCTTCTTGATGAACGTGGCAAGGGTCTGGGCATAAGGGACGGCAAGCCGTGGAACCCGATATATTATCAGGATGAAAAACCGGTACGTGAAATGACTGACATCTCCGGCCACGCCGTCCGCTCGATGTATCTCTATTGCGGTATGGCTGACGTTGCCGCGTACACCGGAGACCAGGGCTACATCGATGCTCTCAACCGTCTCTGGGACGATGTCGTGCTCAGGAATATGTACATAACGGGCGGCATAGGTCAGTCTGCTCACAATGAGGGCTTTACCGAAGACTACAGCTTGCCGAACCTCACTGCGTACTGCGAGACTTGCGCTTCTGTGGGTATGGTTCTCTGGAACTGGCGGATGAACCAGTTTACCGGGGACGGCAAGTATGCCGATGTTATGGAACGCTCAATGTACAACGGAGCGTTGGCCGGCATTTCCCTCAAGGGAGACACGTTTTTCTATGTCAATCCTCTCGAGTCGCTCGGGAACCATCATAGGCAGCCCTGGTACGGATGTGCCTGCTGCCCAAGCCAGATATGCCGCTTCCTGCCGTCAATAGGCAATTACATTTACGGGGTTTCAGACAAGGCAATCTGGGTGAATCTGTACATAGGCAACCGGTCAACCGTCAAATATGGAAAGAAAGAGCTCACCCTTGCCCAGGAAACAGACTATCCTTGGGAAGGGACGGTCAAGTTGACCGTAGGCACCAAGTCTCCGGTCAATGCAGAGATCAGACTCCGTATTCCCGGCTGGTGCAAATCATACAGTATCAAGGTCAACGGGGCGGAATCCACTCCTCGGGTCGAGACAGGCTATGCAGTCCTTCCGGGCAAATGGAAGGACGGAGATGTCATCGAATTCAATATGGATATGCCTGTTGAGGTCGTTGCCGCTGATCCGCGCACCAAAGAGGATGAAGATAAGAGAGCCATCCAGAGAGGGCCGCTTGTTTACTGCATCGAAGAAGCTGACAACCGTGAGGACTTCGACGGTCTGACCATCTCGGAGAATGCGGAGTTCACCACAGCATTCGAGAAAGACCTGCTCAACGGAGTTGTCACCATCGCTGCCAAAGTCGGAGACAGGACACTCAAATATATTCCTTATTATTCTTGGGACAACAGGGAAGCGGGCAAGATGAAAGTCTGGGTCCCGAGGTCGTAGAAAAGGCGGCGGTAAGCGGCGGCTTTCCTGTCGAGGGAGAGGGGATAGGCGCGGGATGAGGATGGCATCCGGTAGAGGCGCATCCGGCGGCCTTCAAAAATGAATTCTGAATATTCTCCAAGAGCCGGAGCTGTCGCACCGAAGGTCTCGCAGAGGGTCAGAGTGGCTTTCTCGCCGGTGGTCACGATGGCCAGGCACCGAGGGATTTTCCTTAACAGGGCCGGAACGTCGGTAGGGGTGACAACCTCCAGGAACTTGTCGGAGGCGTTGTCCTTGAGGCGGCGTACCGCGGTGGCGGTGTCGTACATCGCGATGCCGGCTTCTGTGCAGAAATCCACGATGTCATCCAGCTTGAACTTCCTGGCGTCGATGTCCACGAAACGGTCCTTGTCCCCGAAGAAGACCAGACCCATTATCCGCCACATGTCGTTGATGAAATTCGGGTAGTAGAATTCAATGCTCCAGCGTTTCGGCTGGGGCGGGAAACTGCCGAGCATCAGCACTTTGGCGTTTTCCGGGAGAAACGGCTCGAAAGGATGCCGCTCGACAGATCGGCAAGATTCCGCGGAAGAACCCTCCGAAACGGACACAGGCCTGCCCGAAGCGTCGGCTTCCGGCAGGCCTGCGGTCATTGCAAAGCCCGGATGGGGCTGCTGTGAATCACTCATTATTCGGACTTTCTGTCGGCTTCGGGGCTGACCGGAGCGTCGGTCGCGGCATCGGCGGAACCTTCGACAAAGGCCACGATCTCGCCCTTGACGACCTTGTCGCCCTGCTTGCCGAGGGTGGCCACGATGCGGCCGTCGACTGCAGGGATGAGTTCCTCCATTCCGTAATATGTCTGCACGAATCCGATCGCCTTGCCGGCTTTGACCTCAGTACCCGCTGTCGGAGCCGCGGAATCGTCCTGCACATCGACCTGCCACAGGAGCTGGCCTTTGGCCGGAGCCTGCACAGGGACCGCGTGAGGGTACTTGCGGGCATATTCATCGGCATCGAACTTAGGCATCTCGACAACCGGGCGCACCACTTCGATCGGGGCGTTGGCCTTGGCCTTCAGGTCGGCGAGTTCGGCGTTGAAACGCTGCTTGGCCACGCCGCTCCTGTAGTCCCTGTACTGGCGCTCGTGCATCGCGAACTCGAATAGTTCCTCCTCGTCCTGACCTTCGTCCCAGCCTTCGTCCTTCATCATCTGGCGGAACTTCGGCAGTTCGTCCGGGTACATTTCCTGAGGATCTCCGTCGTAGAACTCCAGACCTTTCTCCTTGGCGAGGGCGACGATCTCCGGAGCGAGCTGGCCGGGAAGACGGCCCATCTTGCCCAGGATCATGTTCCAGGTGTCCTTGTCGATGGTGGTCCAGCGAGGCTTGCCGTTCAGCAGGTTGAGCAGGTTCATCAGCGCGGTGTTCTTCGTGTACTGGCTGAACGGGGTCACCAGAGGCGGGTAGCCAAGACGCGGCCAGACATATTCAACCTCCTGGAAGAGCTTGACCATCAAGGTGTCAAGGCTGATTTCAGGACGGCCGTGCGCCCTTTCTGCGGCGTTGATCGCCCCTTGGAAGCCCTTGAGGTCGGCCATCATCGAGCCCATCATCCCGCCCGGCAGACCGCAGCCGACGAGCAGTGAACTCATCTTCGCGTTGGCAGGATTGATCCAGTAGCCGAGGAAATCGTCGATGAACTTCTGCGTCAGGCGGCGCACCTCCATGTACGCGTCCATATTCAAATCCTTCACAAGGAAGCCGTCGGCCTTCATCATCTCCCTGATGGTGATGACGTCCGGGTGCACCTTGCCCCAGGACAGAGGCTCTACCGCCACGTCAAGGTAGTCGGCTCCGGCCCTGGCGACCTCAAGCATCGAGGCAGGGGAGAAGCCCGGCCCGCTGTGGCCGTGGTACTGGACTATTATGTGAGGGTATTTCTTCTTTATGTCCCTTGTCAGCTGCGCGAGGAAGGTAGGACGGCCGATGCCCGCCATGTCCTTGAGGCAGATCTCGTCGGCCCCATATTCAACTACCTTGTCGACGATGCCCATATAGTACTCGACCGTGTGGACAGGGGAGTTGGTGATCGAGAGGGCGACCTGCGAGATCATTCCGCCTTTCTTGGCGAACTCGACCGAGCGGCGCAGGTTCCTGTGGTCGTTGAGGCCGCAGAACGAGCGGGAGATGTCGGTCCCCTGCTTCTTCTTGACCTTGAACATCAGTTCCCTGACATCGGCCGGGACCGGGTTCATTCTCAGGGCGTTGAGGCCTCTTTCTAGCATGTGCGTCCGGATGCCGGCCTTGTGGAAAGGAGCGGTCCAGCGGCGCACGGCCACGTTAGGATTCTCTCCGAAGAGGAGGTTGACCTGCTCGAAGGCTCCGCCGTTGGTCTCGACGCGGTCGAAGCAGCCCATATCGATTATCGCCGGGGCGACCTCTTCAAGCTGGTCCACGCGCGGGACGTACTTGCCGGAGGATTGCCACATATCCCTGTAAACGAGGGAGAATTTGATTTCTCTTGCCATAAAGCTGTCTTTTTAAAGATCAACAATCAACTTACAAATATACAGATTTTTAATTTTTTGAGAGAGAGGGAATTTTGACTAACTTTGTAAGTTATGAAAAAAATGTTCCCGATAGTGCTGACGGTCTTGATGGCCTTGTTCTTCCTGACGGGCTGCGACTTCTTCCGCAGACTGGCCGGAAGGCCTGATTCTGAATGGATAAAGGCAAAAGCCGAAGCCATCGGAAGAGAAGAGGCCGCCAGGCAGGCGAGGCTGGATTCGATAGCCGCCGCCGAAAAAGCCGCCGCCGATTCGACAGCTGCGGCCGACTCCGTCGCCCGGGCAAACCATATCTACCGTTACTGCATAGTGCTCGGTTCCTTCTCCAGCCGCGAAAATGCTGAACGCTATCTTGACGAGATTTCCGGGAAGGGTTATCCGGGAACGCTGATACAGTTCCGCAACGGAAGCACGGCGGTCGGGATCTGCCCCACCGACAGTCAGGAGGAGGCAAAGAAGTCTCTGGCTGATCTGCAGAGGCAGGATTTTTGTCCGAAGGGCGCCTGGATTCTAGAAAGGAAACAACAATGAAACTGAAACTACAGATTTCCTGCTTTCTTTGCGCTCTGATTCTGAGCGCTTTTCCGTCGTATTCCCAGTTCAGGACGGGAACTTATGGAGACCTTGACGACAGCGAGACTGTCAGGGCGCTTAAAGAGCACGTCTCCACGCTTTCAGCAGCCGTTATGGAAGGGCGCGGAGCCGGTTCCGAAGGAGAAAAGATGGCCGCCGAATATGTCACCAAAGCCCTGAAGGGTTATGGGGTTGACATCCTGTCCGGAGAAAGCGGCGATGTGTTCGGCCTCCGGCAGGAGAACGGTGACACGTTGACTTCAAGAAATGTCTGCGGATTCATTGAGGGGTGGGACAAAACCTTGAAAAACAAATATATAGTCGTAGGTGCGCGGCTGGACAACTTGGGTTCGGACACAATGACGGTCGATGGCCGGCAGGTCGAGAGAATCTACTACGGAGCCAACGGCAACGCCTCTGGACTCGCGATGATGCTTGAACTGGCGCGTATGCTGCAGACGAACCGCTCTCTGCTGGGCCGGTCGGTGCTCTTCATCGCTTTCGGAGCTTCAGGCCGGACATTCGCCGGTTCGTGGTACTTTCTGAACAGAGCCTTTTCTGATGTCGCGGAAATAGACGCGATGATCAATCTGGACATGGTCGGCACGGGCGGGAACGGCTTCTATGCCTACACGTCGTCCAACGCTGACCTCAACGCCGTGATACAGTCGCTTGCCGGCCAGCTTCAGCCGATCCAGCCCGAACTGACGGCCCGGGAACCTTATCCGTCAGACCACAGGGCATTCTATGACAAGGAAATACCTTCCGTTTTCTTCACGACCGGCAAGTATCCTGAATATGCCAGCGAGCGCGACACCCAGTCGATCATCGACTACGAAACGATGGAAAGGGAACTTGAATATGTCTACAATTATTCCAAGGCTCTCGCCACCGGTCCTAAGCCGCTGTTCAATCCGTCCGAGGTGTCGGGTCTTACGAAGGAAGGCGGTGCCGTCATCCCGTACTATGACTGTGACTACAAGCCTACGTTCCTCGGCAGCGCGGACCCTAAGGTGTTCCTTCAGAAGTGGGTCTACACTTATATGAAATACCCGAAGGAGGCTGTCAGCCAGGGCATCCAGGGCCGCGTCCTCGTTGATTTCGTGATAGATGAGAAAGGAAAGGTCGGAGACGTGAAGGTGCTCCGCGGAGCAGATCCGCTTCTGGACGCGGAGGCCGTCAGGATAGTGTCCGCTTCACCGGACTGGAAGGCCGGGTGGCTGCGCGGAAAGAAGGTGAAGTCGAGGATGTCGCTTTACATCGAGTTCCGTCTCGAGAGGAAGGGCAGTTTCGGGATAAAGAAGAATGATTATCAATGATTTCAGGATAATCTGACATCGGTAAGGAATCTAAAAAACAAGAATTTATAAAATGGACTACGATTTCAGGAAAATTGAGAAAAAGTGGCAGGCCTGCTGGGCTGAGAACGGCACGTTCAAGACCAGTGAGGATGCTTCCAAACCTAAGTACTATGTTCTGGACATGTTCCCGTACCCGTCAGGGGCGGGTCTGCACGTGGGACACCCGCTTGGCTACATCGCCAGCGACATCTATTCCCGCTACAAAAGGCTGAAGGGCTTCAATGTCCTCCATCCGATGGGCTACGACGCCTTCGGTCTTCCGGCCGAGCAGTACGCGATCCAGACAGGCCAGCATCCTGAAGTCACGACAGTCAACAACATCAACCGCTACCGTCAGCAGATGGACCGCATCGGCTTCTCCTACGACTGGAGCCGCGAACTCCGCACCTGCGACCCCGGGTTCTACAAGTGGACCCAGTGGGCTTTCCTGAAGATGTTCGGATCCTGGTACGACAACGATGCTCAGAAGGCCCGTCCGATTGAGGATCTTGTGGCGGCTTTCGAGAAGGGAGGCAGCCGGGCTGTCAATGCGGCCTGCACCGACCACGAGCCATTCACGGCTGAGCAGTGGAAGGCATATTCAGAGAAAGAGAAATCCGACGCTCTGATGAACTACCGCATCGCCTATCAGGGCGAGACCGCGGTGAACTGGTGCGCCGGACTCGGGACCGTACTGGCCAACGACGAGGTCAAGGACGGCCTTTCCGTGCGCGGAGGTTTCCCTGTGGAGCAGAAGAAGATGAAGCAGTGGCAGCTGCGCGTCTCGGCCTATGCCGGAAGGCTTCTTGAAGGACTTGACAGAATAGACTGGACCGACTCCCTTAAGGAGATGCAGCGCAACTGGATCGGCAAGTCCAACGGCTGCGAGGCTGTCTTCAAGTGCTACAACGGCGAGACCGAACACGACGTCACCATATTCACAACCCGCGCGGACACGATGTTCGGCGTGACCTTTATGGTGCTTGCGCCGGAGAGCGACCTCGTTGAAGTTCTGACCGCTCCGGAACAGAAAGCGGCCGTGGATGAGTACCTTGCGGCGGTGAAGAAGAAGACGGAGCGCGAGAGGATCGCCCAGACCAAGACTGTCACGGGCGTGTTCAGCGGCTCCTACGGCGTGAACCCGATGACCGGCGGCAGAGTCCCGATCTGGATTTCCGAATATGTCCTCGCGGGCTACGGCACGGGCGCGATAATGGCGGTCCCTGCCCACGACAGCCGCGACTATGCGTTCGCCAAAAAGTTCAACCTGCCGATCATTCCTCTGATCGAGGGCTGTGACGTCAGCGAGGAAAGCTTCGACGCGAAGGAAGGCAAGATGATGAACTCCGGCTTCCTGAACGGAATGGATGTCAAGGAGGCGATTCCTGCCGCCATTGAATATGTTGAAAAACACGGCATCGGCCACAGAAAGGTCAACTACCGTCTGCGCGACGCCATATTCAGCCGCCAGAGGTACTGGGGCGAACCTTTCCCGATCTACTACAAGAACGGCATTCCGACTCCCGTTCCGTTCGAGAAACTGCCTCTGACCCTGCCTGAGATCAGCGAGTTCAAGCCGACCGAGAACGGCGAACCGCCTCTCGCCCGCGCGAAGGACTGGACCTACGAAGGCTGGCCTCTGGAGACCAGCACGATGCCGGGCTTCGCCGGCTCAAGCGCCTACTACCTGAGGTATATGGACCCTCACAACTCCGAGGCGCTGGTTGACAGGAAGACAGATGAATATTGGCGCGATGTGGACCTGTACATAGGCGGCACCGAACACGCCACCGGCCATCTGATCTACTCCCGCTTCTGGGACAAGTTCCTCTACGACCTCGGCTATGTCTGCGAGGACGAGCCTTTCCGCAAGCTGGTCAACCAGGGAATGATCCAGGGTCGCTCCAACTTCGTCTACAGGATCGTGGGCACCAACAAATTCGTCTCCTGCGGACTCAAGGATCAGTACAAGACGACCGAGATCCACGTGGACATCAACATCGTCCGCAACGACAGGCTCGACCTGGAGGCATTCAAGGCCTGGAGACCTGAGTTCGCCGACGCTGAATTCATCCTCGAGAACGGTGAATATGTCTGCGGCTGGGCCGTCGAGAAGATGAGCAAGTCGATGTACAACGTCGTCAATCCGGACAAGATCTGCGATGACTACGGCGCCGACACCCTTCGCCTCTACGAGATGTTCCTCGGGCCTCTCGAGCAGTCAAAGCCTTGGGACACAAAGGGCATCGACGGCGTCAACCGTTTCCTGCGCAGGTTCTGGAAGCTCTTCTACGAAGGCGACAGCTTCATCGTGACAGACGAGAAGGCCACTCCTGCCGAACTCAAGGCTCTCCACAAACTGATCGCCAAGGAACAGGACGACATCGAGCATTTCTCGTTCAACACCACGGTCAGCGCGTTTATGATCACTCTGAATGAACTCGTCGGAGCAAAATGCCACAAGAGGGAGATTCTCGAGCCGTTGACGATTCTGCTTTCTCCGTTCGCTCCACACATCGCCGAGGAACTCTGGGAGGCCCTCGGCCACAAGGAAAGCATCACCTACGCTCATTTCCCTGAATTCAATCCGGCTCTCGCCGCCGAGGACAACGTCACCTACCCTGTCTCCTTCAACGGCAAGATGCGTTTCACCGTGGAACTTCCTAAGTCCTTGACACCTAAGGAGGTCGAGGCTGAGATCCGCGGAATGGAACAGACCGGAAAATATGTCGGCGGGCAGAACATCGTCAAGGTGATCGTCGTTCCCGGCAAGATTGTCAACTTTGTACTTAAATAACAGGATATGTCTGGAAGATCATCAAGTATTCTGAGAGGGATCAAGGAATATGTCATCATCACCATCGGAATCCTTGTTTACACGGTGGGATGGACAGTGTTCCTGACTCCGAACAACCTTATCGGAGGCGGTGTGTCGGGCATAAGCGCAATCATCCAGTATGCTACGGGCCTCAAGATGGGATATTCCTATTTTTTCATCAACGCCGTACTGCTGATAGCGTCTCTTTTCATCATCGGGCCATCGTTCGGTGTCAAGACTGTCTATGCTATCATTCTCGCTTCCACCTGCCTTAATGTGCTGCAGACGGTGATTCCGTCATCGATCATTCAGGACTTCGCCTTCACCAACGGCAAACTGATGTGCTCCATCATCGGAGGCTCAATGGCCGGTCTTGGCATCGGCCTGTCAATCTCACAGGGAGGAAGTACTGGAGGAACTGACATAATAGCGCTGATAATCACAAAGTTCAGAAACGTGTCCCCGGGAAGGATCATTCTGACGCTCGATGTGTTCATCATCGCCTCTTCCATTCTGTTCCCATCCTTCACTCCGGACGGACAGGCTATTTCTTTTGACGGCAAGTTCGTGACGGCCGTCTATGGTATGATCATAGTGACCGTCTGCGGCTATGTGGTTGACCTTTACCTTGCAGGTTCCAAGCAGAGCGTACAGCTTTTCATCCTGTCCCGCAAGTATGAGGAGATTGCGGACATGGTGGTCAAGGACCTTCACAGGGGAGTGACAGTTCTTGACGGAGAAGGCTGGTACACCAAGCAGAAATCTTCTGTCGTGATGGTCATCACCCGGAAAACCGACCTGAATCTGATGCTCCGTTCCATAAAACGTATAGATCCGGATGCCTTTCTTTCAATATCTTCAGTGACAGGAGTTTACGGACAAGGCTTCGATTCGATAAAAGGCACAAAGAAAAGTTAGAACACAAAAGAAAAACAATCTTTTTCCAGATACCCCCGGGCAAACCACTGTCCGGGGGCTGTTTTTTGGTAAATTAAGCCCAACAAACTTGAAAGACAATCGAACTGCCATATGACAACATTCTTTTCCATTGTGGCCATAGCGGAATACATTTTCTTTCTGTTGCGGGACATCAAGTCAAGCAAGGGGAACAGGTCCGCAAGGTTTGCGCTCCGTATGCTGTCGATAATTTGCGGAGCCGTTATGATTCTTAGTGAAATGCTGGTGTTCAGGCCTCTGGACAGGCAGGAACTGTCGCTTGACATCGCAGTCTCCGCAGCGATGCTGGTGGTGTTCCCCTGCTCTTCCGAGAGCACGGCATTGTCGATGGAGATGTCCTCCGGCCTTGCGGTCACGGGACTTGCCTCGATGCTGCTGTTCGACACCAGACCGGTGGGGTCGCTGGCATTCAGGTCCCAGCGTTTCGTGCTGACTTCCGCCGTAATCATCGTTTTGTGCTTCTGGTACTTCATCAATGTGGCGATGAAAAAGTTCTCGGGAATACGGGCGATGTTCAGAAGCTCCGCCATCTGGCAGAATGTCGAAGATTATTCCCGTTTCATCTATCTTATGGCTTTCCTGGTCATCGGCGCACTGTCGCTTTGCGCCGTCTCGATACCGTGCAATTTCGGCGAATTCCTGTCTTCGGCCTCGCTGCTGCTGTTCCTCGCACTGTACGCGCTGCTCTACCTGCGCGCCATGACCGGCAGGACATACATAATTAACGGCCAGATTGAAAAGAAGATAAAGGACATAATAAAAGGTGACCTGAGAACATCATACGTGGACAAGGCCGAGGATGACAAGAAGATGAACAACCTCTACAGAAGAATCGTGATGTTCATGGAGGAGAAGAAGCCTTACCTGGATCCGTCGTTCGACATGACTGAACTGTCGGACAAGATGTTCACAAACAAGCTGTATCTGTCCAAGACCATCAACATACTTTCAGGGCGCAATTTCCGCCAGTTCGTCAATTACCACAGAATCCAGTACGCCCTGTCGCTCTTCAGGCAGGACAGGCATCTGAAGGTCAACGAAGTGTCCGAGATGTCGGGATTCCACACTCCGGTCTCGTTCAATATGGCGTTCAAGGTCAACACGGGGATGACGCCTACGGAATGGCTTCAGGAACACGTTTCGGACATCGGCACAGAATCATCGGGCGGCAGGAAACAGCAGTAGCAGCCTCAGACTTTCCAGGAGGCTGGCGGCGGAGCGATTATGTCGATTTCATCCTTCCTTACCGGATGGATGAAATTGATTTCGTGTGAGTGCAGGCATATTCCTCCGTCAGGATTGGACCTCGGCGCCCCGTACTTGAGATCTCCTTTGATGACGCATCCGATGGAAGCGAGCTGGCACCGGATCTGGTGGTGCCTGCCGGTCAGGAGTTTGACTTCTACGAGCGAATATCTTTCCGTGTCACCGATGTGGGTGTAGATGAGCTTCGCCAGTTTGGCCCCCGGAGCGTTCTCCTTCGCTATGAAGCTCTTGTTGAGTTTCTCGTTGCGCACAAGCCAGCTGTCCAGTTCGGCGGACTCCGCCTGCGGGGCTGCGCAGCATAAAGCCCAGTATGTCTTGTGGACCTGCCCGGAACGGAACAGTTCCGACATTCTGGACAGTGCCTTGGACGTTTTGGTAAAGACGGTTATCCCGCTGACGGGCCGGTCAAGGCGGTGTGGGATGCCGATGAAGACTCCGCCCGGCTTGCCGTCCCTCTGAGCTATGAACGCCCTCAAGGTTTCGGCGAGACATTCGTCTCCCGTCTTGTCGGCCTGGACAATTTCTCCAGGTCTCTTGTTGAAGATTATGATGTGGTTGTCTTCGTGCAGGATTCTCGAAGCGATGTCCCGGAATTCGTCTTCCGCCAGTGTTCTGTACATCATTGCCTATTCCTTCGGGACAAGGGCGAAGGTGAGTTCTCCCTTGCAGCAGAGTTTGCCGTTCACTTCCAGTTTGGCTGAGCAGAAGTACAGCTGCCCCCTCTTCTCGTCCACGTGCGAGGTCACTTCACAGACATCTCCCGGCTTCACGGGATTCTTGAAGCGGACCTTGTCCAGCCCGGCGTAGAGGGTGATGTGTCCGGGGATGTCTTCCTTGACGAGGACGGCGCAGCTTTGCGCCATGATCTCGCAAAGAATCACTCCCGGCACGATAGGGTTGCCGGGGAAATGACCTCTTGTGAAGAATTCATCTTCTTTGATGCGGTATTTGGTGTGGGCGTAACCGTTCTCGTCCGTCTCGGCTTCATCGATCAGAAGCATAGGCTCCCTGTGAGGCAGAAACTGCTTGATGTCTTCTTTCGTCATCATATT
>CAVHYF010000019.1:0-37410 GCA_963640265.1 bacterium | reverse complement strand
CTCCATAGCCGTGTCCTTTGATGCCCGGAGTCAAAGATAATGAATATTTTCCAAAAGGAAGTAAAATCGGCTTGCTTGTCATCCGAATCTGTTTTTAAAATATCTGGACTAAGATTTTAGATCTTGATGAACAGTACACCGCAGGCGGTAGCGATCACGAATGACAGCAAACCAAGGATGAAAATCTTTACCGAACTTCCGCTGAGGAACTTGTCGGCCTGTATCGAAAATCCGACCGTCAGGCCGATAAGAGTGGTCACCACATCGATCAGCGGACCTCTGGCCGTCTCCGCGAGCCTGCGCTACTGCATCCGGTCGATGCGGACGATTCCGGTGCAGATGGAGGTGATGGCTTCGCGATGGGTGATTAGGATAACGGTACGGCCCTGAATCTCGGCGGAGAGGCGCTGCATCAGAATATGTTCGGTCTCGGGATCGAGTGCGGAGGTGGCCTCGTCAAGGAGCAGCACGCCGCCCGGACGGAGAAGTCCGCGGGCTATGGCTATGCGCTGTGCCTGTCCTTCGCTCAGACCGGCACCGAACTCACCGCAGACGGTGTCCAATCCTTTCGGAAGGTCGAAGACGAAATCGGCGACTGCAGTGTGCAGCACCCGGGCAAGTTCCTCGTCGCCGGCCCCCGGTTTGCCAAGAAGCAGGTTCTCGCGCACGGTACCGCTCACAAGGGTGTTGCCTTGAGGAATATAGACGAAATTGCAGCGCGCGGCGGGCGTGACCTCGACACCGCCTTCTGGAGCATTCTCATCGTAAAGGGCGATGCGTCCTCGGTCAGGAACCAGCAACGCAAGCATCAGCCTGATAAGGGTGCTCTTGCCGGCGCCGGTCTCCCCCACCACGGCGGTTATGCTGCCGGGACGGAAGTCATAGGAAAAATCATTGAATATGTTCTTGTCTCCGTCAGGATAGGCAAAGGATACGTTTTCGAAGCGGACTCCTGTTCTGCCTGACATCTTGACCGTCTCGCCGGAATTCTCAAGCGGCAGGGATTCCAGTTCCGAAAGTCTCTCAGCCGAAGTGGTGCTGCGGACAAATGCCGGAATCTGTCGGCTGAGTTCCACGAAAGGTCTCTGGATCTGGGACACAAGCTGAAGGAAAGCGGCCATCACACCGAAAGAGAGAGTGCCGCGTCCGATTCCCACCACACCCCAGATGAAGACCGTCGCATAACCGGCGGCGAAGCCGATCTGGACCATAGCGCGGGCGAACAGAGAATAGTCGGTCCTCTCCATAATCTTCTCCTGCAGCCCGGTCTGCAGGCTGTCAAGTTCATCGGCCGCCTTGGAGGTATATTCAAGGGCGGATAGCAGAGTCCTGTGCTGGAGGTTCTCCTGCAGATGGCTCTGGACACGGCTGTCGGTGCTTCTTATCTCGGCCGTAAGCCTGCGCATTCTGCGCAGATAGCTCTTGCTGACAACAAGGGCCACAGGCATTATGCAGATGACGACAAGGGCAAGCCTGCAGTCCATTACGGAAAGGAAGGCCGTCGCTCCGACGATCTGCACCAGGGTGGAGATGACGGTCGGAACGGACACGCACAGCGTGTTGCTGATCTCGGAGATGTCGCTCTCGAGCCTGTTGAGCACATCTCCCGAATGGAAGGATTCTTTGCCTGTCCATCGGCTTTCCATCAGATGGGTGAACATTTTGTAACGAAGTGCGCTGCGCAACCGGATCTCGGTACGGGCCTCAAGTCTGACCGTGACGACCGACAGCACGACCCGCAGGAGCATCGCAAGAATGAGCAAGGCTATGAACAGGCCGAGACTGCTTGCGGAATTGCCGGTGGCTATGTCTATGAGCCGCTTGCTGACCCAGACAAAGGACAACGACGCGCCGATGTGCAGGCAGCTGACAATTCCTGTCAGCGCAATCGGTCCGCGCCAGCCCCGTGAGATGCCCCACAACCACTTGAGGCTGTTCAATATTCCCTCTTTGGTACTCATCATCTGCAAATATACGAAAACCTAACGGTTCCCGTAATACTCCCGGAATGCAGTCCAGGAATAGAATGATGGGGCGGCCTGAGGAATCGGCAGGGAGGCCTCACGGCCGTTGAAGAGCACCTTGACGAGGATCTCCGGATTCCGGCGGCTGCGGTAGAAGACCAGCTGGAGGTTGGTCGCCATCGGAATCTTGTCGCAGCGCCACCAGTTCTTCACGTCATAAGGATCGGCCACATCGGCCCCGAAATTGTCCAGTCCCATAAAGGAAAGAAGCGGCATTATGGCCGTGTCGTGAGAAAAGCGCATACTGAGTTTCACATCCCCTGCCTCAAGGTCACGGCTGGCGTCCTCGATCATATCAAACAAAGTGGCGGAATATTTTCTCGCCACCTCGCCGCCGCCAAGAGACGACATCCCCAGCGAGAGGTAGCCGTTGTAGTTCCAGACCTCCCAGATGCCAAGGAGCTCCTCAGAAGTGAATATGTCGGAGAAGGTGTCGGACTGTGTCCCGTCAAGGCACTGGATGTCCACTATTATGGTTCTCATCGAAGACTCGAACTTCTCTGTCCCGTAAGACGACTCGACGAAATCCAGGTCAGAAAAGTACCTGGAACAGAACGCTTCAGGATGGACGAGGGAATCCCGCATAGCCTTGACAGAAGCCTCGGCCGGAGCCGGCAGGACGGACTTTGTCCAGAAAGGATTGATCTTGGCGTTCGGGTGGATGACCGGATAGAAACAACGGCCGGCATCCATAGTGCAGGAGAAATCCTTGTCCAGTACCTGGAGTTCATCGACCAGCGAGAACATGCTCATCATCACCCTCGGGACGATGGTTGAGATGGCCACGGCCTCTGTCCTGCCCTTGAAGACCTCAGGAAAATTCCTGTACATCCTACGGGCTATCTCACGGAGCTGTTCCTGACCCACCTGCGTCAATTCGCCGCCACGGTGCGCCACAGAAGGATAGAACTTCTCGTAGCGGGAATACAGATTCTCCCCCGCCTCGGTCAGTTTGCCGGCCTTGTGGGCCTTGGAAAGCACGGACCTTACATTCTCGTAGATGTCATCCGAGATCGCATACCTCGCCCCGTGACGGCCTATATGGCTGATGTACACCGGCTTGTACCCTTTCGGTGCGGGAGTCAGCTTTACTTCGTCGAATGGAAGCATCGAATACTCTCCACCTGTCAGGTTGATGTCGGAGAGCATCTCGGCCCTGGTATCGTACTTCACCACGGCGTTCTTCACGCCGTACTCAGCCTCAACGGCCTGCCTTCGCTCCGGCGTCGCGGGAGTCTGGGCGAATGAATATGCCTGCACGGCCGCAAGAAGGACCGCCGCGATGAGAATGTGCCTGTGGGTCATCATCGGTGATGTTATATATGTGAATATGTAAATTCAAATCTCCTGCAAGAAACCTTGAACCGCCGTCCACGGCCTCTCGCTACTCAGAGTGAGGGCCATAGACAAGTTCCACATCCTTGCGGATCGATCCGGGGGCAAAGTTCGGAATAAATTTCCAGACTCCAATGGTCTTCGGGTCGCCGAAGACATCGGGATCAAGGCTGCGGTGTGATTTGAGATATTCATAAAGGATGGTGCGGAAGTCGGGGCCTTTGAATATGACCCTGGACTCCATCGCCTCGGCGGTGTCCAGGCCGGCGGCCTGCAGAAGGCCTCCGGAGCCGGTCGCGCGGTAGGAGGTCACCGCCACCCTATACTCGCTGGCAAGGTCGAAAGCGCTTCCGTCGGCCATCGAGGAGATGCTGACGCGCGAGCCGCAAGGCTTCGTGACATCGACAGTGTAGTTGATGCCGGCGGCGGAGTCGAAATTCGCCGGACTCTTGGCGATCTTCCAGCAGAGACCTCCGTTGGCGTAGTCCTTGGTCTGCTTGACCTTAAGCACGTGGGAGTCCTCCGACGGAGTCTCCACCGTGTTGACCCACGCATCGTAACTTGCTTCAAGATAATCCTTTATCTCCTTGCCAGTCAGCCTCATAACCACAAGTTTGTTCTCATAGGGGTAGAGCTTGCGGACATCTCTGTAGAGGACCTCGCCGGCAGGAATCTCGCCGTCGAGCAGCAGGGTCGCAGTAAGGGAGACCTCAACCTGCGGGCAGCTCAGAGAAAGAGCGTGAAGGAAGTTCAGGTAGTCGCACTGTCCCCAGTAGAACTCTCTGGAAACCATAGTCTTGGCGACCTCTCCGACAGGAGAGTTGACAAAGCCTCTGACAGCCTCGTAGTCCTGCGAGAAGGCCTCCGCCATCGAACTGTCATATTCATCGGCCTTGAGGGAGACCACTTTGCCGGAAAGGGTCTTTCCCACGACCTTGCCGCCTTTGACGGCGATCTTTATGTCAGCCACTCCGGCGTTCTGTCCGCCTTTGCCGCTGTCGATGAACACGATGCTGTCGGCCGCCATCGATTTGAAGATATGGTCGTGGCCGGCGACGAGCAGGTCAACTCCGCGCAGGCTTTCGAAAAGGTCCCGGCCTTGTTTTTCCTCGTTGGCACCATCGCCTTTACCCATCGCCGTGTGCGCCACCACGATGACTACCTGCGGCTTTTCTTTCGAGCGCACCTTGTCCACGTCCTCCTGAACAAGAGGAAGAAGTGACTTGAAGGTGATCCCCGAAACGCAACCCGCATCGACCAGCGAGGCGGTGGCGGCGTTGGTGTAGCCGAGAATGGCGACCTTGACTCCGCCCTTCTTCACGATCCTGCAGGCAGGAAAATAAGGCTTGCCCGTCCTGTCGGAGACGGCGTTGCCGGCAAGAAACGGCACTCCTGCCTGTTCCATCCCGTAGGCGACCCTGTCGTAAACCCTGTGGCCGGACTCGAAATCAGAGTGGCCGGCGACGACGGCATCGTACTTCATGTAGGCCGCCAGCCGAGGATAGAGATGGCTGGAAACCGTATCTATGAAATTGTAATAGAACGGCGCTCCGTTTCCCCAGAAGTTGTCTCCGGCATCGACGAGGATGACATTGTCCTCTCCTTTCTCCTCCCTGAGACCGTTCACAAGCCGGCTCTGGGACATCAGTGTGCCCCGTACCTTGCCGCCGTCCTCAAGCGGAGCGGCGAACCAGCTGCCGTGGCCGTCTCCGGTGGAGACCACCGTCAGATTGTACTCGCCGTCCTTGAGGGAGGAACAGGCGCAAACGGCCGCCATTGCGGCGGCCATTAACATAAGTTTATTGATTTTCATTCACTTGACTTTCCCATGTAGCTAAAAAGCATCTTTACTTTACTGTCTGCAGTGCGGTAGAGACACGGGCGTAGAGGTACTCATAATGTGCCCTGTCTTCGGCCGGAGCTGAAGACTTGAGAGAAGCGGCGAGAGTCTTGACTTTTTTCAGGAATGCAATTCTGTAGCCATCGACCTCGCTGACATCCGTGATGCTGACGGCACGCTGGTAAGGGCTGCTGCCCTGGCCGAGAGCCGTGTCATCGAAGCCGCACCACATAGTCTCTTCGAAAATGTTCTCCCCCGAAGACTCAGTCTCATCATTCAAAGAGTCATCTGTCAAAGACTTGCCGAGCAACGATTTGGTGGAAGAAGCGCAGGCGGCAAGAGCGTCGCGCTGCAGAGTCTTTTCCTCGATGCTGAGCCTGCGGCCGGCAATCGATGACGCGAAAAGTCCGGAGTAAAGGTCATCGAAGAAGTTCCCTATGGTGTAAGGATCTTCTATCCCGGGCACTGATGAAGCAAGCATCACATTGTTAGCCACAACGGTGACAAGAGCCTTGGCCTGTGACGCGCAGACGGTGCAGGACTTTGATGTTCCCAAAGGGAAGTTAGAAGTGACTGACGGTTCGTCAAGCCAGGACGAAGACTTGAGCTGGTCAAGGACCCATTTGAGCGAAGCTTTCTGGGTCCTGCGGTCCACAGGAGTCGAAGGCTTGACGGAGGAGCCTTCCCTGACACGGTTGAGGTATATTCCTCCGACCTGGGCCAGCACATTGCCGATGTAGCGGTTGTACTGGTTGACGATCTGGTTGTAGAGGTCGTTCCTGTGGGTGAAGTCCTCATCTTCCGCACCCACCCACTCGTTCATGTGAGAAAGGATGTACTTGAGGTTCCTGATGCCGTAGTCGCTGGACTTGACGGGATCGTCACCCAGGTCTTCGGTCCTCGCGCTCGGATCGTAGTTGCCGAAACCGATGTTGGAGATCTGCTGGGCGCCGTAGCGGTACAGCGGGTCTCCGTCCTTCTCGTCCACGATCTTTCCTGCGATACGGTACTCATCCCACATGTCCTTAGCACCGATGACAGGGGTGTAGAGCCATTTGATGGCATATTCATCATACACTCCGAGCGACGGCGGCACGAGCTTCACTCCCTTGTCCTGAGGCTGCGCCACATAGTTGAAGCGGGCGTAGTCCATAATGGAAGGAGTGGTGCCGCACTTTGCCGTGAACGCCGCATTGCGCAGGGAATCTGTAGGATAGGCGGACGAAGCGCCCATATTGTGCATCAGTCCGAGGGTGTGGCCGATTTCGTGGGAAATCACATAGACGAGCGACTCGTGGATGATGTCGTCCGGCATCTTCACGGTGCGTACCTTTTCGTCCACCTGCGAGGTCTGCACGAAGCGCCAGTTGTTGATGAGCTTGATGACATCGTTGTACACCAGCACGGAAGCGTTCAGGATCTCACCGGTGACAGGGTCAACCCAGGAAGGTCCGCTGGCGTTCATCGTGGCGTTGGGAATGTACCTGATGCAGGAATATTTAAGATTGTCCGGATCGAACTCCGGGTCCTCCTCCGCAGTCGGGAACTCCTTAGCCTGCATCACGCCTTTCAGGCCGATGGCCTCGAAAGCGGCGTTCCAGGCCAGCACGCCCTCCTTGATAGGGGCTTTCCATTTTTCAGGGAAGGAATTGTCGATGTACCAGACGATAGGATTGCGGACCGTCGTCCCCTGTCCGTTCTTCCAAGCAGTCGTGTCGGTGAGTTCAAGTCTCCAGCGGGAAGCGAGTACATAGCCCTTGAAGCCATCTTGAGCGGAAGACAGATCGTACTTGACACTCCCCTCTCCGGGACCGACAGGGAATATTCCCACCCTCGAATCCTGCACGCGGGCAGGCATCGGCTTCTCGGGAAGCAGGAGGAAGGAGACAGTGTAGGCAATCGACCCGGTACCAAGTTTTCTTTTCGTCAGAAGCAGGTTCTGAGTGAACTCCACATTGGTGTGCACCTTGACGGAAGCGTTGTCCTTGAAGGTCTTGACATCATCAAACCAGATCGCCTCCTTGATCTGGGAAAAGGAACTCCCCTTGGGAGCGGCCTCGTTCAGAAGCGACGTCACTTCGAAAATCACCTCGGAGCTGTCCTTGCTCATCGCCTGCACCGGAATCCTTTTCAGAATTTTAGGAATATAGCTGCGCTCCAACGCGGTCTGCATTTCAGGGTCAGATGCCGTGGCGTTGGTTCCCGGCACGCTGAGCACCACAAGGCTGTCGCGGAGGTCGATCTGGAAATATGCCGGTTTGGCATACTTGCTTCCGACATTGACGAATGTCGGATTGCTGCTTTCGGTCACCGTGCCGCCGACAAGCATCCTGCGGCCCATAAGGCTTTTCGGGAAGCCCATATAGACCTTGTCCTTTGTCGTGCGGTACATTCTGAAGGTCTCGCTGCAGGAAGAATCGACCACCTCCTTCATCAGTTTGGCGTAAGGTGACTGCTTCTTCTTTGGTGCAGGCTTGGCCGTTTCGCTCACGGCCTCGGTCTTGGCCTTCTTTTTCTTCTTGGGTCCTGCGAAAGCCGCCTGGCCGGTGCAAGGCACCAGCATCAGGGCAGCCGCAAGAGTAAGGATAAAACTCCTTGCTGTCATAAATTATCGGTTTTTATCGGTTTTCTTTCATCTACGGTTCTATTTCTCCCTCACGCAGCGAACATTGTAGGCATCCCAGATGGTGCGGGTCCCTGAATAATTGTTCTTCTGGTTGACGCTGGCCTTGGTCTTGAGCGAAGCCGCGGTGGTGATGCCCGGAGCCGAAGAAAGGTTGAACGTGTAGATGTAGGAGTAGTTCTTGGCACTTGTGGCAGGGGTCTCTGACCCGACATAGTCGGAGCAGAAGAAGTTGACGGCATACTTGCCGCTGAACATCATCTTGATTTCGCTGTAATTCTTGGAAAAGCCCGTCTGCGCCTTGCCGTTGGCCATTAAGTAGAATTCCTGCTCTCCGTCGGTATATTTCACATAGCGGGTCTTGCCGTCGGAGCCCTTGATGTCAGAGCCGTCGAAGTTGCCGCATTCCACACCGGCCGCTCCGACATTCACGAGATCTTCAAGCTCCTTGAAGGTCGGAAGTCTCCAGGCCTTCTCGCCCGACCCTACCTTGACAAGCGAGCAAGGGTCGTTGGAACCGGTGAACGATGTGCTTCCATTCCAGTCCAGATATTCGTTCTCCGAGGTCATCGTCACGGGAGTCACCACACCGCCCGACACCTTGTAGGCCGTACGGTCTCTCCACTTGGCAGGAGTGTACGGACTTCCGCTGTAGAAAAAGCAGGTGCCGTTCTTGAGGGTCTGGCCGTCAGCCGTGACTTCCTGCGAGCCGGTAGTTCCGGAGATCTCCTGCTTGACAAGGTCGGAAGGCTTGATCCTGTAGCTCCAGTCCTTGTTGGACTCGTAGAAAGCGATGGCGTCAGGGCTGCCGAACTTGAAGTAGAGACCGATGTCCTCCTTGTCGCCTATCTTGTAAGCCTTGTTGTCAGCGTCATAGACCAGATAGCCTTTAGACCACTCCACGCTGAACTTGGCAGAGGCCTCTTTGGTGACGGCTCCATCGGTGAAATCAAGGGTGAACGATGTGATGCAGGACTTGCTGAAACCGACCATCTTCTTGCTCATGTCGAATTTCTTGCTGTAGACAGCGCCGTCGGAAGTGTAGACGACGACCTTCAGGGTCTTCATCATAGCCACGCTGTGGGTGGCGGTGAAGCAGACATCCACGCCCTTGTCCTTGGTGTAGGAGATGGTGTTCTTTCCGCAGAGCGACACGTCGAAACGGTTGTCGCCAGATGTCCAGTTGCCTACCACGGCCATAGTGTCCTTGAGGCAGACGATGTTGTCACCGCGCATTCCCCTCTGAGGGGAGCCCGTGGAGGTTTTACCGTCGAACTCTGACATCAGGTTGACCTTTGTGACGGTAGCTGATTCGACTCCCGGAAGGCCTTTCATCGTGATCTTCACCAGTCCGGCCAGAGGATACATCTTGACAGGATTGACAAAATCCACTGAAACGGAGTCCGTGCCTGCGGCGACAGCGGCCTTGGCCTTGTCGGAAAGCGCCATCCTGAACGAAGCCATAGGCAGATTGTCAGGTGTGAGGACGGATGAGAGTTCCTGCACCTTAGGCACGTTGACCCTCACAAGGGTGTTCTTGGCGAACCTGGCGGTGTCAGTCTGCTTGGAACTTACATATGTCAGGGAAACCGTGTCGACAAAGCTGACGGCCCCCTTCGGGTAGGTGATCATCATATAGTCGTGGGCGGATTTCTCGAAGAGTACCGATTTCTTCGACACACCCATGGAAGAAGGCTTGGAGGATGTCACGGTGACCTTCTCGCTTCCATCGACAATCTGGATGTCGTGGAAATCGAACTCGTCATCATCATCCCAGTAGATGAAACGGGACGGGGCCTCTTCCTCCTTGAAGAAGGCCCTGGTCATCGGATCCTCGGCCGTGGCCGTGAAACTGTAGACCGCGGCGCCATCATCCGTTCCGGCGTTCTCCGGAACAAGCACATTTTCCCTCGCGCAGGCGGCCACCAGAGCCACGGCGGCGAGACTAGTGAATATATTCAAAGATTTCATCGTCATTCCTCCTTTACTTGTACTCTCCATAATTGTGTTCATCCACCGAGGTGCCTGTAGGCAGGACCTTCACCTCGCACTTCGCCTCGAATCCGCCGTCCTTCGTCTTGACGACGAGGGTTGCAGTGCCTTCAATGTTGCCGAGGACCGTGATTGTGCCGTCCTCTGCCACGCTGACAGTCAGCACTTTCTCATCGTAGGTCCACTCGACCTCCTTGTTGGAGCAATCCTCCGGAGTCAAGGTCAACTTGAGGGCCGTGTAAGGCACTCCCTCGTAGATCGAAAGGCTGCTTTCGGACAAGGCGACTCCCTGCACAGGGACGTTGACGATGACCTTGACGGAAGCGGTCTTCTGACCGTCCACGGTGGTCACGGTGATGGTGGCCTCGCCTCCGCCAACGGCTGTCACCTCACCGTTTTGCGAAACGGTGGCGACGGCCGGATCGGAAGAAGACCAGGTCAAGTTCTTGTTGACGGCGTTGTCCGGAGAGACTGTCGCCGTGAGGGTTACGCTTCCGCCTTTGGTCAGGGTTATGTCCGAAGTCTGTGAAAGAGCCACGCTTTCAGCATGATAGTCGGTGACATCCACAAGACAGGAAGCGGTCTTGAGTCCGTCCGTGGTGACGACCGTGATCGTGGCGGTGCCTTCGGAAAGGCCTTTCACCACGCCGTCGGTGACTGTGGCCACGGCCTCGTTGCCGGATTTCCAGGCGACGGTCGGGTCGGTGGCTTCCGCAGGGGTCACAGTGGCCGTCAATTTTGACTCAGAGCCTACCTTGAGGCTCAACTTGCTTTGTGAGAGGGTCACGCCCTCTACGGAGACGGTCTTGTCTCCGCCGCATCCGGCCATCGAAACCGCAACCGCAGTCACGCAGACCATAGCCGAAAAGAATCTTGTAAGTTCCATTTTAATATACATTTAATTTACTCTATACTTATAAATCACGCTGACGGGGTCGTCGCAGATGCCTTCGTAGGAGGCTGTCAGAGTGTCGTCGGAGAAACGGTAGACATAGAGGCTGCCCTTATGCTCCCCGCTTCTGGACGGATTCCAGGTCACGACATAAAGCAGGTCCTCGCCTCCGGAAGAGGCCGGACGGCCCTTGAAGTTGGTGGCGATGTCCCTGATCTGCTCGCCGGCCGGGACCGTGATGGCCGGGCGGCTGCCCGGAGCCGAAGTCAGATTCCATCTGTAGATGGCGTTGTTGTAGGTGTAGTACACGTCCGACGCCTCCTTGGTGTTGACGAACTTTGAGTTCTGGTCCATATTCAAGGACGAAACGGTGAAGGCGGAGACCTTTTTCCAGCTGTACCAGCTTGTGGATCCGGACATTATCTTGCAGGAATCAGGATAGACCTCGCTGCGGAGCAGAGCCCTGACCGAGTAGGTGTTGTTGGTTCTGTCCACGCCCACGTTGATGACCTTCCAGCCATCTTCCGAGCAGTAACGCGGGCCGGACGACGAGGTCTTTCTGGTGCCGACAGTGTTGTCGTCGAAGAAGAACGGCGTGCGGTAGGTCTTGGAGGTGGCGAGCGAACGGTTCACAGCCGAAAAAATCCTCTTTGGATTGATGCTGACATCCGTCATCTCGTTGATGAAACCTCCGTCCATGTCATACCTGAAGACCCTGTTGTCCTTCGAGCGGAAGAAGCAGCCGAACGAAGACTTGTCTTCGGCATATTCACCTCCGAACTCGGCGCAGCTCGTGCCGAAATCGGAGACTTTGGCTGACATATAATATTCAAAGGTCTTGCAGTCCATGTGGTAGATGGTGCCGTCCTCATCGTCCGTCGCGATCAGGAAGCCTGAATATGTCACCTTCTTGTAGGTGTTGTCCGCCATGAAGAGGGAGGTGCCGTTCTTCAAGGTCCTCCCTGCCACACTGAATATGTTGGTGAAAATCTGCTGGGCGCCCTTGGCACGTTCATCTGCCGTGAGGGTCTTGACGAAGGTCAGGGAAGCTTCTCCGGCTTCGTTGTTGCTGAGGATCGCCACGCCCTCGTCGTAGCCGGAATTGACGTTGAGAGTGAAGTACTTGAAGGCTATGCTCTCGCCGTTGTCCACCTTAAGGCGAAGGATGAACGAGCCGACTTTCGGGAAGGTATAGTCGATGGTCCGGGACTCGG
Source organism: bacterium (assembly GCA_963640265.1). Classification (GTDB taxonomy): domain Bacteria; phylum Bacteroidota; class Bacteroidia; order Bacteroidales; family UBA932; genus Cryptobacteroides. The sequence goes on along the minus strand of CAVHYF010000019.1, from coordinate 25,490 downwards.
AGATGACCGTCATCGAAGCGAATTTGTGGTCGCTGATCTTCGAGCCGGAGGCAGGTTCGCCGTAGGCCCACTCGTAGGTCGGGTCGCTGGCGCTGACGATGTCCAGTCCGTTGTAGACCAGTTCGGCGCCGAGGTTGACGTTGATCGTGTCCGAAGTTGTGTTTATGGTGATCGGAGAGAGTTCCTTGTAGGAGTGGGGTTCAACGCCGAAGCAGCCGGCCGCGAGGACGACACCGAGAGCGATAACCGTGAATTTGAGTGATGCTTTCATATTCAATTACTCCATTTTTAGTTCAAAAAGCCGTAGGTGCCGCTGAGAGGGTCGCCCCATCCTTCCTGACGGGTGATGTTGACGTAGCCGTCGCCCATGTTCTCGTAGTTGGGGTCGTCAGGATGGGCGGCGTACCACTCCTTGTAGTAGTCGTAGAGCGGCATCGCGACATATTTCGCCCACGCCGCCATGTACGCCTGCCTCCAGAAAGTGTTCATGTTGTTGTTGAGTTCCTTGTCAGGGTCGGCGTCGAGGTAGTAGCCGTAATGCTCCACGCAGTAGTTGAAGAACGCAGGGCAGGTCTCCTCGGTCGCATGGTAATATTCAAGCAGTTTGCGATACTTCTGCGGGTAGAAGCGTCCCCAGTTGAAGTGCCAGCCGAGAGCCGAGGTGGCGTTCGCCCTCCACCATATAGGGCAGGATGGCTCGCCGTCGGTGACATAGTAGCGGTACTCCGGGGTGAGGATCCTGCTCGAGGAGCTGTCAGCCGCGCAAGGGGTGAACTCCTCGTTTTCAGAGAGTTTCAGGCCGATCATCAGGTAGCAGCCTTCGGACATCTCAGGCTGGCGGTGGATCGTTATGTCCAGAGTTCCGCTGACCTCACCGGCCGGCACCACAAGGTCGCCGAGGGTGAAGTCCGTGCCAGGCCTGGCGGTCTTGACCGGATAGGAGACTCCTCCGGCGGCGAAGACCTGGTCAGGTTCAGCCTCGATGTAGGAGACACTGTACTGACGGTCGCGGTCGGACGGCATTCCCATCACGTAGACGGTGGTCTGGACGGAGATGTCATCTTCCGGAATCATCGCGAACGAAGCCGAATGGGTCAGGAGATTCTCTTCGAAATAGATGACAGGAGTCTGGTCCGTGTCGTACATCTGCCAGTTGTCGCTGCAGCCAACCGCCGTCGAGACCGCGGAAGCCAGCGACACAGCGGCTATAAGTCTATAAATTGTTTTCATCTCTAAATCTCTATGTTGTTTCTTGCCTCGTCCTCGCTGTCCGGCACAGGTAGGGTGTAGTTGCCGGGCACTGAACCGTCCAGAACCGTTCCCGCGGCCGTCTTGATGTCCTTGCCTTCCCTCTTCATCTCGTACCAGGTGAAACCCTCGCCGTAGAATTCCTTGCGGCGCTCGGTGAAGATCCGGTCGTAGGTCAGTTTACCGGCGACAACCGGCTCAAGGCCGCGTGTCTCGGTCACCTCGTTGAAGAACTTTGCGGCCATCGTAGGGTTGGATTCAAGATAGTACTCGGCGAGGATGTAGTACATCTCCGGGATTCTCAGGATGTTGACTCCGACGATCGACTTGCCGCTGTAGGTGGAGCCTCCGGCGGTGACAGTGTTGACGGTCTTGATGAGAGCCGGGGTGGAATCGTCGAACCAGGCGGTCAGACGGTAGTCGCTGCTGGCTCCCGTGCCTTCCTCGTAGAGCGTCTTCCAGTCGGAAGCGAGCGAAAATGATGAAGAGGAACTGTAGCCGGAGACCTGGTACCTGGTGGCGTTCGTCTTCTGGCAGCCGATGGAATAGAAGCCGAATATGGTCTCGTTGAGGTCCAGCGTGCCTCCGTCGGCCTGAACGAACGAACTGAGAGGACGGAAGGTGAACTTGCCGCTGTCGATGACCTTCTGGGCATAGATGGCGGCGTTGTCAAGGTCGTTTCTGCTCCAGTAAACCCTGGCGAGGAGAGCCTGGACGGCGTAGAGGTTGAGATGGGTGATGCGGGCGTCCGTGAAGCCGCTTGCGGAGTTGGTCCTCGCCGCAGGGACGAGGGACTCGTCCTCGCCCATCAGAGCCTCAGCCCTTTTAAGGTCCTCGATGACAAGGTCGTAGGCCTCGTCGACGGAGGAGTACGGAGTGATGTCGAAGGAATATTCCTTGACATAAGGTATCGCCTTGGCCTTCTTCTCGTCCGGGGCCCAAAGAGGGGCGCCGAACATTCTCAGGAGGTCGAAATGGATCATCGCGCGCAGAGCCAGCGACTCCCCGAGATAGAGGCCGGAGTGCTTGAATTCGTCGCTGCCGCCTTCCTCGGCGTGCTGGATTATGTTGTTCAGATGGTTGACCACCTTGTAGGCGTTGCTCCAGACCGTCGAGCGCAGCGATGTCGGCCCGGAACTCGTCCAGTCAGCCGCTGCGAGGTTGCCGAACTTGTAGTCCGAGATGGCCGAGACATTCTGGCTCATCGCCTCGGGCATCCACATCAAGTTGCCGCCGTAGAGGGCGTCATTGACGGAAAGTTCGCTGTAGATTCCGTAGAGAGCGTCCTCGTAGCCGTCGGCCGTGTTGAACATGTCTGCGTCGAAGGTCTCTCCCTTCGGGTTCACGTCCAGGAAGGACGAGCACCCTGCCGCAAGAGCGGATGCGACAGCCAATGAAAGAATATGCTTTATGTTGATTCTCATTGTGTTCTCAGTTTAGAAAGTTGGACGGAATGTCAGGTTCACGCTCCTGCAGTAAGGGTAGGAAGTACCTCTTTCGAATTTGATCGTGGAGAGGTAGCCGAGGTCGGAAAGACCGAAGCCTACGGCGAGTTTCTTGAGTCCGAAGCGGGAGATCATCTTCGGCGGCACATCGTACAGGACCTGTATGCTCGAGAAGTAGATCTCGTTCCTCCTCTGGACGAACCTTGAGGTGTAGTGGGCCGATTCCGTGGACTTTATGTCAAGGTAACGGCTGTGGTCGCCTGGGTTCTTCCACCTGTCGGTGAAGGCGCGGGCATCCACGTTGTGGTACTTGTCGATGTTCTCGACCTTCTTCTGCAGAGTCGTGTTGTAGTAGTCCGAGCCGAAGGTGTAGGTGGTGGACATCGAGAACGAGAGGCCCTTCCAGCGGAGGGTGGTCATCAACGAGCCGCGGAGTACAGGGTTGGTGTTGCCGACCTCGACCCTCTCGTCCGGATCGTAGTTGAAAGTGTATTCACCGTTCTTCTTTATGAATATCTCCCTTCCGGTCGCCGGGTCGATGCCCGCGGAACGCATCGCGTAGATGGCGTACTGCGAACCGCCTTCCTGGAAGAGGATCTTCGGCTTGGAAGAGTCGTCCGAATCAGCGACCTCGGTGTTTTTCAGCGAGTTGGAGATGTGGCGGATCTCGTCCATCACGTGGCCTCCGGTCAAGGTCACGCTCCAGAAGAGATCCTTCTTGCGGATGATCTGGGCAGACATGGAAAGGTCCACACCCTTGTTGTTGATCTCGCCGAAGTTGACGTTCATCGAAGTCGTGCCGACGGAAGGTGGAAGTTCCACGCTCATCAGCATGTCGTAGGTCGTGTTGGAGTAGAAGTCCAGGGACAGGTTGATCCGGTTGTCCAGGAACGCTCCCGTGAGGCCGAGGTTGTTGTTCAGAGTCCTCTGCCACTTGAGGTCAGGGTTGCCCATCTGCTTCGGGATGGCTCCGATGCCGGTGTAGTAGCGGTTGGCGGACTTGTACTGGTAGACGGTCTTGGCCTGGTAGTAGTCGAAGGCGACGTTGCCGGTGTAGCCGACGGAGTAGCGCAGCGACAGGGTGTTCACCCACTTGAGTTTCTTGATGAAAGACTCGTTGTGCAGGTTCCAGGCCGCTCCGAGGGCCCAGAACGGCGCGAAGCTGTTGGCCGAGCCGAACCTTGAGGATCCAGACGAACGGTACGAAGCGTCAAGGACATAGCGGTTCCACAGGCCGACGTTGCCGTTGGCGAAGAAGCCCACCTCCGTGGCGATCTTGTCCGTGCCGGAAGGGCTGCCGTTAGGATAGCTCAGCGCGAAGGACAGGTCGGAAAGGTTGTCCTTGAGGAAGCCTATTCCCTCCCCCGCCGTGGATGTGTTTCTTGAATATTGGATATTCGAGCCTCCGCTGATTCTGAACATCGAACCCTTCGTGTCGAGGGAGCGGCCGTAGTTCACGACCAGCTTTCCGGAGTAGTTGACTCCGTTTCTGTTTGAGAATGAATAGCTTCCCCTCTGCACCGGGTCGGTGTTGGAGTATTTGACCATATCCGGCGATTCGTAGGAATCCGACGAACCCCAGCTCAGTCCGACGCTGCCCTGGCCGGTCACGTACAGGGACTTCGTTATGTTCCAGCGGCCGTTGAGGGTGTTCTTCAGCGACTGGGTGCGGGACTTCTTGAAGCTGGACAAGGTCGCCTCGTACAGAGGGTTGATGTCCGACTCCCCTGACTGGTTCACAGGGTCGAAGTAATAGACTTTGATGTAGTTCCCCTCATCGTCGTAGATAGGCTCGTAAGGGTTCATCTGCGAGTAGCTCGAGTAGGAGCCGTAAGGCGAATCCTTCGAGTCTGTCATCGAGAACGTCGTCTTGAAGGAAAGCGTGAGCTTGTCCCTCAGATGGTAGCCGATGTTGAAGTTCAGTCCTTTGGAGCTGCGTTTGTCACCCTTCATCACGCCGTAGGTGTCGTTGAGGCTGGCGTTGGCTCTGAAGTCGAGCTTCTCGCCGCGGGACGACAGGGCCAGGGAGGTGTTGTAGCTGAACGGGATACGCAGTGGCGCGTGCAGCCAGTCATCGTTGACCCCCTGACGGATTTTCTGGAGTTTGTAGGCGTAGGCCTCGTCCAGAGAGCCGTCCGTGGTGTCGTACAGTCCGGCCAGCCTCTCCAGTTCCAGTTTCTGCTCCGGAGTACAGAGGTTGAACGAACTCAGGTCAGGGTAGCTGAACTTCGGCAGGAAGTTGTAGGTGAGCTTGACCTTCTCGTTGCCGGCCCTCTTCGTCTCCACCACGATGACACCGTTCGAGCCTTTCTCTCCGTAGAGGATCGTGGCCGAGGCATCCTTGAGGACATCGATCCTCTCGATGTCGAAGATGTCCAGGTCGTAGAGTTCCTCCATCGAGATCTCGACTCCGTCCAGCACGATGAGAGGGTTGTTGACACCCTCCTCGCTCTCGTTGGTGATCAGGGAGTTGGCTCCTCGGATAAGAATCGACGGCACTGCGTTAGGGTTGGAGCCGGCTGCGTTGTTCTCGACCACCACCATACCCGGGGTCATCGCCGAGATTCCTGCGATGAGGTTGGTCGGGGACATCTGGACAAGCTGCTCGCCGCTGATGGTGGTGGCGGAGCCGGTGAACGTCTCTTTCGGCTGGGAGTAGAATCCGTTGACGACCACTGCGTCAAGCTGACCGTCCTCCTTGAGGGAGACATTCAAAGTCGTGCTGCCGGACACCGTGCGCTCCAAGGATTCCATTCCGATGAAGGAGAAGACCAGCGTCGCCGGGCCTTTGGCCGGTCTGTTGAATGTGATCGTGTACTTTCCTTCGACATCGGTCGATGTGCCTTCCTTGGTTCCCTTGACCACTATGTAGGCTCCGGCAAGGGGTTCTCCCTTGGAATCCTGAACTGTACCGTTGACAGTCAGTTTAGGCTTTCCGACGGAAACTGCAGGCCTCGTGCTGTCCTGTGCGGACACTGTGCAGTACAGTCCCGGAAAGATGGCAAGCAATCCAGCAACCAGCAGAGGGACCGGCTTGCGTCGCACTTTCGCCCACGACAATTTGCCTTCCTTCATGAATAATGAATACATACTAACTACAATGAATAATTATCGATTACAATCTGTAATGTCAAACGAATCGCAAAGATATCATTTTTCCTTACCAAAAACAATGTAGTACCAACAAATAGGGATTCGGATGCTATTTCATACCCAATAATTGCTACTTTCACAAACGGTTACAAATTGATAGTAAAAGAAGCCAAACAATAGCAAAACAATGAATATTTTAAGAAAAATTTATAAAAGACTATGAATATTCTTAAATATTTTAACAATCTCGAAATCTTCCGTGGCAACGGCGTGCTTCTCGGAAATAGCAGGGGTGCCGCCACCGTTGGTTATTTCAAAGAATTTTATGTAATTTTGAGCAAAACAGACTATTCGGAAATGGAAACGATCAGACAAAACTTTCCTCAGTATGATGAGGCCGGGCAGGCTCTCATAGCAAGCGCCTACGACATTGCGGCAGGGGTCCTCGCGGACGAAACGCGCGGCAACGGACATCCTTTCATCGAGCACCCGCTGAACGTGGCGCTGATCGCAGCAGATGAAATCGGTCTTCCGGCCGACTGCGTCGCCGCAGTGTTCCTGCACGAAGCGACCAGGAAGCACCCTGAAATCGATTTCCGGAAGAATGATTTCCCGGAAGACGTTTACACGATGGTCGACGGCCTGAACAAGATAGCGACCATCAAGCCGAAGGACACCCGCCTTGAGGCGGAGAGCTACAAGAAACTGATCGTGCAGTACTCCACCGACCCTCGCGTCACCGTGCTGAAAATCGCCGACAGGCTGGAGGTGATGCGCCATCTGGAGATGTTCCCGAAGGCGTCGAGGGAGAAGAAGATCCTCGAGACCCTGATGCTGTACATCCCCCTGGCCCACCAGCTTGGTCTGTACAACATCAAGAGCGAGATGGAGGACATCTACTTCCGTTTCGCAGAGCCTGAGCAGTACCGGGCCATAACCAACAAGCTGAAGGCCACCGAGAGGGACCGCGAAAGGCTGACCGCCGAATTCATCGAACCGCTGAAGAAGAAGCTGTCGGACGCCGGAATCAAATACAAGCTGAAGATCAGGACCAAGACGGCGTATTCAATCTGGAGGAAGATGCAGAAGCAGAAGGTTCCTTTTGAAGGAGTGTATGATGTTTTCGCCATCCGCTTCATCATCGACTGCGAGCCGGACAGCAGGTTGGAAAAGGACCTTTGCTGGAAAACGTTCTCCTACGTGACCGAAGAATACGAAGCCGACACAAAGCGGCTCCGCGACTGGGTCACGAACCCCAAGCCAAACGGCTACGAATCCCTGCACATCACCGTCAAGAACAAGAGAGGAGCCTACATAGAGGTTCAGATCAGGACAAAGAGAATGGACGGCGAGGCTGAAAACGGGCAGGCTTCGCACTGGTCCTACAAAGGCATCAAGCACGAAGCCCAGCTGGACAAATGGCTGGTGTCGGTGCGCTACGCCCTCGAGCATCCTCAGGAAGCCGACCCGGAGGAACTTCCCCAGCCGCCTTCCAAGGAGATATTCGTGTTCACTCCTTCCGGCGAACTCAGGATTCTGCCTGCAGGAGCCTCGATGCTGGACTTCGCCTTCAATATTCATTCAGGGCTGGGAGTACGCTGCTCCGGCGGCCGCATCAACGGCAAGGCCGTCTCCATCAGGGAGAAGCTCAAGACCGGAGATGTGGTGGAAATAATGTCCGCCAAGAACCAGAAACCTTCGTCGGACTGGCTCAACTATGTCGTGACCTCGAAGGCGCGCAACCGCATCAAGCAGGAACTGAACGAGGAGGAATACAAAAAGGCGGCGCAAGGCAAGGAACTTCTCGGCAGGAGGCTCAAGAACTGGAAGCTCGAGATGCCGGACGAAGTTCTGGCGGAGTACCTGAAGAAAATCAAGTATTCGACCCTGAAGGAATTCTATGCAGCCATCGCCGACGAAGTCATCGATGTCAACGATGTCAAGAACTACATTCTCGACCGTGACAGGCTCGCCGCGGAGGCCGTCGAGGCCGCCAGGGAAGCCGATGCCGAAAGGAACGGGGCGAAGGGAGAGTGGACCGGCGGAGGTCATTCTTCCGACGACATTCTTGTCCTCAACGCCCGTGACCTCAAGGGGCTTGACTACAAGATGTCCAAATGCTGCCATCCGGTCTTCGGCGACGATGTGTTCGGTTTCGTGACAAGGACCGAAGGCATCAAGATCCACAGGATATCCTGTCCGAACGCGGCCAGGCTCATCAGCGCCTACCCGTACAGGATCCAGAAGGTGAAATGGGCCGAGGCCCCGGGCGGAGGCAGTTTCCAGTGCACCCTGAAGATAATGGCCGAGATGGAGCCTTCGGTCATCGGCCAGATCACCGAGATCGTGAACACCTTCAAGGCCTCGCTGCGCACCTTCAATGTCAGCGAGAACAGCCGCGGCGGCACCTACGAGATTACAATGCGCATCTCCGTACCTTCCAATATGGAACTGGACAAGGTCACCTCACAGATAAAGAACCTCCGCCACATCCTAAAAGTCACCAGAGCGTAAGGCTCCGGGCCGCAGGATTTTCCGGAAGGAAATAAATTGCGTACTTTTGCAGGTCAATTGCAACAGAAATCAAAATGTCAGAAGAGCTCAACCTCGTGGCCGACCTTGGCCTGATTCTTTTTGCCGCAGGATTTTTCACGATCCTGTTCAACAAACTGAAGCAACCTATCATTCTTGGTTATATCGTGGCAGGCTTCATCGTAGGACCCCATCTGGGAATATGCCCGCAGATGGCCAGCCAGGAAGCCGTGAAAGAGTGGTCTGAAATCGGCATCATATTCATGCTCTTCGGCCTCGGCCTCGAATTCAGCTTCAAGAAACTGCTGAAAGTCGGGGTGACGGCTATGCTGATAGCGGGCATCAAAGTGCTGGGAATGTTCCTTGTCGGACTTATAGCGGGCTACATCCTCGGTTTCGACTCAATGGAATGCATATTCCTTGGAGGTCTGATGTCAATGTCATCCGCATCCATAGTTCTGAAAGCCTACGACGATATGGGTCTGATGAAGGCCCCGCAAACGCAGATAGTGTTCGGAACACTTGTAGTTGAAGACATTATGGCCATCGTGATGCTGGTACTCCTTTCCACCATCGCAGTTTCGAACAGCTTTTCAGGCAAAGACATGATCTGGGGAATCGGGAAACTGGCGTTCTTCCTGCTCCTGTGGTTCCTTATAGGCATCTACCTCATACCGTCCCTGCTGAAGAAAGCCAGGAAATACATCAACGACGAGATTCTCCTCATCGTCAGCATATCCCTATGCTTTCTGATGGTTTCCATCGCCACCTATGCCGGTTTTTCCTCAGCGCTGGGCGCCTTCGTAATGGGTTCGCTGCTCTCCGAGACCACCGAAGGCGAGAGAATCGAGAAAACGATGAAGACCATAAAGGATCTTTTCGGTGCCATATTCTTTGTCTCCGTCGGAATGATGCTTGACCCTGCCGTCATCGCCCGGCACTGGGTCGCCATCCTGGTCATCTCCATCCTCACGGTTATCGGTATGGTGTTCTTCACCTCTGCAGGCGTGATCGTAGCCGGAAAGGGACTCAGAAACGCCATAAACACAAGTTTCAGCGTCGCGCAGCTCGGAGAATTCGCATTCATCATCGCCGGTCTGGGCTGTTCGCTCGGAGTTATGCGTGACTTCATCTATCCTGTAATCATAGCCGTCTCAGTCATCACGACTTTCACGACACCTTATATGATAAAGGCCGCGAATCCGTTCGTGGACCGTCTTGAGAAAAAAATCCCGAAGAATATCCTGGACAAGCTCACTCCGGTCCACTCGGATCTGAAAATAAGCAAGGGTGACGAGAACGAATGGAAGTACCTTTGGAAACAATACATATTCAGGATAATCGCGTATGGGATAATCCTGGTGGCGATACTCGTCGCATCAAGGCAGCACACCGAGCCGGCGATCGCACGTCTCTTCCCGCACGTCAGCGAACTGGGCCGGGACATCATCGTGGTTGTTATAACCATATTGGCGATGAGTCCTTTCCTCTACGGCCTCGGAATAAGCCGCGGAGCAAAGGACGGTAAGGCCAACAGGATTGCATTCGAACTGATCAGCAGGAAGCCTTCCAACAGGGCACCTATGATTTCGATGATGCTCACAAGAACCTTCATCACCATAGGCTTCGTGATAGCCCTCTTCATGATGCACTTCAAGCTTTCCATCTGGTTCATCCTGCTCATCGCCGCAGCAGGAGTTGAGTTCGTACTCATCATCAAGCGCTATGCGAAGGATTATTCCTTCATCGAGAAGACCTTCATGAAGAACCTCCGGGCCAGAGAGGACAAGGAAAGGGCGGACGCTCCTGTAGCCACCGCCGTAAAGGATTACCTCGGAGGCTACGATGTGGTGCTGGAGAGTTTCACCGTTTCTTCAGATTCGGCGATTGCCGGAGAGAAACTGGCTTCCGTTCCTATGATAAAGGAATGCGGCGTAAACATCCTGAAAATCATCAGAGGCACGCACAACTTCCTGATTCCGGGCGGAGAGGAAACCGTGTTCCCTTCCGACCGGCTGCTCGCCGTAGGCACCAGGGAACAGATTTCCGCTTTCAGAGAGGCTCTGAACGCCGCCGAAAAACCGGCCGAGGATAAAGCCGGAGCAGAAGAATTCATCGTGAAGAAAATCGAGCTGACCTCGGCTTCCTTCCTGACAGGCAAGGTCATAGGCAGCCTGGACATGCGCCAGGTCGGCTGCATCGTCATCAGCATACTGCGCGGCGACAAGTTCTGCACCAATCCTGAACCGGATATTGATTTCCACGAAGGCGACATAGTCTGGCTCGCGGGCACGGCGGAAGGGTGCGCAGACTTCAGCGCATAAGCCGGCGGCTTCGTTACAAGAACCGACGGGCATAAAGCCCGTCGCAATAAGGTCAGACGCGTCCGTTGCTTTCGAACAGAAGCATATGCCGTTCTACCTCCTTTTGAGTAGCTTCCTCGATGACGGACTTCATTCCGATGTAGCTGGCGTCAGGTCTTGAGACATATTCAGTCACAGCTGACGTCACGGCGAGCTGAAGCGCCGTAGCCACATTGATTTTGCAGATGCCGTTATGTATGCAGGACTTGAAGTCCTCTTCGCTTGTGCCGCTGCCCCCGTGAAGAACCAGCGGAAGGCTTGTCGCGGCAGCGATTTCCTTCAGACGTGAAATGTTGAGCTTTGGAGTGGCAATGTATTTCCCGTGAAGGTTGCCTATGGCTATCGCCAATGCTTCAACCCCTGTCCTGTCAATGAATTCGAGAGAATCAGCAACATTGGTGAATATGTCGTCCTCCTCCTTCGGTGGACGGTCAACGTCGCCGACCTTGCCGAGTTCCGCCTCGACTTCCACTCCGAAAGCGTGGGCAAGGCGTGCGACGGCAGCAGACTGCGCCACATTGGTCTCAAAAGGAAGGGACGCTCCGTCGAACATCACAGAATTGAATCCCAGCTTGATGGCTCTCGCACAAGTTTCGTAGCTTTGACCGTGGTCAAGATGGATGCAGACCGGCACGGAAGCCTTCCTGGCGGCCTCCAGGTAAATCGGTGCCATCATCTCGATCGGAGCACAAGGGAACTGCACTTCAGCAAGCTGTATGATGATTGGGGAACGAAGGTTTTCAGCGGCACGTATAGCTCCGCGAACATGCTCAAGACTGAGAAGGTTGAATGCACCTACAGCATAATGACCCTTCTTTGCGTCTTGCAGCAAAGAATTGAATGATACTAACATAATTATGTTTTTATAAAACTATTTTTCCAATTGAACCGAGCTGCTCGCGGTAGCTGTCGTACAGTTTTTTCAGTTTGCCGTACTTTTCTCCCGGAGCCTTCTCATAATAAGTGCCACCGGTGTAGAAGCAGGCAAAGCCTCCGCTCACGGCTCCCCAAAGGCAAGCATCGGTCATATCAATGACCTTGTGGCCGGAATGCAGCTGCTTCACGAGCGAAGCGATGACACCGCCGGCGAAATTGTCGCCGCACCCCGTCGTGTCACCTTTTGTTCCTCTCTTGATTTCCTCGCCGACAGCGGCACAGACAGGAAATGCCGTCAAAGGCAGCGGAAGGAACAAAGGGGATGAAGCATAAACGAATATATTCCTGGATCCGTTTGTAACCATTGCGGCTCCGACTCCCACGCTCCGGAACCACTGCATTGCCTCTTCGATGCTTTCTTTGCCGCTTAGTCTCAAGGCCTCTTCCTTGTCAACCACCAGGACATCGATGTCCGCGTAGCAGTCATCGCTCTCTCCCATAGGCCACTTGCAGTCCGGATGGAGACGCTCGTTCCGGCTGTCGAACACTGTGTTGACAACAGTCAGGCAACCGTTTGACTTGGCGCGCGAAAGGCCTTGACCGAGTGTGTCGTGCAGCTTGGGTACTATAGCAGTGGCGCCGAAAACGACAATGTCAGCATCGTAGAATTCCTTCGGAAGACTCGAACTGTCATATTCCCAGGAGGCTCCGATTGTGTTGACGAATATCCTCTCTCCCTGGCCGCCATCGTGGGACGGATCTGAAAATACTGTAGTGGATGCCGTCGGCAGACCGGGAACGACATCATAATGGCTGACATCAACCGGTACGAGCGCCAGCTTATCCATCAGCATCGAACCGACTTCATCGTCAGAGCGGACTCCGTAGAAACTGACCTCCGACATGCCTTCGGTAATCTGGGCCGCATTTATCAGGGCCACGATGCAAGGACCGCCGATGTTGACGGCATCAGGCTTTCTGCCGCCTGTTATTTCTTCAAGCACATCTCCGAACGGTCTGGACGCGAATCTTTCGAATTCGTCCTCGAACTCAAGTTTCCCCGGTTCCAGCCCGCCGTCACCCTTCGTCTTTGACAGATACCTGGCGAAGACAGGAGCCCGGAAACTCACATCATTGTAAATCCGGTCCACGAGACAGCAGCCTGTTCCTGAAACCAGAACTTTTCCTTCTCTCATAATCTTTTACCGTACACTTTGCGGAAAAGCAATCCGTATGAAATCAACCGATGAACTTACCATATTCCGAACAAAGAAGATGGTAAGGTGCCTCATCCTCCTCAACTTCAGGGAAACGCCCTACAGTCTCGTGGAAACGATTGTCCGCAGTGTCATCATTGCATTGGCTCACCTCTCCTACCAGCACCGGTCCGTGTCCTTCTTCTCCGTAGAAGCGGTGATAAAGGCCCTGAGTCATGCATATGCTTTGTCCAGGAGAAAGCACTATCTTTCCGCCCGCAGGCACAGTCGCTTCAAGACCGTCTATCAAAACGTGGACATCCGTGTCGGCAAATTCCTCGTTCTCGTCGGAGTTATACAGTTCCACCACAAGATTGCCACCTCCACGGTTGATGATGTCCTCCATCTTGAACCAGTGGAAATGGAAAGGAGTTTCCTGATTCTCGCCCACAATCATTATCTTCTCAGCGTACGGCTTTTTGTCAACTCCGAATTTACCGTTGCGAAGGCAGAACAGGAAGAGTCCGCGATGTGCGAAATCACCCGAACCGAAATCCGTTATGTCCCAGCCAAGCATACGCTCCCTGATGTAATTTACATTGTCCTTGTTTTCCTTCCACTCCTTGACGCCCCACCGGGACCAGTCAGGAAGAAGAAACTGTTTCTCTGAAAGGAATGCTTCGGCATCCTTCAGAATCTTGTTGATTTCACTTCTTTTCATACTTATAAGCGTTGTTTGTTATGCGTAACATTGTTGGCAGTAAAACTGACATCAGTCTTTCCAGACCTTGAGGTACTCCTGAAGAGCCCACATCTCGTCCCGGTAGCGGGCTGCTTCGGAGAACTCGAGGTCGGCGGCGGACTTTTCCATACGGCGTCTGTCTTCGGCGATGGTCTTCTGAATCTGCTCGCGGGTCATCGAACGGATGACCGGATCCTGAAGCACGGCTGCGAGGTCAGCCTTGACGAATCCGTCCACATAGGCCGTGTTCCCGTCCCGCTTTGAATCGTGTCCCAGACCGACTGAAACTGTACCTCTTCCAAGGTCGCTCGGGTTCGGGATATAAGTCGGGTTGGAGACCGAATCCGCTGCGCTGACTCTGCCGCTCGGTCCGTTCTTGACACGAGGGTTGACAGCCTTGCCGGAATCTCCCTTGCCGGAATCACCGTAAAGTTCCGACACGAGGACGTTTCTTTTCACATCGACCTGCTTCGGCGTGATGTTATGAATCTTGTTGTACTCCATCTGTTTAGCTCTGCGCCTGCCGGTCTCCCTGATGGTTTCCTCCATCGACTCGGTGACGGTGTCAGCGTACATTATCACCAGACCGTTGACGTTTCTTGCTGCGCGGCCGGCGGTCTGAGTAAGCGCCCTGCCGGAACGGAGGAAGCCTTCCTTGTCTGCATCGAGAATCGCGACAAGCGAGACTGTAGGAATATCCAGACCCTCGCGCAGAAGGTTGACGCCGACAAGCACGTCGAACAGACCGTTCTTGAAATCTTCAATGATCTCGACCCTCTCGGCGGTGTCCACATCGGAATGGATGTAGCGTACCCGGACATCTATCTTCTCCAGATAGTCAGTCAGTTCCTCGGCCATTCTCTTGGTGAGCGTCGTGACAAGCACCCTTTCGTCCTTTTCCGCACGGCTGCGGATCTCCTCGACAAGGTCATCGACCTGGTTCTTCGTAGGACGGACCTCGATCGGAGGATCGAGAAGGCCGGTGGGACGCACTACCTGCTCCATAACGAGACCGTTCGAACGATCTAGCTCATAGTCCGCAGGCGTCGCGCTGACATAGATCTTCTGACCGGTCACGGCGTTGAACTCGTCGAATGTGAGAGGCCTGTTGTCCGCGGCGGCGGGAAGGCGGAAACCATATTCGACAAGAACGGACTTGCGGGAATGGTCGCCTCCGTACATCGCTCTGATCTGAGGTATGGTAACGTGGCTCTCGTCTATGAAGGTGATGAAGTCCTTCGGGAAGTAGTCGATGAGGCAGAAAGGCCTTTGTCCCGGCTTGCGCCCGTCAAGGTAGCGGGAATAGTTCTCGATGCCCGGGCAATACCCCATCTCCTTGATCATCTCGAGGTCGTTTTCGACTCTTTGCTGCAGACGCTTGGCTTCCAAGGTCTTTCCGATTTCGTTGAAATAGTCGAGCTGCTTCTTGAGGTCATCCTGGATCAGGCTTACTGCCTTGAAGCTGCGTTCTCTGGTCGTAACGAAATTGGTCGCGGGAAAAATCGGGACCTCATCCAGATCTTCGATGTGCGCCCCGGTCAGCGGATCGATCAGCGACAGGGAATCGACTTCGTCACCGAAGAACTCGATACGCACGGCCTCGTCCGAACCGCCCAGAAAGACATCGACGGTGTCACCCCTCACCCTGAAGGTCCCTCTTTTGAAATCCACCTCGGTCCTGCTGTAGTTGGCATCCACAAGATGGTACAGAAGTCTCGTCAGGCTTCTTTGTTCTCCCTTGCGCACGACCACAGACTGGGCGTGGAAGTCCTCAGGGTTGCCGATGCCGTAAAGGCAGGAGACACTGGAGATCACGACCACGTCCCTTCGCCCCGACATCAGGGCGGAGGCTGCGCTAAGCCTGAGCTTGTCAATCTGGTCGTTGATGCTCAGATCCTTCTCGATGTAGGTGTCGGTCGTAGGCAGATAAGCCTCCGGCTGGTAGTAGTCGTAGTAGGACACGAAATACTCGACGGCATTTGAGGGAAAGAAACTCTTGAATTCTCCGTAAAGCTGGGCGGCGAGTGTCTTGTTATGACTGAGAATCAAGGCGGGACGCTGCAGTTTTTCGATGACATTGGCCATCGTGAAAGTCTTTCCCGAGCCAGTCACGCCAAGCAGGGTCACATCGTCAACGCCCTGCGATAATGCTGTGCAAAGTCCTTCAATCGCCTCGGGCTGATCCCCGGACGGTCTGTATGGTGATTCCAGTCTGAACTTCATATTTTACAAAATTAACGATATATTTGCAGAATAAAAAAAGAAATTCAATGAGACTGCCGGCAGAATGGGAACAGCAAAGCGGGGTGATGCTCACCTGGCCTGACGAAACCACACCTTGGTACGAACTGGAGAAAGTGCAGGAATGCTACGGAAAAATCATCTCCGCCATCCTGCGCTTCGAGAAAGTGCTTCTTGTGACCTCGAACAAGGAAGCCGCGGCCGGAAGGCTTTCCGAGCTTGGAGTTGACGCTTCCGCCGTCAGTTTCAAGGAATGCCCGATCAATGACACCTGGGCGCGGGACCACGGCGGGATCGCCGTATTCGGAGATGAAGGAGAGAAGTACCTCTACGATTTCGTCTTCAACGGCTGGGGTCTCAAGTTTCCTTCCAACTTCGACAACGGAATCACGGGGAAAATCTTCTTCGACAATGCCTTCGCCGATGATGTAACCTGCGTGGACATGCGTCCCTATGTCCTTGAAGGAGGCAGCATTGACTCCGACGGGGACGGAACACTGATGGCCACATCAGAGTGCCTGTGCAGCGACAACCGCAACGAGTATCTGACCAGGGAAGAGATTGAAGAAGAACTGAAAGAGGCCTTCGGTCTGAAAAGAATCCTATGGGTGGACAGCGGACGTCTTTCCGGCGACGACACTGACAGCCACATAGACATACTGGCAAGGTTCTGCGGTCCGGACACGATAGCCTATGTAAAGTGCGACGATCCGGAAGACCCGGACTTCAAGGAGCTTGTGAATATGGAAGCCCAGCTTCAGTCATTCCGCACCCTCGGCGGGAAACCTTACAGGCTCGTGCCTCTGCCGAAACCGGAGCAGATGTTCCTGGACGGCTACCCTCTTCCGGCCTCTTACGCCAACTTTCTGATAATCAACGGAGCCATACTCGTTCCCGGGACAGGAGCCGGAGCAGACGAAGAAGTCAGGTCAAGGCTGCAGGAAGTGTTCCCGGACAGGGAGGTCATCATCATTGACTGCCGTCCGCTGCTTTCCGGCCACGGAGGGCTGCACTGCGTCACGATGCAGTTCCCGGAAGGCTGGCTTCCGGAATAACGGTTCCGGCGCGGGCTTCAATGAATATGGAAGCTCAGATTCAGGCATTACAGAACACAAAGACTATAAAGCAACGAGAATATGAACATCCTTAAAGTGGGAATGGTGCAGCAGAGCTGCACTACTGACATCAAAGCCAACATCGCCAAGCTGACTGAAAACATCTGCGAATGTGCAGCAAAGGGCGCACGGCTGGTCGTGCTGCAGGAACTGCACAATTCGGTCTATTTCTGCCAGACCGAGGATGCATCGCTCTGCGACCTGGCGGAAACGATACCGGGACCGTCAACCGAGTACTTCGGAGAGCTCGCCAGGAAACTGCAGATAGTTCTGGTGCTTTCCCTGTTCGAGAAGCGGGCGCCCGGACTCTACCACAACACCGCAGTTGTAATCGAGAAAGACGGCAGCATCGCAGGCAAGTATCGCAAGATGCATATTCCTGACGACCCTTGCTTCTACGAGAAATTCTACTTCACTCCGGGAGACTTGGGGTTCAACCCGATAAAGACCTCCGTCGGCACGCTCGGCGTGCTTGTCTGCTGGGACCAGTGGTATCCGGAAGCCGCAAGGCTGATGGCCCTGAACGGAGCGCAGATACTCATCTATCCTACTGCCATAGGCGGTGTCGGCACTGACTCCAAGGAAGAGCAGCAGACACAACGGCAAGCCTGGCAGCTTGTCCAGAGAGGGCACTCCGTGGCGAACGGACTTCCTGTCGTCACGGTGAACCGCGTCGGACACGAGGATGACCCTTCCGGCAACACAATCGGGCTGGATTTCTGGGGCTATTCATTCGCGACAGGGCCTCAGGGGGAAATCCTGGCCCAGTTCGGCACCGAAGAAGAGGGTGTCAAGGTGGTCGAAATCGACATCGACCGCACTGAATATGTCCGCAGAGGCTGGCCGTTCCTGCGCGACCGCCGCATAGACTCCTACTCCCCTATCCTGAACAGGTACGGCAAGTGATCACCTCTTCCTGCGCGCGTCCAGGGCGCGGCGGAACTCGGCCGCATTGCGGTTGTGCTCCGACAGCGTCCGGGCGAACTTGTGCGTGCCGTCCATAGCCGCGCTCGCGCAGAAATACAGATAGCCGTGCCTGTCCGGATTCAGGACTCCTTCCAGGCAGGCTCTGTCGGGAACGCATATCGGTCCCGGAGGCAAGCCCTCGTACTTGTAGGTGTTGTAAGGAGAATCCACTTCAAGATGCTTGAACAGGACCCTGTTCAGCGTGAAGCCGAAGCAGTAGGCCACGGTCGGGTCTGCCTGCAGTTTCATTCCCGAGTGCAGGCGGTTCAGATAGACGCCGGCTATGGAAGGATATTCAGGAGCATAGTTGGACTCGCTCCTGACAATCGACGCGACGATGGAGACCTCCTTCGGAGTCAGTCCCTGCTCTTCGGCCTTCGCAAGGTTTTCCGCAGTCCAGAAAGAATCCCAGGCGGCTTTCTGCTTGTCCAGAATGTCCTTCATCGATGCCGTCCAGTAAATCTGATAGGAATCCGGCATCAGAAGCGAGAACACATCGGTCGGGGTGAATCCGTAGGAAGCCAGCAGGACGCTGTCGTCCAGCGCCTGCCTTACCCGGGACGAGTCAAGCATTATCTGGTTGGAGATTTTCCTGGCTATCTTCCCTTTCAGTCTCATCGTGCCTGAAAGCACCAGGTTGACCGGCGTCTGCCAGCCGTTGCGCAGCATTCGGGCCACGTAGATGCTCGGCTTGCCCTTCCCGACGACATAGTGCCCCGGCTTGATGTCGGAATCCGCCAGGTTCCCGCGCACGGTGCGCTGAAGGCTTCTCCCGTTGAGGACGACGCTGTCCGGAATCTGCGCAAGGACCTCATCCACGGTAGTTCCGGGATAGACGAACAGGCTTGCGTCCTGCAAGAAGTTCGCCTTGCGGTTGTCTCCATACCATCTTCCGCCGACAAAGCCGGCAATCACCGCCGCAATCAAGGCCGCGGCAAGCACGGCAATCTTCCAAGTTTTCATCTGTTTCTGATTTTTTTGCCGCGAAGGATGATGGTGTCACCCTCGCGCGGCTGGTAATCCGAGGAGAATCCGTTCATCTTCAGCACGCTGGACATCTTGACGGCGAACCTCTGGCAGATGTCCCGCAACGACTCGGAGTCATCCCCGACAATGTATTTCTCAAGGCCCTTTTCGGCCTGGTTCTTCTTCGGCTGGAGATAGACCACGGTTCCAGGCAGCAGTTCGCGGGATGCGCCGAGATCGTTGTACTTCAGCAGTTCGTTTAGATAGAGATGGTTGGATTCCGCGATGCTTGAATATGTCTCCCCTTCCACGGAGGTTATGAACGGAACCCCGTTGCGGGAATATGCCTCCCTGCTCAACGAGAACCTGAACACTTCGTTGGCGTTCACTATCTTCTTCGGTTCCTCGATGGACAGAGGCGAGGCAGGAATCACGTCTGCGGCCTGTTCTTCTTTGGAATGACGCTTCTTTTTGGCTTTCTTGACCTTGCGGGCGCTCTTCGCGGAAACCTTGGAGTCCGGAGATGAAGAAGTTTTTTCTGAATATGACCGCGAAGATTCCTTTCCTGCCGCGACCGAAGGCGCGGCACCGGAGGCCTCGGATGAAGATGATTCGGAAAGCCGCTCGGCATCCTCGGAAGTCATAGTGTCGTATTCATAAAGTTTGTAGTCCTCTATGTACTTGACCAGTTTCGCCGGATAGCCGGGATCGGTAGCGTAGCCGGCCTTCTTCAGACCGTAGGCCCAGGCCTTGTAGTCCGTGGTCTTGTACTCGAATAGGAATTTGTAGCGGTCACGGTAGCGCAGGAAGTCGGAATGGTCGCTGAAGGACTCGTCTGCGGAACCGTAAACCCTGAAGCACTCCCCCTTCGCATCGTCATCGTACTTCATCGACTTGCCGGTCCAGTCCTTGTGGCACTTGATGCCGAAATGGTTGTTGCCTTCCGTGGCCAGTGACGACAGCCCGTAGCGGGACTCGAGCATTCCTTGCGCCAGCGTGATGCTGGCGGGCACTCCCGTGCGGTACATTTCCCTCACTGCGGTCGGAGCCCACTTGCGGATGTATCTCTCCTGCGGCGTCCCCTGCGCCGCGGCCGAGACGGCGAACAGAATGGTGGCTATGAATATGACTGTTCTTTTCATCTGATAATGATTTCAGTAAAGTTTCAGTAAAGTCAAGGTGTCGTTTTCCGGATCACCCCAGTCTTACGAAAGGGATGCTGAAGACATCACCGTCATTCGCGGCATAGCTTTCAGGAAATATTGTCCTGCATTCAGCCCGGTAAGGAGCGGTGTCCTTGTTTCTGGATGAATAATGCCCGATGACAAGTTTTCCGGCTCCGGCGGCAAGCGCACATCGCGCAGCGTCCAATGTCGTGGAATGGTATCTTTGCCTGGCCTGGTCAGCCAGCTCGGCAAGATAGGTGGCTTCGTGGTAGAGAAGGTCAACACCGCTCACCCAGGAAGGCAGTTCCGCAAACGGGGCCGTGTCGCTGCAATAGGCGAAGGAACGCGGGACGAAAGGAGTGTAGCCAAGTTCATCGAACGGCAGGACATCCGAAGAGCCGTCGGGCAATTTCCGGACGACATCTTCGCCACGCTTCACGGTGCCTATTTCCGTCAGCGAGAGATCATATTCATCAATCTTGCTTTTTCTGACGTTCTTCAAAGGCTCCTTCTCCCGGAAAAGAAAACCGAACGTCTCGATCTTGTGGTTGAGCGGAAAAGCCAGCACCTCGAGAGACTTGGTGTGGTAGATTTGCTCAGGCTCCTTCATCTTCAACGGAATGTGGTTGATGTCGAAGGCGATTCCGTCGCCGTAGTAGGACAGGAAGAACTTCAGTATCGGGCCGAAATTGGCCGGAGCATAGATGTTGAGTTCCCTGGGTCTGCAGAGCATCCCCATAGTGGAGAGAAGGCCGAAAAGCCCGAAGATGTGGTCACCGTGGATGTGCGAGATGAAGATCGAGTCTATCTTCAGAAGGGAGATGTGACACTCCTGAAGGCGCGTCTGCACACCTTCTCCGCAATCTATCAAAAAAGAGCGCCCACGTACGGACAGTACCTGAGCGCTCTGGTTTCTTCCGGCGAAGGGCTTGGCCGAAGCCGTGCCCAGAACCGTCAATGAAAATTCCATGAATTATTCACCCTTCTCGAGCTTGTCCTTGAGGGCGGCAAGTTCGCTGATGTCACCGAGAGTGGTCTTCTCAACGTTGGAGTTGATCTTCTTGACCACCTTCTTGGTGTTGTCAACTTCGGTAGCCACCTTCTCGGCCTTGGCCTCAGCGTATGTTCTTGTGTGGGAGAGCAGGATTCTGCGGGTGCTTCTCCTGAGCTCGATGACCTTGAACGGAAGAACATCGCCTACAATAGCCTGCTTGCCATCCTCCTTGATGAGGTCGCGGCTGAAAGCGAAGCCTTCGTCGTCACCTTCAAGCTTGATGTTAGCGCCCTTGTCGGTAAGGGAAGCGACCGTACCCTCGACGGTTGATCCGGCAGGATACTTGGCCTCGATTGCATCCCAAGGGTTAGGGGTGAGCTGCTTGTGTCCGAGACTGAGCTTGTGGTTGGCCTCGTCGAAGTCAAGAATCTGGACGTCGATGACATCACCTGGAGCGACGAGCTCTGAAGGATGCTTGATCTTGTTCCAGGAAAGGTCGCTGATGTGGATGAGACCCTCAACGCCGTCCTCAGGCTCTGCGAACACACCGAAATTGGTGACGTTGCGGACGATGGCCTTGTGAACGGAGCCTACAGGGTACTTGTCGCGGATGCTCTCCCAAGGGTTAGGGGTAAGCTGCTTGAGACCCAGTGACATCTTCTTGTTCTCGCGGTCGATGGAGAGAACCTTGGCCTCGATCTCGTCACCTGCCTTGAGGAATTCCTGAGCGCTGTGGAGTCTTGGAGACCAGGACATTTCGGAAACGTGGATGAGACCTTCGACACCCGGCTCGATTTCAACGAACGCGCCGTAGTCAGCGACAAGCACAACCTTGCCCTTGACAACATCGCCTTCCTTGAGGTTGGCGTCGAGAGTGTCCCAAGGATGAGGAGTGAGCTGCTTGTAACCGAGGGCGATTCTCTTCTGCTGAGGATCGAACTCCTTGACTACAACCTTGATCTTCTGGTCGAGGGAAACGACTTCCTCCGGATTGTCGATCCTGCCCCAGGAAAGGTCGGTGATGTGGATGAGACCGTCGATGCCGCCCAGATCCACGAACACACCGTAGTTGGTGATGTTCTTGACTGTTCCTTCAAGAACCTGTCCCCTTTCGAGCTTGCTGATGAGTTCAGCCCTGCGCTGCTCCTGCTCGGCCTCGAGAAGAGCCTTGTGGGAAACGACTACATTGCGGAACTCCTGGTTGATCTTCACGATCTTGAAGTCCATTGTCTGGTTGACATAAGCATCGTAGTCGCGGATAGGCTTGATGTCGATCTGAGAACCCGGAAGGAAGGCCTCGATGCCGAACACATCGACGATCATGCCGCCCTTCGTGCGGGTCTTGATGAAGCCCTTCACGATCTCGCCGTTGGCGTTGGCCTCGTTGACCCTGTCCCAAGACTTGACGGCACGAGCCCTCTTGTGGGAAAGAATCAGCTGACCCTTCTTGTCTTCAGTGGACTCGACATAGACTTCCACCTTGTCGCCCACCTTAAGCTCAGGATTGTAGCGGAACTCGGGAGCCTGGATGACTCCTTCGCTCTTCGCACCTATGTTGACCACGACCTCTCTCTTGTTGATGGCTGTGACCGTTCCTTCAACCACCTCGTTCTCCACAATCTTGGAGAGAGTGTTCTCGTAAGCCTCGGCGATGCTGGCCTTGTCAGCGTTGCCGTACTCGGAACCGCCTTCGAAAGCGTCCCAGTCGAAATCCTCAGGAGCGACTGAAGCGTTGAGAGCTGTCTTCTTTTCTGCCGGAGCCTTCGGAGCCTCCTGAACCGGAGCCTCCGCCTTTACTTCCTCGGCGATTTTCTGTGTTTCTTCTGCCATAATGGTAAATAAGATAACTAGTTGTTTAACAATATTTTTACGCCCTACCGTCCAAGCCTTGCGGCAAGCCCGGTCAAAAGGCCTGCAAATTTAGGCAAAATATTCTGATTCTCAACACCTGACGAAGAAAAAAAATCTGATTGAGCACAGGTGAACTCAAAAATCAGACGGGCAGGATAACCGACGGGCGGAATAATTGGCGGGCAGGCAATCAGAGAAGCTTGTTCTTCCTGAAGAAATACATGACAAGACCCACCGTCAGCAGCATTATGCCGAAGACGGACATCCAAGCCCACCACTTGTCCATAAACGGAAGCTGAACATTCATTCCGTAGAAGCTGGCCACGAGAGTCGGAGGCATGAAGAGGACCGAGACCAGCGTGAAGATCCTCATAATCTTGTTCTGCTCCAGGTTGATGAGTCCGACTACGGTGTCCTGGAGGTACTCGAGCCTCTCGAAACTGAAGTTGGTGTGGTTGATAAGCGATGAAAGGTCCTGCAGAAGCACCGAAAAGCGGGCCTGGAGTTCACGCGGATACTTGTCGCTGCGGAGCATATTGGAGATGAGGCGCTGCTTGTCCACAATGTTCTCGCGCACAAGCATCGTGTTCTCCTGCAGCTGGTTGATGTCGAGGAGGAAATCCTCGTTGATGTCCTCCTGCTGGTTGATGCGCTTGCTGTACTGCGAAATCTCCTTGCTCATCAGCTCGATCATGTCCGCATCAAGATCGACACGCTGGTCCATTATGCTGGCAAAGACACTGAATCCGTTCGGATAGAGCTGGGGCATCGCGACGAGTCTGCGCTGCAGCTCCGTGAAACTGCGCAGAGGCACATCCCTGAGCGTCGTCAGACAGTTCCCCACAAGAGTGAAGGAAACGGCTTCCATCGTGTAGTCCTCCGGACCCGGCATAAGGAAGTTGGTGTTGGCGAAAATAGCGTTTTCGGTCTCGAAAAAGCGGGAAGAACTCTCGATTTCCTCAGCCTGCGCACGGCTTTGGATCTCTTCCCCAAGAAAAAGGTCAACGGTGTGCTTCTCCTCACCCGACGGGGAGAGGATGTCAATCCACAGGACATCGTCCCGGCTCATTTTGGAAAGGTCTGATTCAGACTGGGAAACGGTCAGCTTACCGTTCTGTCTGTAGAAAATCGCAATCATACTCTTCCTGTTTTGCCCGGCCCGCGAGTCGGAGAGTTCCACTTATGCCACCTATGCCACTGACGCGTGCTTCGCAGAAGTCAGTCCGCAAAGGTATGAATATTTTTTGAAAATCAAAACGGTGTCTGAAAGAGCCTGAAAGGCAACGCTAAATAAAATCGAAAAGGATGTTGAGGCCGATGACAATCAGGACAATGCCTCCGATGATTTCAGCCGGTTTTCCGAACTTCTGACCGGCCTTCATTCCGCCCGCCATTCCTCCGGCTACGGAAAGCATTGTCACGATGAACACGGAAGCGACGTTCAAGGCCATTTTCCGCGGCGGAACAAATCCCATAGAAAGGCTCACTCCGACAGCGAAAGCGTCGATGCTGGTCGCGACTGCGCCGATGACGACATTCTTTATTCCGTTCAGGTTGCGGGCTTCGCTCTCACCCTTGACGGCTTCAAGAATCATCGAGCCGCCGACGTACAGCAGCAGAAGGAAACCGATGACGTTCGCCAGTTTCTGCACATAGCCTGCGAATATGTCTCCGAAGGCCCAGCCGAGAGCCATCAGGCCGGCCTGCACTATTCCGAAAACGAGCGCTATCGGAAAGACCTTTTTCCAGGACAGGCTGCTCAGCGTCACGCTGGAACAGGTTGAAACGGCAAAGCAGTCGGCGCATAGCGAGACTGCAAGAAGCAATGATTCAAGAATCGATACGAACATAACCTAAGGTTTATGAATATTGAAGGTTCAAGGTTTGAAAATCTGTCTGTTGACGATGGAACGCCCGAGAGTGAGTTCGTCCGCGTACTCGAGGTCGTCGCCGAAACCGAGTCCTCTGGCCAGGGACGACACGCGCACTCCAGTGGAAGCGATCTGCCTGTAGATGTAGAACGAAGTCGTCTCCCCTTCCACATCTCCGCTCAAAGCCAGGATAACCTCGACGGATTCAGGGCCGGACTCCTGCGCGGACGCGAGCGCACGTACCCTTTCGGCGAGAAGGCCGACGGTGATGTCCGACGGACCGACACCGGCTATCGGCGAGATGATGCCGCCGAGAACGTGATAGACTCCGCGGTACTGTCCGGTGTTTTCGATGCTCATCACATCCCTGACATTCTCCACGACGCAGATGGTCCTGCCGTCCCGGGAACGGTCCGAACAGATCGGGCAGACATCCTCGTCGGAAATCATCCCGCAGTTTCTGCAGTACTTCGCTTCCTCACGCATCTTCACGATGGACTCTGCGAAATGCCGCACGCTTTCGGACGGCTGTCTGAGCAGGTGCAGCGCAAGTCGGAGCGCGCTGCGCCTGCCCACCCCCGGAAGGGAGCCGATGGCCTGCACGGCATCCTCAAGAAGCCGTGACGGATATTTTTCGGGAATATTCATAACTCAACTTTCGCAAGTAACTAAATGCATGTGACAAAGTACCTTATCTCACGTTCGAAGAGTATTGCACAAGAAAAAATCATCTCACGTTACCCTTCCCCTAAATCCCCTTCCTCGGGAAGGGGACTTGCTCCGTCACAGAAGTGACGGGAAATAAGGTGTTTCGCACATGCGAAA
>CAVHYF010000018.1:0-39515 GCA_963640265.1 bacterium | reverse complement strand
CCCCGGAGGGCCTCTACGTTACCCTTCCCCTAAATCCCCTTCCTCGGGAAGGGGACTTGCTCCGTCACATAAGTGACGGGAAATAAGGTGTTTCGCACATGCGAAACTTAAATCAAATAGAAAAAGGCCGGACAGCAGTCAGTTCCGGACAATGCCGGGCATTGGATCCGGAACATCAGCCTGACATAAATCGTTAATTCTCAAACATCAGTCTCTCTCAAACTTTGGTAATTACAAGAATTATCCGTAAATTTGCAGCCCCAAATGTTTTGGGGGAAACATAAATATTAGATTTACAATCATTTATGCCTACAATTCAACAATTAGTTCGCAAAGGACGCGAGACCATCACTGCTCAAAGCAAGTCTCGTGCGCTGGACGCTTGTCCTCAGAAGAGGGGCGTATGTCTTCGTGTTTACACGACGACCCCTAAGAAACCTAACTCAGCGATGAGAAAGGTTGCCAGGGTACGCCTTACCAACTCCAAAGAGGTCAATGCCTACATTCCGGGCGAGGGCCACAACCTTCAGGAACACAGCATCGTGCTGGTTCGCGGAGGCCGTGTTAAGGATCTCCCTGGTGTGCGTTACCACATCCTTAGAGGAGCTTTGGACACTGCAGGTGTAGAAGGCAGGACCCAGTCCCGTTCTCTCTACGGTGCAAAGAGGCCAAAGAAATCTAAGTAGTCCGTTTAACTTTTATCACCTTTAATTTTTACTCACAATGAGAAAATCGAAGCCTAAAAAGAGGATTCTACTTCCTGATCCTAAGTTTCACGATGTCGAGGTGACCCGTTTCGTGAACAATCTTATGTTGCAGGGGAAGAAGAGTATCGCGTATTCTATTTTTTACGATGCCATTGACATGGTAGGCGAGAAGATGAAAGATTCTGACAAGGCTCCTCTGGATATCTGGAGAAAGGCCCTCGAAAACGTAACCCCTCAGATCGAGGTGAAGTCACGTCGTGTAGGTGGTGCAAACTTCCAGGTGCCTACAGAGTTGCGTCCGGAAAGGAAAGTCTCGCTGTCAATGAAGAACATGATCAGCTACGCACGCAAGCGTTCCGGCCACTCTATGGCAGAAAAACTTTGTGCAGAGATCGTTGCCGCCTACAATAACGAAGGTGGTGCATTCAAGAGAAAAGAGGATATGCACAAGATGGCGGAGGCCAACAAGGCATTCGCCCACTTCCGTTTCTAATTTCATTCGCAGATGGCTGCTAAAAGAGATCTTACTTACACAAGGAACATCGGCATCATGGCTCACATCGATGCCGGCAAGACGACTACATCCGAGCGTATCCTGTACTACACCGGCAAGACTCACAAGATCGGTGAAGTGCACGAAGGTGCCGCCACGATGGACTGGATGGTTCAGGAGCAGGAGAGAGGTATCACCATCACTTCCGCCGCGACCACCGCTTTCTGGCACTACAACGACCACGTTTATCAGATAAACCTGATCGACACTCCGGGTCACGTCGACTTCACCGTTGAGGTGGAGCGTTCGCTCCGTGTGCTTGACGGAACTGTCGCTACTTTCTGCGCCGTCGGACGCGTTCAGCCTCAGTCAGAGACTGTATGGCGCCAGGCCGACAAGTACGGAGTTCCGAAGATTGCATACGTAAACAAAATGGACCGTGTAGGTGCCGACTTCCTCGCCTGCGTCGAGGAAATCTACACCAAACTTGGTGCTAAGGCTGTCCCTATCTGTCTCCCTATCGGAGCGGAGGACAAGTTCAAAGGCATCGTGGACCTTATCTCCAGAAAAGCGATTTACTACGATTCCGGAGAGGAACTGGTCAACTATGAAATAAAGGATGTTCCGGCTGACATGGCCGGAGAGGTCGAGAAATGGAGAGACAAGCTCGTAGAGGCCGCCGCCGAATGCGACGACGCTCTTATGGAGAAGTACTTCGAGAATCCTGACTCCCTTACTGACGAAGAGGTGATCGCCGCTCTCCGCAAGGGTACAATCTCAATGCAGATTGTTCCTGCCTGCTGCGGTTCGTCTTTCAAGAACAAGGGTGTTCAGTTCCTTCTCGACGCAGTTATGCGTTATCTCCCTTCACCTCTTGACAAGGGTGTCGTCAAAGGAACCGATCCAAAGACCGGCGAGGAAGAGGATCTTCTTCCTGACGCCACTCAGCCGTTCTGCGCTCTCGTGTTCAAGATTGCCACCGATCCGTTCGTGGGCCGTCTTGCCTTCATGAGGGTTTACTCAGGACGAGTTGACGCCGGTTCCTATGTCTACAACGTCCGCACCGGAAAGAAGGAAAGAATCGCCCGTCTGTACCAGATGCACTCCAACCATCAGAACCCTATCGAGTTCGTCGAGGCCGGAGACATCTGCGCAGCAGTGGGATTCAAGGATCTCCGCACCGGCGACACCATCTGCAATGAAGATCATCAGATCGTGCTCGAATCAATGGAATTCCCAGATCCTGTCATCGGTATCGCCGTTGAGCCTAAGACTCAGGGCGATCTTGACAAGCTCGGCATCGCTCTCGGCAAACTTGCCGAGGAGGACCCTACGTTCACCGTAAGGTCAGACCACGAGACCGGCCAGACGGTGATCAGCGGAATGGGTGAACTTCACCTTGACATCATCGTGGACCGTCTCCGCCGTGAGTTCGGCGTCGAGATCAACCAGGGTGCCCCTCAGGTCAACTACAAGGAGGCCATTACCGGTACTGTTCAGCACCGTGAAGTCTTCAAGAAGCAGACCGGCGGTCGCGGTAAGTTCGCCGACATCATCGTTGAGATCGGCCCTGCCGACGAAGGAGTCACCGGACTTCAGTTCGACAACCAGGTCAAGGGCGGTAATATTCCTAAGGAATTCATCCCTTGCATCGAGAAGGGCTTCAAGTCAGCAATGGCCAACGGCGTTCTTGCCGGCTACGAAGTTCAGTCGATGAAGGTTACCGTGCTTGACGGTTCGTTCCATCCTGTCGATTCCGACCAGCTTTCATTCGAAATGGCAGGCCGTCTGGCGTTCCGCCACGCTTGCCCGAAGGCAAAACCTGTGCTCCTCGAGCCTATCATGTCCCTTGAGGTTGTGACCCCTGAGGACTATATGGGTGACATCGTCGGTGACCTCAACCGCCGCCGCGGTCAGATCCAGGCAATGGATTCCACCGCAAATGGCGCGAGGGTTGTCAAGGCGTTCGTTCCGCTTGCAGAGCAGTTCGGTTATGTGACGGTTCTCAGAACCCTTTCTTCCGGACGTGCGACAAGTACGATGAGTTTCGACCACTATGCTGAGGTTCCGGCCACATTGGCTAAGGACGTTATCGAAAAGAGCGGCTACAAGCTCTCCGATGATGACGAGTAAGTGTTAAATCGTAATTAAGAATTTTGATATGAGTCAAAAAATCAGAATAAAACTCAAATCATTCGATCATACGCTGGTTGACAAGTCAGCCGCCAAGATCGTGGACACCGTGAAGGCTACTGGTGCTAAAGTGAACGGTCCTATTCCGCTTCCTACCAACAAGAAGATCTTCACTGTCAACCGCTCGACTTTCGTCAACAAGAAGTCCCGCGAGCAGTTTGAGCTCAGCGCCTACAGCAGGCTTCTGGACATCGACGACAGCAATGCAAAGACAGTTGATGCTCTTATGAAGCTTGAACTTCCTTCAGGCGTCGAAGTTGAGATCAAGGTCTGAGCAATCGGATGAACTTTTACTGGACGGCGGGCCGCACCGGCCTTCGCGTTCAAGTGCTCTGAATATCCCGGCTGCGTGCCGGGAATCGGTCCCATAGCTCAGTTGGTTAGAGCATCTGACTCATAATCAGGGGGTCGTAGGATCATGCCCTACTGGGACCACGCAAAAGAGAGAGGGTGGCTGAAATTCGTTTTCAGCCACCCTCTCTCTTGGTTCATCCCGCAGGCAACGGCAGGAAATCCTGCCGGTTGCGCGCGTGGATTGTTCAAAACTACTTCTTGATGCAGCGGAGCGACTGGCCGGCAAGGTAGTTGGCGTAGCCGCAGGTAAGTCTTCCTTCAGGATAGGTCTTCGTGAATGTGGACATCAGGCCGAAGAACTGGATGTTGCCGTTCTTTGCGTTCACTGCATAACCTGTGGAGCCCATAAGGTAAGTCATTGCAGGGTTCCCCATATAGTCCGCTACGGAGCAGGTGCTCTCTTTGGTCATTACAGTAAGGTATTTTCCTTCCTTCGCAGCATCGGTCCTGTTGATCATGCCGGCAAACTGCCAGTTGAAGTTGTCAGCATCGACAGCCGTGATTTTGGCTCCGTTGTAGCCCTTGTCATAATAGGCAGCGGTCTCGTCGACAAGAACATCGGTTTCTCCTTCGGCCTTGGTGGAATTGCCGCAAAGGGCGACGAAATCGGCCCTTGTAGGGATGTACCAACCGTCCGGGCATATTCCCTGAGCACCTTCATTGTTCTTGAAATTGTTGGCGCTGACCTCCTTGCCGAAGATTGTGGCATAGTCGTAGAGATAGCCCTTGGCTTTTACCGAAGCCGCATCGGTGGCCGCTTTCCCGTCACTGCCGGTAGGATACCAGATGCCGTTTCCGTCCGCAGGATCGGATGAAGGAGTCTTGCCTGAAGGTACATAGCGCAGATTCTCGGTCATCCAGACGCGCCCGTCCTTCATCTTTGCGATTCCGTAGGTTTCTCCGGCATATTCAATGCTTGTGGCCGCCGCCTGGCTGACTTTGACCGTTGCGTTCTGCATTCCGTAGGTTACGGTAAGAGTCTGTTCGCGGTTCGCGTCGTAGTTTTCAGCAACGGTTACCGTGAAAGTGCCGTCGCCGGAGCCTTTCGTAGGAGTGACGGTCACCCATTCGTTCGAACCGGCTACTTCCCAGTTGGCGTTGGATTCGATCGTGACCTGCTGGGATCCGCCTTCTCCGCTGAATGTAAGCTCGTTTCCGGAAGTGATTGCGAGGCGGATGTCCTCGTCTTTTCCGCATCCGCTGAGCAGCAGCGCCGCCGCAGCGAAAAGATAAATGATTTTTTTCATAAAACAGTTGTGATTTTATTTAGCTGTAATTGACAATTTGTTAAAATTCGTATCCTATTTTAAATGTTCCGCCGGCCCTGACTGAACTTCCGCAGTACCGTATGCCGGACCCGTGCAGAACGCTGCCGGCAGCCTCGAGGTAGAGATTGTCCGCTTTCCCGAGTGAAAACCCGTATCTTACCGACAGTCCGCCGCCGATTCTTGCCGCATTCTCCCATTCGCTCCAAAGCCCGTACCAAGATTCCGGCCGGTACGGAGCCGAACTACCGTCAGTCACTTCTTCCTGTGCGGAGGTCTCTTCAAGGAAGCCTTTGAGGAATCCGATGTTGCATCCGAGACGGAACCGTCCGACGTTGAACAGCGCCGACGCCGAAGCTCGCACGACCTTGTCGCTGCCGTTGTAGGAATATGGATAGACTGCCCGGGACTGCGCTGTACTGACCGTCAGCCCGGCTTCTGCGCGGAATCTGTAGAGCCAGGCCAGATGTCCGTCCCCGTAGAACGTGAATTCCGGAACGACTTCGGCCTGCCTGCGCTCGAAGATCTTGTTGTAGCCGTAAACTGCCGGAGTGGTGACTCCGCCCGAAGAAATCTTGTCGTAGATGTGTTCGTTGTTCCATTGTCTGGTCCAGGCGTATCTGAGTCTGAACAGTCCGGTTCCGCCGGTCCATTCGTGCCTGTAACCTGCCCTCGCCGTGAATTTCCGGCCCGGAAAACTGAAGAAGAGATAGGATTTCTCCCCGGCTTCTCCCTTGCTTGCAAGCCATTCGATTTCGGCATAGACTGCTCCGCCCGTGAGCGTTCGTTCCGTCTGAAGGGCGGCTCCGCCTGCATATTCCTTGACTGCGAATCTGTCGAGTCCGGTTTCGGAGAGGTGTATTCCGCTGCCGTTCCAGACCTGCCGGACGCCGTACATCATTCCCTTGTCCAGAAAGGCATAATAGGAATCGGCGGTTGCGGTCCCCACCTGCTCGGCCTGGACGGATTCGGAATTCTTGTTGAATATGCCTGCCGCGCCGAATGTCCACCCTCCTGTCCTGAAAGTCAGCGAGGGCGTGACGGTCAGGTCCAGCCGGTAGTTGGTGTGCCTGATGTCCTTGCGCTTTGAATAATTGTCTGACTCGAAATCCATCCTGCCTCCGACGGTCCACCTTTCATCCAGCGGCATCGCGACGCCGCCCGAGAATGAATATGTCTGCAGAGTCTTGTCGCCAGGTGTGGACTCGATGATGTCGAAAGGGTAGAATCCCGGACGGATGAACATCGAACCGCACATATCCTTGCCCTGCTTCTGCGTGAAGGAGAACGAACCGGTCATAGTGAACTTTTCAAGGTCAACCCTGGTTTTCGCTTCGGCACCCGCGTTCCACACGGAAGATGATTCCCAGGAAGGCTTGAAATCTCCGGCAGTGAACCCTCCGCTGACTTCCGCATACGAAACCCTGACAGGCTTTCCTCCCGGAACGCCGCTGATGTTGCGTCCGCCGTTCCAGAAACTTCCGTCAACAACCTTGTCGTATTCAGTCTGCGCCGTGACCGGCAGAACGCTCAGCACGGCCGCCGCGACGGCAAGCAGAATCGCCCTATTCGTGAAGACTTTGAGTGCTGCGTTCATAGAAATCGTTTGTTGAGTTGTTCGTGTCCTGAAGGACTTCGTAGCCTGCCAGCGCCGAGGCCTCTTCGTCCGTCTTTCGGAACAGGCTGTGTCCCTTGAAGATGTCCGACTGGAAGACGGTCCCCGCGTCCACGGTCGCCGTCAGCCGTTTGGAGTTCGACGACGACCGCCCGTCAAAGACCTCCACTCCGTCGATTATCCAGTCCACGGGGACGGTCACGACATAGTCGTTGGTACTGCCAGGAATCTGGATGACGTTCTCGCTTCCGGAAGAACTTCCCGAGGGGGCCACGAACTCCTGGATCGTAGTTCCCCTGGCCTTGAATACCACTATGACAGGCGAAGAGATCGACACAGTGTAAGCGTTGGCTATTCCCGTCTTTATGACCAGATTGAGGATTCTCTCCTTCCGGATCAGGTCTCCGGGTGCCGGATGGTAGGCCGGATTCGGGAAGGATGAATTGTTGTAGCATACAAAATAGTCCGGATTGTTCAGATTGACCGACAGCGGCACGTTGACGGTGTGGTCGATGGCACCGTTGATGCAGATGACGGCATCCTGGCCCGGAGCGAGGGGGAACGTCGTGCCGTCCCCGCCCACCTGCCAGACTGCCTGGATGACCGGGACGAATTTCCTTCCTCCGGCATCATAGTTCGTCCACGGATTGGATGCCGTGGAGTTGTACGGGGAAGCGGTGCCGAAGCACAGGCTGTCCAGATGGACGGTCCTGTCGGAATTGTTGTGCAGAATCACGTATTTGTCCGCCTGGTAGGTGCCCTCCTTGGGCGCCATGCTGCATCCGCCGACGTAGATTTCCTTTATGACGATGGTTCCGCCCTCCGAAACGTCCAGCGGAAGGTCTATGTCCGTGTCTCCGCTCACGAGAATCTTGTCTATGGTGCCGTTGAATATCCTTGAGCCTTTCTTTTCGGTGGCCGAGACAAGGTACAGCCCGTCGGGCAGGGACAGGGTGGCGTTGCCGCCGCCGTCCGTCACGGCTTCCGAAGCGCTCCCGTTGAGGATGTTCTGAACGGAGACTTTCACCCCTTCCTCCACGTAACTTTCGTACCCTTCGGGCCAGACAAGCTTCACGTTGACCTTGCGGATGTCCGAATATGCCTGCGGGATTTCCAGACAGCCGGAGAAGGCGAGCGTCGCGATGAGCGCCGAAGCAATATGTTTGAGCAGTCCTTTGTCCATAGCGCTAGAATTTAAGTCTGCAAGTCAGTCCGTAATAGAAGGCCGGGGTGAAAATCACGCTGATTCCGGTCGCATAACTGCTGACGTAGCGTCTTGAATTGGTGAAATTGTTCGCGAAGAAAGACAGTGAGACGTGGTCTCCGATCTCCTTCGTGATGCTCAGATTTGCCGAGAAATACGGATCGTAGCCGTCCCCGGCGAAGGTGTAGATGTTGCCTGAGCGGATCACGAGCCTGGACAGGTCCGGATCCGATGCGCATTCTTCGGTCCAGTCATAGACATTGCCGTCCAGGTCCATATACTTTATCGGATAGATGGCGGTGTAGGAATTCCCGTCCCGGATGTCTCCGCCTGTCGGAGCGTTGGAGCCTTCACCGACGGTGAATGCATAGTCCTTGCCGTCATATTCGGAAAGATTCCTCGAGTGCTTCATCAACGAGGCCTCGAGTCTCACGGTGACGATCAGCCTTGCCTGGGGGATGCGGGTGATGGAGGTTATGTTGGCGTCGATGTTGTCCGAGACTTTGCCGTTGACGACCGAACTTCCGCCCGCGTATATTCCTACGTACTGGTAGGATCTGTCCGTCAACGATGTGTGCTGCCAGCCTGTGTTGTAATAATAATAAGGTGTGTCGTCCACGTAGCGGCAGCGGTTGTAGGATGCGTCCAGCCTGAAGGAAGTCCTGACCGGCCTGATTTCCGGAAAATCCGCCGTGAGTTCCACTCCGGAGCGCCTGATCGCCTTTCCGTTGCCCTGTATGCTCGAATTGACGAAAGTCCTGTCCGTCACCTTGGTGTCCATCTCCGTCCAGGTCGCTCCGCCGTCACCGCTGACGGAAACGATTCCCGTGTACTTCCCGACTTGGAAAACCGGATCGGAAGGCATCTTGTAGCCGGCAGGCACTGAACTCATCCTGCAGTTTACCGGAGTGTAGCTGTTCAGCATCGAGTACGGATTCCGCGTTATGTTCAGGAAGCCGACGAGAGAAATCTTCATCCCTGCGAATTCGGCGTCGATGCCCAGTTCCGAGTTGGAGTTGCTCTGCCATTTCAGGTCCGGATTGTATTTTATCGAATACGGTATCGTGCTGTAAACATAGGCGGCTCCGCCGGAGGTGCCGTATGATGCGCCGAAGACCTGGATGTCACGGTATTCCTGCTTCGGATAGAGGATGAAGAAGGACGGCAGCTTCTGGGTTATGCCCCATCCGCCTCTGACCGCGAGCCCTTTGCCGAGATTCCATTTCGCGTTGAGCCGGGGAGAAAGAGTCCGCAGATTGTCGTAGGACGTGTTTCTGATCAGCACATTTTCGAACCTGAGTCCGGCGCTTACATTCAACGATGTCTTTCCGAGAGGGAGGGTGAGATTGTCTTCAGCGTAGCAGGCGATGTTGTGCATATAAGGATAATCGCTGTAAGGCCTCGGGCGGAAACCGTTCGCAGCGAGAGACGGGTCCTCGTACCATTCTCCGTCTCCGACGTTCCCGTCCGCCTTCCAGGCGGCTCCCGCCTTGAGAACGCTCTTGACCTTGCCCCAGTGTCTCAGCCAGTTGTAGTGGAGGCCGAGCGACCAGTCAAGTTCTCTGGAGTCCTCGACAAGGTCCGAGTAGTAGGTCAGCGGCAGCGCATCCGCAAGGCTGTAGCCTTCGTCCTCTGAGTGTACCGCCGGCTGGGACGAACCGTAGGAATGGTATTCGTGGCTTTTCGACCGCTTGTCGTGATAGAATGCCGAACCTTCAAGCCGCAGGTTGGTGATCCAGCTCTTGTTCAGAAGCCATACCGCCTTGAAGTGCGGAGTCAGGGTGTAGTCCCTCGTCTTTGAATATTCATCCGAGAACAGGTCCGGGTCGTTCCTGCTGTTCATCCCGCCGAAATTCCCCGAGAGGCCGGCTTCCAGCCGCAGCCTTCCCGCAAAGGTGTTGCTGTAGTCGAACGTGAATCCCCGCCGTGTGTAGGAAGTGTAGGGGGAGGTGAGTTTCTTCGTGGCCCGGGTCCACTCGGCGCTTACGTTCAGCGCTCCGTTACCTACGCCTATGCCCTTGGAAACGCTGGCTCCGTAGGTCCTCGGATTCACCGTGAAGACTGCATTGACCGGAGTTCTTCCTTTCTTTGTGGTGACTCTGACCATTCCGCTGTTAAGGTCTCCGTATTCTGCCGAAGGCACGCCGGTGATGACTTCTATGGACTCAATGTTGTCAACCGAGATGCTTCTGGTCCCGGTTCCGCCCATTTTCCCGAAATCCGCGTTGTCTCCAAGCCGCACTCCGTCCACTTCCACTGCAGTTCCGAATGCTGCGTTGCCGGCAGCGGATCCGCCTGAACGCAGTGACAGCACATTGTCGGCCGTGAGGTCGGGGTTGATGGTCTTTCCTCCCGGAAGGAGGGCGGAGATGTCTGCCATATTGGACATCTGCAGGTGGTCCAGCGCATTTCTTCCGATTTTCTGCGTCGTGTTGATGTTGTCCTTTGATTTTTCGGCCGTCACGACAACGCCTTCCAGCGCAAGCGTGCTGACGGAGAGTCTGACAGCCAGTCCGGTGATGTCCTTCCGCGCAGAGATTCTGCGCTCGTCCGGCACATAGCCCAGGCAGGATACCTCCATCCTGTAATCTCCCGGCTGGACTCCGTCCAAAGCGAAGGAACCGTCCGCGCCGGTGACCGCCCAGATGTAATTGTCGTCCAACTTGACGACCGCCCCTGCCACCGCTTCGCCGCTCCTGGCGTCGGTGACTTTTCCCGCTATCTTCAGCGGCCTTTCAGCACTTGCCGGAGTCAGAGACACAAACAGTGTGGCCAGAATCGCCATTATGAATGCTGATGCTCTCATACCAAACTGCAAAGATAATGAAAGCTGAAGGAAATGCTTTTATTCTTCTAGCGGTTTTCGCTATATTTGCGGCTACAACACGTAATTGCACTATGGGCAAATCAGCGCGCACATCTGCCGGGGACAGATTCAATCTTGCATTCAACATATTCCTTGTGGTCGGAATGGTGACCGCCGTAACGGTCACGACCATATTCAAGCTGCAGCAGCCGGACGTCAAGGCCTTTATGCTGCTTCTGGCGGCATTCGGCTCCGTGATGGGCGTCGTGAACACGGTGATGTCAGCCAACGGCAACATCCTTACCTTCGTCTTCGGTTTCATCGATGTGCTCATCGGTACCATCGTCTATCTTGACAATGGAATAATGGGCAATTTCGCGCTTCACGCCTTCTATTTTCTTCCGATGCAGGTCATCGGATTCATCGTGTGGAGCCACCGGGGTGCCAGAATACGTGCCGGAAAGTCCGATGAGGCCGGAAAGCCGGAAGGCCGCCTGCAGGCAAGACGCTTGACCGGCAGGCAGTGGGTCTGGCTGGCCGGAGGGATATTCATCGGCATAGTCCTTCTCTTCTTCATTCTTCTCTTTGTTGACAAGGCGCAGCTGTCTTCCGGACTGATTTCCGAGATCGACCGCCCGAAGATCCTGCTCGATGCGACCGTGATGGTTCTGAACATCGCAGGACAGATTCTTCTGAGTTTCGCTTTTGTGGAGCAGTGGTACATCTGGATCCTGGTGAACATATCCTCGATTTCGCTGTGGACTGTCGCCCTCGTCGGCGGTGCAGGTTCGGGGAATGCCTCGGTGATGCTTATCAAGTACATCTTCTATCTCCTCAATTCCCTGAACGGTCTGAGAATATGGCTGGCTCTGGGCGGACGGGCCGCAAAGGCGGACTGTCAGTAGATTTGGATTATTGAGTATTTTTTCTTTACTTTGCATCGCTGTTTGCTTTCGGCTCTGCGGGCCTTGTTCGGCAGACTGCACACATTCATTTGAAATTAAACTTTAAAAATTTATTCGATTATGATGTCTAAAGAAGAAATCGTAGAGAAAGTCAAGGAAATCATCGTTGACAAGCTTGGCGTTGAGGAGTCTGTAGTGACTGAAACCGCCAGCTTCACTAATGATCTTGGTGCAGATTCTCTTGACACCGTTGAGCTTCTTATGGAGTTCGAAAGGGTGTTCGGAATCAAGATTCCTGATGATGAGGCCAACTCCATCGCAACTGTGCAGGATGCCATCGACAAGGTCGAGGCCAAGCTCGCAAGCAAGGATGAGGCATAGCCTCCGGTCCTCTACCGTATAACAAGAAAGAAGGGACTGCTGATTCAGCGGTCCCTTCTTTCTTGTTCTGTCTTTATCATCATTCAGCCGTCGCCTTCGGTACGGCGTAGGTTATCTTCAGCATAGGAACATTCCCATCTGATTTCGGGCCTCGAAGCTGCGCATTGTAGTAGCGGTCCTTGTCCAGCTCCGTGTCGGATGTCGTCGTCGATGCGGACGAGTAGGCGTACTGCGCCATCGACATATAGTTGTAGTAGTTGTTGTAGTAGCTGCCGTAGCCGTAACTGCCGTAGCTGCTGTAACCGCCGTAACCGTAGCCGCCATAGCCGTAGAGCTGGCTGGCGTAGGAATAATAGGCGAGCTGCTGGTAGTATTCGGCCAGTTCAGCCGCTTCGGAATCGGTGGTGGTCGTCGTCTCGTACCACATTATGAGGAACCAGACGTCGTAGTTTGACAGTTTCTCGTCGTCGGAATCCTTGCGGATGATCTCCTGCACGTGGTGCGTGATGTCAGGCGCATAGTTGCAGAGCGACCTGTTGATGTCTCCCTGATTCTCGTCCGAGGCGCTTGCGTCCGTCAGTCCGGCGAACGTCACAGTCGTGTCGGTGGCTATCCTGATCGTAGGACTCAGCACTTTCGGAAAGCGGAACATCGTCGTGTAGTCTTCAGGAAAATCGAACGGGAATTCGACAGTGGCCTTTGTGATGAGGGTGGTCTTCGGGTCGCCGCCCTTGCTTGCGATTTCGTTGTTGACAAGGCGCTGGATTTCAGAGGCCTTCACGACCGGCTTCAGACCGCTTCCGCCTTCCACGTATATCTTGTCCGCAGCCTGTCCGGCGAGGTGGTCCGATTCGTGGTAGTCCACGTTGAAGACGTACTGCGTAGGAGTCGCGGTCTCGTTGATCAGCGAGTCAAGATCCTGCATCTCTACCGGACTGAAATAGAACATCAGCGAACTGTCCCTGCGTTCTCCGTCATATTCCCCGCTGTAGTAGAGGATGGCGTAGTTGTCGGTTCTTGAGACGTAGGTGCCGCTGGAAGAGGAGACCGTCTCGAGAATGTCCATCTTGTACATGTCGAAACGTCCGCCGTTCCCTGTCGGGTCATCCGTGCAGATGTAGATTCCCGGGAACTTCTTGGTGTAAGTGTCGATGTCCTTCAGGTCGTCCTGGGTGATGTTCAGGTACTGCTTGCCGTATTCTTCAGTGAACTCGAACACCAGCGAGTCCTTTCCGTTGGCCACAGGCACACCTTTGGTGATCCTCCTGTCTCCGTGCTTCACCTCCGCCCTTGAGAAATATTCCTTGTCGTCGAGAGGCTCCGTAAGCGCATAGACGTTGACGTTCTGCAGGATGTTGGTCTGGTTCTCGCTGGCTACCGAAATCGTATCGACGCCGGCTCTGAACTTGAATCTCTTGAACACAGGGTTCTTTCCCAGGTCAACCGTGTCGAGCACCGGAACGAGAGTCACGACGCTTCCCCTGCGGAAAAGCCCGTAGGTGTCGTCACGGATCGAGCCGATGTTGATTCTTCTTGATGAATATGCCGTCAGACTGTCCACGGGTTTCATCCAGACTTCCTCGATCGGGAACTCTGCCGTGTAGAAATCGTATTTCTGATCCGTCGGGATAAAGTCGCCGCCGAGGCTCTGGTTCAACTCGACGCAGGACATCAGACACACCGCAAGCACTGCGCTGGCTGCTGCAGGAAATTTGATCATTTACTTCAGTTGTTGATAAAAATTGTCATATTCCTCGACGTACCGTCCCGAGGAGACTGACTCTTCGTTGAAGGCGAGAGTGGGAACTCCCAGTCCTTCACAGAAGTCCACCAGTTCAGGAGCTACATCATTGGCTCCGAAAATGATGCCGTCGGAATATTTCGCAGCCGTCTGAGCAAGATTTATGCCAGTGGCCGGGACCGGCAGGCTGATGTCTTCCGGCCCTATTCCTCCGAAAAGGATGTTGTCGGCGAACGTCTCCGGGAAGGTTTCCTGCGGAATCTCGTTGTAGAATGAAGTGACAACCTTGCTGCCGCTGAATATCGGATCTCCGTTGTAGGCCTTCTTCAGGTAGAGCGGAACGAGGTGCGAAATCCATCCCTGGCAGTGCACGACATCCGGCGCCCAGCGCAGTTTCTTGACTGTCTCGAGCACTCCTCTGGCGAAGAATATGGCTCTCTGCCCGTTGTCTTCGAAAAACTTGCCGTCGTTGTCGCGCGTGAGCTGCTTGCGGCGGAAATAGTCCTCGTTGTCGATGAAATAGACCTGGATTCTGGCCGATGCTATCGAAGCCACCTTGATCACGAGCGGTCTGTCAACGTCACCTATGATGATGTTCATTCCGGAGAGCCGGATGACTTCGTGAAGCTGGTTCTTCCTCTCGTTTATGCAGCCGTAACGCGGCATGAACGCCCTGATTTCCTTCTTTCGCTCCTGTATTCCCTGAGGCAGGCAGCGGCCGATCCTGGCGACCGGAGTTTCCGGGAGGAACGGCATTATTTCCGAATTGACGAATAAAACTCTTTTTACAGGACTTCCCATACTGTTAATCTTGTCAGAATCCGTTCAAGGCAGATTCTCTCACAAAGGTAATAAATTTTTTCCATATATTCGATATTTCACTATCTTTGAGACCAATTTGGAGTAATGTGCGAATATGAACGCAGGGGAGAACAAACTCATAAGAAGGAGGCTCGCGGGGGCCTGGATATCGACTGTGATCAGCATCAGCCTGGTGCTGCTCCTTGTCGGCGTGGCCGCTCTGCTGCTTGTCAACGCCCGCAGCGTTTCCGATTATTTCAAGGAGAACCTTCAGATTTCGGTGATGATGAAGCAGGAGGTGGAGGAGGACGAGGCGAGGGAATATGTTTCCGAACTTGATTCGCTTCCTTTCATCCGCAGCACGCGGTTCGTGTCGAAGGAGCAGGGAATCGCAGAGATGGAGGAGATGCTCGGAGAGGATTTCCTCAATGTGTTCGAGAGTTCCCCGATACCCGTTTCGGTTGATGTGACCCTGAAGGCTGAATATGTTTCCGCCGACAGCCTGGCAAAAGTCAAGGCTGTGATAGGGAAGTCCCCGCTGGTGGACGAGGTGGTTTACCAGCAGTCGCTTGTCGAGAAACTGAACACCAATCTCAGGAAGATTTCGCTCGTGCTCGGAGTGTTCATCTTCCTGCTTCTGTTCATTTCTTTCGTGCTGATCAACAACACTGTGAGACTCAATGTGTTCTCAAAACGGTTCACGATACACACGATGCGTCTGGTGGGAGCCACGAAGTCATTCATCAAGGGGCCGTTCCTTGTTCAGGCAGTATTCCAGGGACTGTTCTCTGCCCTTCTGGCCACTCTGATGCTTCTTGGCATCCTGTTTTTCATCAGGAGCGAGTTCGCCAAGCTCTTCGAGGTGTTCCGCCTGGATCTTCTGATGCTGGTCATCGGAATCGTCGTGGCGGCGGGAGTGGTGATCTGCACTGTCTGCACATCGGTGGTGGTCGGCCGGCTGGTCACTCTTTCCAAGGACGAACTCTACTGCTGACGGCCTGCCGGTCCCTATCGGGAAGGAAGAATCAATGGAATTCAAGAAAAGAGACGGACAGAAAAGAAAAAGAAAAAAAAGAATTTAAACAAGAAAAAAGAAAAAGAAAGAATATGTCGGAAAACACAAAGATGGCAATCACCGGCAAAGGGCTGAGGCTTCTCCTCGCCGGGCTGCTCGTGATGATCGCAGGCTTCATCCTGATGATCGGAGGCGGCACGAAGAATCCGGATGAATTCAATTGGGCGATGTTCGACTTCCGCCGCCTTGTGGCCGCTCCGGTCGTGATCGCCTGCGGAATCGTTATAGAGATCGTGGCAATAATGCGCCGTCCGAAGGATGAGCCTAAGGAAGACAAGTGATGGACTGGCTTCAGGCTCTTCTTCTTGGTCTGGTTCAGGGACTCACGGAGTTCCTGCCGGTCAGTTCCAGCGGACATCTGATGATCGCCCGCGACATTCTCGGCATCGAGACAGAGGGTTTTATGGATTTTACCGTGACCGTGCATTTCGCCACTGTCCTCAGCACTGTCATAGTGTTCTGGAAGGAGATTGCCAGGCTTCTGTCCGGCTTTTTCCGGTTCCGTTACAATGACGAGACGGACTACGTCCTGAAGATCGTCGTCTCGATGGTGCCGATCGCGATCGTTGGCCTTCTGTTCAAGGACAAGGTCGAGGCTCTCTTCGGCGACAACCTTTCCACCGTGGCCGTCTGCCTGATCGCTACTGCCGTGCTGCTCTGCCTCTCCGACGTTTTCGGCCGGAGAAAGAAGGAAGGTGCGCCGGACGGGTCTGCCCGTGAGATCAGAAACGGGATTTCCTGGTGGCAGGCTTTTGTGGTCGGCCTGAGCCAGGCCGTGGCCGTCGCCCCGGGCCTTTCTCGTTCCGGCACCACTATAGCGACCGGTCTTCTTTGCGGGGTCAATCGCAGCGTTATGGCGCAGTTCTCCTTCCTTATGGTGCTTGTGCCGATAATCGGCGAGCAGTGCCTTGACATTCTGAAGGGT
The DNA here is from genome assembly GCA_963640265.1 of bacterium. Lineage (GTDB taxonomy): Bacteria > Bacteroidota > Bacteroidia > Bacteroidales > UBA932 > Cryptobacteroides. The sequence continues at coordinate 23,050 of CAVHYF010000018.1, read as the reverse complement.
TTCTCCTCAGAGGCTTCGTCCGCCGCCGGAGTCAGCCCTCTATGCCTTGTCATAGGCTTCGCCGCGGCCTTTCTCTCCGGCCTGTTCGCCTGCAAGGTGATGGTCTCCCTTGTCAGGAAGGCAAGGCTCACGTGGTTCGCCCTGTACTGCCTCGCGGTAGCGGTTCTCCTTCTTGTCTTAGTTTAGATATTCGCCTGGATATTCATTGAAAATGGAAGAGAGAACCCTCGACTACTTTGTCTCGGACGTCCATCTCGGACTTGACGTCAAGGATCCCGCGGGCAGAGAGGCCCGCTTCGTTTCGTTTCTGAGTTCGATTCCGAGGGAGCGCACGCGCGCCCTCTATCTCCTGGGCGACATCTGGGATTTCTGGTACGAGTACCACGACGTCGTTCCGAAGGGTTATGTGCGTGTGTTCGCCCAGCTGCTCGACCTTATGGATGCCGGGGTGCAGGTTTTCTTCTTCCAGGGGAATCACGACATCTGGTGCTTCCATTATTTCGAATCGCTCGGAATCCGCATTCTCCAGCAGCCTTGTGTCGTGGAAATCGGCGGCAGGACATTCTGCCTCGGCCATGGCGACGGTCTCGGTCCGGGACATTTCTGGTACAAGGTGATGCGCAAAGGGTTCCGCTGCCGTTTCCTGCAGAGCATATTCAGTCTTCTGCATCCTTATCTCGCTTTCCGCCTGGGGAAAGGGTGGTCGAAGAAGAGCCGCGTGGCCAAGAGCCGTGAATATGTCTTCAGGGGAGCGGATGAGCCGCTGTACAAGTTTGCCGTTGAATTTTCGCGCTCGACCCAAGTGGACTACTTCATATTCGGCCACTTCCACGTCAGCGAGAACATCGCGCTTCCGACCGGGGCCAGGCTTATGATCCTGAAGGACTGGATGGAACCTCAGTCGTCGAACTTTATCTTGTTCGACGAAAGGTCAGGATGCTTCGGCATCTCCCAGAATATCGAATAGTACAGAGCGTCGAATTCCCCGCGCTGCCATTTTTCGACAAGATATTCAGTCATCCTGTCCTCGCCTCTGGCATCGTAGCGGCTCTTCAGGCTGTTGCCGAAGATTTTCGCGATTCCCTGCCAGAAGCCGGCGGTCACCCCGCTCTTGTAGTCTTTGATTATCGAATATGACGACTTCCCGGTCTCCCTGTCCACCAGTTTTATCAGAAGCCGGCCTTGGGAGATTGTCATCTTTTTCAGCGGCTTCTCGTAGGCCTGGAACAGAGCCTTCTGCATCTGGTTGATGTATTTCTCCTTCTTCCGCCGGCGCAGTCCGTTCTCGGCGATATGCTCGTCCACCTGCCGTGTCATATCCTTGGCCAGCAGTGCGTAGGGGTAGACTTTGTTGAAGTTGTAGACCAGCCGGTAAAATTTCTTGAGATCTCCTTTCTTCCCTTTGTACCCTCTCGGGAACACCCAGGCCGGGTCGATGGTGTCGAAATAGGAAGTGTCTCCGTTCTCCACCCTGTAGCCGAGATAGCCTGCCCTGCCGCCGGTCTTCCGCACGGCGCCGTTGCTCTGCCCCGCGACATCCGCCGCAGTCAGGAACGCTGCCGCCAGGCAGAGCGCAAATTGTATGACGATTGTTCTCTTCATTGCGGATTCAGGTCCGTCCAGGATTCAAAAGCCTGCAAAGGTACGGATTTCCCGTAAAAACTGTGCCAGACCGCCAGTTTTCCGAGCGTTTGCGATACGGCTTCGGATGCCGTGTCGAAACTGCAGGGAAATATTTTTGACCTTTGAGCGTAAACCATTGATAATGATAAAATTCTTTGCTCGGAATCCGTGTCGAAAAAGTTGAAATATTTTTGAAATATAGTTTGAAATCCGTAAAAAATTGCTAACTTTGCAGTCCAAATTCTAGGGTGTAATGGCGTAAATCGCTGATATTCAATAGATTTTGGAAAATTTGGAAATTATTAAAGCAGTACAGCAATGTTACAACCAAAGAAAACTAAGTTCAGAAGGGAACAGAAGAACGTGATGAAGGGTATGGCCCAGAGGGGCAATCAGCTCGCGTTCGGTTCCTTCGGTCTCAAGACCCTCGAGAACTGCTGGATCACAGCGCAGCAGATTGAATCCGCGCGTCAGGCTATTTCCCGTTGCATGAACCGTGAAGGACAGATCTGGATCAGGATCTTCCCGGTCAAGCCGTTCACCAAGAAGCCTCTCGACACCCGTATGGGTAAAGGTAAAGGTGATCCTCAGGGATTTGTGGCTCCTGTAACCCCGGGACGTATTCTCTTCGAGGCGGACGGAGTGTCGCTTGCAATCGCCAAGGAGGCCATGCGTCTTGCGGCCCACAAGCTTCCTATCGCTACCAAGTTCGTGGTACGCAGGGATTATGTTGAATAATAATAATGGAGAAAGAATATGAAAACATCTGAAGTACGCGAAATGTCCGTAGCGGATCTCCGCGACAAGATTCAGGCCGAGAGGAAGAAGCTTGACACGATGAAGCTCAACCACGCCGTTTCTCCATTGGAGAACACAGCGGAATTCAAGAAAGTCAGAAAGGATATAGCTCGAATGATCACTATCCTCGCTGAGAAAGAAAACGAACAGAAATAATCATCAGTCTTATGGAAAGAAATCTTCGTAAGGAAAGAATCGGCGTAGTGGTCAGCAACAAGATGGACAAGACCATCATCGTTGCGGTCAAGACCAGGAAGGAGCATCCTCTCTACAGAAAGTTCATCAAGCAGACGGCTAAGTTCGTTGCCCAGGACGAGAAGAACGAGTGCAGCGAGGGCGACACCGTACGCATTATGGAAACCCGTCCTCTGAGCAAGACCAAGAGGTGGAGATTAGTTGAAATCATCGAAAAAGTCAAGTAATTATGATACAGCAGGAAACACGTTTACAGGTTGCCGACAACAGCGGTGCGAAGGAGGTCCTCTGCATCCGCGTGCTTGGCGGTACACATCATAGGTATGCAACGGTCGGCGACCAGATCGTAGTTGCGATCAAGAGCGCTCTTCCTAGCGGCGACGCCAAGAAGGGTACTGTCTCCAAGGCCGTTGTTGTCCGTACAAAGAAAGAGATCCGCAGGGCTGACGGTTCGTACATCCGTTTCGACGACAATGCCTGCGTTCTTCTCAACAATGCGGGTGAACTCCGTGGAACTCGTATCTTCGGCCCTGTGGCCAGAGAGCTTCGCGAGAATTATATGAAAATAGTTTCACTGGCACCGGAGGTCCTCTAATCATCGAGCATTATGAAAAAGTTACACATAAAGAAGGGCGACACCGTGTATGTCAATGCCGGAAACGACAAGGGCAAGACCGGAAAGATTCTGACAGTCATCCCGCAGAAGGATCGCATCATCGTTGAAGGCGTCAACGTAGTCAGCAAGCACACAAAGCCAAACGCCAAGCAGCCTCAGGGCGGCATCATCAAGCAGGAAGCTCCGATCCACGTTTCCAACGTGCAGCTTCTGGATCCTGCTCAGAACAAGCCGACAAGGGTTGGCTACAAGTTCGTGGACGGCAAGAAAGTCCGCTACTCTAAGAAATCAGGAGAGGAGATCAAGTAACTATGGCAAAGAAAGCTACAAACAAACCGGCCGAAGCGCAGGCGCTTCCTACGGGATATGTGCCTTCCCTCAAGAAGGTTTACAAGGAGGAGATTGTGGACAAGCTGATGAAGCAGTTCTCCTACACATCTGTAATGCAGGTTCCTAAGCTCGTCAAGATTACCATCAACGAGGGTATCGGCGACGCCACCCAGGACAAGAAGCTTGTCGAGGAGGCCGCAGAGGAACTTTCAAAGATCGTAGGACAGAAGGCTCTCCTCACCGCTTCCAGGAAGGACGTTTCAAACTTCCGTCTCCGTAAGGGTATGCCTATCGGAGTCAAGGTCACTCTCCGCAACGTGAAGATGTACGAGTTCCTCGAGAGGCTCGTCCGCATCTCCCTCCCTCGAATCAGGGACTTCAACGGTATCGCAGAGAAGATGGACGGCAGGGGCAATTACACCCTCGGTCTCAAGGAACAGATCATCTTCCCTGAGGTTGACATCGACAAGAACCCGAGAATCCACGGAATGGAGATCACTTTCGTTACCACAGCCAAGACCGACGAAGAGGCTCACGCTCTCCTCGCTGCCTTCGGTCTGCCTTTCAAGAAACATAATAACTAAGGAATATGGCAAAAGAATCAATGAAAGCCCGCGAGGTTAAGCGCGCGAAGCTGGTTGCCAAGTATGCTGCCAAGAGGCAGGCACTCAAGGAAGCTGGTGACTGGGCTGCTCTCGACAAGCTCCCTAAGAACGCTTCTCCTGTACGTCTGCACAACCGTTGTTCTCTCACCGGCCGTCCAAAGGGCTATATGAGAGCTTTCGGTCTCAGCAGAATCCAGTTCCGCGAGATGGCCAGCAACGGTCTGATCCCGGGCGTCAAGAAAGCTAGCTGGTAACAGTTACATACATTATCATTTATTAACAATCGGATATCGGGCGTCCTTCGGGACGTCGATCTAAAAAAACAAAAAAAATGACTGATCCAATTGCAGATTATCTTACAAGGATCCGCAACGCCTATTCAGCAGGAAAGAAGGTAGTTGAAATCCCTTCTTCCAAGATGAAGGCCGCCATCACGGAGATCCTTTGCGAGAAGGGCTACATCCTCAGCTACAAGATTGTGGAGGGAACGCCTTACAACACAATCAAAATCGCCCTGAAGTACCATCCTCAGACAAAGATGGCCGCCATCAGGCAGATCAAGCGCGTGTCAACTCCGGGTATGAGAGTTTACACTGACGTGGAGAACATGCCAAGGGTTCTCAACGGACTCGGCATCGCCATCCTTTCAACTTCCAAGGGCATCATCACCGACAAGGAGGCAAAGACCCTGAACGTCGGCGGTGAGGTTGTATGCTATGTTTATTAACGACTAAAGAAAAGAATAATGTCAAGAATCGGAAAATTGCCTGTAAGCCTTCCGGAAAAGGTGAGCGTTGAAGTTCTCGCCGGAAACGTTGTGAAGGTTAAAGGACCTCTTGGTGAACTGAGCCAGAAAGTTGATCCGGACATCAAGGTCACCGTTGAGGATAATGAAATCAAGTTCGAGCGCCCAACTGACCAGCCTAGGCACCGTTCCATGCACGGCCTTTACCGCGCTCTCGTCCACAATATGGTTGTGGGCGTTTCAAAGGGTTATGAGACCAAGCAGGAACTTGTCGGCGTCGGTTACCGTGTTGCCGCCCAGGGTCAGCTTCTGACCTTCTCTCTCGGTTATTCTCACGACATCCAGCTGCTTCTCGCTCCTGAAGTGAAGGCAGAGGTTCCTAACGTGAAGAAGGGAGAGAACCCGGTGCTGATTCTCAAGAGCATCGACAAGCAGCTTATCGGCCAGGTTGCGGCCAAGGTTCGTTCACTCCGCAAGCCTGAACCTTACAAGGGCAAGGGTATCAAGTTCGCCGGCGAGCAGATCCGTCGCAAGGCCGGCAAGACCGCTGGAGCTAAATAATAGGAGGACACAGATATGGCATTGAGTAAAATAGACAGGAGAAGAAGAATCCACTACCGCATCCGCAAGCGCGTCAGCGGTACTGCCGAAAGGCCAAGAATGGTTGTCTTCAGAAGCAACAAGCAGATCTACGTTCAGGTTGTAGACGACGAGCAGGGTGTAACTCTTGCCGCCGCCGCTTCCAACGACAAGGAGCTTGCAGCAGTTTGCAAGGGCAAGAACGGTGTCGAGACCGCAGCCATCGTCGGCAAGGCTATTGCCGAGCGTGCCAGCGCGAAAGGCATCAACAAAGTGTCTTTTGACCGTGGAGGTTATCTCTATCACGGTAGGGTTAAAAGTTTGGCTGACGCTGCCCGTGAAGGTGGCCTCGAATTCTAATTGAAGAGACTATGGCAAATACAAATGTTAAAAGAGTAAAGACCTCTGACCTCGAACTGAAGGACAGATTGGTTGCCATCCAGAGGGTTACCAAGGTTACCAAGGGTGGTCGTCACTTCCGCTTCGCCGCAATCGTGGTGGTCGGTGACGAGAACGGCGTTGTCGGTTATGGTCTCGGAAAAGCCAATGAAGTGACTGCCGCCATCGCCAAGGGAGTCGAGGACGCCAAGAAGAATCTCGTGAAGATTCCGGTGATCAACACCACCATCCCTCACGAGCAGGAGTCCAAGTTCGGCGGTTCCGTAGTGTTCATGAAGCCTGCGGCTCCCGGTACCGGTGTAAAGGCCGGCGGTGCGATGCGCGCCGTGTTCGAGTCTGCCGGCATCCAGAATGTGCTCGCGAAGTCCAAGGGTTCTTCCAACCCTCACAACCTCGTGAAGGCCACGGTGGCCGCTCTCACTCAGATGAGGGACGCCTACACTGTTGCCGGTCTCCGCGGCATTCCTATGAGCAAAGTATTTAACGGTTAGGAGGACGCACAGTTATGGCAAAACTTAAGATAACACAGGTTAGAAGCAAGAACGGAGCCACCAAGAGGCAGATTGCCAATCTTTACACTCTCGGTATCCGCAGGATGCACCAGACCGTAGAGGTCGAGAAGACCCCGGTGACGGAAGGCCAGCTCGCCAAGGTACGTCACCTTGTTGAAGTTGAAGAAATCTAAAAGGAGGACGAAGAGATGAAACTGGAAAATTTGAAGCCTGCAACAGGCTCCACACATAACAGCAAGCGTCTTGGACGCGGTCAGGGTTCCGGCAAGGGCGGCACATCCACCCGTGGTACCAAGGGCGCGCAGGCAAGGGCCGGCTATGAACACAAGATCGGTTTCGAAGGCGGTCAGATGCCTATCCAGAGGCGCGTTCCTAAGTTCGGTTTCAAGAACCCTACGAGGATCGAGTACAAGGCAGTCAATGTTTCCGCACTTCAGGCTCTTTCCGAGAAGCTCGGCAAGACTGAAATCGGAATCGAGGACATCAAGTATGCAGGACTCGCTGACGCCAAGGAACTTGTTAAGGTTCTCGGTAACGGAGAGATCACCGCTGCGCTCAACGTGACGGCCGATGCTTTCTCCAAGACAGCGGTGACAAAGATTGAGGCTGCCGGCGGCAAAACAACTGTAATCGGCAAATAGCGATGAAGAAGTTTATCGAAACAATCAAGAACATCTTCAAGATCGAGGAACTCCGTACGAGGCTCGGTTACACGTTCCTGCTCATCCTGGTCTACAGGCTGGGTTGCTTCATCGTGCTGCCGGGCATCGACACCACCTTGCTCGCGTCCCTTCAGAACACGACGCAGGAAGGTCTCGTCGGTCTTTTGAATATGTTCTCGGGCGGTGCCTTCGGTAACGCTTCCATCTTCGCGCTGGGAGTGATGCCGTACATCTCCGCTTCCATCGTGATTCAGCTTCTGGGCATGTTCGTCCCTTACTTCAAGAAACTCCAGATGGAGGGCGAGAGCGGCCGCAGGAAGATGAATCAGCTTACAAGATATCTCACCATCCTTATCCTCTGCATCCAGGGTCCGGCCTACATCGCCTCGATCCACAGTCAGATTCCGGGAGCCGCATTCCTTGCGGAGACCCAGCTCGGCTGGAGCAGGTTCATGTACAACCTCGTCGCCACCATCATTCTGATGTCAGGTTCGATGTTCGTAATGTGGCTTGGTGAAAGAATCACTGACAGAGGCATAGGCAACGGTATCTCCTTGATCATCATGATCGGTATCGTGGCCCGTCTGCCGTTCGCCCTCTTCACGGAAATCGGAACCAAGCTCAGCACGACCTCCGGCGGCGGTCCTATCGCCCTCATCGTCGAGCTTATCTTCTGGTTCCTTGTCATCGTTGCCACCATCGCCCTTGTGCAGGCTGTCAGGAAGGTTCCCGTACAGTATGCCAAGAGAGTTGTCGGCAACAGACAGTACGGCGGTGTCCGCCAGTACATTCCTCTGAAGATCAATGCGGCCGGCGTTATGCCTATCATCTTCGCCCAGGCACTGATGCTGTTCCCGCTTCTGTTCTCCCGCTTTGACGCGACCAGAGGACTCGCGGCGACACTCGGAAATTACACCGGATTCTGGTACAACCTGATATTCGGTTTCCTCGTCGTAATCTTCACCTACTTCTACACTGCCGTTACCGTAAATCCTACGATGATGGCCGAAGACATGAAGAAGAACGGCGGATTCATTCCAGGCGTGAAGCCGGGAAAGGCTACTGTCAACTACCTTGACTCCATAATGTCCAAGGTTACGCTGCCAGGATCCATTTTCCTCGCCATCATAGCCATACTCCCTGCCTTCGCAAGGATAATGGGTGTTCAGGACCAGTTCGCAAGCTTCTACGGCGGCACTTCGCTGCTGATTCTTGTCGGAGTTGTTCTTGACACGCTCCAGCAGATTGAGAGCTACCTTCTTATGCGTCACTATGACGGTCTGATGAAGACCGGACGCATCAGCGGTCGTTCAGGTATGTAATTTTGATAGTCAGGATTGATGGTTAAGCCCAAGACAGAAGAAGAAATCGAACTGCTGCGCGAGAATGCCATACTCGTCTCCAAGACGTTGGCGGAAGTCGGTAAAGCGGTCGCCCCTGGTGTGACAACTGCGAAGTTGAATGAGGTGGCCGAGACTTTCATACGCGACAACGGTGCGATTCCAAGCTTCCTCGGTTTTGAAGGTTTTCCAGCCGCGATATGCACGTCGGTCAACGATGTGGTCGTCCACGGCTTCCCTTCGGACTATGTCCTCAAGGAAGGCGACATCGTGACGGCTGACATCGGAACCCTGTACAAAGGCTACAACGGGGATTCGGCATACACTTTCCCGGTAGGGGAAGTGGATGCCGCCACCCGCAAGCTTCTTGACGTAACCAAGGCTTCGCTCTACAAGGGCATAGAGGCCGCGGTCGCAGGAAACAGGACCGGCGACATCGGACACGCGGTGCAGTCGTATGCTGAGTCATTCGGCTTTTCCGTAGTGCGTGAACTTGAAGGTCACGGACTCGGAAAGGAGATGCACGAGGCTCCGGGAGTTCCGAACTACGGACGTCCGGGTCACGGGTGCAGGCTTGTGGACGGAATGGTCATCTGCATAGAGCCGATGATCAATTCAGGAGGAAGAGGAGTGTATGTGGCCAGAAATGGTTGGGCTGTACACACTTCGGACCACAGGAATGCGGCTCATTTCGAGCTTACGGTTGTTGTCCGGAAAGGCAAGGCTGAGCAACTGTCAACTTTTGATTATATTGAAGGAGTTACCGGTAAAATTTAAAGTGTTTTTTCAATGTCCAAACAAGTAGCGATAGAGCAAGACGGCAAGGTGATCGAGACTCTTCCAAATGCAATGTTCAAGGTGGAGCTTGAGAACGGCCACGTCCTTCTCTGCAACATCTCCGGCAAGATGAGAATGAATTTCATCCACATCCTCCTTGGAGACAAGGTGAGGGTTGAAATTTCACCTTACGATTTGACCAAGGGAAGAATATCTTTCAGGTACAAATAAAAAACAATCACGATATGAAAGTCAAAACATCCATCAAGAAGCGCAGCGAAGATTGCAAGATCGTCAGACGCAAAGGCCGTCTTTATGTCATCTGCAAGAAGAACCCTAAGTTCAAGATGCGTCAGGGATAACAGCTGTTTGTAAAACAAATAAAAGTTATAGATAAATTATGGCAAGAATAGCCGGTGTTGATTTACCGAACAACAAAAGAGGTGAGATAGGTCTTACCTACATCTACGGTATCGGCCGCAGCTCCGCTAAGGAAATCCTCAGCAAGTGCGGTATCGATTACGACATCAAGGTCGGTGATTGGAACGACGACCAGGTAGCCGCTATCCGTACCCTCATCACCGAGGAGTACAAGATCGAGGGTGAACTCCGTTCCTCCGTCCAGATGAACATCAAGCGACTGATGGATATCGGTTGCTACAGAGGCATCCGCCATCGTATTGGCCTCCCTGTACGCGGTCAGAGCACAAAGAACAATGCCCGCACCAGAAAGGGAAAGAAGAAGACCGTTGCCAACAAGAAGAAGGCGACCAAGTAAAATCAGATGAATCATGGCAAAGAAAACAACATCATCAAAGAGAGTTGTCAAGGTTGAGGCCGCCGGTCAGGCACACATCTCTTCAACCTTCAACAACGTGATCGTTTCCCTGACGAACAACCAGGGTCAGGTGATCAGCTGGTCTTCTGCCGGCAAGAGCGGTTTCAGGGGTTCCAAGAAGAACACTCCTTATGCTGCTCAGGTCGCTGCTGAAGATGCTGCCAAGACCGCTTATGATGCAGGTCTGCGCAAGGTGAAAGTCTTCGTCAAAGGTCCGGGCGCCGGCCGCGAATCTGCGATCAGAACCATCAACAATGCAGGTATCGTCGTCACTGAAATCGTTGACGTCACCCCGATGCCTCACAACGGATGCAGACCAAAGGGCCGTCGTAAAGTCTAATCTTAATTAAAACAAAATTACTATGGCAAGATATACTGGTCCTACAACTAAGATTGCCCGCAAGTTCGGCGAGCCGATATTCGGAAGCGACAAGGATTTCGAGAAGAGAAATTATCCTCCGGGACAGCACGGTCTGGCGGCAAAGCGCAAGAAGCAGCGCGAATATGGTATCCAGCTCAAGGAAAAGCAGAAGGTTAGATATATGTACGGCCTTCTCGAGAAGCAGTTCCACAACACTTACCTCAAGGCTTCCCGTATGGAAGGCCAGAAGGGTGAGAACCTTCTCTTCCTGCTTGAATCAAGGCTTGACAACGTCGTTTACAGAATGGGAATCGCCCCTACCAGGGCCGCCGCAAGGCAGCTTGTGAGCCACGCTCACATCACCCTCAACGGAAGTGTCTGCAACATCCCTTCCGTTCAGGTCAAGGCAGGTGACGTAGTCGCTGTAAGGGAGCGTTCAAAGAGCCTTGAGGTTATCCAGAAAAGCGTGGCTTCCGCCAGCAAATATTCTTGGATCGAGTTCGACGGCAAGGCACTTTCAGGCAAGTTCCTGAATATTCCTGCAAGAACGGACATCCCTGAAAACATCAATGAGCAGCTCATCGTTGACCTGTACTCTAAGTAACGTAAACACCCAAAAAGAAACAATATGGCAATCTTGGCATTTCAGAAACCGGACAAGGTGATAATGCTTGAAGGCACCGATACAGTCGGCCGCTTTGAATTCAGACCTCTCGAGCCTGGATACGGCCAGACCATCGGCAATGCCCTCCGCCGCATTCTTCTCGCCTCTCTGGAAGGTTTTGCCATCAGTCAGGTAAAGATCTCTGGCGTTGACCACGAGTTCGCTACCATTCCTGGCGTAATCGAAGGGATGCAGGACATCATCCTCAACCTCAAGCAAGTGAGGTTCAAGAGGATGGTGGACACTGTCGACTCCGAGGTGGCAAACATAGTGATTAGCGGCAAAAATGAGTTTACCGCAGAGGATATTTCTAAGGGATTGTCTTCTTTCAAGGTGTTGAACCCTGAGCTGCACATCTGCTCGCTTGAACCATCAGTGACGCTTGAGATTTCCCTGACCATCACCAAGGGCCGCGGCTTTGTTCCGGCCGAGGAGATGAGGGAGGAGAACACGCCGATCGGGACCATCCTTGTCGACGCCGTTTACACTCCGATCAGGAAGGTCAACTGGACTGTCGATCCTTGGCGTGTGGAGCAGAAGACCGACTACGAGAAGCTCAACCTTGAGATAATCACTGACGGCTCCATCTCTCCGAACATCGCGCTTCAGGAGGCGGCCAATATTCTGATCTACCACTTCAAGCTCTTCACAGACGACAAGAAGATCTCGATAGAAAGCACCGTCGAGACCGACTCCAAGGAACTTGACGAGGAAAGCCTCAGGATGAGGCATCTTCTCCTTACCAAACTTTCAGATATGGGTCTCTCCGTGAGAGCCTACAACTGTCTGAAAGCTGCGGACATCGACACATTCGCTGACCTTGTTTCCTATTCAAGGAATGAACTGATGAAGTTCAGGAATTTCGGAAAGAAGTCTCTCAACGAAATCGACCAGCTTGTGGAGAAGATGAAGCTCCAGTTTGGGATGGACGTTAGAAAATTTAATATTGAACCCAAGAAAAAGATCGTTTAGAAATGAGGCACAATAAAGCAATAAACCATCTTGGCCGTAAGGCCAGCCACCGTAAGGCGTTGATGTCCAATATGGCGGTTTCCTTGATTATGCACAAGAGGATTACTACGACTGTGGCGAAGGCCAAAGCCCTCAAGTCCTATGTAGAGCCGCTTGTCACAAAGAGCAAGGAGGACACGACTCACTCTCGCAGAACCGTGTTCAGCTACCTCAAGAAGAAGGAAGCCATCAAGGAGCTCTTCGGTGTGATCGCTCCGAAGATTGCGGACCGTCCGGGCGGATACACCCGCGTTCTGCACACCGGTTTCCGTCAGGGCGACGGTGCTGATATGGCTATCATCGAATTCGTTGATTTCAACGAGGCTGCTCTCGCTTCCGTAAAGAAGGACGAGAAGAAGACTACCCGCCGCAGCCGCAAGAAGTCAGACGCTCCTAAGGAAGAAGCTCCGGCAGCGGAGGCTCCTAAGGAGGAAGAAAAGGCTGAATAGTCCGTAGGAAGGACATCTGTTGATAAAAGGGAAAAGGGATGACTGAAACGAGTTTCAGCCATCCCTTTTTCTTCCTGCTTCGCGGGACGTTTAAATCAATAAACGTTTCATAAAAAAGTTTAATATTTCAAACTAATTCGTTATATTTGCCAGTCCGAGAAGGTTGAAGTGACCTTTTTTTTGATGAATAATTATTAAATCGTTATAGCATAATCATTTATGAACTATCTGTTCTATTTCGTTCCAGCGGCTTCCGTCATAGCCCTGTTCTTCGCGTGGGTGTTCTACCACAGTATGAAAAAAGAGGATGAAGGCACTCCGACGATGAGAGAGATTGCCCAGTATGTCCGGGAAGGTGCAATGGCTTACCTTAAGCAGCAGTACAAGGTTGTCGGGATAGTCTTTGTCATTCTTGCCGTATTCTTCAGCATTCTGGCTTTCGGCTTCGGCGTGCAGAATAAATGGGTCCCGTTCGCTTTTCTGACCGGCGGTTTCTTTTCGGCTCTTGCCGGCTACATCGGTATGAGAACCGCAACTTATGCTTCTGCCAGGACTGCCAATGCAGTCAGCAGATCTCTCAATGCAGGCCTCAAGCTTGCTTTTCGTTCCGGAGCCGTGATGGGTCTTACCGTCGTCGGTCTCGGCCTGCTTGACATCTCGATCTGGTGGATTGTGCTCAATGCCTTCATTGAAGAAGCCACCGAGTCGCAGACCCTCGTGGTGATCACCACCACGATGCTCACCTTCGGTATGGGCGCTTCGACCCAGGCTCTGTTCGCCAGAGTCGGCGGAGGCATCTACACCAAAGCGGCCGATGTCGGAGCCGACATCGTCGGAAAGGTGGAGCAGGATATTCCTGAGGACGATCCGAGAAATCCCGCGACTATCGCCGACAATGTGGGTGACAACGTGGGTGACGTCGCCGGAATGGGCGCCGACCTTTACGAGTCATACTGCGGTTCCGTCCTCGCGACGATGGCGCTCGGCGCTTCGGCGTTCTTCGGGGACGTCGATGCTCAGATGCGGGCGATTCTGGCACCTATGATGATCGCTGCCATCGGAGTCGTTCTTTCCATTATAGGAATATACGCCGTCCGTACAAAGGAGGGCGCCGGTCTCCAGCAGCTTCTCAAGTCTCTGAGCGTCGGCACCAACCTCAGCGCTGTCCTCATCGCGGTTCTCACCTTCATCGTGTTCCGGGCGCTCGGCTTTGAAAACTGGTGGCAGCTGAGCCTCTCGGTGATAGCCGGTCTTCTCTCTGGAGTCATCATTGGCAAGGCCACTGAATATTACACGTCACATTCCTACAAGCCGACGCAGAAGCTTGCCGAGAGTTCGCAGACGGGACCGGCGACCGTAATCATCAACGGTATCGGACTCGGAATGATTTCGACCTGCATCCCGGTTGTCACCATCGTCGTGGCCATTCTCGTGTCCTATCTTTGCGCGACGGGATTCACGTTCGATCCGGCCAGCATCAGCAACGGTCTATACGGAATCAGCATCGCGGCCGTCGGAATGTTGTCAACGCTCGGAATAACTCTTGCGACCGATGCCTACGGCCCTATCGCCGACAATGCCGGCGGCAATGCGCAGATGAGCGAACTCGATCCTGAGGTACGCCGCCGCACGGACACTCTCGACGCGCTGGGCAACACCACGGCGGCGACCGGAAAAGGTTTCGCGATCGGTTCAGCCGCTCTCACCGCCCTCGCCCTTCTCGCTTCCTACATCGAGGAGATCAAGATCGGTCTCCAGCACGTCGGAACATCGGTTCTCAGTTTCGGTGACAAGGTCGTGAACGTTGCCGAGGCAACGATTCCGGACATCATCGACTACTATCAGGTTACTCTGATGAACCCTCGGGTCCTTGCCGGAGTCTTCGTCGGCGCGATGATGGCTTTCCTGTTCTGCGGAATGACTATGAATGCAGTCGGAAGAGCCGCCCAGAAGATGGTGGTGGAGGTGCGCCGCCAGTTCAGGGAGATCAAGGGAATCCTCGAAGGCAAGCAGCGTCCGGACTACAAGCGGTGCGTTGAAATCTCCACGAGGGCGGCGCAGCACGAAATGGTTGCTCCGGCCCTCACTGCGATCATAGTTCCTGTCGTTGTTGGTATCATTCTTGGAGAGGCCGGTGTGATGGGACTTCTCATCGGAGGACTTGGAGCCGGTTTCATCCTTGCCATATTCCTTGCCAATTCCGGCGGTGCCTGGGACAATGCCAAGAAATATGTCGAGGACGGCAATTTCGGCGGGAAGAATTCCGTCAACCACCATGCGACGGTCGTGGGCGACACGGTCGGCGATCCTTTCAAGGACACGTCCGGACCTTCGCTCAACATACTCATCAAGCTGATGAGTATGGTCTCCATCGTGATGGCGGGACTTATTGTTATGATCCACGGATAATTATCTAATAAAGTACATACTTATGCCAATCAAGAAAGTTACAATCAGAGATGTGGCGAGGGAAGCGGGAGTATCGGTCACCCTGGTCTCTTTCGTTATGAATGCAAAAATGGGCAAGGACGGACGTCTGGACTGCCCTGTTAACCCTGATACGGCCGCCAGAGTGCTTCAGGTGGCTAAAAGACTGGGCTACAGAAGGAACAATGCCGCCGCTTCGCTCCGTAGCGGAAGGTCGCATTCAATCGCGGTGATAGTGTCCGACCTCGCCAATCCGTTCTATGCGGAAATCTGCAGGAACATCGAGAGTACGGCCTACAAGGCAGGTTACACTGTCATCTTCGCAAGTTCCGAGGAGAATTCTCAGAAACTCGCGCATCTGGTCGAGACGATGGTCGGCTACAATGTCGAGGGACTCATAGTGGCTCCTTGCCTCGGCGGTGAAACCGCGCTTGCGAGAGCTATCAACATCGGAATCCCTACAGTCTTGATAGACAGGGATATGGTAGGAGACGAGTTCGGCAGGGTGCTGGTGGACAATGTGGATGCCGGCAAAATGGCGACCAAATACCTCATTCACCAGGGCTTCGGCAAGGTCGAGATGGTCACCTACACGTCAGGTGTGACAAGTCTCACCGACAGGGAAGCCGGTTATGCACAGGCTATGGAAGAAGCCGGGCTGAAGGATGAGATCAAACTGCACAAAATTGAATATGAAGCCGAGGCGGCCAAGAAGGGCGTAATCGAAATCTTCCGCGATGCTGTGCGCAGAGGCACGGAAGCATTCATCCTTCCGACCAAGAAGATTGCGATGTACGGCTTCAATGCTTTGAACATCCTGGGCTTGAACATGCCTAAGGACCTTTCCTTCGTCTGCTTCGACGAGAGCGACATCTACGAATTGAACAAGCCGGTTGTACCGCACGTTATCCAGCCTATTCCTGAGATTGCGAACAAGTCGTTCGACCTGCTTCAGAAGATGATAGAAAGCACGGCGACGGAAGAGGACAAGCTCTCTGTCCTGAAGGCGAAGATCGTGCTCGGCGGCCGTCTGGGCGGAGAGCCTACTGAGGCTTCGTTCTAGAATATTCCCGGGTAAATTGAAAAGAGGATGATTGCGAAATCACCCTCTTTTTTTGTTTTGGACAATCTGTGCAGGATTCTTCAGGAATTATGTCAGATTGTGGTGTTGTAGATCTTCTCGGCCTGGGCCTTGCGGTAGGCATCGAGTTTCTCCGAAACTCCGGCGTCCTGGAGAGCGAGGATCTCGGCAGCGAGGATGGCCGCGTTCTTGGCGCCGCCGATAGCGACAGTGGCTACCGGAATGCCGGTCGGCATCTGCACCATCGACAGGAGAGAGTCAAGGCCGCCGAGGTTCCTGGTGGCCATCGGAACGGCGATCACCGGCAGAGTGGTGAGTCCTGCGGCCACGCCGGCGAGATGGGCGGCTCCGCCCGCTCCGGCGATCACGACACCGAAGCCGCGTCCCTTGAGGCCTTTTGTGTACTCGAACATCAATTCCGGAGTCCGGTGGGCGCTGATGACCTTTTTCTCGAACTCGATTCCGAAATCAGCGAGGATCTGCTCGGCTCCCGACATCACCTCGTAGTCGCTGGTGGAGCCCATTATGATTGCTACTTTAAGCATACCGTTGTTCTGTTATTTCAATATTTCTGAATATTTCTGAATATTTCTGATCGGGTGTCCAGCCCTTATGTCCAAAGTTCCGCTTCGCGGCCGTTTCAGACATTGATCCAGTGGATCCGGATTCCGTCCTTCTCCATCCCTCTGAACCAGGTCATCTGCCGTTTGGCGAACTGGTGGATCGCGTTGGCAAGCAGAGTGTGCATCTCTTCCCAGGACAGGACGCCGAGGACGTACTGAGTGACGAATTTGTACTCAAGTCCGTAATACACAAGGTCTTCCGGGCGGATTCCGCTCGCAAGCAGGCCCTTGACCTCCTCGACCATTCCGCCGGCAAGCCTTTCGTCCAGTCTCCTGTCGATTCTTGCAATCCTTTCCTCACGGCTGACAAGAGTGCCGATGCAGTAAGGATTCTTGGGCAGGAAACTTGTCCTGCGGACCGGATGCTCCTTTTCGTAGGCAGCGACTTCCAGAGCCCTTATTATCCTGCGTTTGGACTGGAGAACACCTTCGTCTGGAAGCGGGCCGAAAACTTTAAGCTTCTCGACCAGGGCCGGAGCGTCGTACTGTTCGAGTTCTTCCCTCAGTTCCTCGTTCGGAGGAACTTGGGGCAAGGTGTAGCCACAGGTCGCGGCTTGAATGTAGAGTCCTGTGCCGCCGCAGAGAATCGGAGTCTTGCCCCGCTCGCGGACATCCTTGTAGGCCTGTTCAAAGGCCTGTTGCCACTGGTAAAGGTCAAACCTCGTTCCGGCCGGGACAAGGTCAATCAGATGGTAAGGAATATCCCCGTATTCGGCGAGGTCCTTTCCTGTCCCGATGTCCATTCCCCGGTAGATCTGCCTCGAATCTGCGGAAAGAATCTCTCCGTTTCCGGCTTTCTTTGCCAGTTCAACGGCGTACCGTGTCTTCCCGGAAGCCGTCGGCCCCAGCACGACGATCAAATCAATGGCTCCGGAAGCATATTCATTGAATATGCCTCCGAAGTCGATTTCTTCTGGTTCGGGGAGGGGAGCCGGGGGAGGGATCGGAATGGCTTCCCTCAGCTTGTTCTGAGGTTTCCTTCCCATCCGTTAGTAGCCGAAGATTTCCTCGAGGGTGAGTTCCTTCACTTCGCCGAGAGAGCTGATGAAGTCCATATCGAAACCTTCTTTCTTGCCGAGGAAGCCGTAGATGTACTTGCGGCCCTTGATCCATTCCTGCTGGAAGGCCTTGACATCAGCAAGCGTCATTCCCTGGACTTTCTCGAACACTGCCTTGGAACGGTCTTCGGTGAGTCCGTAGTCCCTGAGATTGATGTACTGGTTGAGCACATTGAAGCCTGTGGTCCTGTCAGTGCGGATGCCTGTCAGAAGTGAAGTCTTGGCAACCTCGAAAGCCTTGTCTGATTCCGGCATTTCATTGATGATGCTGTCGAAAGCCTCGATGGCAACCTTGGCCTTGTCGTTCTGCGTGGCGATGAATGCGGTGAAGACATAGTCGCTGTTCTTGTAGCCGAGGTCGCTCAGACGGGCCGACGCTGAATATGCAAGGCCTCTTGCCTCACGCATCTCCTGGAACACGATGGCGTTCATTCCGCTGCCGAAATAGGTGTTGTACAGCATTACGGAAGGATCGTTGGCGACATCGAACTTGTCACCTTTGTCGGAATACTGCTGATAGTAGAACTGGTTGGCATCGTAAGGTGCGATGAAGACTTCGCTGGCGGTCACCTTCCTGACTTCAGGGAAAGAAACCTCAAGCGGCTCCGGATTCTCGCCCGTCCTGTGATGTTCGGCAACCGTCTTCTTGACGGTCTGTGCATCTGACGGACCGTAGTAGAGAACTTCGTGGCCTTTGGCGTAAAGGTCTCTCACGGCCTGGAGCAGTTCCTCGGAAGTGAGAGCAAGCACCTGCTCGTTGGTCAGGGTTGTCTTGCGGATGTATTCAGGGCCGTAGTATATGTAATTCTGAAGGGCGCTGAAGCAGGCTCTCTGGCTGAGTTTGCTGTCCATGCGGTTCTTGATCACGTCGGATTTGAGCGCGGCGAGGATGTTGGTGTCAGGCTGGGCGTTGAAGATCAGGTCTTCGACGATGTCCATAGCCTTGCCGAGGTTCTCGTCCAGACCGGAGACTGAGATGTAGGTGCGGGTCCTTCCGCTGTTCAGACTCTGCGAGCAGGCGAGTCCGTACATCTCCTTGTTGATCTGCTCGGCGGATCTGGTCGGAGTTCCGAGGTAGCTGAGGTAATCGAACGCGAGGTCGAGACGAGGATCGTCCTGGCTTCCGCGGTTGAAAGTGTAGGTCAGGCGGCTGATGTCGTTGAGCTTGTTCTGCTTGTAGAGAAGCCCGATGCCTTTGCCGAGATCTTCTTTCGACATATCCTTCTCGAAGTCCACGAACACAGGCTCGATAGGGGTTGTCGGATTGTTCTGGATTTCGGTCAGGAATTCACTCTGCTTGTCGCGGTTGGTCTCGATCGGGGTGATGGCCGGAGCGGCGATCTTCTCGATGTTCCTGTCCTCACCGATGCGCTTGTACACCGTCACATAGCTGCTTGCGCCAAGATATTCATTGGCCCAGTCCACAATCTGCTGTTTGGTGACTTTCTCAAGCCTCTGCATCTGAAGGGCGTCGTCCTTCCATTCGTGTCCGTTGATGAATGAATTCACGAAGCTCATCGCTCTGCTGCCGTTGTTCTCCAGCTGGCGCATGTCGGACAGCTTGAGGTTGTTGATGGTGGACTGGATGAGGCTTTCATCGAAGTCACCGGCGCGGAGCGCGGCCACCTGCTCGAGCATAAGGTCGCGGACCTGCTCAAGGGTCTGTCCCTCGCGAGGGAAACCGATCATCATGAATTCTCCGTAGTCAGGACGGGTGTAGTTGAAGGACTGGCAGACATTCACCTTTTGTGCCTGGACGAGATTCAGGTCCATCAGTCCGGCCTTGCCGTTGTAAAGGATGCTGCCGACGATGTCGCCGACCTCGCTCCTTAGCAGGTCATTGGCTCCCGGAACTCTCCATCCCATCATCACGAACTCGGCGTCAAGGCCATAGACGTTCTTCTCGACAGGAGCCGTGACAGGCTGCTCGGGTTCATATTCAAGGTACTTGATGTCATTGTTCGGCTTCCATTCTCCGAAGTATTTCTCGATGGTGGCCACGAAGGTGTCCGGGTCGAAGTCACCGGAGACGCAGATGGCGATGTTGTTCGGCACGTAGAAGTTGGCCCTGTAGTTCTCGATGTTGACGATAGAAGGGTTCTTCAGGTGTTCCTGTGTGCCGAGGGTTGTCTGCAGACCGTAAGGATGGTGGGCGAAGAGAACGGAGTCAATGGCTTCCATCGCCTTCGACTGATCCTCGGTAAGGCTCATGTTCTTCTCCTCATAGACAGCCTCGAGCTCTGTGTGGAAACCGCGGATGACAGGATGGATGAACCTGTCGGCCTCGATTTTCGCCCAGTTGTCGATCTCGTTGGAAGGGATGTCCTCCTGATAGACGGTCATATCGTTCGAAGTGAACGCGTTGGTCCCGTCTGCACCGATGATGGACATCAGTTTGTCATATTCATTAGGGATGGCGATCTTGGAGGCCTCGTAGCTGATAGAGTCGATCTCGTGGTAAATCGCCCTGCGCTCCTCGGGGTCGGTCTTTGTCCTGTAAACCTCGAAGAGAGCCTTGATGGAATCAAGGAGCGGTTTTTCGGCGGCGTAGTCCGAGGTGCCGAAGTTCTCGCTGCCCTTGAACATCAGATGCTCAAGATAGTGGGCGAGTCCGGTGGTCTCTTTCGGGTCGTTCTTGCTGCCGACCTTGACCGCGATGTAGGTCTGGATTCTCGGAGTCTCTTTGTTGACGGTCATATAGACTTTAAGACCGTTGTCGAGGGTGTAGATCTTGGTGTTCATCGGATCCCCCTTGACGGTTTCGTACTTGTACTTGGCGCATGAACCTGCCAGGAACAGCGTCATGACGGCAACCGCCGCCGCAATGATTCTTTTTACCATATCTCTTGTTTTTGAATATATTTCCGTACAATGCGCAATAATAGACAAACTTACATATTTTTAACCGCAACACCAAGAAAAGTGCTTATCTTTGTATAGCTGCGTCCCCTCCGACTGAAGCGGGGCGTCTTAATTTCACTGAATATGCCGAAGCAGAAAGAACATAAGATTGAAATACAGAACCGCAGGGCCTCGTTCGACTACGAGTTCCTCGAAACCTATGTGGCGGGAATATGCTTGGTCAGTACGGAGATAAAATCCATCCGTATGGGCAAGGCCTCTCTGGTGGATTCATTCTGCTATTTCGTAGGCAGCGAGCTGTTCGTCAAGGGGATGAACATCGCCCAGTACTTCTGGGGTTCCTGGGGCCAGCACGAGCCGAAGCGTGACCGCAAGCTTCTGCTGACCAAAAGGGAACTGCGGAATCTGAGGCAGTCTGTCAAGGAGAAAGGCCTGACTATCGTGGCTACCAAGCTGTTCGTCAACGACAAGGGCCTGGCGAAGCTTGTCATCGCTCTCGCCAAGGGCAAGAAAGTTTATGACAAGCGTGCTTCCATCAAGGAAAAGGACATCCGCCGCGAACTCGACCGCGGAGAATAAATAATAACCGGATTAATACCAATTTTTATGTTACGTAGAGATTTTCTTAGGGTTTCGGCCCTTGGCGCGGCAGGCGCCATGATGCCTGCAGGAGTGGTTGAGGCCGCATCAAAGTCAACAAAGACAGCCAAGTCTTCCGCCAACAGTGCGATAAGGCTCGGATTCATCGGGCTCGGCCAGCAGGCAATGTATCTTCTGAGCAGCTTCATCCAGATGGATGATGTCAGGGTCGTGTGCGGATGCGATGTCTATGACGTTAAGCGTGACCGCTTCATCAAAAGAGTGAAGGACCACTACACTGCAAAGGGAGAGAAGAAAGTCAAGGTGGACGTTTATGAGGATTATCAGGATGTTCTCGCACGTCCGGACGTGGACGCTGTGGTCATCGCGGTTCCCGACCATCAGCACGCGATCATAGCCATCGCCGCCTGCAAGGCCGGGAAGGACGTGTATCTTGAGAAGCCGATGACTCTCACCGTCTATGAAGGGCAGATGCTAGTCAAGGCGGTGCGCAAGTACAACCGCATCCTTCAGGTGGGCAGCCAGCAGAGGTCCAGCAGCGAGTTCGCCCACGCGGCAAGTCTTGTCCGCGAGGGGGAGCTTGGCAAGATCGAGAGAGTTATGGTTTATGTCGGACGAAATGACATCAACAAGGAAAGCGGAAGTCCGGAACCTTGCAGGCTTCCTCGTATGGAAGTTCCTGCCGGTCTGAACTGGGACAAGTGGCTTGGACCTCTTCCGGAGTCAGTGTACTACCATTCGGACCTTGATCCTATAGTTACTCCTGAGCAGGATGAACAGCTCTGGGGAGCCTGGAGATGGTACAAGGTCTGCGGAGGCGGGCTTATGACCGACTGGGGCGCGCATATGTTCGACATCGCCCAGTGGGGACTCGGAAAGGATCTTTCAGGCCCTTGCGAGATCATTCCTGCCGGCTACGGTTACTATGAGCACCTCACCTACAAGTACGACAACGGGGTCGTCCTTACCGAACAGCCTCTTGCCGCCGGTCCGGGTGTCAGATTCTACGGAGAGAACGGCTGGATAGAAGTCGGCCGCGGCCGTTTCACGGCTTCCGACCATAAGTTCGATATGAAGGTCGAGGAAGACAGCATTCCATACGAGGCCAGAGCCGGTCACCACAGAGTCTTCATCGAGTCTGTCAAGTCGAGAATCGATCCGAACGTCCCTGTCGAGGTCGGACATTCATCCTGCACTGTCTGCAATCTGGGCAACATAGCCCGTGAGGTCGGCCGTCCGGTAGTGTGGAACCCTATCGTACAGAAGTTCATGCACGATGAAGAGGCAAGCAAGCTTCTTCACTACGAGTACAGGGAAGGGTACAAACTCGAGGTGTGACCTTGAATCATAAAAGCACTTTTTAAGAATTCAAGCAAGGTAAAATTTTTTCTCTTTTTTAATCGTGCACAATTTTTTGTGCACGATTGTCGTCATATGAAAACGATTTGCAAAAAGATAAATTATATTTTTTTATTGGTTATAAACATTAACTTTGTAAGCATGGAATAATGCTGAACTGATTACTATATTTATGTGAGAACATATACACAGAAATATAAATGGATATATGTCAATCCGGCTTTGACGCCTGGATTCTCAACGGAAAATGGAGACATTATCTATTCTGTTCTTGATGCAGAAGCTGCTTATCCGAATATCTACAACAATATGGTATGCGAAGAAAGTGCCTGCTCTTCTGTAAATTTTCTACTTATGAACTGGGGGTGGAATGGTAGTAGTGCAGATTATACTGAGTACTACACCAGTGGTTCCAGCGATTGGGAAGCAAGCGGGAATAATTATCTTTATAAGGACGATATTATATAATTTTGAATCTTTATAGTTTATGAAATCTTTAGACATAGCAGGCATATTCATTCTTCTGTCATTGACTG
>CAVHYF010000017.1:0-39680 GCA_963640265.1 bacterium | reverse complement strand
CCATACGGGAGATTTGGAAAGGAAAGGAGAGTATCTGCATATACCGATGTATATGCTTCCTTGTCTATGACATCCAATAAAAAGGGCGGCCCGTTTGCCGGACCGCCCTCTTTTTGGAATATGTCTGCGGAACACTACTTGCCGGCGAGGCGTGCGTAGGTGCCGTAACGTACCTTGGCGAATTCCTCGGTGAGACCCAGGAGTTCCTGAGCCTTGTCAGGGAACAGCTTGTACAGGGAAGCGAAACGGACCTCTCCCTTGAGGAAGTCCTGGAACTTGGTCCAGTCAGGCTCCTTGGAATCGAGAGAGAACGGATTCTTGCCTTCGGCCTCGAGAGCAGGGTTGTACCTGTACAGATGCCAGTAGCCGCAATCCACTGCGAGCTTCTCCTCCTTCTGGCTCAGACCCATACCGGCCTTCAGACCGTGGTTGATGCACGGAGCGTAGGCGATGATGAGTGACGGTCCGTCGTAGGCCTCAGCCTCCTTGATGGCGTTCAGGTACTGTGCAGGGCTTGCTCCCATAGCCACCTGAGCGACATAGACATAGCCGTAGCTCATTGCCATCATTCCGAGGTCCTTCTTGCGGATCTTCTTGCCGGAAGCGGCGAACTTGGCGATGGCGCCTGCAGGGGTTGACTTGGAGCTCTGTCCGCCGGTGTTGGAGTAAACCTCGGTGTCGAGAACGAGCACGTTGACGTTCTTGCCGGAAGCCAGCACGTGATCGAGTCCGCCGTAGCCGATGTCGTAGGCCCAGCCGTCACCGCCGAAGATCCACTGGCTGCGTGCAGGAATGAAGTGCTTGTAGTCAAGCAGTTTCTTGCAGTTCGTGCAGTCTGATTTCTCCATCAGAGGAACGACCTTGTCAGCGACCTCGCGGGTGATCTCGCCGTTCTCCTTGTTGTCAAGCCACTGCTTGAACAGAGCCTTGATCTCATCGGAGCACTTCTCGCATTCGAGAGCGCCAGTCATAAGGTTGGCGACAGTTTCGCGGGCGCGGTCGGAACCGATCTTCATTCCGAGACCGAATTCGGCGTTGTCCTCGAAGAGGGAGTTCTGCCAAGCCGGGCCGTGACCCTGGGCGTTGGTGCAGTAAGGCGAAGCAGGGAAGGACGCTCCGTAGATTGAAGAGCAGCCTGTCGCGTTGGCGATCATCATCCTGTCGCCGAAGAGCTGTGTGATGTTCTTGATGTAAGGAGTCTCGCCGCAACCTGCGCAGGCGCCGCTGAACTCGAACAGAGGCTGGGCGAACTGTGAGTTCTTGACGTTTCCTGACTTGTTGACGACCTTGTCCTTGTAGCCGACCTTGGAAGCGAGCCAGTTGAAGTTGGCCTGCTCTGCCTGCTCGTCGAGGTAGGATACCATTGTGAGGGCCTTCTCCTTTGAAGGGCAGACGTCAACGCAGTTGCCGCAACCCGTGCAGTCATCCACTGAAACGGAGAGTGCGAATGAATATTCCTTCAGGACAGCCTTGCCCTGAGCCTTCTTGAGTCCTTCAGGAGCCTTTCCGGCCTCTTCTGCGGTGAGAAGGAACGGACGGATGGCAGCGTGAGGGCAGACAAATGCGCAGGTGTTGCACTGGATACACTTTTCGGCATCCCAGGAAGGAACGGTGACGGCAACCCCGCGCTTTTCATAGGCGGAAGTGCCGGCAGGCATCGTGCCGTCTACGTAAGGCATGAACGCGCTGACAGGGAGCGAGTCTCCGTTCTGCGAGTTGACCACGTCTGCGATGTCCTTGACGAATGCAGGAGCGAGACGTGACTTGTTAGGAGTCTCGAACTTGGCTGAAATCTTCGCCCACTCGGCCGGAACGGTCACCTCGGTGTATTCTCCGCCGCGGTCAACGGCAGCGTAGTTCATGTTGACGACGTTCTCGCCCTTCTTGCCGTAGCTCTTGACGATGGCGTCTTTCATATACTTCACTGCATCCTCGTAAGGGATGATGCCCGTGATCTTGAAGAATGCTGACTGGAGAATGGTGTTGGTCCTGTTGCCCAGACCGATTTCCGCGGCGATCTTGGTCGCGTTGATGATGTAGAGCTTGATCTTCTTCTTGCCGATGATGGCCTTCACGTTGTCAGGAATCCTCTTTACGGTCTCTTCCTCGTCCCAAAGCGAGTTGAGGAGGAGCGTGCCGTTCTCCTTGATGCCCTTGAGCACGTCGTACTTGTTGAGGTATGAAGGAACGTGGCAGGCCACGAAGTCAGGAGTGCTGACAAGATAAGGGGCCTTGATAGGCTTGTCGCCGAAGCGCAGGTGAGAGCAGGTGTAGCCGCCGGACTTCTTGGAGTCGTAGTCGAAGTAAGCCTGGCAATATTTCTCAGTGTGGCTTCCGATGATCTTGATGGTGTTCTTGTTGGCGCCTACCGTACCGTCGGAGCCGAGGCCGTAGAACTTGCACTCGGTGGTTCCGGGCTTCACGATGGAAACCTCGCTCTTGATGGAAAGTGACTTGAAGGTCACGTCGTCCACGATGCCGATGGTGAATCCGTTCTTAGGCTCGTTCAGCTCAAGGTTGTCGAAAACGGCGACGATCTGTGCAGGCGTGGTGTCCTTTGAAGAAAGGCCGTAGCGTCCGCCGATGATCACAGGTGAGTTCTTCTTGTCCTGGAACAGCGCCTTGACGTCGATGTAGAGAGGCTCTCCGAGAGCGCCCGGCTCCTTGGTCCTGTCGAGGACGGCGATCTTCTTGACGCTCTTAGGAAGGACCTTGAGGAAATATTTCTCCGCGAACGGCCTGTAGAGGTGGACGGTGACAAGACCGTACTTCCTGCCTTTCTTGGCGAGGTAGTCGATGGTCTCCTTGATGGTCTCGGTGACGGAACCCATTGCGACGATGATGTTCTCGGCGTCGGCTGCTCCGTAGTATGTGAACGGACGGTACTCGCGTCCGGTCAGTTCGCTGATTTCACCCATATAGCGGGCGACGATGTCAGGAACCGCATTGTAGAAGTTGTTCCTGGACTCGACGGCCTGGAAGTACACGTCGCCGTTCTGGGCGGTACCTCTGGTGACAGGCGCGTCAGGATTGAGGGCTCTGTCCCTGAATGCCTTGAGGGATTTGTCGCTGACCATCTTCCTGAGTTCGTCCTCGTCGAGGGCCTCGATCTTCTGGATTTCGTGCGAAGTGCGGAAACCGTCGAAGAAATGCAGGAAAGGAATGCTGGACTTGATGGCGGCGAGATGCGCCACTGCTGCGAGGTCCTGCGCTTCCTGCACTGAACCGGAAGCGAGAAGGGCGAAGCCTGTCTGGCGGCAGGCCATCACATCCTGATGGTCGCCGAAGATCGAGAGCGCGTGTGAAGCAAGCGCCCTGGCCGAAACGTGGAAGACGGCCGGAAGCATTTCTCCGGCGATCTTGTACATGTTCGGAATCATAAGGAGAAGACCCTGTGAGGCCGTGAAGGTGCTGGTGAGGACTCCTGCCTGAAGGGAGCCGTGCACTGCTCCGGAGGCTCCTGCCTCGCTCTCAAGTTCGGTGACGCTCACTGTCTCACCCCAAAGGTTCTTTTTTCCGTGGGCAGCCCATTCGTCAATGTTCTCTGCCATCGGAGAGGATGGTGTGATAGGGTAGATGCAGGCGTTCTCGCTGAAAAGATAAGCGACGTTGGCAACTGCAGTGTTACCATCACAAGTGATGAATTTCTTTTCTTTAGCCATATCGTTAACGTTATGTTAATATGTTAGTTTTTAGATTGTTGTCAAACCTTCCACGGTGATTCCCTCCGTTCCGGCGGAAATCCTCCTTACAAGTCCCTGGAGAACCGCACCCGGGCCGATTTCCATAAAGTGGTCGGCTCCGTCCGCGAGCATATTCCTGACAGACTGCGTCCATTTCACCGGTGAAGTCAACTGAGCGAGGAGATTCCTTTTGATGGTGTCAGGGTCGGTGACGGCCTCTCCGCTGACGTTCTGATAGACAGGACAGACCGGCTTCACGATCTTCGTGGCCTCGATGGCCTTGGCGAGTTCGATGCGCGCCGGCTCCATAAGAGGGGAGTGGAACGCACCGCTCACGGCAAGCGGCAGAGCTCTCTTCGCACCCGCTTCCTTCGCTGCAGCGCAGGCGGCCTCGACCGCGGCCTTTTCGCCTGAAATCACGATCTGACCGCCGCAGTTGTAGTTGGCCGGAACCACGACACCTTCGCAGGTGGCGCAGATCTCCTCGACCTTTTCGTCAGGGAGACCGATGATGGCTGCCATAGTACCCGGGACCTTCTCGCAGCAGAGCTGCATCTGGGTCGCGCGGATGTGGACAAGACGAAGGGCATCCTCGAAACTGACGGCTTCCGCGGCGGCCAGTGCGGAAAACTCCCCAAGAGAATGCCCTGCGACCATATCCGGTCTGAAATCACCGTAGCACTTCGCCAGAACGACGGAGTGCAGGAATATTGCCGGCTGTGTCACACGGGTGGCTTTGAGGTCCTCCGGCGTCCCCTCAAACATTACGTCGGTAATCCTGAATCCGAGAATCCCGTTCGCCTTCTCGAGCATTTCCTTGCCCTTGGCGTTCCCGTCGTACAGCTCTTTTGCCATACCGGGAAACTGGGATCCCTGACCAGGGAATATGTATGCTTTGCTCATAATACGCAAAAATACGATTTTTATTGGATTAAACGAACTTTCCGCATTCTTTTGTTCGATGATTTCCCGATGTTTCCGCTTAATCGAAAAATATTTCATTGTTTACGGCGAAAATTGTTAAATTTGTGGTCGGTTTCAAGTCGGGCAAACCGAATTTGCCCCCATAGTCTAATGGATAGGATTTCAGATTCCGGTTCTGACGGTTTGGGTTCGAATCCCGATGGGGGTACACAAATCCCCTCTTGATCGATTGATTGAGAGGGGATTGCTGTTTCAAGCCGTGTACTGAAAGTCTGCTGTCGGCCAAAACCGTGTTTTTCTGCACGCGTGAGCCTGTGGCCGGGAGCGTGGTCTTGAAAGAAAGAGAGGGTGACCGGAATACGGTCACCCTCTCGCTTTCTCTAATCTATAAAGTCAGGTTACTGCTTGCACCATCTGTCAAGCCAGTCGAAGAAACTGCGGTGCCAGAACAGGGCGTTCTGCGGCTGCAGAATCCAGTGGTTCTCCTCAGGGAACACTATCAGCTTGGAAGGAACTCCCATCATCTGGGCGGCGTTGAAGGCCGCCATACCCTGGTCGTAAGGGATGCGGTAGTCCATCATTCCGTGGATGCAGAGGATAGGCGTGTGCCATTTGGTCACGTTGACGGCAGGGGAGTTGGCGTAGTGGCGTTTTGCCTTCGCTGCGCTGCTCCACGGCGATCCGGCCTGCTGGATGCCTCCGAATGTCCTGCCGTCGCCGCGCGGTCCCGTCTCGCCCGCGGTGTATGAATATTCGGAAAGACCTCCGTTGTCGAAGTTCGGGAACCACATTTCCTCGGTCTCGCAGTACATGTATTTTTCGTCGAATATGCCGGCGTGGGCGATGAAGCAGTCATAGACGTTGCCGTGGATTCCCGCCATATAGTAAACGCTGAATCCTCCGTAGGAAGCGCCGCAGGCCGCCATCTTGCCGACGTAAGGTTCCTTCTTGAGCTCCCTGGCCGCGCTGAGGTAGTCCTGCATGTTCTGCCCGATGTAGTCGCCGCTGATCTGCTCGCACCAGTCCTGGCCGAAAGCCGTGGTGCCGCGCCTGTTCGGCAGGATGACTATGTAGCCCTGGTTGGCCATCAGGCGGTAGTTCCACCGGTAGCTCCAGCCCTGGCTCAGCGTACCCTGAGGACCTCCGAGGAATATCTCGATCGCAGGATAGACCTTGGTGGAATCGAACTTCGGCGGGTAGAGAACCCAGGTGAGCATCTTCTTGCCGTCGGTCGTCCTGATCCAGCGCTCGCGGGTCTCGTAGGCTGAAAGCTGGCCGATTATGCCGCCGTTCTCGTCGGTGATGCGGGTGAACGAGCCGTCCTTTTCGCTGACCGCCACAAGTTCGTTTGGAAATTCCATCGAGCAGTAGCTGGTGAACAGCGTGCTGTCGATCACTGCGAACGGCGAGTTGAAATCGTACCAGGCGTCATCCGGCGTGATGCGGACTATGTCGCTTGTCCCGCAGGCGTCTTCCGGTTTCGGGAGCCGCACGCGGTATATTGCCTGGAGACCTTCCGTCAGTGAATTGAAATACAGGCTCCCGGAGTCTCCTGCCCAGACCGGTCCCGCTGCGTTGTAGCCGAACGCGGCCGTGAGGTCGCGGATGTTGGAGACCGGAGGAATCTCGCTCTGGCCGTCCTCGTCCTTGGACGTCTCCGCTATGTCGGCCACCATAAGGCGCACCTTGTCGGCCTCGTAGCCGTTGCGCTCCATGCTCAGCCAGGCTATGTGCCTTCCGTCAGGACTCCAGACTGGATCGGTGTCGTAGCCGCCCCCCATCGTTACCTGCACGGTCTGGCCGGTCAGGAAACAGTAGATGTAGATTTCGGTGTCAGTCGAGAATGCGTATTCGCGGCCCGTCTCGACCTTCTTGCAGGAATATGCCACGTAGCGTCCGTCAGGACTCCAGCAGACCTGCTCGATGCCGCCGAACGGCTCGAGAGGCAGTTCGTACTTGCCGGCTCCGTCGTCAAGGATGTTGAGGGAGTTTTCGGCCGTGATGCCTTTCTCTCCGCCTATCGCAGCGAAGAACGTCTGAGGCCTGGAGGTCGTCCAGTGGTCCCAGTGCCGGTGCATAAGGTCCTCGGCCACATAGGCCTGAGCCTTGTCCAGTTTCGGGTCGAAATCCTTCGGGGTCTTGACGGCTCCCGGCACGGTGGACGTGTAGAGAATCTGCCCTCCGTCCGGACTCAGCGAGAACTCTCCGATGCCTTCGGCGACGTCGCTCAGGCATTTTTTGTCCGAGAGGGTCGCCTTGCCGTCTGCTACAGCGACGGCGGCGCTGTGGAGCTGTCCGCCCTGGAGATAGTAGATGGACTTCCCGTCAGGGCTCCATCGGGCGTTGCTGACGCTCTTCCCCTCGGCGGTCAGCTGGATCTTGTCTCCGAAGGAATATGAACCGTCTTCGCCCTTGACGGCTTCGGCGAGGAACAGGTTCCTGCAGGTCCTGTTGTCCTCGACCGACGTGTAGCTTACTCCGTAGAGAATCCATCGCCCGTCCGGCGAAATCTGCGGGTCGGAGACCCTGCCCATCGCAAGAAGCGCTTCGGGCGTCATTCTTCCGTCCTCGATCCTGATGTCGGAAGGTCCGATGTACCGGCTCTCTTCCTGTGTTTCGCTTTTCTGTGTACAACCGATCATCGCAATCGCAACCGCGGTCAATGCCGCGGCCTTACAGTTTAACATATTCATTTATTGTTGAAGATATTGTTCGTATGCCGTGCGGAGTTCCTCCTTCACCGAGTCCCTGACATCCTGCGGCTCCAGCACCTCGATCCTTCCGGCGTGGCGGCAGAATTCAAGAGTAAGGTTCTTGTTGGGGATGACCCTGATGCTGAATATCCCTCCGCCTTCTTCCGTCTGCGAGGAGTGAATCGGCAGGTCTCTGATGTAGCGGGCTTCCTCCTCCGTCGCCCTGAAGCGGATCCTGACGGGCTTCTGCCCGGTGCGCGGGAAATATATTCCGAAACTTTCGCTGAAAATCCCGTCGATGTTGAAGTTCTTCGGCATCCGGAACTCCTCTTCGGTTTCCCGGAGGGACGAAATTCTGTCAAGTCCATAGACTCTCCAGGATTCCCTGTCGCAGCTGTCCGTCTTCCCGTCCTTCGACCTTTCGCGGCAGAAACCCACAAGATACCAGCGCCGTTCGTGTTCCTTGACCGCGAACGGCCTGACGTGCAGGACTTCCGGCTCCGCCGCCGAGTACTTGCCGTAGGTGATTTCCAGTTCGCGCCCGTCTTCCATCGCCTGGATTATCGTCGTCAGGTACTTCTGCCCTGAGGGAACGCTTTCTACGCTGACCCTGCCGGAGAGCCTTTCCTTTCCGAGGGTAAGCAGGCTGTTGACCGTGAACGTGTCGATCAGCCAGCCTATGCTCCTGTCATTGTCGAGGGCGTCGTCGATGTAGGGAATTGAGTAGCGGTTCGTGCGCCTGCAGCACGCTATTTCAATTCCGAAGACGTTGAGAACCGCCTCGCGGTGGTTGTTGAACGTTCTCCGCGAATATTCCTGGTCGTAGCGTCTCCTGTACTTGGCGGTGATCTCCGCAAGAGTGAGCCCGCGCTCACCTGCGGCGGTAAGCGTCTGTATCAGCCAGATGTATTTCCCGATGAGTTCCGAAACCATTTAGTACCGTTTGCCTGTAAATGCCTGCAGGCGCCAACAATTTCCAAAGTTAATCAATTATTTCAATATTCCCGATTCATTCCTCTGAACATTTTGCCTCCGGCACCGGAACCAGTTTTGAAATGATTCCTGAAAATGATTATATTCGCGGTATGGTCAGCGGCAAATTGGAAATGGAAGTGCAGTTCCTGCCGGGAGTGGGGCCGAAAAGGGCCGCGCTCCTTTCGTCGGAGCTTGGCGTGAAGACATTGGGCGACCTTCTGCACAATTATCCTTTCCGTTACATTGACCGCAGCTCCGTCCTGAACATCGCGGATGTGCGGTCTGAAAACGCATACGTGCAGATTCTCGCCACGGTCGTACGCGCCGAACTCGGCGGGAAGGGCAACAAACGGCTGACCGTCATCGTCAGCGACGCCACCGGTTCGATGGAACTGGTCTTCTTCAAGGGTATTAAATACATCTTCGAGAGGCTGAGACCCGGAATGACCTTCCTGTTTTTCGGCAAGCCGAGCCTTTTCAACGGCAAGCTGAATATGGTTCACCCTGAGATTGACAATCCGCCTGCGGACGGCACCCGGAATGTGTCCGGCACACTCACGGGAGTCTACAGCTCGACCGACCGTCTCAGGAACGGCGGCGTGACGGGCAGGGTGATGAACAGGCTCGTGTCGCAGGCCCTTGAACTGGCTCTCGGCGATGTCCGGGAAACCCTTCCTGAATATGTCCTCAAGGAGAAGGGACTGGTCCCTTTGCGGTATGCGCTGCGCAATGTCCATTTCCCGGCGGACCAGAGGGCCCTGGATATGGCGCGCTACCGGCTCAAATGGGAGGAACTCTTCCTGCTCCAGCTTTCGCTGCTGAAGCGGAAGTATGTCCGCAGCCGTTCGGCGGTCGGCATTCCGATGCCTAAAGTAGGGCCTGCCTTCAATGCCTGCTACGGCGCGCTGCCGTATGACCTGACCGGAGCGCAGAAGCGCGTCATCAAGGAGATCCGCGCGGACCTGATGAGCGGCACGCAGATGAACCGCCTTCTGCAGGGCGACGTCGGGTCGGGCAAGACGATGGTCGCTGTGCTGTCGGCTCTGATTGCCGTCGGCAACGGCTTCCAGGCCTGCATAATGGCTCCGACCGAGGTCCTGGCCCAACAGCATTATGCCAACATATCCCGGTACCTGGCTCCGACCGGCGTCAGGTGCGAACTGCTGATCGGCTCCACAACGAAGGCCGCCCGCCGGCCGATCCTGCAGGGCCTGTCGGACGGGTCCGTCGGCATAATAATAGGAACGCACGCTTTGATAGAGGACACTGTCGTGTTCCGCAACCTCGGCCTTGCCGTCATCGATGAACAGCACCGTTTCGGTGTGGACCAGCGCTCGAGGCTATGGGCCAAGGGTGCGGGCGGAATTCCTCCGCACATCCTGGTGATGACAGCCACACCTATTCCGCGAACCTTGGCGATGACCTTGTACGGTGATCTGGACGTGTCCGTGATCGACGAGATGCCGCCGGGCAGAAAACCTGTCCAGACTATGATGATAGGGGAGGGAAAGCGGCCTGCGCTGTACAATTTCATCAAGAAGGAAATAGCCGCCGGGCGCCAGGCCTTCATCGTCTATCCTTTGATATTCGAAAGCGAAAAGATGGATTACCAGAATCTGGAGGCCGGCTATGAAGAGATAGTACGCCGCTTCCCGCTTCCTCAGTACAAGGTGGCGATCGTCCACGGCCAGCAGACCGGCGAAGTCAAGAAATTCAATATGGACGCTTTCAGCGCGGGCAGGGCGGACATCCTGGTCTCCACGACGGTCATAGAGGTTGGGGTCGATGTCCCGAACGCTTCCGTGATGGTGATCGAGAGCGCGGAGCGTTTCGGCCTTGCCCAGCTTCACCAGCTCAGGGGAAGGGTCGGCAGAGGAAGCGAAAAGTCCTATTGCGTGCTGATGCACGGCAACAAGGTCAGCAAGGAATCGCGCAGGAGGCTGGAACTGATGTGCGCCACCGAGAACGGTTTCGACCTTGCCGAAGAGGATATGCGGATGAGAGGGCCGGGAGATCTGGAAGGAACGCAGCAGAGCGGCCTTCCTGTCGAAC
This sequence comes from bacterium, assembly GCA_963640265.1. Lineage (GTDB taxonomy): Bacteria > Bacteroidota > Bacteroidia > Bacteroidales > UBA932 > Cryptobacteroides. The sequence goes on along the minus strand of CAVHYF010000017.1, from coordinate 29,353 downwards.
TTAGCATTGCGTCCCTTGCGCACGACGGACAGCTTCTGCAGGACGCGAGAAGTTATGCCGAACACGTGCTGGCTCACGATCCTTCTTTGGAAAGTCCTGAAAACCGGCCGCTGGCGACGGAACTGCGCAAGGACAAGTACGCAGCGAGAGACTACAGCAAGATTTCGTAGTCCGCGAGACGCGGGTGGTTCCTGTCCTTCTCTGAAAGTATCGCCTTCCCGGCCGGAATCCGCCAGTCTATTCCCAGGTCAGGGTCGTCCCAGGCAATCGCTCCTTCCGCTTCCGGGCAGTAGAAATTGTCGCACTTGTACTGGAATATGACTTCGTCGCTCAGCACGCTGAATCCGTGAGCGAATCCTCTCGGGATGAAAAGCTGCCGGCGGTTCTCGCCGGTAAGCTCGACAGCCAGATGTCTGCCGAATGTCGGAGATCCCGGTCTCAGGTCCACGGCGACATCCAGCACCGAGCCTCTTATAACCCTGACGAGCTTGGCCTGCGCGTGCTCTCCCTTCTGGAAATGCAGTCCCCGGACTACGCCGTAGGAGGAGACGCTCTCGTTGTCCTGAACGAATTCCACAGGACCTACCTTCTCGCGGAACTCTTTGAGGTTGAACGATTCGAAGAAAAGTCCGCGGTCGTCTTTGAATATCCTCGGCTCGATCGTCACGAGTCCTTCGATTCCTGTCCTGACAACGTTCATTCTTCCGCCACTTTGATAAGATACTGTCCGTACTGGTTCTTGAGCATCGGCTGCGCGGCTTCGCGCAGCGCTTCGGCCGAGATCCATCCCTTCCTGTACGCGATTTCCTCAAGGCAGGCCACCTTAAGCCCTTGCCTTTTTTCGATGACTTCAATGTAGGTCGAGGCTTCCGCGAGCGATTCGTGCGTGCCGGTGTCCAGCCAGGCGAACCCGCGCCCGAACTTCTGGACCTTGAGGTTCCCGGCCTCCAGGAATCTCTGGTTAACCGTGGTGATTTCGTATTCGCCTCGTGCCGAAGGCCTGATTTCCGAAGCTATCCGCACGACTTCGTTCGGGTAGAAGTACAGTCCCGTGACGGCGTAGCTGCTCTTCGGCTTTTCAGGCTTTTCCTCGATGCTGAGGCAGTTGCCGTTTTCGTCGAATTCGGCCACCCCGTACCTCTGCGGGTCGCTGACCCGGTAGCCGAAGACGGTCGCCTTGCCTTCCTGTTCGGCGCTGCGGACGGCCTCCGTGAGCAGCGGGCCGAAACCTGCGCCCTGGAATATGTTGTCTCCGAGCACCAGGCAGACGCAGTCGCTTCCTATGAAATCCTTTCCGATGGTGAACGCCTGCGCCAGACCGTCGGGCGAAGGCTGTTCGGCATATTCAAAGCGCACTCCGAAACTGCTCCCGTCGCCGAGAAGCCTCCTGAAGCCGGGAAGGTCCTCGGGAGTCGAAATCAGCAGGATGTCCCTGATTCCGGCGCTCATCAGGACCGAAACCGGATAATAGACCATCGGTTTGTCATAGACAGGCAGCAGCTGCTTGCTGACGCCTTTCGTAATGGGGTAGAGGCGGGTGCCGCTGCCGCCGGCCAGAACTATTCCTTTCATATTCTTTCCTCTTTTCCTTCAATCCTCCTTATGCAGTCGGCAAGAGAGTCTCTCCAGTATGGTATGCAGATTCCGAACGTTTCCTTCACCTTCGTCTTGTCCAGTACGGAAAATCTCGGCCGTCTTGCCTTTGAAGGATATTCCTCGGTGCGGCAAGGCTTGATGTCGCAGGAGTTCCCGCTGAGGTCCTTGACGGCCTGGGCGAAGTCGAACCAGGAGACCGCGCCTTCGTCGCTGAAGTGGTAGATTCCTGTCCTGTCCAGCATGCCGCCTTCGATTATCCTTGCAATCAGCGACGCGAGGTCGCGGGCATAGGTCGGAGTCCCGACCTGGTCGTAGACAACCTTCAGGGAGTCTCTTTCGGCGGTCAGCCTCCTCATCGTCCTGACGAAGTTCCTGCCGTACGGAGAATAGAGCCAGGCCGTGCGGATGATGATGCTCCTGCATCCTGATTCCGCTATTTTCCTCTCTCCGGCAAGTTTGGTCGAGCCATAGACCCCGAGGGGGGCGGGAATGCAGTCCTCCCGGCACGGCTCCGGCTTGTCGCCGTGGAAGACATAGTCGGTGGAGATGTGGATCATGGATGCGTTTCTTCCGGCCGCAACCGAGGCGAGGATGCCGGCCGCGGTTCCGTTCAGGAGCATTGCCATCGAAGGCTCGTCCTCCGCCTTGTCCACGTCGGTGTAGGCGGCGCAGTTGACGATCACGTCGATGTTCTCCGACTCGCACACAAGCCTCACGGCATCGATGTCCGTTATGTCCAGGCACAGGGTTTCGACTCCCGGAACCGAGGTGATGTCCGAGAAGATGCAGTTGTTGCGGCCTGTGTCGAGCACGTTGCGCAGCTCGGTGCCGAGCTGGCCGTTCGCTCCCGTCACGAGTACGTTGAGTTGGCTGGCTTTGTTGAAATTCATATTCCCAAAAATAGTCAGAAATATCAACCCGCACAAAAAAAATGCATATATTTGTGTCTGTATTATGGAGCAGAACACCAGACCGAAGATATTCCTTTACACCGACGGGGCTTCAAGCGGCAATCCCGGACCAGGCGGCTACGGGGTAGTCCTCAAATGCGGCGCTCACGTCAAGGAGATGAGCGGAGGATTCATCCGCACGACCAACAACAGGATGGAACTGCTTGCGGTCATCAAGGGACTGGAGGCGATCAAGTGGCGGAACGCCGAAGTTGAAGTCTTCAGCGACTCGTCCTACGTGGTCAAGGCCGTGAACGAAGGCTGGCTGCAGAACTGGGAACTCAAAGGCTGGAAAAAGGTGAAGAACCCCGACCTCTGGAAGCGTTTCCTTGAGATATACAGGTTGCACAGGGTGACTTTCCATTGGCTCAAGGGACACGCCGGCCATCCCGAGAACGAGAGGTGCGACACGCTTGCCGTCGCCGCCGGGGCCGGAGCGCTGGCGGCGGGAAAGTCTCTTCCGGTTGACGCCGGCTACGAGGAATCTGCGGGGTCTTCCGGCGCCATCGCCTTTGAATGATAGTTTATGAATATTTCAAATCAATGAATATGTCAGACAGGAATTATAACAGAAAACCGGTTGTCGGAATAACCCAGGGGGACGGCAACGGCATAGGATACGAAGTCATCATCAAGGCTCTCGCCGACGCGAGGATTCTCGACTCGTTCACCCCGGTGGTCTATGGCTCGTCGAAGATTTTCGGTTTCTACCGCAAGCTGATCCACAATCTGGACCAGATGGACGTCTATGCCATCCAGAGCGCGAAAGATGCGAAGCCTAAGAAGGTCAATATTGTCAACTGTCTGCCGGACAACGTGTTCGTTGAGCCCGGCCAATCCACTCCGGAGTCAGCCAAGTCGGCGATACGCTCGCTGGAGTGCGCAGTGGAGGACATCCGCAACGGCAGCATCGACGTGCTGGTCACCGCTCCGATCAACAAGAAGGCGATGGTGGCCGAAGGTTTCGGCTACACGGGCCACACGGAGTATCTCCAGAAGGAGTTCGGCGCCGGGGACGTGCTGATGTTCATGGTTTCCGACCGGCTGAAGATCAGTGTCGTGACCGGACATATTCCTTTAAAGGACGTGCCGTCTTCCATCACTCAGGAAAAGATCGTGAACAAGCTCAGGCTGATGTCCGCTTCCCTGAAAAGGGATTTCGGCATCGTCGATCCGAAGATCGCCGTTCTGGGACTCAACCCTCACTGCGGAGACGGCGGCCTGCTGGGCGACGAGGAGGAGCGGATCATTCTGCCTGCTGTCAAGGCCGCCTATGAAGAGGGCATAACCGCATTCGGACCGTATTCGCCTGACGGCTTCTTCGGACTCGGCCATTACGCCAGGTTCGACGCCACGCTCGCTATGTACCACGACCAGGGACTTGCTCCTTTCAAGGCTCTGGCGTTCGAGGACGGCGTGAACTTCACGGCCGGACTTCCTATAGTCCGGACTTCTCCGGACCACGGAACAGCCTACGAGATGGCCGGAAGGGACGAGGCCGATCCTCAGTCGATGATTTCTTCCATCTACACCGCCATCGACATATTCAGAAGACGCGCGGCTTTCGACGCTCTTCACGAGGGCAAGATGCAAAAATTCTCCGACAGATGATGGCACGCGGCCGGCAGCCGGAATCGTGAAGGAACGATATTCGGAAATATTCTTGAATATGGAAAAATCAGTGACCGTGCGGCGCGCCGCCTGCCTTCTGTTCACGGTTTCCGCGGTCGCCTGTCTTGCCGGAAAGCTGACCGGCTGCATTCCGCTGATCCGGTGGTCTAAACCGCTGATCGTGCCTTGCCTTGCCGTGACGTGCTTCCTTCTTATGAGGGAACACCGCGTCTTGGGAGGGCGCTTTACTGCCATAATCCTGGCTTTGGCGTCCGGCTTCATCGGAGACGTGCTGCTGATGTTCGGAGGGGATGGATTTTTCCTTTCGGGGCTCCTTGCTTTTCTTGCGGGCCACGTGTTCTACTATTGCGCACTGCCTTCTCCGTGGGCCGGGGCGAGCGGCCTTGAGCGTATTCTTTCAGCCGTTCTGCTGCTCCTTCTGCTTTCGGGTGCCGTCCTTCTCGCCGCCGGTTTCAAAGTCAGCGGGTGGACGGGAATAGCCGTGGTGCTGTATGCCTGCGTCTTTGCGCTCCTGCTGCACTCTTCCATTGTCGCGGCGGTCCGCGGCCGGAGCCTCCTGTACCTTTGTGCGGCACTTGGGTTCATATTGTTCGCCGCGTCCGACCTGCTGATCGCCGCAGGCAGGTTCTTGCACCTGGACATTCCGGGCAGGGGCTTCTTGACAATGCTGACCTACATCGCCGCCCAGTCCGTCGTTTCATTGTCGCTTTCCCGCATCGAAATCCGCCTGACGAACACTGAATATGGCCGCAGAGCGCTGCTCCTGGACGACCTCAGGCTTGCTCTCCGCCGCAATGAAAAGGCGATTTCCGAAGCGTTCGAACAGGATTTCGGCAAAGGGGAGTTCGAGACCTACACCACGGAGATCGGCTTTGTCCACAATGCAATCAGACACACCTTGAGGCATCTGCGCAGCTGGATGGCTCCGGAGTCCGTGCCGACTCCGCTGGTACTGTGGCCCGGCCAGAGCCGCATTGTCTTTGAACCTTACGGCAAAGTGCTGATCATCGGACCGTTCAACTATCCTCTCCATCTAGTCCTGTCTCCTCTTGCCGCTGCTCTCGCCGCCGGAAACACAGCGGTCGTGAGGCCGTCCAGACAGACTCCACGCGTGTCCGGAGTCCTGACGGAGATGCTTCGGGAAACTTTCCCGGGCGAAGTGGTGGAGACTGTCGGACCGGAAGTCTCCAACGAGGAACTTCTGGGACGGAGGTTTGACTACATATTCTTCACCGGCAGCCCGCGTGTCGGCAAGATCGTTATGGAGGCTGCCTCAAGGCACCTCACACCGGTCACGCTTGAATTGGGCGGGAAGAGTCCGGCCATAGTCTGCGCCGATGCTCCTGTCCGCCTGGCCTGCGAGCGTATCGCGAAGGGGAAGTTCCTCAATGCGGGGCAGACTTGCGTCGCTCCCGACTATGTGCTTGTGCACCGAAGCCGCCATTCTGAGTTCATTTCGACGATGAAGGCTGTGGTCCGTGAATATTTCGGTGACACTTCCTCGCGTCCGGCGGAGATGACGCTGATGGCAGGAAAGCGTCATTGGGAACGTGTCTTTTCCCTGATCGACAGGGAAAAGGTGGTGATCGGCGGCTGCGGTGACGCTGAGACCTGCTATCTGTCCCCGACCGTGATGGACAACTGCTCCTGGGACGATCCCGTGATGCAGGAGGAGATTTTCGGTCCGTTGCTTCCGGTAATCGTCTATGATGACCTTGAGCGGGATGTCATCGAGAAGGTCAGTTCGTGCGAGAAGCCGCTGTCCTTGTACATCTTCTCAAGAAGCAGGCGGGAAATCCGCGCCGTCCTGTCGGGGATATCCTTCGGCGGGGGATGCGTGAACGACACCGTGATGCATCTCGGCAACGAGAATCTGCCTTTCGGCGGGGTGGGCGGTTCGGGAATGGGATCCTACCACGGCAAGGCCGGATTCCTTACTTTCTCCCACAGCAAGTCAATCCTGTTGAAGTCTTCCTGGCTCAATTTCGACATTCTCAAGCCGCCGTACGGACGCAAGCTTTCTTTCATAAGGAAAATTTACCGCTGAAGTCTTCCGGCTTCCGTCCCGGAATCTCTTCAGACGCCCGAGCCGGATGTTCGGTAAACTTTTCTTTGATAATTTCTTCGAAAATTGCTAATTTTGCACCGCATCCGGAGGATTGTCCGAGTGGTTTATGGTGCTTGTCTCGAAAACAAGTCGGCTTAACGGCCCCACAGGTTCGAATCCTGTATCCTCCGCAAAACCCTTGCAACTCACAAAATGTCAATGAGTTGCAAGGGCTTTTTGTTCCGTGTATTGATTTCTTCTTCCGAGATCCCGTGCATCTGGCCTCGCAGGGGACAACGGATGCCCGGTGCGCTGCAGCAGGCGTGTCCGTGGGAAGCAGGGAACTGCATATCGCAGATAACAAATGGGAGGAAATATTTCACGGCGGTCTCTTAATTGGTTATATTTGCATTCGCGCGGATGATGAGAGTGAACATCCGGCGGCCGCCTTCAGGCGGAAAGGAAAAGTTTGGAAATCAAATGTCCAATTGATAAATGTCCAATTGATATGAAACTGAACAGACGGAACGCCGTCTCTTTGCTGGTGGGTTTTGCACTGTTGGCCGCCGGTTGCGACAAGGTCACGGTCGAACCGCAGCCCGGAGGCGAAAACGGCAAAGGCAACGGTGAAGAAGAACAGCTTGATGAAAATCCGAAAATCAAGGCTGCACTTGAATCCTTGGCAGGTGACGGATCGGTGTCATCCGCCAATCTCAACGCCGTGGCCGTATGGCAGGACGGCTACGGCCCTTCGGGAATATGGCTCAAGGGTACGGACCGGAAAACCAGGCATCAGATGTGGTCGGTGACCAAGACATTCACCTCCGTTGCTGTCGGCATTGCAGTCGAAGAGGGAAGTTTCAGTCTGTCGGACAAGGTCGCGCCGCTTTTCCCCGACGAGGTGGAAAAAGCGAAAAAGTCGATACTGGCGTCCACTGAACTCTCAGATGATGAAAAGGCGGCGCAGACAGCGAACATCGACGCCCTGACAGTCAGGCATCTTCTGACAATGACCGACGGTCACCGGACCGACCCGACCCAGAAGTATGCTTCTGAATATTTCCGCAAATCCCCTTTGGCCGCAATCGGCTATCTGAGCAATGACGGAGTGGACGTGACGGGCCTGCTGAAGAAATTCAACACGACTCTGCCGACTTTGTTCTTTGACCATCCGTTCCGCGCGGAACCGGGAGAGCATTTCTGCTACGACAGCTTTGCCACGTGCATCCTGTCCGACATATTCCAGAAGAAGACTGGCCGCAAGGTGGCCGACTTTCTCTACGACAGAATATTCAAGCCCCTGGGTCTGGAACAGCCTGCCTGGGATGAAATCGACGGAGTGACCGCAGGAGGGTGGGGACTGCATCTGACTACGGACGAAATGCTCGCTTTCGGAGAACTGCTTCTTTCAGGCGGCAAGCACGGAGAGGCGCAGCTGGTCCCGAAAGCCTATCTTGAGGAAGCCCTTTCCGTTCAGACGGAGTATGTCAATCATAAAGGAAAGGACTACGAAACGTCCGGCTACGGCTATCAGATCTGGACTTGCGGCTACGGCAGGATGTGTATGGCAATGGGACTTTTCGGGCAATACATAATCCTCCTTCCGGACAAGAAGGCGGTGGTCGCCGTAACCTCGGCCATGCCTTTCGACGCAGACCATCTTCTTTCGGACCTCCCGAAGATCATTGAACTTTTCAGCGGGGGAGACGATGGCTCCGAAAAATCCCTGGAACTTGTCTGGAAGTATGTCGTGCCGGCACTTTAGCATATTCATAAAATGGCTGCTGACAATAAAGACGAAGGGGTGCTCGCTCCGATGATGGAGAGCGGTGTCCACGCCGGCTTCCCGTCTCCGGCGCAGGACTACGTCAATTCGTTCATCGATCTCAACAAGGAACTTGTCAGGCACCCGGCATCCACCTTTTTCGCCAGGGTGGCAGGTGATTCGATGGTTGACGCGGATGTCAACGAAGGCGACGTGCTGGTGGTGGACAAGTCGATCGAACCAAAGGAAGGCGACATGGCTGTCTGCTTCATCGACGGAGAATTCGCGCTCAAGTTCATTTCGTTCCGCGAACCCGGCGCAAGCGTGGCTGCGTCCAGACCCGGAGTGTCCTATGACATCCTGCCTCATCGCAGGATGTGGCTGCTGCCGGCGAACGAGAAATATCCTCCCATTGAAGTGACTGAATCCAACGACTTCACTGTCTGGGGAGTGGTAACCTACGTCATCAAGAAGGTGTGTACGCGCTAGTTGACTGCAACAATTTTTTCGTGTCCTGCGAAAGGGCTTTCCAGCCGGAACTGGAAGGCCGGCCCGTCGTCGTACTTTCCAACAATGACGGTTGCGTGGTGGCACGCAGCAACGAAAGCAAGGCGATGGGCATCAAGATGGGGACTCCTTTCTTCAAGATCAGGTACCTTGTGGAGCAGGGGAGACTGACGGTGCGGTCATCAAACTACACCCTTTACGGAGACCTTTCCTCGCGCGTGATGGCCATCCTGGCGGAAGTCGCTCCCAAACTTGAAATTTATTCCATTGACGAAGCTTATATGAATATGGACGGCGTCGAGCCGGAGCGTCTTTCGCGAATATGCTCGGAGCTTGTCGTGCGGATACGCCGCTGGACAGGCATTCCTGTCAGCATCGGGATTGCCGGCACCAAGACGCTGGCCAAAGTGGCGAACCATTTTGCAAAGAAATACAAGGGCTACAGGGGAGTCTGCACGATAGATTCGGAGGAGAAAATCCGCAAAGCTCTGGCCCTTACTCCGATAGGAGATGTCTGGGGAATAGGCTGGAGGGGCGCTCCGAAACTTGAGGCGGCCGGGGTCAAGACGGCGCTGGACTTTGTCGGGCGTCCGGCCGAGTGGATCCGCGGAATGATGGGGATAGGCGGTGTCAGGACCTGGTGCGAACTTCAGGGCAGGCGGATGGTTGAGGACGAAAACCAGGAGAAGCGCAAGACCATCTGCACTTCGCGCTCTTTCGACAAGATGCTCGGTGAACTTGACGACCTGACATTGAGGGTGTCGGATTTTGCGGCCAAGTGTGCGGAAAAACTCCGTTCCGAAGGTACGGCGGCATATTCAGTGGGAACTTTCATCCAGACAAACCGCTTCCGGGACGATCTTCCGCAATATTTCCCGAATGCAAGCATAAGGCTCGAAGTGCCGGCGAACAGCACCAGGGAAGTGGTCGCCGCCGCCCTCAAGGCTCTGCGGCTTGTTTACAGGCCTGGTTTTGAATACAAGCGTGCCGGTGTCATCGTGTCCGACATCGTCGATTCGGATTCGATACAGGCAGCGCTTTTCGGTTTCGACCAGGAGTCAAGGGCGCGCGACGACAAACTTTCCAAGGTGATGGATCTTGTGAACGCATCAGGAAAAAATGTCCTGAGGCTGGCTACCCAGCGCCCGGGACATTATTCCGACGGCATACGCCGCGAGTTCTGCTCCAGACTGTTCACCACTGACTGGTCCGAACTCCTCGAGGTAAGATGATATGATCCAGTCGGCGGTGCGCTCGGCCGGAACTGAAGTAATTAAATTGTTCCGGCTTAATTGACCTTTTCCTTCTTGCCGAGCATCTTGCGGACGAGCATCGGTTCGTTGGTGGTGATGCACTGCACTCCGAGGTCGATCATCTTCTGGATCTTATCCTCTTTGTTGACTGTCCAGCAGTTGACGCTCATCTTGTTGTCGCAGGCCTGCTTTACCCATTCTGGATGCTTATCAAAAACAGAGTGCTCGTAGTCGATGCCGTTGATGCCCATCGCCGCAATTTCATCAGGAGTCCTGTCGCCTCTGAGGTACTGAACCGTGAATCCAGGACAGAGAGCTGCGAGCCTTTCGCAGATGTTGAGGCTGAATGAAATGAAGATCACGCGTTTTGGATTGTACAGGCCGTGTTCCTTGAGGGCCTTGACGCTCTGGTCGACCATATAGTCCTCGTGGGCCTTGTCGATCTGCTTCTTGAGTTCGAACACCAGTACGGTCTTCTTGCTCTTTTCGCCCTGCGTCAGGTACTCGTCGAGCGTCGGAATCTTTTCTCCGTTCTTGAGGCGGCAGTCCTTGAAATCGGCATAGTTGTGGTCCCAGATGCACATCCCGTCGATGTCATCATTGTGGTTGACAAGCAGTACGAGGTCCGACGTCATATGGACATCGAACTCGCTTCCCCAAAGTCCCTTGTTCTGCGCGGCCTCAAGCGCCTTGATCGAGTTCTCGGCATAGCCGGCCTCTTCGCAGTTCCAGTAACCCCTGTGCGCAGTGATGGCGATTTTCTGTGAAGCGCACGATGCGGTGAGCGCCACGATGACCGCTCCCGCTGCAATTCTAGCAATCTTTTTCATATTCATTGAATATAATGTTGTTGTTTGTTTGTTCTGAATGTTCTAAAAGATGTATCCCAGGGTCAGGGATGATGTCCGGAGCCGGGCCTTGACATCGCTGCCGCAGAATGCGTTGTTCAGCTGGCAACGTCCGTCCAGGCTCAGCATGATCGGTCCGGCAATGAAGCCGACGCTGAAATTCAATCCATAATGGTTCTTGTTGATTTCAAGCGTCTTTCCCGACAAGGTCAGGTCCTCTACGTTGCTTTTGATCACACGCGAGTAGTAGCCGCCCATACCCAGGAAGCCTCTGAACACGCCGCCTTCCGTGTGAAGCAGGACGGTCACGGGCACTGTGACGGCCTGGCGCCGGAACTTGACGAATGACGAATATGGATCCGCATCGTCCGGAAACTTTGTGCTGCCGCATTCGTAAAGACCTTTGACATTCAATCCGAAACTTCCCGAATTGGCCTGCATCTGGACACCGACGCTGCCTCCCCATCCATTTTTCGTTATGATTGCGGACTTGCCGAAGTACAGGCTGGTCGCGTCAGCCGAGGCGACAATGCCGAATTCGAAAGCAGGGTCGTTCTGCATATGTTTAGGGGCAAGCCGTCCGCTTCCCGAGAAAGAAGAATCGGACGCAGCTGTCAAAGCCAGGCCGGAGATGTAGCCTGCGACCTTGTCAAGCCCTTCGTAGTCTATCAGTTCCGCATCGTCTTCCGGTTTGTGGTACGGTGACTTGAGCCCGGTCGTCACTGCAAGGGTCGGAACCTTTCTCGTGGCGAAACCTTCCGTGTCGGTGGCCGTCAGAACGGATCTCTCGAATTTTACCGGATCGACGACGATTGAATATTTTCCTGCCTCGTCAGACAGCAGTCTGCGTCCGTCCCTGATGGTCGCGGCACCCTCCAGCTTCAGTTTCCCGGATGCCCTGTACCATCCGACCATATCCAGGCTCATCATCAGCTTGATCCTGTCCTGTCCGACCGCCCTGACCAGGGTGTCCGCCAGTGCCTCAGATCCCCAGAGCCCAAGTTCCTCGGCATCGAACGCCGCGATTATGACGCTTCTCTTGAGGCTGTCGCGTCTGGCGTATAATTCTCTCGCGACCTCGATCAGAGCGGCGGAGCCGGATGCGTTGTCGTCCGCTCCGTTGTAGATTTTCCCGCCTCGCACTCCAAGGTGGTCGAAATGAGCGCCCAGTACGATATATTCATTCTTGAGTTCCGGATCGTTGCCTTCGATCACTCCCACCACGTCCAGATACTTCGCTTTTGTCGCGGCAACGCTTCCGCCGGGAGCGAAATGCAGGAACCAGTCCCCAAAGAACGGTTTCAGCCCGATTTCTTCATATTGCCGCTGGATGTAGGAGGCCGCTTTCCGGGAATATCCGGTTCCGGCTCTGCGCCCCTGCAGGGAGTCCGCCGCTAGATAACTGACGTGTTCTGTCAGCCTGTCTTGCCTGGTCTGCGCTCCTGCCGTGGTTCCCAGAAGCGCAAGAAGGATAAATAGAATCCGTTTCATTGCTTCGTGCATTAAGACTCTCAAATTTAGTCATTATATTCCATTATGACAAAAATACCTGATGCGGGAAAGCCTTTTTCTGACATTTTGTCATAATGAGTGGAGTGGCACAACATTCGATATCACCTCCGTCGTCCGGCTCCGGAAAGGGTCCGGCGATTAAATGAAATAAAATTAAATGAAATAAAATAGGAGATTATTAATATGGGAAAAATCATTGGAATCGACCTTGGAACCACGAATTCGTGCGTTGCGGTCATGGAAGGCAACCAGCCTACCGTCATAATCAACAACGAGGGTGAAAGAACCACCCCGTCAGTAGTAGCGTTCACCGACGGCGGTGAAAGAAAGATCGGCAATCCGGCCAAGCGTCAGGCCATCACCAACCCTCAGAACACCGTGTTCTCCATCAAGAGGTTTATGGGCGAGACCTACGACCAGGTGCAGAAGGAAGTCGCCAGGATGCCGTACAAGGTTGTCCGCGGCGAGAACAACACTCCGCGTGTGGACATCAGCGGCAAGATGTACTCTCCTCAGGAGATTTCAGCAATGATTCTCCAGAAGATGAAGAAGACGGCCGAGGATTACCTGCGCCAGGACGTTACTGAAGCCGTCATCACTGTTCCGGCCTATTTCTCCGATTCTCAGCGTCAGGCCACCAAGGAAGCCGGCAAGATCGCCGGCCTCGACGTGAAGAGAATCATCAACGAGCCTACGGCGGCCGCCCTCGCCTATGGCCTTGACAAGAAGAACAAGGACATGAAGGTCGCGGTGTACGACCTTGGCGGCGGTACTTTCGATATCTCAATCCTTGAACTCGGCGGAGGTGTGTTCGAAGTCAAGTCGACTAACGGTGACACCCACCTCGGCGGTGACGACTTCGACCAGGAGATCATCAACTGGCTTGCCCAGGAGTTCGCGGCGGAGAACGGCGGAATCGACCTGAAGAAGGACCCTATGGCTCTCCAGAGACTTAAGGAGGCTGCCGAGAAGGCCAAGATCGAGCTTTCCAACCAGACTTCCACGGAGATCAACCTTCCTTACATAATGCCTGTCGACGGCATACCTAAGCATCTTGTCAAGACCCTTACGAGGGCCAAGTTCGAGCAGCTTTGCGACAACCTCTTCCAGAGGTCGATCGAACCTTGCCGCCAGGCATTGAAGGATGCCCATCTGAACGCTTCCGACATTGACGAGGTTCTTCTCGTCGGCGGTTCAACCCGTATCCCTAAGGTGCAGCAGCTTGTCAAGGAGTTCTTCGGCAAGGAGCCTAACAAGAGCGTCAATCCTGACGAGGTCGTCGCCATCGGCGCATCCATCCAGGGCGGCGTGCTTGCAGGAGACGTGAAGGACGTGCTTCTTCTTGACGTTACTCCGCTGTCACTCGGCATCGAGACCCTCGGCGGCGTGATGACGAAGCTCATCGAGTCCAACACTACGATTCCAACCCACAAGTCGCAGGTCTTCTCGACCGCCGCTGACAACCAGCCTTCAGTCGAGATCCACGTGCTCCAGGGCGAGCGTCCTATGGCCAAGGACAACAAGGAGATCGGTCTGTTCCATCTGGACGGCATCGCTCCGGCTCCGAGGGGAATACCTCAGATCGAGGTTACCTTCGACATCGACGCCAACGGTATCCTGAACGTGTCCGCCAAGGACAAGGCTACCGGCAAGGAGCAGAACATCAGGATCGAGGCTTCTTCAGGACTGTCCGACGAAGAGATCCAGAGGATGAGAGACGAGGCGAAGGCCAACGAGGCGGCCGACAAGGAAGCCAAGGAAAAGGTTGACAAGGTCAACACCGCCGACGCTCTCTGCTTCCAGTCAGACAAGAATCTCAAGGACTACGGCGACAAGATCCCTTCCGACAAGAAGTCCGCGATCGAATCCTCGCTCGCTTCTCTTAAGGAGGCCGTCAAGAGCCAGAACATCTCTGACATCGACAGGTACACCGAGGAACTCACGAAGGCCTGGAACGCTGCAGCCGAGGATATGAACCGTGCAGCCCAGGGTGGCGCCCAGTCAGGTCCTCAGGGTCCGCAGAACCCTTACGGACAGGGCGATCCTCAGAACGGGCCTCAGGCTCCGGACGAGCAGTAAATCAAGATGATGAAAGAGGGGAGGACTGAAAATCAGTCTTCCCCTCTTTCGTCTTTGCGGAATATGCCTTATGGAACAGACCTTGCAGAACCGCCGTCGCTGAATGGCGTAACAGGAATATGAAAACTGTCAGAAGAAATTTCCCTGTCCAGGGAATGGGGTGCGCGGCCTGCGTAGCCCGTGTCCAGGGAACCATAAAGAATCTTGAAGGAGTGTCCGGCTGCAGCGTCAGCCTTGCTTCCGAATCGGCGATTGTCGATTATGACCCGGATGTTACGGATCCGGACAGAATACGCGATGCGGTCCGTGAGGCCGGCTACGACCTGATCGTCACGGACGATGCCGCGCAGGAGGATGAAGCGGAGGCGGAGGCCGAGCGGAAACGGGATGACAGTTTCCGGTCCCTTAAGCGTGATGCAGTCGCGGCTGCGGTCCTGGCTGCCGTGACAATGCTTCTGTCGATGGGGTTCGGCGAGTTCCCGTTCAAGGGCTATGTCCTATGGGCTCTTGCGACTCCCGCCCTGTTCCGGTGCGGCCGGCGCATCATCTGCACGGCCTGGAAGCAGGCAAGGCATTTCAGTGCGGGGATGGACACGCTCGTCGCGCTTTCAACTCTGATATCATATTCATTCAGCATATTCAACCTCCTTTTCCCGCAAGTCTGGACTGACAGGGGACTCGAACCTCATCTTTACTTCGAGTCGTCGGCTATGATAGTGGCTTTCATCCTGATCGGCCGTGTGCTGGAGGAAAAGGCGAAGCGGGGTACCACAGCCTCGATAAGGAAACTTGCCGGACTCCAGCCGAAAGCGGCGGATCTCAAGGCCGGGGACATTTTCACGGTGCGTCCGGGGGGCAGGATTCCCGCCGACGGGACCGTGGCCGGCGGCCGGTCCTATGTCGATGAGTCGATGCTCACCGGAGAGCCTGCGGCAGTCCTCAAGTCGAAGGGAGACAAGGTTTTTACGGGCACAGTCAATCAGAAAGGCTCATTGGAAGTGAAGGCGGAGAAGGTAGGAGCGGACACGATGCTTTCTTCCATAGTCAGAATGGTGCGTGACGCCCAGGGCAGCAAGGCGAAGATCCAGAACGTGGTTGACAAGGTCGCTTCGGTGTTCGTGCCAGTGATTCTGGCGCTGTCCGTCATCACCTTGGTGTGCTGGATCGCTCTCGATCCGTCGGACGGCGTGACAAAAGGACTTCTGTCGATGGTCACGGTGCTGGTAATAGCCTGTCCTTGCTCGCTTGGGCTGGCCACACCGACAGCTTTGACTGTGGGCATCGGATGCGCCGCCGGGAAGGGGATACTGATAAAGGACGCAGATTCGCTCCAGGTCGCCGAAAAAATAGACACGGTCGTGGTCGACAAGACCGGCACCATAACTGAAGGCAGGCCTGAAGTCGTGTCTGAACTCTGGCTAGATGACTCGCCGCAGGCCGCTCGGGTGCTGCTTGCGATGGAACTTAAGTCGGAGCATCCGCTGGCGGCGGCCGTCGTCGCGGCAATACATTCAAGGAATATGTCGGTTTCTCCTGCGGAGCTGGACAGTTTCGAGGCGGTGCCGGGCTTCGGGATAAAAGCCACGTGCCTCGGCAAAGAATATTCCGCCGGGAAGGCCTGCTCCGGTGCAGCTGTGCCTGAAGCCGTTGAATCCTGGATGGAAAAGGGGGCGACCGTAATCATATTCAGTGAAGGCTGCCGTCCCGTCGCCGCTTTTGCCGTCGAGGACCGCGTGAAAGATTCTTCCGCCGATGCCGTGGCGGCTTTGCGGAAGATGGATGTCCGCACAGTGATGCTTACCGGCGACAATGAGGGTTCAGCCCGCAGGACCGCTTCCAAAGTGGGCATCGAGCGAGTCGAGGCCGGGATGCTGCCGGGAGACAAGGCGGCGTACATAAAGCGTCTTCAGGAAGAGGGACACAAGGTGGCTATGGCTGGAGACGGCATCAACGACAGCGCGGCTCTCGCGCAGGCCGACTTGAGCGTTGCGATGGGGCGGGGAAGCGACATAGCGATAGGGACTGCTATGGTGACTGTCGTCACTTCGGACATTTCCAGGCTGCCGGACCTTATAAGGCTTTCGCGCAGGACCGTCGGAACCATAAAGGGAAATCTGTTCTGGGCTTTCTTCTACAATGTCCTCGCGGTGCCGGTCGCTGCCGGAGTCCTTTATCCTGTCTGCGGATTCCTGCTGAATCCTATGGCGGCTGCGGCCTGTATGGCGCTGAGTTCCGTCTGCGTCGTGTGCAATTCGCTCAGGCTGCGCTACATCAGGTAGGCTGACATATCCCTGCCTTCTTCCAGTCCCTTGCGGATTTCCGTGGAGGAGATGTCCACTATAGGGGCATCGACGATTTCGATGTTGTACGAATGCAGCAGAGTTTCTTCAAGGCTTCTCATTCCTTCCGGGGCAAGTTCAGAGGCGTCTAGAACGTAGGGCGGAGGGAAATGCCTGCATTCTTCGTACAGCCGGCCGCGTATGGAATCCAGGTCGAAGCCCTTGCGGGGATAGACCGTCACCCCGTACTCGGAAAGCAGTCTCTGGAAGTCCCGCCAGCGATGGATGTCCTGAAGGTTGTCGGCTCCGACGACAAGTGTGAAGTCGTTGTCCGGCTCTCTCTGCTTGAGTGCGTCAAGCGTACGGATAGTGTAATGCGGGGGATCCATCTTCAGTTCGATGTCATCCACCCAGACGTGCAGTTCCGGATGTCTGCGGACTGCATCCACGGCGGCCCGGTAGCGGCTTTCGCCCGTGTCCGCGCTGATAGCGTCCTTAAGCGGGTTCTTAGGTGACACGACCAGATAGACCCAGTCATATTCCTTCTCCCTGGTAAGATATTCCATTATTGCCTGATGGCCTATGTGCAGAGGGTTGAACGACCCTGAGTAAACGGCGATTCTCACTTGGCGTCAGATGATGGTGGAGTAGTTTAGCTTGCCGTCGTCAAGAAAATCCTCCACTACTTTCTCGGACTCGGCGAACGCTGTCTGAAGGTTGTCGTTGACGAGGACGTAGTCGAATTTCGGAGCGTATGTCATCTCTTCGGCCGCTTTCGCCACACGTTCCTCTATGGCTTCCGGAGTGTCTGTGCCCCTTTTTACGAGCCTTTCCCTGAGGGCTTCCACCGAAGGTGCCTGGATGAATATCGAAAGGGCGCTGTCGCCGAAATACTTCTTGAGGTTGACTCCGCCCTTCACGTCCACATCGAATATGATCACGTGCCCTGCGGCCCATATCCTTTCCACTTCGGATTTGAGCGTGCCGTAGAAGTGGTCTTCATAGACCTCTTCGTACTCTACGAATGAATCCTTCGCGATGAGTTCGCGGAATTTCTCTGGAGACACGAAATAATATTCCTTGCCGTCCTGTTCGGCTCCGCGCGGGGCCCTGGAAGTCGCCGAGACGGAGAATTCCATCATTCCGGGATACATTTCAAGGATATGTCCGACTATCGTGCTCTTGCCTGATCCGGACGGAGCGGAAAAAATCAGTACTCTGTTGCTCATTTGCTTCGATTTCCTGCAAAGGTATCATTTTTTGCTGAAAGTGCGGCATCTTGCGTGCAAATCTGCGGAGCGGATGCCGTTTGCATAAGTATTTTTTCTTATTTTTGCGTCCGTTGGTCAGAAACTGAAAATCTGTCCGGAAAAGTATTCCGGGCAGGCTCCGATTAATACGAAAGATTTTGGCGAGAAAAAAGAAGTCTGTTCCGGCTCCGGCACGGGAATATCTCGAAGCCCGCAAGGCTTCGCTCAGACGTACTCACAGGCAGGTGGTTTACCTGAATGACAAGGAATTGGCTGCAGTAAACGAATATTGCGGCCGCTTCGGCATCAGAGAACGCTCGTCGTTGTTCAGAGAGGCAGCGATGGAAAGAATACTTGCGGAACTTGACGACAGTCATCCGACATTGTTCTGATTCCGCGGAACAACATCGGATGGCCGGACGTCTTCTTGACTGTCTGCGGTTCAAACGCGCCGCCTGAATGTTCCTAACGGCGGTCTCCTCCCGCGATGATTGAAAGATAATAGAGCAGGGTGGCGAGCGAGCCTATTGCCGCCACGACATAGGTGTATGCGGCCCATTTCAGCGCGTCTTCCGCCATCGGTCTGGTCTCGTAGTTCGTGATGCCTGCATTCTCAAGCCAGGCTACGGCTCTCCGGCTGGCGTTGATCTCCACCGGAAGCGTTATGAAGCTGAACAGGGTAGTGAGAGCGAACAGCACGGTCCCGAGAATCAGCACCGGATAGCTGTTGAACATCGAAACGAGCACGACGCCGGCAAGAAGCACCCACTGCACGACGCGGCTTGAAAAGCTGACCACCGGCACCAGTGCCGTGCGCAGCTTCAGCGGAGCATAGCCTTTCGCGTGCTGCACGACGTGTCCGCATTCGTGGGCGGCGACGGCCGCGGCTGCAACGCTGTACTGGTTATAGACGGCTTCGCTCAGGTTCACGGTCTTTGTCTGAGGATTGTAATGATCCGTCAGAGTGCCTTGGATGCAAGTCACTTTCACATCCGTGATGCCGTTCTCCGCGAGCATCTTGCGCGCGATGTCAGCTCCCGTCATCCTGTTAGTCGTCGGGATTTTTGAATATTTTTCAAAACGCCTCTGCAGCGTGCTCTGGATGATTGCGCTAAGAATCATCACCAGGATAAGAAGAATCCAGATAAGGGATGTTGACATGTTCCTGTAATTTTATTGTTCCCGCAAGCATCTTCAAGATGCAGGCCAACGTCAAATGTAGCGATTTTGGATGTTACTTTGGCAGAAAAGCAGTAAATTTGTCATAGAATCTGCCTGTCGGGATGAAGACATTCCGGGGCGGACCTGATTTGACAGAGAACAAAGTCCATTGACAGAAAGCAATGTCCAACGGCGTAACAGATTTTTCAAGGCTGGAGCTGAACCTCCCGAACTGCCTTGACAACTACAGATATTTCCGGTCCCGGCTCAAGAACTCCACCAGGCTGCTTGTGCTGGTCAAGGCCAATGCCTACGGTCACGGAGCCGTGGAGTTCGCTCTTATGATGCAGAACGCCGGAGCCGACTATCTTGCTGTGGCTCTTCCGGTGGAAGGAATTGAACTCAGAAAGGCCGGCATCAGCCTCCCTGTGCTGGTGCTCACTGCGGGCACCGATTTCTTCGATGAAATCATCGACAACCGTCTCGAACCCGGAATCCCTAACCTCTACACCCTGAAAGCCCTGGCGGAAACTCTCCGGGCCAGGGGAATGAAGAATTATCCGGTCCACATCAAGCTGGACACGGGGATGCACAGGCTCGGATTCATGACAAGCGAACTGGATGAACTCCTGGAGTACCTGCGCGGATGCGACGAGGTGAAAGTCAAGTCGGTGTATTCGCATCTGGCCGTCAGCGAGGACCCTGCGATGGATTCATTCACTCTCGGCCAGATCAGAATGTTTTCCGGCAACGCTTCAAGAATTGACGAGGCCGTGGGCTACCATCCTATGTGGCACATCCTCAATTCCGCCGGAATAGAGAGATTTCCCCGGTACCAGTTCGATATGGTTCGTCTGGGCATCGGAATCTACGGAATAAGCGCATTGCCGGACGTTAATCTTAATCCGGTCGCTTCACTTAAGGTTAAAATTCTGCAGATAAAGGACCTCAAGCCTGGAGACGGTGCGGTAGGCTACGGTCAGCACGGATGCATAGCTCCGGAGGGGACCCGCATAGCGACGGTTCCTGTCGGCTATGCAGACGGCATCGACCGCCGTCTCGGCTGCGGCAGGGCGTCGTTCTCCCTGAACGGTCACCGCGTGCCGACGATCGGCAACATCTGTATGGACATGTGCATGCTTGACGTGACCGGCGTGGACGCGAATGTCGGGGACACCGTCACCGTGTTCGGCGAGGACCCGTCAGTCACCGAACTGGCTGACATCCTCGGCACCATCCCTTATGAGATTATGACATCCATTCCGCGCAGGATCGAGCGCGTGATCATCCGCCGCTAAAGCAGATGCCCCAGGAAGCGGGCCTTCTCGGATCCGGAGAGGCCGCGTCTGCGGGCATATTCATCGACAGCCTCTTCGCTCAGGCGGCGGATTTCGGGGTAGGAGGCTTCAGGGTGTATGAATATCAGGCCGCAGATGCTTGCGTCTGGGGTCATCGCGCAGCTGTCAAGAAGCGTGATGCCGAGTCCGTCCGACCCGGGCAGCAGCCTCAGGATGTCGCGCTTGATGGTGTGGTCCGGGCAGCTCGAATAGCCTGCGGCGGGCTTTGTCACCTTCGCCCCCGCCCCTTTGGGTATCTGTTTCTGAATATGTCCGCTCAGCCATTCCGAGGCGGCTTCTGCGAGTGTCAGCCTGACGGCGCGGCGCAGCATCGGCTCATATTCAGCGGCGCAGGCTGGGCAGCCGCAGCCGGCTGGATGGGCATCGGTCCGCACGCTCAGCGCGAACATTCCCATCGGAGAATCGAATCCGTACTCCTTCGGCGGCACGAAATCGGCCAGCGACCGGCCGCCTTCCTGCCGGAACATCGGCAGACGGAAATCCTTGCCCACAATGTCGTCGCCCTCGCCGTGGCAGGCGTCGAATCTCGCGCAGAGAGTTATCCTGCAGAGGCTTCCGGCTTTCAGTCTTTCGATTTCCCCCAGAGCGTCGGCCCGGAGTTTCCTCAGTTCCTCGTGACCACTTCCGGCCTTTATGCCCCAGATGGCCGCGAAAAGATTCCAGTCGAAGAACGGAAACACTTCATCTATCGTCAGTTGTCTTGCCTTTATGTCGGCGAACGGCATTCCTTTGATGAACGATGATGCAGCGAAAGGCCTGACCAGTTCCTGACTTTGTTTCTTGCCTGACGACCGGGCGTAGAGTTCCCTCAGTTTTTCCTGCTTTCCGTGTTCGGCGTTTTCTGTGGCCTCCCTGTCGGTGACCAGCCTGTTGGCCAGCACCGCGCTGGCCGAAGCGTCCTGCGCATAGAAGACGTGGCCGTAGAGAGGTGCGAGCTTGACGGCCGTGTGAAGTGCCGAGGCTGCCGCCCCGCCGACGAGCAGGGGAGTCGTCAGTCCTCTGGCCGTCATCTCTTTGCAGATCTCCTCCATCTGGTAGAGCGACGGGGTGATCAGGCCGCTGACCCCGACCAGGTCGGCCGAGACCTCGCCGGCCTTTTCGAGAATTGTCTCCTTCGGCACCATCACTCCAAGGTCGATGACTTCGAAGCCGTTGCACCCCATCACGATGCCGGTGATGTTCTTGCCGATGTCGTGGACGTCGCCCTTGACGGTGGCGAAGACGATCTTCGGCTTCTTTGTCCGCTGACCTTCAGTGCCTTCCTCTATGTAGGGCTGCAGCAGGGACACGGCGTTCTTCATCGTCCTGGCGGACTTGACGACCTGCGGAAGGAACATCTTCCCGGCTCCGAAAAGTTCCCCGACTCTGGCCATTCCGCTCATCAGAGGCCCGTCGATGATCCGGACAGGCCGGTCGTACTTGCCCAGGCACTCTTTTATGTCTGCCTCGAGAGTGGAGGAATCGCCTTTGACAAGGGACTTGACGAGGCGCTCCTCGACAGTCTCACAGGCTTTTTTCTCACCAGATGCTTCCGTCCGTCCAGAAGCCTGGATGCCCTCTGTCTGTCCGCTTGCGGCAGCGTCGGCGGCCACTTTGGCCTCCATTATTTCAGAGGCCTTTGCTATAAGCCTCTCGGTGGCCTCCGGATCGGAATCCAGAATCACGTCCTCCACGCATCTGAGCAGTTCCGGCTCGATCTCGTCATAGACCTTCAGCATCCCCGGGTTCACGATGCCCATATCCAGTCCGGCATTGACGGCGTGGTAGAGGAACACTGAATGCATCGCCTCGCGCACGGTGTTGTTGCCTCTGAACGAGAACGAGAGGTTGGAGATGCCGCCCGATGTCCTGCAGCCCGGAAGATTGGCCTTTATCCAGCGCACGGCCTCGATGAAGTCGGCCCCGTAGCGGGAATGTTCGGGAATACCCGTCCCGACCGGAAGCACGTTGACGTCGAAGATGATGTCGCAGGGATCGTAGCCGGCTTTCCCTGTCAGCAGAGAGTAGGCTCTCCGGCAGATTCCAACCTTTCTGTCATAGGTCGTGGCCTGGCCTTCCTCATCGAAGGCTATGACGATAAGCGCCGCTCCCAACGCCTTGATTTCACGGGCTTTCTCAAGGAATATCTCTTCTCCTTCTTTAAGTGAGACGGAGTTGACTATGCACTTGCCCTGGGCGTTCTTGAGGCCTGTCACAAGGGTGTCCCAGTGTGAAGAATCGATCATCACGGCGGCCTTCGCAACCGCCGGGTCGTTGGAGACGTGGCGCAGGAATTTCTCCATCTCCAGCCTTGAGTCCAGCATCGCGTCGTCCATGTTGATGTCGATGACGGACGCTCCGTTCTCAATCTGGCCGGCGGCGATCTGAAGCCCGGTCTCGTAGTCTCCTGCGGCGATCAGCTTGGCGAACTTCCTGGAACCGGCCACGTTGGTCCTCTCGCCGACATTCGTGAAGTTGTTCTTCCTGTCGATGGCCACGCTTTCCAGTCCGCTGACATAAAGGACATCGTCCTTTGCCGGAATGCTCCGCGGACATATTCCTTCAACAGCCTCCGCGATGGCCTTTATGTGTTCCGGAGTCGTGCCGCAGCAGCCTCCTACGATGTTCACGGACCCGTCGAGCGCCATTTTACGCACCGCTGCGGCCATCTGCGAAGGTGTCTCGTCGTACTGACCCATCTCGTTCGGCAGTCCAGCGTTCGGGTAGCAGCTCACGGCGCAGGAGGCCCAGGATGAAACTTCCGCGATCAGCGGGACCATATCTTCGGCTCCGAGCGAGCAGTTCAGTCCGAACGAAAGAGGGTCGCAGTGCCGGATCGAGCGGTAGAAGGCTTCCATCGTCTGCCCCGTCAGCGTACGTCCGCTGCGGTCGCTCAGCGAGGCGGAGACCATCACGGGGATCCCCGCCGCTTCCTGAATATGTCCGAGCGCATAGATGGCGGCTTTCGTGTTCAAGGCGTCGAAACAGGTCTCGAAGAGAAGCAGGTCCACGCCGCCCCGGACCAGACCCCGGATCTGCGTCTCGAAGGCGGCAGCCATCTCGTCGAATGAATATGGCCGCTCGGCGGGGTCGTTGATGTTCTGGGCGAGCGACAGAGATTTTCCTGTTGGGCCTACGCTTCCGGCCACCCAGACTTTGCGGGAGGCTTTTCCGGCGGCCCGTCTGGCTATCAGCGCCGCAGCCTCGGCCATCTGTCCGGCCTTGTCAGACAAAGCATATTCAGATTGGGAAATTGCATTGGCACTGAAAGAGTTAGTGGTAATTATCTCTGCCCCTGCTTCAATATATTCAGAGTGTATTTCCTCTATCGTTTCCGGGACGGTGAGATTGAAAGATTCGCTGTTGCCCTGAAGCCCTTTGCGCTGGAGCATCGTACCCATTCCTCCGTCGAGGATGAGTACCCGTCTGTCGAGCGCCTCTCTGATTCCGTCCATATCCGGTTAAAAGCAAGATTTGAGTATTCCTATGACATTGGCCGACTTGCCCATCGTGTAGAAATGGACGCCCGGCACTCCGTGGGCCAGAAGGTCCTTGCACTGGGCCGTGGCCCATTCCTGGCCGATCTGATAGACGGCCTCCTTGTCGTCCCTGTGTGCGGCGATTTCGCTTGTAAGTTCGACCGGAATGTCAATCGAGAATGATTCCGGAAGCAGTCTGACCTGTTTAAGTGTGGAGAGCGGCTTTAATCCGGGGATGACAGGGACCGTGATCCCGGCCTTGCGGCATCTGTCCACAAAATTGTAGAACACCTTGTTGTCGAAGAACATCTGTGTGGTGATGTAGTCCGCCCCGGCATCGACCTTCCGCTTCAGGTTGGCGATGTCGTCCTCTATGTTGGCCGCCTCGAAATGTTTCTCAGGGTAGCCTCCCACACCGATAGTGAAGAAGCCCTCGCAGCCGTTCTCCTTCTCGAACCGCCTCACTGCCTCGACCAGTTCGTTGGCGTGGCTGTAGCCGCCGGCGATGGGGGAGAACCTCTTCTCGCCCACAAGGCAGTCGCCCCTAAGGGCAAGGATGTTCCGGATGCCCATGAAGCGGAAATCCTGGAGCAGGAACTCGATCTGCTCGGCGGTCAGACCTCCGCAGATGAGGTGCGGGACGACGTTGACCTTGAACTCCGACTGGATGGCACCGCAGACTGCGGTCTCGCTGACGCGCCTTCTTACAAGACGTTTCCTGAAACTGCCGTCCGGCTGCTCCTCATAAGTCACTTCGTCCCTGTGGCAGGTGACGTTTATGTACTTGGGATTAAACTCGATGAAAGGCCTTATCTCATTCAGAAGTTCATCTTTAGTGATGCCTTTGAGGGGCGGTACGATCTCAAGTGAAGGGTACTGCTTTCTGTTGTCCATCATCGTGTCTGCGATTTCTTTTCTGTCAATGTTCAACATATCTGTCCATCAAGGCCAGGGTCACGGCCTGGCGAATGAAACTACGGTCAGCACATCTCCGCTGACCCTGAACCTCACATCTATTCCTCCGAACGCCATCCCGTAGATTCTTTCCGGATCGTTCTGGGAGCGCGGCCTCGGATCCTGGGCCAGGACTCCCCGGAGCGCTTCAGCGTCTATCCCGTCAGGAACAGGCGCTTCGAAAACCACTTCGAGAGGTTTCCATCCGTTCTCGTCCACAAAGCCGGCGGCGGCCCCGGGGTGGCTGTCCGTGTAGGTGACGTACGGCTTCACATCGTAAACCGGAGTCCCGTCCATCAGGTCGGCTCCAAGCACGTTGATGACGGGGCCGTCCGGGCAGTCATATTCAATGGACTCGATCCGGACGGAAGAGAGGCCGAGCCTGTTGGGACGGAAAGGGGAGCGGCTGGCGAAGACCCCGATTCGGGTGTCGCCGCCCAGCCTCGGAGGGCGCACTGTGGCCTGGAAACGGTCTCCGTCCTCAGGTACTGCGGAGAAGCCCCACACGAGCCAGACGTAGTCGAAGCCTTCAAGCCCGCGCACTGCGTCGGGATTCCGGAACTTAGGCTCGAAGACGATCCTCCCTTTCAGTCCAGGAACCACTCCGGCCTGCCTCGGAACTCCGAATTTCGTTTCAAAGGGCGACCTGAAGACGGCTACCGGCTCAATGAACATAGGTGACGTGGTCCCAAAGGAGGGCATCTTCATCCTGAGGCTTCCTCTCGTCGGCAGGATAACCGACGGCGATGAGGCACAGAACGGAGTATTTTTCAGGAATATCCAGAACCGCTCTTACCTTGTCTTCGGCGCTGACGCCCGGTTCAGCGCTCTGACGGCCTCTTACGTGGCACCAGCAGGAACCGAGTCCGAGATCCTCGGCCTGGTACTGCATCGAGACGGCGGCGATGGATCCGTCCTCGATCCACATCTCCTGCTCAGCAGGTTCGCCTAGCACGGCGATCACGACATCCGATCCGTCCACGAACTGGGATCCGGCAGGTCTGATTTCGGACAACTCCTTGATTCTGGCCTTGTTGTCCGTGACTACGAAATGCCATTTCCTCTGACCTTTTGACGACGGTGACATCAGGGCCGCTCTGAGAATCGTCCTTACGTCATCTTCGCTGACCTTCTCACCGGTGTAAGCCCGGTGGCTTCTGCGCATCCGCGCAAGTTCCTTAAAACTTTGCATCTTCGGTTGACTTTTCCGCAAAAATACAACATTTCTCCGAGGATTGAGCATCGCCGGCGGCAACATCGCTCACACGCCTGTGTAGATGCTGTCTCCATACGAGAAATGTCTTGTGAACTTCACCGAGGCGGTCGAAGGTGCGCTTATGCTGACGAAGCCGACACCGCCTTCTACATTGTCCGGAATCGACACCGGCTCGGTGAAGGTGGCATCTCCGTCGGTATAGTCGTAGATGCTCAAAGCTTTGAGGTAGTTGTACTCGTCTTCGGAGATGCCCCATACTCTGGCGTTGAAGGTTACGTCGCATTCCGCATACTGGAACTCGTAGCCGGTCGGCATCTGCACGAATTCCGGATCGACCGAGAATGTTATGGAGAATGAACCGTTCTTGAACAGCCTGTCGGAGAAGACGTTGTAGATGTTCTCCGAAGCGCCGGTCAGGTCGATGTCTTCGGCGGGAGCGCCGTCCTGGAGAATCGGGTCGTTGCCTTTGTCGATTCTCAGCCCTTCCGAAGATTGTACCACAAGACGCCGCTCATTCTCATCCAGCCAGTCGTCGTCCCGATACATCCGGTCAGTTCTGTCGTAGTCGGCGGTCAGCCTGTAGAAACTGTTCTCTCCCTTGATGTCCTGTCCCTTGATCCTAATCCTGTACACTAGGTCGCCGTAGGTTACAGCCTGATTCTGCTGGCAGACGGTGTCGGCGATCGAGATGGAAGGAGCGTCCGGCACGGTCACCTCCGAGTATGCCTTGTACGCTCCTCCGTTCGCCTCGGCCTCGATCCTTACCACATCGCCCGGCTGAAAGTCGGCCTTGAATGTGAACCTGGTCTGCCGGGCGTAGCTCGGAGCCAGTCCGCCGACAGCCCCCGAACCTTCCTTCAAGAATGTCTCGTCAGGACTGTTGTCCAGGGCACCGTCAGCCACTTTCTTTCCGTTGACAAAGCAGGTAACGCTGCCCGAACTGATGTTTTCGATTCTCACGTCCCTGCTGACTGCAAGATAGACAGCGTGAACCGTGTCTCCCACGCACATCTGGGCATTCATCTGAAGCTGCGCTTCAATGTCGTCCCTGTGGAAATCCATTTCCTTTTCGCAGGAGCAGACAGCAATCGTCAGTCCCGCCGCCATAGTGGCCGTTATGAATATTCTCGTGATTTTCATTGCATTTTGCATTTGAAGCCGTGTAGGAAACAATGTCAGAAATTGTAGGTGTAGCCGAATGACGGAATTATCGGAAGAATCGTGAGCGACTTCAGCTTTTCCCTTCTCACGTACAGGCCGGTGCCCGAATCATTCTCGGAATTGGAACGGTAGAAGACGAAATTCGGGTTCATCCGGTTGTAGGCGTTGTAAAGGCCGAAGTTCCAGACGCTTTCACCCCGTCTTTTCTTCACGTGGTAATTGACTCCGATGTTCAGCCTGTGGCTCGGCGGCAACCTGTAGTTGTTCCTGTGCGGGGAGTAGTCCACCTGGATGAAAGTGCCATCGGGTTGCTGCAGCACCACCTCCCTTTCCGGAACTGTTGTCGTGCCTCCCGTGGCGAAGGTCCAGACTGCGCTGATGTCCCATTTCAGACCAAGTTTTTGATTGACGACAAGAGAGATGTTGTGACGGCGGTCGTAGCGGTACGGGTAGCGTTCTCCGTTGTTGATCAGGCCGTCGGTGAAGACCCTGTCGCTTTTGGCTAGAGTGTAGCCGAGCCATCCGGTCGTCTTGCCCATCGTTTTCTGGATGAAGAATTCGACTCCGAAGGCTCTTCCTTCGCCCATCACGACATTGTCCTCCCAGGACTGGGAACCGGCAAGGAACGAAACTCCGTCCTTGTACTCGAGTACGTTGTGCATATCCTTCCAGTAACCTTCGACGGAAAATTCCCAGCCTTGCAGCCCGCTGTAGTAAAGCCCCAGGGAGTACTGGTCTGCCGTGACGGGCTTGATGTCCTCCGTGATCGGAACCCAGAGGTCGAGCGGCAGCGTGATTCTGGCCGATGACAGAAGGTGTACGTACTGCGACATCCTTGAATATGAAGCCTTGGCGCTCACGCCTCTGCCGAAATCCACCTTCGCCGAGACCCTCGGTTCCGGTGACCAGTAGGTCCTGCCGCTGGTGACGAACATCGACAGGTGCAGCCCAGGGTTGAACGTCAGCCATCTTCCGACTGTGAAATCGTCCTCGGCATAGACTGAAAACTCGTGTCCTTTCCTGTCGGGATTCTTGCCATTGGTGTAGGTCGTGTCGGTCACGGTCTTCCCGCCGGTCTCCTCCCTTTCGACCGCCGTGGCGGTCTCCGGAACGAAGACGTGGTGGACATATTCACCGCCGAACTTGACAAGGTGCCTGGGTGAAGGCGTGCAGTCGAAGTCGATCTTCGCGGTGAGGTCACGGATTCCCGAGCCGTAGTCGAATTTGTAGTTGTACGTTGTCTCCTTGCCGTCATAGGTGTCTTTGGACTTTGTCCTGTAGCCCATATTCATATTGTAGCCGGTCCAAGCCAGCGTGGTGTTCGAGAACAGCCTTCCGTTGAAGACGTGGTTCCATCTGAGCGCGGCGACCGTGTTGCCCCAGTTTATTCTGGTCCTGTCGTCCCAGGAACTAGAGGAACCGTAGGATATGCCTTCGTCTTCCTTGTCTTTGTAGTAGAAGACATCCCGTCCGTGATAGACGTTGAGTAACAGTCGGTCCGAGTCGCTGAACCTGTGCGAGACCTTGGCGTTGAGGTCGTAGAAAAAGTAGTTGGCCGGGACTTTGCAGGCACGCAGCAGACCATCGAAGAGGATCGTGTGCATCCCTCTGGCACTTATCGAGTAGGCTGTCTTACCCTTGAATACCGGTCCTTCAAGATGGAACTTGTCGCTCAGCAGCCCGACTCCGACAGTCCCGTGGGTCTCCTCAAGGTTCCCGTCGTTCGTTCTCACATCGATGATGCTGGAAATCCTGCCGCCGTACCGTGCTGGGAAGGAGCCTTTGTAGAGCGTCACCTTCTTGACGGCCTCCGGCTGGAAGATCGAGAACAGACCGAGCATATGTTCGGCATTGTACAGCGAGACTCCGTCAAGAAGCAGAAGGTTCTCGTCGGGACCGCCTCCGCGCACGTATATTCCTGAAAAGCCTTCCGCTCCGCCCTGGACTCCGGGCATCAGCTGGATGGTCTTGAGCACGTCCGACTCGCCGAAGAGTGTCGGAGTGTTCTTCATAAGGCTCATCGGAATATCTATGGCGCTCATCCTTGTCGCCGTTATTCCCGATTCCCTTTGAGCTGAGACCACGGCCTCGTTCAGCCTGAAGTCCGCTGCAAGTGCGACATTCACCGTCGTGTCGCGGACTAGGTCGAGGGTCACCGTCGTGTCGCGGTAGCCCACGTAGGAATATCTCAGCGTCACACCTTCGCCCTTAGGCAGGGTGAGTGTGTAGAACCCGTAGCTGTTCGTGACCGATCCTGCCTTACCGCTCAAGACAGCGGCCTCGATAAGAGTCTCGCCGGTCGCCTTGTCCGTGATGTGGCCGCTCAC
>CAVHYF010000016.1:0-40098 GCA_963640265.1 bacterium | reverse complement strand
TCGAACATCATTCCGTACATATGCGCCGAAGGGAGCATCGAAACGACATTCGTCTGGTTGTTCAGACTCGGAAGAACCTTGGCGGCGAACTGGATGTTGGAGCAGAGGGCTCTGTAAGGAATCATCACTCCTTTCGAGAATCCGGAGGTTCCTGACGTGTAGTTGATCATCGCCAGTTCGTTCGGGGAGTCCTTGTAGTAGTTGAGGTCTTCCGGCTCGAAACTGTTCGGGTGACGTTTCCCGAAATATTCATTCATATGCTCGCGGGCCTCCGTAATTCTCGGCACCTTGGCGTAAAGGAGCTGGAAGGTGTTGATCCGCACGACTGCGAAAAGCCCGGGCATCTCGTCGGCGCTCAATCCTTCCCAGACCACGTCGTCAACGAAGAGGACTTTCGCCTCGGAGTGGTTGACAAGATAGTGTATGTTGCCTGGCTTGAATTCGTGCAGAATCGGGACCGGAACGGCTCCGTAGGTCATTGTTGCAAGGTAACTTACCGCCCAGTTGACCTGGTTGCGGGCACAAATCGCCACCTTGTCTCCTTTGTGCAGGAAGCATTTTTCGAATGCTATGTGGAGTTTTTCAATACGTCTTGCCACATCCCTGTAGCAGAGGCTGACACCCTGGTAATTCGAGAGCGCCTGCCTGTCCCAGTTCTTTCTGAAGCTGTCTTCCAAAAGTTTGTTCACTGACTGGAACGTGAATTCGTTCTTGTTTTCCATATTCCTGTTTTATTTTTCCGGCTTGAAGGTTCTTTCCTTCCCGTCCACGCATTCGGCACTGAACCCTTTGTCCGTTATTGTAATCTTGCTGTCCGGACGGATTGTCCGGTTTCCTTCCCCTTTCACAAGCGGCTCTCCGCCGTTGAACGGGAACACCGTCGCCCTTGCGGCCGTTCTTGCCACCCAGTACCGCTGCCCGTTGCCCTCAAGCAGTTCCGGAACCAGGATGATTGTCTCATCGGATTTCATCCCTTGCCATCCTTTGACCATCCGGCCGTGCAGGTCGTAATAGCCGACAGTGTTGTCCTCGTGCAGTACCATTGCGGTGTAGCCTTTGGCTCCGGTGAAGTCATAGACCGCGGGTCCTGCAACAATTTTCTTGCCTGTCTGTACAGGAAATCCGCTTACGAACCGTCCGAGCCTGTCTATCAGATACAGCTGCGATCCGGCCGCGAAGAGGTATTGTATCTTTCCGTTGTTGAAGTAGTCTATTTCCTGGACATAGCCGCAGATCGGTTCCTTGAAAGGAACGCCCCACTGGTCCTTGCCGTTCTCGTCCTGAAGGCAGATGGAAAGGTGGCTGTTCTGGTAGAACGTGTTGACCTTGCCTGTAGCGCAGTTCCTGACTTTGAAAGGACCATCAGGCACGACAACGGTGTTGTTCCCTTTCCCTGCTGCATCCAGCACGCCCATAGGTGCAGCGATGCGGTCGAAGTTCATTTCAAGGTCAAGCCTCTTGCCGTCGGACACTGCGGACAGGAACGCGGGCACATATTCAGCGCCCTTGAGGATGTTCCTGCAGCCTTCCGCCATCATCGGGCTGAAGTTGACGGCAATCCGGTCCGGATCTTCACTCAATGAATGGTATGCCCAGAAACCGCACCCTTTTTGAGGGATCCGTTCAGAGAGACCTTCGGAATCCAGCCGGCTTGAAAGCGTGGTGGCGAGAAAGCTTTCCTTTGAATATTCTTCAATGCAGTCTGCCGGACCCGTCACGATCCAGCCGTTCACGACAGCGCTGACGCTCCCGGTTCCCGCCGTGAACAGTCTGCCGAACAAGGTTGAGGCGCAGGATGAAAGGTCGGTACTTTCCGGCAATGAAAAGCCCTTGACCCCCGGCCTGAAAAGAACGACTGTGCGGCGTCCTTCCCCGAAAGGCAGGTCCGCAACGGCGATTTCCTGCAGCTTGAGCGATGCGGCCCATTCCTCGGCGCTCTTTCCGTTTGCTTTCTTCTGTGCGGAAAGTTCAGCCTCGTAGTTGTCCAGACCGTTTCTTGAATCCAGGTATTTTCTGTAGGCCTTGAAATAGCCGGAAATGTCCTTGAGCGGAATGTCCGCGATGAACTCCACGTTCGCCGGGACAACTTCGGCGACCTTCACCTGGTTGCCCGCCGTCTTGGTGATGACGTTGAGGTAATATGACTGTTCGTCGCCGAAAAGCATCTTTCCGTGCAGGGTGACACCTTTCCCGTTGTGCCTGTCCAGGCTCAGGGCGGTCCATTCTGCCAGACCCTTTACGAACTCCTTCGTCTGCCGGTGCTTTTTCCCGAGATATGCATCGATTATGTTGGAGGCATAGGAATGGGAAAGGAACAGTACATCGTCTCCGCTCATCTTTGACGCTATCTCCACGAATCCTCTCGCGGCCAGCACTCCGGTCCCTTCGTCGATATGCCTGACGGCTGAACTGATGATGGTCTCGGAAGGGGAGATGAACACTGTCCCTGCGTGGATTCTGCAGGACAGTCCTCCGGCTTCCGCCGCGTTGAGCAGATTCTTCACGTCTTCGGTGGTGTCTGCCGCGGCTTTTCCTGCTTCAACTGCAAGAAGCGGCGGCATATCCTTGCTGTAGTGGACTGAAATGATGGCCGGAGCTCTCCTGAGGCTGTTGAATCTTGAAGATGCGATCCTGTCGAACCGGCAGGACGTCAACTCCCTGAATACGGCGGTGGAATCGTCAAGAAGAGCGTTGATGTGACCGAAATCTTTGGCGCAAAGAACAATGGCCGCATCGGAAGGCACTGCCTTGAGCAGCGGGTGGTCTTCTATGAAACCGGTTTTCCTTTCTTCGCCATCTTCCTGTCCTGAATACAGACACGCTATCCCCGCCGCTATCCCTATGATAAGGACGGCTGCGGTAACGGTGAGTATGGTAAACGCTCTTTTGTTCATTTTCCAATCTGCAATTTCCGTAAAGAACCGGTTACTGTGCAATGAACAGATAGACTATGTTTCCCATCTGTCTGGCGGGAGCGGATGCCGACGCCGAGAACCTTGACAGCCTTGCGGCACGGATTGCGAATTCCCTGAGGCACTTGTCATCGGAAGAAACTCCGTCCTCGACTTTGGCGTTCAGTACGTTCCCTGAAGGATCGACGGTTATTATCACGGTCACGTGGCCTGCCCCGAGACATCTGTAGGCAGGTATGGAAAGCCTGCTGGCCTTCCTGCCGCCAAGATCGTAGGACACGACCGAAGGACCGGAATAAGTCTGTTTCTTCGGTTCTTCCTTCTTCTGCTGTTCAGGGCGGGCAATATTCGCGTAGTCATCGTCCGGCTCGTCGATGCTGTGTCCGTCCTTGAGCTCCTGAGCCAGTTTCTCCGCTTCCTTGTAGAGTTCTTCAGCATCGGTGTTGCGGTCGTCCTTGAGCGCCGATCCGGCCCTGTCCACGGCAACGTTCCTTACCGGAACGCTTCCCGCTTCGGCCAGCATTCTGTCAAGCCTTTCGCTGACCTCTTCTTTGAGCGTCTGCACGGCCTGTTCCTTCTCGACCTGTTCCTGCTTGGAAAAGTCCAGCACGAACGTGTTTTCACCCTTGAGTGCCGATGAAATCTGTGCGGCAAGAAGCACGATGACCAGCACCAGGTGAAATATCACGGTGATGTAAAGTCCTGCTCTGTCGTCGCTCTTCATCGCTTCAAGTTTACAGATTCCCGACCGAAGTCTATTCTGATTTTTCTTCCTTCTTTTTCCTGAGGGATTTCTCGATCGTGGCCGAGATGATTTCAATCGCCACCTTGTTGTGCCCGCCCTGCGGGATGATTATGTCGGCGTAGCGCTTGCTCGGTTCGATGAACTGAAGGTACATCGGCTTGACGGTCTTGGTGTACCTGTCGATCACTTTCTCAACGGTCTTGCCCCTTTCAAGAATGTCCCTTGCCATCACCCTCATCAGGCGGTCGTCGTCATCGGCGTCAACGAATATCTTGATGTCCATCTGGTCCCGGAGTTCCTTGCAGGTGAACACCAGAATCCCTTCGATGATGATGACTTCCGCCGGCTCGACGGTCACCGTCTCAGTTTTCGAGCGAGAGCAGGTGATGTAGGAATATACCGGCTGCTCTATGACCTTGCCTTCCTTCAGCTGACTAAGCTGGCCGCAGAGCAGCGGGAAATCTATGGCGTCGGGATGGTCGAAGTTGATCTGCTGCCTTTTCTCCATCGGAAGATGGCTGGAATCCTTGTAGTAGGAATCCTGCGGAATCACGACCACTTTTTCCTTGAGCTTTTCGGTTATTGCATTGACCACCGTCGTCTTTCCTGAACCGGAACCTCCGGCTATCCCTATCACCAGCATATTCGTTCCCCGTTAAAATTCTGCGTTCTTCGGAGTTCTTGGGAACGGGATGACGTCACGGATGTTCGCCATACCGGTCACGAAGAGGAGGAGTCTCTCGAATCCGAGACCGAATCCGCTGTGAGGCACGGTGCCGTAGCGGCGCGTGTCGATGTACCATTCGAGATTCTTGCGGCTCATGTTAAGTTCGTCGATTCTCTTCTCGAGTTTCTCAAGGGATGATTCTCTTTCGGATCCGCCGATGATCTCGCCGATCTTCGGGAAGAGGACGTCCATTCCGCGCACTGTCCTGCCGTCTTCGTTCTGCTTCATGTAGAAGGCCTTGATGTCCTTAGGGAAGTCGATCAGGATAACAGGCTTGCCGAAGTGCTTCTCGACAAGGTAGCGCTCGTGTTCGCTCTGGAAGTCAGTGCCCCAGTGCACGGGATATTCGAACTGAACTCCGTTCCTGACTGCATCTTCGAGAATCTCCACGGCCTCCGTGTAGGTTACTTTCTGGAACTCGATGCCGAGCACGCTGTGCAGTCTTTCGATAAGTCCTTCGTCGTATTTGTCGTTGAGGAACTTAAGGTCGTCCGCGCAGTTGTCTATGGCGTACTGGACAAGGTATTTCACGAACTCTTCCGCAAGGGCCATATTGTCGTTGATGTCGTAGAAAGCCATTTCAGGCTCGATCATCCAGAATTCGGCAAGATGCCTCGGAGTGTTGGAGTTCTCGGCCCTGAAGGTAGGTCCGAAGGTGTAGATTTCGCCGACTGCCGTCGCCCCGAGTTCTCCTTCAAGCTGGCCGCTGACGGTCAGGCTGGTCTTCTTTCCGAAGAAGTCCTTGCTGAAATCGACTTTGCCGTTGTCCTTCTTCGGCACGTTCTCGAGGTTGAGGGTCGTCACCTGGAACATATCGCCTGCACCTTCAGCGTCAGACTCGGTGATTAGAGGTGTATTGAGGTAAACGAATCCCTTGTCGTTGAAGAATTTGTGTATCGCGAACGCCATCGCGTGGCGGATTCTCAGAATTGCTCCGAAGGTGTTCGTCCTCGGGCGGAGATGGGCCACCGTGCGGAGATATTCAAGTGAAGTGTTCTTCTTCTGGAGCGGATACCTCACGGGGTCGCATTCTCCCAGGACTTCGATTTCCTTTGCCTGGATCTCGACTGCCTGGCCGCTGCCTAAGGATTCGATCAGGTTTCCCGTGACGCTGATGCTGGCTCCTGTCGTGACCTTGGCGAGCAGGGACTCGTCAAACAGGGAAGTGTCGGCTACGACCTGGATGTTGTTGACTGTCGATCCATCGTTGAGTGCGATGAACTTTATCTGTTTGTTTCCTCTTTTTGTCCTGACCCAGCCTTTGGCGAGAACTTCCTGTCCGGGTGTCGCCTTCAGAAGGTCTTTGACTTTGCTTCTGGTAACTGCGCTCATTTCTTTATAAATTCAATCTCACAAAGATAGTCATTTTTAACAAAAAAGAGGAAACCCCTGTAGGATTTCCTCTCTTTAACATAGTATGTGAAGAATGGTT
Organism: bacterium; assembly: GCA_963640265.1. GTDB lineage: Bacteria > Bacteroidota > Bacteroidia > Bacteroidales > UBA932 > Cryptobacteroides. The sequence continues at coordinate 34,282 of CAVHYF010000016.1, read as the reverse complement.
TACTTCTCCGCTTTTCTTGCTGCGTACATAATCTTCAGGGCGGAGCAGCGCCTAAGCTCCTGCTTCACGTCTGTGACTATACCCATTCTGGCATCTTCGTCTGCCTTGATGGAGACCTGCATCAACTGTCGGTCAGCCTCGCTCATCGCATCGCGTTCTGCGGCGATGAAGTCGCGGATGTCGTTTGTCGTCTTGAAAGAGTCGTTGAGCTGGATTCGCGTCTCTGTACCGTACTGTCCCTGATACTGTGCATTAGGGGAGCCGATGTAGATGTACGAAGCCAAGTCCTTTCTCTCAAGCTTGGCAACTTCGGTCGCCTCAGGAAGTTTGACCTTTACCTTCACTTCCGTTGAACGGAGCTGTGAAGTCACCATAAAGAAGAAAAGGAACATGAACACGATGTCTGAGCTGGTTCCCAGCTCCGGCATTTCTTTTTTACCGCTTCTTTTAAAACTAGGCATTTCTTATTCCTCCTGCTTTACTTTTTGGTAACGTCCTTAGGCTCTGCCTCGGAAATGTTCTGCGGAATCGCATCCCTCACGATCTTCTGCTGGTCTTCGGTAAGGAAGGCGTAGGCCTTTCCATAGTTCTGCTTGCAGAAGTCGTCACGGACTTCGTTGATGGCCTTCACGAGCTCATTCTGAACTGCGATGTAGGCCCTGTAGCTGGTTCCACGGTCATTCTGAAGTGAGATGACTCCTTTTGAGACCGGATATTCACCGAAACCCTCGATGTTCTTCATCTCCCTTTCAGGAAGATTAGGGTCGTTGTTAGGGTTGGTGATGAATTCCTTGATTTTATCCTTGAGCTGGCTAACATCCATAAGCTGGTCACCGGCAAACAGTCTGTCGGAAGAGTTGATCTTCACGATGATGATGTTACGCTTGTTGACCTTCGTGTCTTCCGTCTTCTGATTCTGGTCAGGCATAGGAGGGAGACGGCGCTGCAGACCTGACTGCTGGTCCATAGTGGAAGTCATCAGGAAGTAGCAGAGCAGAAGGAACGCGATATCGGCTGTCGATTGAGTGTTCAGTCCCGGTGTTTTTCTTGCCATAGCTTGATGTTATTTGTTGGTGATCGCTTCTCTGACGGCACCTACGATGATGGCGACGATGGCCGCTCCACCGAGGATGTAGGTAAGAAGAAGCATAGTGTCGGTCATTTTGAGCCACAGCTGAGAAGGCTGTGTCTTCACGTTGACTGCCGGCGCTCCGGATGAGAGCGTGTAGGCAAGGAACACCAGAACTGCAACGACGGCTACCACGATGGCGGCCTTGAGCAGGTTCTTAGGGTTGTTCTTGCCGGCGATGAATATCGCGAGTCCTACCCAGATGACCACGGCGGCGATCAGCAGCACGTAGGTGTACCTGAGGAGAAGGTCGATGGCAGAACCGCCGTTGACAAAGGCGAGAACTCCAAAGACAATTCCAAGGATTCCCAATACCCATCCGGTTATTTTGAATACCTTATTCATTTTTGTCAGATTCTAAATTGTCTCTACGAAAACTATTTCTTCTCGTTCTTTGCAAGAACGTCGACGAGTCCGATCGAAGCCTCTTCCATATCGATGGAGAGAGAGTCGATTCTGGAAAGGATGTAGTTGTAGAAGACCTGAAGGATCATGGCGACGATAAGACCGCCGACGGTGGTGATAAGGGCGACCTTCATACCTCCGGCAACGATGTTAGGGGAGATGTCACCAGCAGCCTCGATGGCGTCGAAGGCCTGTACCATACCGATAACCGTTCCCAAGAATCCGAGTGAAGGAGCAAGGGCGATGAACAGGGCGATCCAGGAAAGGTTGTTCTCCATAAGGCTCATCTGCACGCCGCCTGAAGAGGTGATTCTCTTCTCGACAACATCGATGCCCTCGTCGTAGTGGAGCAGACCGTCATAGAAAATGCTGGCAACCGGACCCTTTGTGTCACGGCAAACTTCCTTCGCCTTTTCAACACCGCCCTCGGCAAGGGCATCCTCAACGCTCTTGAGGAGCTTCTTGGTGTTGGTCTTTGAGAAAGAAAGGTAGAGGATTCTCTCGATGGCGAGAGCAAGACCGATTACAAGGCAGAGGAGAATCATTGACATGAAGCCAGGACCTCCCTGGATGAAGTAAGTCTTGATCTGCTGGTGCATAGGAATGTCCTCGCCGGTACCCTTGAGAAGGTCCTCTGCGCTCATTGCCTGAGGAGCGGCGGTCTCAACTTGCTCAGTGGCTGCTGCATTCTCGTCGGCTGCCGCCTCCTGGGCTGATGCGATGTTTGCAGTAAGGGTGAGAACACCTGCTACTGCCAAAAACATGAAAAACTTTTTCATAACTGTTTTTGAATGTTTAATTTAATTGATAATGTATTAACTAGTTATCTTTCTCAATAGCTCCGTGAGGGGCCAATACCCACCACAAAACCGTTGCAATTTACTAAATAATTTTCAAACGACAACAAATTAACTTGAAATTTCTCCTTTCAGGTTGTCCCCCAGCCTTGTTTTGACCCATCCGTTGTCATCGCTCCTGCCCATCAGATAGAACAGTTTTGCAAGCGCTCCTTCGGTCGTGATGTCCCGGCCTGAGACGACTCCGGCCTTCTCCAATGCTTTCCCGGTGGCGTACAGGCTCATATTCACTGTGCCGGCCTGGCACTGCGTCACGTTCATCAGAACCTTGCCCATTGCGGCCGCTTCCTTGACGATGTCCAGGAACCACTGCCGGGTGGGGGCGTTGCCGGAACCGTAGGTCTCGATGATGGCGGCTCTGATGTCAGGACCGCAAAGGAAATATTTCATCACCTGCGGGGTGATGCCCGGGTGCAGCTTGAGTATCGAGACCCTCGTGTCCAGTTCAGTGCTGATCCTCAGCGGCTCGTCCCACTTCAGCGGCCTGCGGATGATGGTGTCGTTGTAGCGGATGCTGATGCCGGCGTCCGCGAGCGGGGGGCAGTCGGGGGAGTCGAAGGCGCTGAAATCCTCTGAACTGACCTTGGTGCTCCGGTTGCCGCGCAGCAGTTTTGAATTGAAGAATATGCTCACTTCCGGCACTCTGGCGTGTCCTTCGGCATCCTTCGCGGCGGCTATCTCCACCGCCGAGATGAGATTCTCCTTGCCGTCGGTTCTCGGCGCTCCGATCGGGAGCTGGCTTCCGGTGAAGACCACCGGCTTTGAAAGATTCTCAAGCATAAAGCTCAACGCGGAGGCTGAATATGCCATCGTGTCCGTTCCGTGCAGGATGACGAAGCCGTCGAACTCTTCATAGCGGGCTTCGATCAGGGAAGCGAGTTCCTGCCACAGGGCCGGCTCGACGTCCGAGGAGTCGATGAGAGGGTCGAAAGTGTGCACTTCAATGCTGAGCGCAAACTTCTTCAGCTCCGGTACTTCCTGGAGTATCTGGCTGAAATCAAAAGGCTTGAGGGTCAGGTCGGTGGGATCTTGCCTCATTCCGATGGTTCCTCCGGTGTAAATCAGAAGGATGGATGACTTTGTCATATTCCGAAAAGAGTTTTAGCGTTGCAGGTGGTGGCAGCGGCCACTTCTTCGACAGTGATCCCTTTCAGTTCGGCTATCTTCGCCGCGATGAATGGGATGAGGGAGCTTTCGTTGCGTTCGCCCCTGTGCGGGACCGGGGTCAGGTACGGAGCATCCGTCTCGAGGACTATCCTGTCAAGCGGAACTTCCTTCACGACGTCCGCGAGCCCGGCTTTCTTGAAGGTAACGACTCCGCCGACTCCGATGTACCAGTCTCCGAGGGACTGCACTTCCCGGAAGTATTCGATGCTGCCGCTGTAGGCGTGCAGATTCCCCTTCAGCCCTTTGTGCCGTCTGAGGATTTCGATGAAGTCGCCCATCGCGTCGCGGAGATGTATGTTGACGGGAAGACCCCTCACGGCCGCGAAATCCAGCTGCCATTCCAGAGCTTCTTTCTGCCGGGCGGCGAACTCCCTGCCTTCGTGGTAGTCGAGCCCGATTTCTCCCACGGCGACAACCTTGCGTCCGGTACCGCTCTCCCACCTGTCCAGGAAGTCCGTCATCCTGTCGATTTCGGTCTTCCAGTTTTCGTTGACGGAGCCGGGGTACAGGCCGATCATCGGGCGCAGAACGTCCGGATGGCTGTCGACGAAGCCGAACATCGCGTCTCTTTCGGAACTGTCGATGTCGGCCTGAACCATAATCCCGACTCCGGCCTCCAGCGCATTCCGTATGTAGTTCTCACGGTCCTCGATGGAGTAAGCCTCGTCGGTGATGTGGCAGTGTGTGTCTATGAATTGCATCGCTTCCCCAAATACAAGGCTTCAAAGTTACCTTAAAAAACAGAAAAACCTTAAACAATCATAAACTTTTTGGGTTTCTACCACTTGAGTTTCCGGAGTTTTCCGGATAATCGTGAAAACAGAAATCGTGAATATGGAAATGCCGTTTGAAGAAAAGGCCGGATTGTGCGCCTTGAACAGAATCTTCGGTTTCGAGCCGAGGATCGGACTTAAGTTGCTGGATGCTTTCGGGAGCGCGGCCGAGGTGTTCAGGGCCGGGAAGAATGAGGTGGAGGAAGTCCTTGCATATTCAGGGACAAAGTTCGCCGCGCAGATCACCGGGAGTGCGTTCGAGTCCGCCGCCATTGAACTGGAGCAGCTTGCCGGCGCCGGATGCCGATTTGTGGGAATGGGGGATGCGGGCTATCCGAGCCTTCTCGCCGAGTGCGAGGATCCTCCTCTGGGACTATATTATAAAGGAATGTCTCCGCCGGAGGAAGTGTTCGGGAAGAGGCCGCACATCGCCGTCGTGGGCACAAGGAGCGTAACCCTCTACGGTAAGGACTGGTGCAGGAGAATGGTGTCGGCTATGTCGAGGTCCCCGGTGAAACCGTTGATAGTCAGCGGGCTGGCGTTCGGAGTCGATGTCACGGCCCACGCCGCTGCATTGGAGTGCGGCCTGCCTACCGTCGCGGTAATGGCCACGGGCATAGACAGCATCTATCCCTCGCGCAACAGAGAAACGGGGGAAAGGATCGCTTCCACAGCCGGATGCGCGCTCGTGACCGACTACCCTCCGGGGACACCTGCCGTAAGAATCAACTTTCTGAGACGCAACAGGATAATCGCAGGAATATGCAGGGCCACGATTCTGGTCGAATCAAAGATCAGAGGCGGCGGGATGATGACCGCCAGGCTGGCGGCTTCGTACGGAAGGGATCTCTATGCCCTGCCGGGAAGGATAGACGACCCTTGTTCCCAGGGCTGCAATCTGCTGATCCGGGAGAATCTTGCCGAACAGATAGGCGACCTGTCAAGCCTGTCGGACAGGCTCGGGCTGGGAATCCCGGGACTGCGCCGGCAGAAAGACTTCAAGGCAGAAACCGAAGAATACTACCGTGACCGGCTTCCTGCGGGGGAACTTGACGACATCGTCAGGCTTGCCCTGCAGATAAAGTCGAACGCGGGAATCTCGGTGGATGAACTATGCGGATTGCTGAAGTGGACCTACAGCAAGGTGAGCCGGCTTGTGACAACGCTGGAATGCGACGGGTTCATCACCGTGGACCTTCTCCAGCACTGTCGCAGGAAAACGTGACGGCTTCCTCTAGATTACCAGCATCGCGTCACCGTAGGGACCGAAGCGGTAACCCTCGTCAAGCGCGACCTTGTAGGCATCCATAATGTGGTTGAACCCGCCGAAGGCGGCCACTGCCATCATCATCGTGGATTCCGGCAGATGGAAATTCGACACGACGGCATCCGGAACGGAGAACTCGTAAGGCGGGAATATGAACTTGTTGGTCCATCCGTCGTACGGCTTGACTTCGTGCGTGGTGGTCACGTACGTCTCCAGTCCTCTCAGCACGGTCGTGCCGACAGCGAGGATCTTGTGCCCGGCGAGCTTGGACCTGTTGATGACATCGCAGGCTTCCTGCGTGATGATCAGCCTCTCCGAGTCCATCCTGTGCTTTGACAGGTCTTCCACGTCAACTCTGCGGAATTGTCCGATGCCCATATGCTCAGTGATGAAGGCCTTGTCGATGTCCTTGAGAATCATTCTGTTGAACAGTTCGCGGCTGAAATGCGCTCCGGCTGCCGGCAAGGCCACGGCACCCTCGTTCTTCGCGAAGATGGTCTGGTAGTTCTCGTTGTCCTCGGGTGAAATCTTGGCCTTCACCCATTTCGGGACAGGAATCTCTCCCATGCTGAACAGGGACTTCTTGAACTCCTCATAAGGACCGTCGTAGAGGAATCTCAGCGTGCGGCCTCTGGATGTGGTGTTGTCTATGACTTCGGCCACAAGGCTCTGGTCGTCTCCGAAATAGAGCTTGTTGCCGATGCGGATCTTCCTTGCGGGATCCACGATCACGTCCCAAAGATGCTGCTCGCGGTTGAGCTCACGCAGCAGGAACACCATAATGTCGGCTCCGGTCTTCTCCTTCTTGCCGTACAGGCGGGCGGGGAACACCTTGGTGTCGTTGAAGACAAAAGTGTCACCCTTGCCGAAATAGTCTATGATGTCTTTGAATATCCTATGCTCGATCTCGCCGGTGTCCTTGTGGACAACCATCAGCCTGCACTCGTCGCGCCATCTGGTCGGCTCCTGGGCAAGTCGTTCCTTCGGAAGCAGGAACTGGAATTGTGAAAGTTTCATTTACCGCTAATTTTGTCGATACTTTATTTGTACGGCATTTAAGGTAAGAATGTTTCAGCCTTTTCTTGGACTGATCATATTCTAGCTTCGTGGAAGACTTCCGCAATGGAAGGGTAGGTGTTCTTGAGGTAGGCGGCAAGACCGGAACGCGGAACCCAGGCGGCCTTCGTTATGTCCTCCTCCCGCTGCGGAGTCAGGTCCACGGGGTCGGTGTAGAGCATATTGTACCACCAGGTGTGCTTGAGATGCCAGATTCCGTCCCGTTTGTAGCAATGGTCCGTGACGCAGATCAGTTCCTTCAGCTCCAGCTGGCCGATGCCGGTCTCCTCGCAGACCTCCCTAAGGGCGGTTTCGCTGATATCCTCGCCCGCTTCCTGATGACCTTTCGGCAGATCCCACAGGCCGCTTCTACGAATCAGAAGCACATCGCCTCTTCGGTTTGAGACAAGCCCCCCGGCGGCATTCACTTCCTTGAAGCGGGAGCATATTCCTTTGTAGGCCGATTCGACATCGTCGGTAGGAATGTACACTCTTGCGGGAGATCCGGGAGTCTCGAACAGCGCCACCAGCGCAGCGTCGGCCGGCTTCTCTCCAGGGTGGAATTCGATGGAGTTCGGGTCGGATAGACTCTGGTCCGAAGGACCGCAGATGATCAGGCACCTGTCTTCAAGGTAAATCTTGTGCATCGGGAAAGCGGATTATTGAAGTAAATGAGTTATATTTGCAATTCATCAAATATGAAGGCATATTGCCAAAACATACTGCAAATTTACAAATCATTCGATGAATATGGAATCCACGGAAAGAAAACTCGCTTCGGAACTTCTGCGCATCAATGCGGTGCTTCTGAGGCCGGACGAGCCTTTTACCTGGGCGTCAGGATGGCGTTCGCCGATCTACTGTGACAACCGCCGCATCCTTTCGGATCCGGTTCTGCGCTCGAAGGTGGCCGGCTGGCTGGCCGAGACAGCGCAGAGGGAGTGTCCGGAAGCGGAAATCGTGGCCGGAGTCGCCACGGGCGCCATCGCCCACGGAGTCCTTGCGGCCGACAGGATGGGGAAGCCTTTTGTCTATGTGCGTCCCAAGCCTAAGGACCACGGCACGGGTTCGCAGATAGAGGGTGTGCTGCCGAGGGGCGCGAAAGTGGTGGTGGTGGAAGATCTCATCTCTACCGGAATGAGCAGCCTAGCGGCTGTCAAGGCGCTCCGTGACGCCGGAGCGGAAGTGCTGGGGATGGTGGCCATATTCACCTACGGATTCGACGTCGCGTCGCAGCGCTTCAGTGAGGAGGGCGTGAAACTTACCACGCTTTCCAACTACGGCGCGCTCATCGAAGAGGCCGCGTCCGCCGGTTTCGTCCGTCCGTCCGCAGCGGAGGTCCTTCATCAGTGGAGGCGCGATCCGTCCCATTGGGAGGGTAAATGAATATGATTCCGGCGGCAACCGCCAATTCCATTGCGGCCGGAAAACCGTTATAATATAACATCAACGATATGTCATTTGAATGCAAAAGCAAGCACGGCCTGGTGGCACGGCAGCCTTACGAACTTTATATGTCCTTTGTGGACATGCGCAATTTCGTCCAGTATGTTCCTGAAGACAAAAGGGAAGGAATAGAGGCGGACTATGACACGCTTTCCGCCACCGTCCAGGGCTTCAAGATAGGACTGATGGTCAAGGAGCGAAGGCCCTATTCGCTGATAGAATTCATCGACAACGGCGCACCGTTCGGTTTCTGCGGTTCGCTTCATTTCGACCCGGTGCCGAACGATTCTGCCAGGACGGACTTCCACATCGAGTTCTCCGCCGACTTGAACCTCATGATGAAGATGATGCTCGGCGGCAAGATCCGCGAGGCTATGGACAAGATTGTCGACGGACTCGTCGCGATGTCCGAAGGCAGGATGCCGGAGGGTCTGGATGAGGCGACGGTGGAGAGAATCAGGCGGGAAATGGGCAATACTCATTAGGATGGTTCGCAAGGACATCGGACTGAAAGACATTCTCTGCAGGGCGGTCGGGCCGGAAAGGGCCGCGGTCGCCTTCGATGCGTTTGCCGGTCAACCGTCCGTGTCCGTAAGGCTCAATCCGTTCAAGGTCGGAGATTCCGGTTCCTTTGTGCGCACACATTTCGGAGAAGGAACGGAGCCTGTGCCCTGGAGCCGGTACGGCTATGTTCTTGCCGAGCGCCCGAAATTCATTCTCGACCCGTTGTTCCATTGCGGCTGCTATTATGTGCAGGACTCCTCGGCGATGGCTGTCGGACACATATTCAGAGAACAGCTGACTCGTTTCGAGGGGCTCGGCCGCCCTGTGAGGGTGCTGGACCTTTGCGCCGCTCCTGGTGGCAAGAGTACGGACATCGCCTCTTCGCTCCGCTGCCGTTTCGGCGGTGATTTCGTGCTTGTGGCCAACGAAGTGATGAAGGCGAGGGCGACAGTTCTCGCAGACAATGTCGCCGTCTGGGGCGATCCCAACGTGGTGGTGACGAGCGTCGATCCCAAAGCGTTCGCCCGGCTCGAGGGATTCTTCGACATTGTGGTGGCCGACGTTCCCTGCTCCGGCGAAGGAATGTTCAGGAAAGACGAGAAGGCGGTCGAAGACTGGTCGGAAGCGGCGGTGAGCCTGTGTTCCGCCCGCCAGAAAAGAATCCTTGCCGACATCTGGCCTGCGCTGAGGGAGGGAGGGGCGCTGGTCTATTCGACCTGCACCTTCGAGGAGGCGGAGAACGACGGAATCGTCGAATGGGCCGCTTCCGAACTCGGCGGGAGCGTTTTTGAATATGACTACGAGGCTTTGCCGGGCATCATCCGGACCCGCACCGGAGGACTTCTGGTTCCGGGTTTCGTCAAGGGTGAAGGACAGTTCGTCTCGGCCCTGGTCAAAGGCCGGGATGTCCAGCCTGCCGCGGCTCCAGGAACGGCTGCCGTGAAAGGGGCGCCGGTTCAGTTCAGACAGGAAAGAAGGGGAGACGTGCTGCTGGAGATTCCTGAAAACATATTCCGTGAAGTCAAGGCGCTTGAGCCGCTTCATCCCATCCGCACCGGTGTCGCCGCCGGCATATTCAAAGGTCGCGACCTTGTGCCGTCGGCCGACAGGGCTCTCTGCCCCGTTCTTCCGGAAGACGGTCTCCCTTCAGCGGAACTGGACCTTGAGACGGCGCTGAAGTTCCTTCACAGGGACAGCATATTCATAAAGGATGCTCCGAAAGGCTTCCTGCTTGTCCGCTATGAAGGCCATCCGCTCGGATTCGTGAAGAATCTCGGATCCCGCTGCAACAACCTTCATCCTCAGAACCGTAAAATATTGATGGATATAAATTGAAAACGATATGAAGAATGTCAGAAGATTCATAGTTGCCCTGCTGGGCGTCATCGCCTTCCTGCCTGCCCTGGCGCAGACGAAACCGGCGCAGAAGGATTATCTTGACCGCTACAACCTCCTCGTGTCCAAGCTTGGCGTGCAGGGAGTCGGCATCGAGACCCTGCTCCAGCGTTGGGGAGCGGATTATCCGGATGACACGGATATGCTCCTGGGCAGGTTCACCTATTATCTTTCCAAGAGCCGGTCCTCCGAAATCAAGCCGCTCGACGCTTCGAAATATCTCGGCAACGCGCCTGTGCTTACGCTCAAGGACACTCTCGGGAAGGATGTGAACTATTTCCAGATCACCGACTACGACGACGAACTCTTCGGCAAGGCTTCGCAGTCCATCGACAAGGCGATCGAACTGAATCCGAACCGTCTGGACCTGAGGCTTTTCAAGGTGTCGGCCCTTATCGGCTACGAGAAGGACAGCCCTGATATGGCCGTAGCCGTCCTCAATTCGCTGATAGACTATGACGGTCACAGCCGTCCCAAGTGGGAATATCCCGGAGTCGAATACAGCGAGGAACTCTTCCCGTCAGTGATGCAGGAATATTGCTACTCGTTCTTCAAGATCGGTTCTCCGGCCTGCTTCGAGGCTTTCAAGGAACTTTCGGAAAGGATGCTTGTCTATTATCCGGGCAACGCAGCCTACCAGACCAACATCGGTTCGTACTATCTTGTCTACAAGCGCGACAGCAAATCGGCCCTGAAAATCTACAACAAGGTTCTCAAGAAGCATCCGGACGACTACACGGCCATCAAGAACTGTGTCCTTCTGGCACGCAGCGACAAGAATCTCAAACTTGAGAAGAAGTACCTGCCGATGCTGATCCGCGTCACTTCCGACGAAACTGAAAAAGCTTCCGCGCAGGCGCGTCTTCAGGCTCTGGAATAGCGCCTCTCGCCGTTGACAGCGTCTGTGTCCTGCCGGTCCTGCTGCTCTGCTCCAGGAGTTCCAGAGAGTTTATTATGTTCTGCCAGATGCTGTAGAGGCCTCCGGCCACGGATGTCACCGGAGTCATATAGGAATATCCGAGCCAGATCAGGAAGCCTGAATTCTTCTGCCCGAGAGCCTGGCCGGCCGTGATTTCATCTCCTCTGCGGGCCGCTTCGTCATCTCCGGCGGAATACTTTCTTCCTGCCATCCTGCCGACGGCGAACTGTACGATCGTGCAGATCAGCGAAAGCAGTCCGATCAGAATCGCGACCCACACCGAGATTCCGCTGTTCACCATAGCCCTTGTGGCAAGGTAGATCGAGAATGCTAGAGACAGCCCCCAGAAATAGAAGGCCCATTCCGAGTAGCGCATCAGTCTGCGCTGGAGTCCCCGCAGAGTGTAGCGGATAGTCCAGGCGAGCAGCAGCGGAAGCACCAGCAGCGGGAACACTCTCATACAGATCGCCGTGAAGCCGCCGAGGAAATCGCCTCCGGCCTCCGGATTCACAATCGGGATCACGATCGGGATAACAATGGCCGCAGCAACGTTGATCAGTACGACGTAGGAGACTGTGTCAGAGAAGCTTCCGCCGAGTTTGCCGGTAATCACTCCGGCAGCGGCGGCCGTCGGACAGACGAAGCAGAGCATTGCGCATTCCGCGAGAATCTTGAGATTGCCGTCGGGAAGGAGAGCCACTGCGCAGGTCAGGACTGCAAACATCCCCACCTGGAAACCGAGCGCAATGAAATGCCATTTGCGGAATCTAAGGTCGTGCGGGGAGATGTTGTTGAACTGCAGGAACAGCATCGTGGCGACAAGGACAGGCTGTATGTTCTTTGCGAACGCGGAGAAGCCCGGCTCGGCGCTGGCTCTCAGCGGTTTGACCAGGTAAAGCACCAGATAGGACACTATTCCTATGGCGATGGCCAGAGGCAGCATCCAATCCTTGATGAATTTCAGAGTTCTCGACATAATACCGATTCCGTCCGCAAAGATATTCAAAAATAGCTTATCTTTGCAGATTGCGGAAAGCAGAAAATTATATTCATGAACAAGATGAAAAAAAGTTTGATCATTATGGCTTCAGCGCTTGCTTTGGCGGCTTGCGGGCAGAAACAGGCGGCAGTGCCTGCAATCGACCTCGCCAATCTCGACACCACCGTTTCACCGGCGGTGGATTTCTACGGATATTCAACCGGCGGATGGCAGAAAAACAATCCTCTCAAGGCTGAATATGCCCGGTTCGGCTCGTTTGACCTGATAAGGGAGAACAATGTGAAGAGACTCAACGGCCTCTTCGCCGAGATGGGTACCCTCAAGACTGAAAAAGGGACCGTCGAGCAGAAGATATCCGACATCTACAAGCAGGGCCTAGACTCGGTAAGGCTCAATGCGGAAGGTGCGGCTCCGATCAGGAAATACATCGATGAGATTTATGCCGTGGCGGACAAGTCCGCACTGACCGAACTCATCGGAAGGCTGCATATGAGCGGGGAGAGCGCATTCTTCAACACTTATGTGATGTCTGACCTTGCCGACAGCGACAGCCAGATCCTCTATCTTGCCCAGGGCGGTCTCGGAATAGGCGACAGGGACTACTATGTGGAGTCCGGGAACGCTGCGATCAAGGAAGGCTACCGTAACTTCCTCGCGAAGGTGTTCGCACTTGCGGGTGTCGCCGAGCCGGAAAAGGCTGCGGACAACGCCCTTGCAGTCGAGGACGTTCTTGCGCACAATTCCTGGACGAGCGTTCAGGAAAGGAACATCCAGGCGCAGTACAATCCTTGCAGTACAGAGGAACTCGTGAAGAACAATCCGGGCTTTGACTGGAAGCTCTATTTCAAGACCCGCGGCATCGCCGACCAGCCTAAGATGGTCGTTTCCGAGCCTGATTTCTTCAGCAAGTTCTCCGAATTCTTCGCCGCCGAGGACCTTGCCGTACTGAAGGACTACATCGCAGGCCAGCTCGTCCAGGGGGCCGCCAACTCTCTGAGCGATGATTTCTACAAGGCCTCCTTCGATTTCTTCAGCACTCAGATGTCCGGCGTCACGGAGCAGAAACCTCGCTGGAAGAGGGCGATGCAGGTCCCTAACACCATCCTCGGCGAGGCTGTCGGCAAGATGTATGTCGCCAAATATTTCCCTGAAACATCAAAGGCCAAGATGCTTGACCTTGTGGGCAATCTCAAGAAGGCTTTCAGCCAGCACATCGATGAACTCGACTGGATGAGCGACTCCACCAAGGCCAAGGCTCACGAGAAACTGGACAACTTCACTGTCAAGATCGGCTATCCTGACAAGTGGAAGGATTATTCCACGCTTGAAATCGACCCGGAAAAGAGCTACTACGAGAACCTTCGTTCCGCAAGCGCCTGGTATGTGGCCGACAATGTCTCCAAACTCGGCAAGCCGACCGACAGGACCGAATGGGGAATGTCTCCTCAGACCGTCAACGCCTACTACAATCCTTCCACCAACGAAATCTGTTTCCCGGCCGCGATTCTCCAGCCTCCGTTCTTCAATCCTGACGCTGACGAAGCCGTCAACTACGGAGCCATCGGAGTTGTCATAGGACACGAGATGTCACACGGCTTCGATGACCAGGGCCGTCTGTTCGACAAGGACGGCAATATGGCCGGCTGGTGGACTCCGGAAGATGCCGAGAAGTTCAATGCAAAGGCGCAGGTGCTCGTCGCCCAGTTCGATTCGGTCGAGATTGCTCCCGGACTTCACGCGAACGGTCAGCTTTCCCTCGGCGAGAACATCGGAGACCACGGTGGACTTAGCATAGCCTACACCGCCCTGCACAATGCCATCGAGGGCAGGAACATCGCTCCGATCGACGGATTTTCACCTGACCAGAGATTCTACCTTTCCTATGGCGCAATCTGGGCACAGAACATCACCGAGCAGGAAAAGGCCAGGTTGACGAAACTTGACGTGCACTCTCTCGCCGAGAACCGCGTGAACGTCTCCCTGAAGAACTTCCAGACCTTCTTCGACGCTTTCGGCATCAAGGAGGGGGATCCGATGTGGAGGCCTGAGAGCGAAAGGGTTCACATCTGGTAACTTAAAGATGGATGCGTCCAGGTTCATAGCCAGGCGCCTCCGTTTCGGAGGGAAGATGGCGATGGTTTCGATAGCCGTCTCCTTCCTTGTGATGATCATAGCCGTCTCGGTTTCTTCCGGTTTCCGGAATGAAATCCGGGACGGCATTTCCGATCTTACCGGTGATGTCCAGCTGATGCCTTCTGACCTGAATTACATCAGCGAGACCGATCCGATCTCCTCTTCCCAGAGTTTTCTTGATGAGATAAAAAGTCTCCCGGAGGTGAGGAAAGTGACTCCGGCAGTTTACCGTGCCGGGATAGTCAAGGCTTCCGGGGACATTCACGGAGTGCTGTTCAAGGGAGTTCCGAGAGAGACTCCTGACACGGTGAAGCTGGGGGTTTCCATCCCGGTACGCCTTTCGGCGATGCTCGGCCTCAAGCCGGGCGACAGAATGCTCACTTATTTTGTCGGAGAGAACGTAAAAGTCAGGAACTTCACCGTCTCCAGCGTTTATGAGGGCGTGATGGACGGTACTGACAACATCATTGTCCTGGCGGACATCGCAGACCTGCAGAGGCTCAACGGCTGGGAAGCCGATGAGGTCTCGATGCTGGAACTGTCCCTTGCTCCAGGGTGCCGCGATGCTGCGGGAATGCGGTCTGTGACCGACAAAGTCGGACACATTGCATTTGAATATGCCGGCAAAGAAGACGATGACCTTGTCGCCGCTTCTGTGATGAGCAGGTATCCCCAGATTTTCGACTGGCTGAACCTCATCGATTTCAATGTTCTGTTCATTCTGGCCCTGATGACCGTGGTCGCGGGGTTCAATATGATTTCAGGACTGCTGATAATGCTCTTCAGGAACATCTCCACGATAGGCATCCTGAAGTCTATGGGTATGACCGACCGGTCGATCGCGAAGGTGTTTCTGAGGGTGTCTTCAGTGATTGTTTTCAAGGGTATGTTCATCGGCAATGCCGTGGCTCTGCTGTTGTGCGGAATCCAGTGGCACACCCACGTGCTGAAACTCAATCCCGAGAACTATTTCGTGCCTTTCGTACCGGTTCACCTGAATCTGCCGGCCGTGGTGGCCGCCGACCTGCTTTCCTGGCTTGTGATTATGCTGCTCCTCCTGATTCCTTGCATCTTCATCTCCCGAGTCGATCCTGCCAGGACCGTCAGAACACAATGAGCCTCGGCTGGACGATGGAGTTCTGATTTCTTTCATTTCCCGGAAATTCCCTTGAAGATCTCGTACTGGCCGAGGACAGCCTTGACGAAACCGACGGTTTCCTTGCCGCTGAACTTGCCGTGGTGTCTCGGATCGTTGCCGGCGGACAGCAGGGAATCCGCAGGTGCCTGCAGGGTGTCGGCCGCGGCCGGGAGCAATGCTGATGTGTCCGTAGCGGACAGTGCGAGGTCCGTTCCGCTGACAGTCTGGACAATCAGCGTGTCCTGATTCATCTGCGGAAGTACGGTGCAGAGACTTTCCCAATGGCTCGCGTCTATTCCCTGCGACAAGGCAAGCCTTATGCAGTCGTAGATTCTGCCTTCTCCGGCGTTGTAAGCCCCCAACGTGAATTTCACCAGTTCATCAGCGTCTGCCGCCGTGTCTCTGAACTTGCCCTGAAGCCGGGCAAGATACTCGGCGCCCGCCTCGATGTTTTCCGCCGGGTTGAGCAGGTCTTCTATTTCGTACCGGTTGGCGGTGCGTGGCATCATCTGCATCAGACCGCAGGCGCCTCTCGAAGAATGAGCCTGGATTCTGAACCGGGATTCGCTCCAGATGAGCGCTGCGAACATCCTCCAGTCCCAGCCCATCTTGACGGCGTTCTTCCTGATCAGGTCATCGTAGGGACTTATGATTCCCGGGACCTTCCTTATGCCCTTGCGGAAAGGGTTGTAACCGCAGAAGAATCGCGAATGCACGGAAGCATATTCATCGGTAGCTTTGAAATTGTTGAGCCAACGTATGATTTCCTTCTGGCTCTTCCGGCCGGTCCTGATCACCCAGACGACAGACGTGTCTCCGAGCGGCAGGACTGAAAAACCGTCTCCGCCGGGGGATCCGCAGGAAGGCAGGGCAAGTATGTCGAGACTGTCAAGCAGCAGAGAGTCAAGGCAGGATGCGCCCTCTTCGGCAAGATAGATTTCAACCGAATCCCTGAGATGCTCCGCAAACCTTGACATCATCTCATAGCAGTAGCCGGTCAGGAACCCTTTTGACATCTTGTCGAAGTCCCCGAGGTCTATCGCGCATCTGATTTTTCCGTTCCTGAATATGTCATCAGTGTCCCGTCTGCTCCGGTCGGTTTCCGCCAGAGGAATTATGAGCAGTACCAGAACCGTTGGTATCAGGTACTTGAGGAATTTCTTGGTGACACGTTTCAGTCCCATCTGCCTTGATATCGAATGTTTTGCCTGAAGGTTGTCAGAAACCGCCGCTCATTCCGCCGGAGAATCCGCTGCTGCCTGAGCCGGACGATGAGCCGCTCGAGAGGCCGGAACTTGCGTTTACTGCCTTGTTGGCCGCCGTCTGCCGGTAGAAAGGCCAGCACACCCCGATCTTGAATGTCCTCTGGGTCCGGATGTAGTGGTGCGCGCTGAAATAGTCAGCCTTGTCAAGCGGCCATCCGAGTCCGACGTTCTCGAATTTCAGGAATATGCAGGCTCTTTTCCACTGCACGTTCACGAATGCGTCTATTACGGGACCGTCGGTGTATTTCTCCTCCTTCTGGTTGTAGAATGAACCCACTGCAGGATTCCACCCCGGTGCGTACCAGGCGGTGTTGTACCAGGCGTCGGCTCCGATCTGCATCTGCATTACGTTCCGCTTGACGTTGAGCTGGAGGTACCAGCGGGCATTGGCCGCAAGGCTTGGAAGAGGAAGGACATCTTCATCCGAAGACACCTGGAAGAGCACCCTGTTGTCAAGATGAAACGGCCCGAGGACGAAATTCTTGGTGAGCGAAGCGCTCAGCACGCTCATCGGCGAGTTGTTCTGCCGGACAACTCCGGTGGAGTCGTAGTAGATGTTTCCGGAAAGGAGCGCATAGCCTGCCTCGGCTGCAAGTCTCCAGCGGGGGACGGACACTCTTGCCCGCAGCCTGGTCGTGGAGATTTTCCCGAAATCGTTGTCCCACTTGAAGTGGTTCGAGAAGTAATGCTGATGGTAGTATTCAGGCTCTTCCAGAGATGTGGCGAAATTCAGCGCAAGGGTGACGGGACTCTTCCGGGCCTTCCTGAAAGGATAGAAGTCCAGCCTCGCGTTGGCCTTGACGGAGAAGTCGTTCATCTGGTCGCCGAGGAACACATAGTCTCCGGTGGCGTCCCAATGAATATAATCCCTCAGCTGCCCTTCCACGCCGGCGTAGGCGAACATCGAACTCCAGACGGCATTGGAACTGCTCTTCAGAAATTCAGGATCCGGGGCATAGTGGCTCAGTATCCTGTTCCCGATGCCGCCGTTCAGCTTTGAAACGATGGCCTGGTCAGCCCAAGGCTGCAGCCTTATGAACACCCTGTTCTCCAGCTTCATCACCCTGACTGAGTCGTAGGACTGGGTAGGGTTGATGAAGAAGTTGTTGCGGTAGAAATTCCTGGCGGTCTCATCGCCGGTGGAGATCTGGTCTTCGTAACTTCTGGTGAACACTGAATATTCACTGCTGTGTCCTATGAAGGCTGTCGTGACGTTGTCGTCTCCAAGCGTGTCCGCGGCTTCCCTGGCGGCTTTGCGTGCTGTCAGCACGCTGTCAAGCCTGGTCACGGCGAGGGAATCTCCCGCCGCCAGCACACTGTCTTTGAATGCCTTGTCAGCTTTCCTGAACTTGATGTCCCTGAGGAACGTGAAAGGGATTCTGTACTGCTGGTCGAGGAACAGTGTGTTCTTCCTGACGGTTGAGGAAGCGTCCGACAGGAAGATCGGGTACTCCCTGGCGTCCAGGGTGGTGTCCCTGACCATCGAGTTGTCGCTCGTTCCTCCGTTTTCCCCGCGGCTTATCTTGTTGTAGATGTAGCCGGCGTGCATAAGGTATCGCTTTCCGAGATAGTTGACCGAAGCGACGAAGGTCTTGTTGGTCGTCTTCTCGTTTTCCATTATTCCGTTGCCGCCGAACCTGTCGTATTCAAGAGTGAAGTTGAATGCCGGGAAAATGTTCTGCGTGGTGAGGATGTGCAGGTTGTCGGACTCCTTCTGGGAGTTCGCGAATATGGTTCCGTAATATGCCAGTTCGGTGTACGGGGTCTTGGTGTTGTACATCGGCAGCGTCTTCGCGGAGTAGGACCAGGATTCGTAAGGGTTGTAGAACGAGACTCCGTTCTCGCTTGTGCGGTTGAACCAGTCGTAGTACTGAAGGGCCGATCCGGGAACTCCCAGCCAGGTGGCGTTGACATCCTTGCGGTAGAAAGGATAGTCGTGATAGTGGTAGTTGTAGGAAGTGTCCGGTTCGCATACGTCCATCCTGTGGAATTCCCTTTCGTGTGTCCACTGGATTATCCTCTTGTACTGCATCGTGTCCGGCACGGCGAAGGTCTCGAGGATTCTCGGCGTGTACTCGCGGATGCTGTCCTTTCTGGTCTTGATGCTGTCCTTGATGACCTGTATGCTGTCCGCCACGTGCTTCTTGACCAGTTCCTTCTGCTCGTAGTCGTACTTCTTCCGGTCAGTCTTGGAAAGTCCTGCGTACCAGGCGTCGAATTCGGCTTTCTTGCGGATCGCCGAATCGAGATAGTAGAGGGAATCGACTTTCGGCCAGTCAATAGTGTCTCCGGCCTCCTTCAGCGAATCCACCACGATTCTGTGAGTGAGGGAGTCCAGAAGAGCGACGTAGTACTTGTAGCGGAACGGGTCGGTGTCCTTGAGCGAGTCCGGCGGGAATATGGTGTCTCTTGCGGAGATCACGGGAGTCGTGTCGATCGGCGAAAGCAGAAGGGACGAAGTGTCGTCGCCTTTTGCCGACCCTCCCCGGATGAACTGGTTGACATAGCGTATCGTGTCGGGAGGCAGGGGCCTGTCTGCGGAGACGGAACCGAATCCCGGGTCTCCTGACACGGGAGCGTTGCCCATTCCGATGGCCTGGAGCGCAATTACGCACACCACGACCATCGGAAACCATATTCTTTCAACAAATTTCATATTCCTTTGAAAGGTACAATCCTACAAAGGTACTCTTTTTCCCGCAAATCCCAAATTGCGGGAATGTTGCGGCCGATGTCAGCTTCTGGCATCAGAACGACATCGTCCAGCTGACGCTAGGCATTTTCAATCGGTGAACCATCTTCTTGAGATAGTACTCTTGCCCTGCTGAGTTTCAGTGTCTGCACCGAATCTCTGGTCAGCACACAGTTGACCACCACCGGCAGCTCCTTGTCACTGTCAAGGTTGATATGCTCCACACAAGAAGAGATGCCGCAAAGCGGCAACAATGTGATTATTGATGAAAGCAATCTTTTCATAATCATACTTTATCGTTTTTGCGAAAATGTTTTTTTCTGAATATGCAAGTGACAACTTCCTGTTATTCACTGACTGTCCGCTCCCGCCCGAACTTGTTTTCCCGGTTGATTTCCCGATGGAATTATCAGGCGGGATTCCGACGGGAATCGGAGGCGGCGGATTGGATTTCTGAACAGAAAGGATTATCTTTGGCGGTATGAAATCCAAACTGATGCCCGCAGGACCGCTCCTGCCTTTCTGCGCCATCTGTACGGTGGCGCTTGGTGTTTTTCTTGCCTTTACGCAGGGCTGGCTGCTGCTTTTCCGGGAGCATCAGAGGATGTTCCTGTTCAGCTGGGACTACGTCGGCGGGATACTTTTCCATCCGGGAGGGCTCTCCGCGCTGGTTGCGGACTTTCTTGTGCAGTGTTTTTCCTCGCGTTTTACGGCAGCGGCCGTCACGGCTCTGATTCTCGGCCTGAATTCCTGGATGGTCTGGAGAATAATGATGCGGACGGCGCGTTCCGGAGGCCGCTTCAATGAAGCGAATGTGTCAAGCGTGGTCTGGGGAATATTCCCTCTCTGCTTTCTGCCTTCCGTGTTCCTCGCCGTTTCCCTGCAGGACTATTATTGTTTCTACCAGAGCATTGTCTCCTTCACCGCGGCGGTGTTCTGTCTGCTTGAATATTCAAAAATCGAAAGCCGGAGGATTCCGCTGCTGCAGGGGTGCCTCGTCACGGCGGTGCTGTTTTTCCTTGCAGGTTCGGTGGCGTTGCTGTTCGCCGTGCGCGCTCTGCTGTTCGACATATTCGTCAAGCGCCCGAAGGCGCTGCTTGCCGCCGTCTATCCTGCGATAGTCCTTGCGCTCGGCTTTGCGGCCGTGCAATGCGGCGAGATCCCGACAATTCTCGACGCGCTCACGCCGAAGATGTACTATGAGGTCAGCATCCTTCAGATGCCGGAAATCCATTATGTGAGCTGGGTGATGCTGTCCGTCTGCATATTCGTCGCCGCCGTTTCGAGAAGAACCGACTTGAAGGGGCGTGTCTCCAAAGGAGCCTTGTTCGCTCTCTCTTCAGTCCTGGTACTGGCAGTCTGCGGCTGGTCGAGCGCTTCGTTCAAGTCTGACGGGCTGATGAGGAACTACCGCCTCGAATGTCTGGCTGCTGACGGAGACTGGAAGGAGATAATCAGGCTGTACGGCAATGACGTCAGGTCGCTGAGCGAGGCGAATTACCTGAATCTGGCTCTTGCGGAGGAAGGCCGGCTCGCGGAGGATCTGTTCAAGTACAGGCAGAACGGGCCTCTTGCGCTCATCAGCGATGTCAAGTCGCAGAATGACCTTGACCTGCTCCGCCTGAGCAGGGTGCTCTTCGCCATGGGGAATATGGCTGCGGCGCAGAGTACGGCCTTCAATGCGGACCAGGCCTTCGGAGACCACGTGCCTTCGATGCTGAAGATGGTCCTTCAGATAGATCTTATGCGAGGCTCCTACCGCACGGCGGAGAAATACATCGGCCTTATGGAGAAATCACCGTGGTATCGCGGATGGGCGGGGGAGCGGAGGACGTTCCTTGACAATGACGCGGCCGTGGAGGAAGACTGCCTGCTGGGAAACGGCAGGCGCGATCTGGAATGCGAGGATGCGTTCGTCCTGTACACCAACCCTATGGACGACCTTTTCAGGATAGTCGAGGCCAATCCTGGCGACAGGAAGGCGATGGAATATGCCATCTCGTACCTCCTGCTCGCCAAGGATATGGACAACGTGGTTGAATTCGTGATGAAGCATTACGGCGAACCTGCGCTGCAGGAACTCCCGGCTCCTGCGCAGGAATGCCTTCTGTTCTATTCCGACTATTACGGTACGATGGACACGGGCTTCGCCCTGAGCCACGGAATGGACGAGGATGAAATCCGTCTCCGCCGGACGCGGAATCTTGACTGGTGCCGGAGTCTCGGCGTTACGGAAGGCAATGTTGACCGTTTCCTGAAGTTCAAGGAAAAGTACGGAGAGGCGATGGGAAGCGCCAACCCTCAGGCCGCTCTGGCCTCGTACAGGAACACCTTCTGGTACTATCTGCTGTTCACTCAAATTTCAAAGGACTGAGAAGACTATGACAGGAAGATATTCATTAATCACGTTTGAAAGGATTCGCGGCAAATTCTGTGCGTTTTTGTTTCTGACCGCGCTTCTTATGTCCGTTGCCTGCTCCCGCAGGGTGGAGGTCTCGGGGAGCATCGACGAAATTCCTGCAATGTTTCCGGACTATGCCGGAGTCTGTGTGCCGTCCAACATAGCACCGTTGAATTTTTCCTATCTCGGTGATGAACCGTCGGCGCTCGTCGTCAGAGGCAAAGGGGAACCGGTCCGCATAGCGGCCCGCAGCGGCCTGTTTTCTTTCCGTAAATCCGTCTGGCGGAGAATGATGAAAGAGAATGCCGGAGACTCGATCTGTCTTTCAGTCCAGATTGAAAGAGAAGGGAAATGGCTGGAGTACAGGCCTTTCTCCATCGCCGTGTCCTCTGATGAGATTGACCCTTGGCTTTCCTACAGACTCATCCCGCCTGGCTATCAGGCCTGGAAAAGGGTCGGCATCTACCAAAGGAATCTGGAGACATATTCACAGACCGCCGTCTTCGAGAACAAGCTGACAGGCGGCAATTGCGTCAACTGCCACACATATTGTCAGAGAGACCCGTCGAAGATGCTCTTCCACGCCCGCGCCGAATTCGGGGGAACGGTGATGATCCTCGATGACAAGGTGGAAAAGCTCAACACCAAGACGGATTCCACCGTCAGCGCACTTGTCTATCCTTACTGGCATCCGTCGGGGAAATATGTGGCATTCTCCGTCAACAAGACCAACCAGAATTTCTTCAGCCACAATCCGGACCGCGTCGAAGTATATGATTCCGCTTCGGATGTCGTGGTCTATGATGTGGAGGGACACAGCATCTCCTGGTCTCCGCTTACCCGCTCCGAAGCCTCGTTCGAGACATTTCCGACATTTTCTCCGGACGGGGAGTGGCTGTATTTCTGCTCCGCGGAGGCTGTCGCACCGATGCCGGAAAAGTATGACAAAGTGAAGTACAGCCTCTGCCGCGTCGGCTTCAATCCGTCGGACGCGACTTTCGGCGACAAGGTCGACACCCTTTTCAGCGGTCCGGCGAACGGGAAGAGCGTCTCCTTCCCGAGAATATCCCCGGACGGGAGTCATCTTGTCTTCACCGTTCATGAATATGGCAACTTCTCAATCTGGCACAAGGATTCGGACCTTTGGGTAATGGACATCCCGTCAGGGGAGGCAAGGCCTCTTGCGGCGGCAAATTCCGATGATGTCGACAGCTATCATTCCTGGAGCGGAAACAGCCGCTGGCTGGTGTTCGCAAGCAGACGCCTGGACGGACTGCATTCCCGGCCGTATATCTGCCACATCGACGAGGACGGCAATTCCGGAAAGCCTTTCCTGCTCCCGCAGAAAAATCCTGCGGAGTACTACGCGGCTCAGATGAATTCGTTCAACATTCCGGAATTGATGTCCCGCAGGGTGACTGTCAATCCGCACGACATAGCCGCCGCTCTGCGCGGCACCCCGGGGACGGATGTCAAGGTCAGATGATCCGCGCTACCTGTTCGCTTGCGCTTTGAAAACTTGCGAAAAGGATTGCGTTAATCAGTTTTCAAAGTAATTTTGTCAAATATTCAAAAGCATATCCGCCCTGTACTTCTAAATTTGCGTGTTGTGGCGAAAATTGACACAATGTGCCGCATATAATGAATCGGGCTTTTTTCGAGCGGAACTATTACAGGTGATGCTCTTGCGCCTTTTGTCATTAAAACATTAAAACAGTTTGGAACATAAAACCATTATTTTAAGTAACAGTTTATGGGTAAACGATTCATCACAGCTTTGCTTGTGCTCCTGACAGTGGGGGTGCAGGCATTCGCCCAGACTTCCGTTTCCGGTAAGGTAACGGACAATTCTGGGGAACCTCTGGTTGGCGTCAATGTCCTTGTAAAGGGCACGACGACCGGAACTATGACGGAACTCGATGGTTCCTGGAACATCCCGAATGTGAAGCAGAACGCTGTTCTGGTCTTCTCTTCCATCGGTTATGTCTCTCAGGAAATCACCGTAGGCTCCAACAAAGTGATCAATGTCACTCTCGCCGATGACAACAATCTTCTTGACGAGATCGTGGTCGTAGGTTACGGTACCGCCCGCAAGAAGGACGTGTCCGGTGCGATTGCCAGCGTTAACTACGCGGATGACAAGAACATTGTCAACCTGCCTAACCCTAACGCTCTTTCCAGCCTTTCAAGCCGCGTTGCAGGTTTCAGCTACGCTCCTACGAGCTCCGCTGCCGGTGACAACACAAGTTCAATGACCATCCGCGGTAAGAACGCCATTCCTACCAACGGTGCGCTCAGCGGACAGAGTGTCAACCAGCCTCTGCTCGTCATCGACGGTGTGCTTTCATTCGGTTCCATCCAGTCGGTCAACACTGCCGACATCCAGAGCATCGACGTGCTGAAGGATGCATCCGCAGCCGCGATCTACGGTTCCCGTGCCGCCAACGGTGTCATCATCATCACCACCAAGAAGGGTAGTTCCGAGAAGCCTGTCGTTGCATTCAACGCCAGCGTCAGCCTTTCCGACTGGACGAGGGTCCCTAACAGGGTTACCGACGATGAGACCTTCCTCAAGAACATCTTCTACACCAAGCAGGCGAACGACAACGCTTACGCAGACAAGTCCTGGAGCGACTACAAGGATCTCTCCGCAGCTGCGGGCGAACTCCTCGGCGCCACAGGTTGGAGAGCGTTCGAAGAGAATGTAAGGACAGACTGGATCGATGAGATTTCACGCATCGGTGTCGGCCAGAAGTATGACCTGAGCGTTTCCGGAAAGTCCAAGAACACCAACTACTACATCTCCGGCAACTACACCCGCCAGCAGGGTATCCGTCTCGGTGACGACTTCGAGAAGTACAACATCCTCTCCAAGATCGACATCAACGTTACTGACTGGCTCACCGTAGGCTTGAAGGGAGACTTCCTCAAAGCCAAGAGCTGGGGACAGGTCGCAAGAATTCAGAACGCAACCTGGATTTCTCCATATTCCTACACCCACAGCCTTCTCAAGGGCTATGAGAGCTGGCCTAATTCACATCCTGACGGAAGCACCATCAACCCTCTCTGGGGAACCGGTTCCGGTGACTCCTACCTTTGGACGGACAAGACCAGCTATGCAGCTCACGTGAACGGAGTTGCCTATGCTCAGATCGACTTCCCGTTCCTGAAGGGTCTTTCCTACAGGGTTACCCTGCAGGGTCAGTACAACACCAGCAACGGTGACACCTTCAGCAATCCTGAAATCTGGGTCAACACCAACGACTCCGCACAGATGGACGATCCTTCCCAGTTCGCGGACAGGGCCGGCGGTTCTTCAACCTTCAGCCGTTCCAACACCTGGAACATCGACAACATCCTCACCTACAACAAGGACTTCGGCAAACATCACGTTGACCTTATGGTAGGTTACACCCGTGAGCAGTACATCAACGAATATCTCGGCACCACCTACGAGGGATTCACCTCTCCGACCTATCTCGGACAATACATCCAGAATCTTTCCGACAAGGAAAAGCTCGTGATTGCACGTACCCGCACCGAAAGCTCCGCCGTAGGTTATCTCGCACGCGCCAACTACAACTACAGGAACACCTACTACGCAACGGTCAACTTCCGTAGGGACGGTTACTCCGCTTATGCGGAAGGTCACAAGTGGGGCAATTTCTACGGTGCATCCGCTGCCTGGGTCATCAGCAACGAGAACTTCATGAAGAGCCTCAATGCTTTTGATTTCCTGAAGCTGCGCGTTTCCTGGGGTCAGAACGGTAACCGTTCCGTAAGCCCTTACGTTACGCTCGCCACAGTCGGAACTTCTTCTTCCAACAACGGAAACATCACCTACACCTGGCTTGGCAACACCAGCGCTTACGGCGTTGCTCCTCAGGGAATTCCTAACCACACCCTCACCTGGGCCACGGTTGAGAAATTCAACGTGGGTCTCGACTTCTCCACTCTCGCCGGCAGACTCAACGGTAACATCGATGTCTATACCGGAAAGACCAAGAACATGATCGTCACCAGGTCTGCTCCTTACATGTCAGGTTTCAGCTCTGTTTACGACAATGTCGGCAGGGTTACCAACAACGGTATCGAATTCACCATCAACTCCGTCAACATCAACGGTGACGGCAAGGACAAGTTCCGTTGGGAGTCCAACCTTGTCTTCGACCACAACACCAACTGTGTGAAGGAACTTTACGGTCCTGACTACAACGGAGACGAGGCTGACGATGTCGCCAACGCCCTTGCCTACGGATTCGACTCTTACTATGCTCTTCAGGTCGGCCACCCTATCGGATCAGCCTACGACCTCAAGAAGCTCGGTATCTTCAACAACCAGTCAGAGATCGACAACTATGTATGGACCAATCCTGAAACAGGTGAGGAACAGAAGATCATGCCATCTGCCAAGCCGGGCGACCTCAAGTTCGAGGACTACAACAACGATGGCGTCATCGACGACAAGGACCGTCATTTCCTCGGATCGCCTGACCCTCTGTTCACCGTCAATTTCGGCAACACCCTTTCCTGGAAGAACTTCTCCCTGTACTTCAACTTCCGTTGGGCCCAGGGTGACGACACCCACTTCCTCTGGTTCGACCCTAATGCTTTCGGAACATCCTTCGGCAACTCCGCCCAGCTTGCTGACGTGAAGCCTTGGACTGAAGAAAACCACTCGACCAAGTACACCAGGTACGGTTACAGCAACACTTACAACTATCTGTACTGGAACACCCGTACCTTCCTCAAACTGAAGGACCTCTCATTCTCTTACACATTCGACCAGCCGTTCGTCAAGAAGGCAGGTCTGAGCAGTGCAAGACTCTACGTTGCGGCAACCGACCTCTTCACGATTACAGGTTGGTCAGGTCTCGATCCTGAGACCGGCGGCACCATCGCTGCCAATGCCTCCTCTTCACGTTACGGCAGCAACGGTACCTACAAGACGGTTACCTTCGGTGTTAACCTGACTTTCTAATTTTAAACTGAGTAAATGATTATGAAATTCAATAGATTTCTTGCATCAATCGTAGCCGGAACGGCGCTTCTTGGCGGTCTTGTCGGCTGTAACGACGAAGACTTCATCGAGGAGCACTCCTACAAATACGATGACGGCTCCTTCTATACCTCCGAGTCTGATATGGAGATGGGTATAGCAGCCTGCTACGCCGAAATGCAGTACCTTATGTACGGTAACATGCACACGGCCCACTCCTGGATGATCCAGGGTGTAGGACTTGACACCTTCGCTCAGACGAGCAGCAACGACTGCTTCTCAAACTGGAGGGACAAGATGCTCGCCAGCAACGGTTATTCACGTCACTGGTTTGACTATGGCTATGTCCTTATCAACAGGTGCAACACCGTCATCGATATGATTGACGAGCGCACAAGCGTTGAATACAGCACCGCTACAAAGAAGAACGAACTTCGCGCCGAGGCGGTGTTCCTCAGAGCCTGGGCTTACCGTTTCCTCGCCGGAATGTTCGGCAACGTCGTAATTATGGAGCATCGTACGACTGAGGCCCGTTATGACTACGCACCTAACACCAGACAGGAAGTCTGGGAGTTCGTCAAGTCTGACCTTCAGTTCGCTGCCGAGAACCTTCCGACCACGCCTCGAAAGCTCGGTTGTGTGACAAGAGCCGCCGCTGACGCTTACCTCGCTGAGATTTGCCTCGCTCTGGGTGACTTCCAGGAGGCAGTTGACGCCGCTACACGCGTCATCAGCAAGCAGGACGGAAACTATCAGATAATGACCACCCGTTTCGGTTCCCGCAAGGATGAGAAGACTGACCGTTACGGCAACGCCCTCAATCCTTATTGGGACCTGTTCCGCGGCAGCTGGGGCAACAACGGCTCAGGTGCCGGCGTAAAGAAGGCGGATGACAGCAACCCTAACTCTGCTGACAACCTTGAAGCCATCTGGGTGGCTCAGTTCAACTACGGTACCTATTCTACCGGTGGCGGTGGAGACTCCTGGTGGCGTACCCACTGCTCTGCAGTCGAGACCAGCTGGAGTTCTTCCCTCGTAATCGGAAACCAGACTACCCGTGCAAAGAAGAACGGTGACAAGTTCTATGTTCTCGGAGACGATGTAGCCTGCTTCGCCGAAGGCGTCAATGCGACTTCCAACTATTCCGATATCCCTGGCTGCGGCAAGAGACACGTGGCCAACATCGCCCGCGACTCTTCAGGTGCGAGAGTTTCCTATCTGGGAACCATCTGCATTCCTAACGAATATGTTTACGGTGAACTTTGGGACGATCCTAATGACTTCCGCGGTTCCGAGGTGATGATTCAGAGGAATATGTATGTTCCTGGCGGAAGACGCTGGTTCGATGTCAAGAAGGAAATGTATGCAAGGGCCGAAGCTGCCAAGGGTACGGAGGACGAAGCCGTTATGGCTGTCCAGGCTTCCGACACCACCGCTCTTTTCCCTCGCCTTTGGAAACTGACCGACGACTTCCATCCTAACGGAAACAACAAGGAGTACGATGTCGATTGGTATATGCTCCGCGTTCCTGAAGTTTACCTTCTCCGTGCAGAGGCTTACCTCGCTCTCAACCAGAAGGGCAAGGCTGCCGAGGACATCAATGTCGTCCGCAGAAGAGCAGGTGCCAAGGATTGCACCGCCGACCAGATCAACATCGACTACATCCTTGACGAGCGCACCCGTGAACTCCTCATCGAGGAGGACCGCTGGATCACTCTGAACCGTCTCTCCGTCAACCCTAACTGTACCTACATCAGCGACTGCTATCCTGTACAGGACGAGACTACCAGCAACACTATGTACGAGCGTGTCCGCAAGTATGGTTTCGGTTACGAGAACGTTGCCAACAACGAAAGCTACGGACGTGATGCTTATGTTGACAAGGATGGCAAGACACGCCATCGTCCTAACTTCAGGCCGTTCAACTACCAGTATCCTATCCCTACCCAGGTTATCCAGTCCAACAAGGACTATGAGTATCCTCAGAACACCGGTTACTCTGCAAACTAACATAGGAATAGCTTAATCCGACGGCCGGGGGAGGTTCACCCCGCCCCCGGCCTTTGAAAATCAAATAGAAAATTATGAGAAAAATCTTTAAATATCTTGCTGTTCCGGTACTTGCAGCGCTTTCTCTCACAGCCTGCCAGGAGGAAGACAGCTATGTAAAGTCCACTGGCGTTTCAATTGACGTGACGTCTTTGGAAATGTTAGTAGGTGAGACTCACCAGCTCACGGCCACGATTTCTCCTTCAAACGCTACTAGTCAGGCAAAAACCTGGTCTTCTGAGAACTCCAAGGTTGTAACCGTTGACAATGAGGGCCTTGTCACTGCAGTTGCTCCTGGTACTACCAACGTTGCCATCAAGACTGTCGCTTTCCAGTGGGAAGCCTCCTGCAAGGTGACCGTCAATCCTGTTAAGGTTACAGGTGTAACCCTTGACAAGAGCCACGTCGAGCTGCTTGTCGGCAAGACCGAAACTCTTACCGCCACCATCGCTCCGGCGAACGCAACGTATAAGGATCTCACCTGGACATCCAGCGATGAGAAGGTCGTAAAGGTTGACAATGGTGTCATCTCGGCTGTCAAGCCGGGTGAGGCTACTGTAACCGTCACCACCGCAGACGGATCCAAGACAGCTTCCTGCACGGTTGAAGTCACTCTTGTGGTTCCTACCGAGCCGGAAGTTCTGGACCTCTGGAAGGATGACGCCGAGGGATACCTCGGAATCTATGGCGGATCAACCGCTCAGACTGTTGACTTCATCAGCTACAACGGCAAGGGCGTTGTTTCCTGGACAGAGAACACCACCGGCAAGCCACGTACCGCCACTATGGAGTTCTCCACCGGCTCCAAGATCACCATCACTCAGATCAGCGCTGACGATTTCAAGGGCGAGTGGAATTTCACGGCCAAGGTATTTGCCGGATCAGGCGCTTATGTTGCCGCTTCCAACGCTTGCAAGGTCAAGACAACATTCGGCGAGCCTAGGAACACTGAAGAACTCACCGCCGCCGACGGCAACAAGTACAAGAACAACATCGGCGTGACCGGTCTGTACTATGGCGCCATCCTCGACTGCTGCGCAAACATCGACTATTCTGCCAAGACAGTCAAGTTCGGTCTGTTCCTCGACACGAGAGACGGAGTAGGCCAGAATGTTGACGGCAAGTACGCCACCTTCTTCCCTGGTCTTGCTACAAGGACCGCTACGGCTTGGGCAAAGCCTTGGCTCTATACCGAGACGGAGCTTGGAGATCCTGACTATGTGTGGATGTGGTTCGAGGTGTCAAGCGATTTCAACACCATCATCTATAGGAACAGGAACAACAACGGAGTAGAGTTCCAGACGCTCACACAGTACGAAAGCAAGACAATGAACCAGATCTGCGGATTCGGTGTCGTTCTGTCAGGTACTGACGTGTTCAACCACTCGACTGTCTCCGCTTACTCGCAGTTCTATCAGGTCAATGCCTCAGGTGCTGACGCTGAATTCTTCGCAAGGGTCAACTAAAGTTTGATTTCGAATTGATATAGGATGGATGGCTGACGTCAGGTCGGTCGTCCATCTTTCTTTTTCCGCCATAAATCCCTAACTTTGCGCTTCGCGACACAAAATAAGAATTCGATGAAGAGAATAGTCTTTACACTGCTTTTTGCACTTTTGCTTGCCGGATGCGGCAAGGAATACGGAATCACCAGGAGGGCGTTGCAGCAGCTCCCCGTTTCTCTTCCGTACGGCCTGTCGGGATTTGTCCCGGCTTTCAGCGATCCTGAGATCCGGAACCTCAAGACAGTCTATGAGAACGACAGCATCTGCCTCCTTCAGTTCACCGTTGCCTACAAGGACACTGCAGATGTAAGTCAGAGCATTGATTTAAGATACATCTATCTTTTCGACACGATGATGAGCAAGGCTTTCGGCGAAATGATATTCAATGAAAATTTCAAGCAGATTCCTTGTATGCCGGACGACCTCATCAAACAGAATCAGAAGGCAGTGAGAAAGAGAAAGGAATCTGTCTATAAGGACCTCTATGGTGGGACAGTCCCTGTCAGGACTCCGTACGACAGGTAATTCTGCCGATTCCTTCAAGTTCGAGAAGCAGTTCACTGCGGCAGATGTCCGCTATGAGGAAATGGATGGGGATATTCCTGAAATGTGATGTAAGGACACTTCTGACGGTTTCCAGATCCTCGGGTCGGCGGACATATACCCTGATCATCCCGAAGTTGAAGCCGGTGCAGTTCCAGGCAATGTTCGAAGGTGCGACCAGGCTTTCCACGACTTCTATTGCAGATCTGGCCTGAACTCCGGCATCCGTGGACATCTCGCTGCTCTCACCTTTAATTGCAGCAGTTCCCGAAACAAAGACAGTGCGGCCAAGCAGCCTTCCCCGCTCGAATTTCGGCGTTGTGCGTGTCTTGTTTTCTCCTCCGGAGGCGAGAACCTTTTCTGAATATTTATGGGCGGGAGTCTGCAGAGGGTTGTCGATTGGAAAGTCAGGGCCGTCATAGCCTTTCACGGCATAGACCGCAACAGTGACCCCGCCTGCGCGGCAGCCTATTCCAGTTGCGGCAGGATAACCGTCGGGCCAGTCTGAAGAACTGTAAAAAGCGGAACGCGAGTCATTGAACATCTGATAGTTCTGGACCCCGCTCTCGGTTCGGGTTATTTTCTCTATGTAGTTCCACTGCCGGACGATGTCGGAAACGGCAAAGTTCTCGGCATTCAGAATTTCCTTTATCCGTCCGAACACCTTGTCAGACTGCTTGCCGGCATCGCCGGCTTCCGGGTAATTGATGCCTTGTGTGACAAGTTCCCTGCATCCGTCCGAACACAGAACCGTATAGCCGTCCTTCCTGATTATCTCCGCATCGCGGGAATTGAGATACAGCACTTCTGCAGCAAGCCTGTCGTCCGGTGTTCCCTGGGCGACATAGGTTACTTGCGGAGCTTCTGCATTCCCGTAAAACGAGCCGACGGCAGAACACAACTCCGCTTTGTTTTTCCTGAAGTCATCTTGAGTTTCAGCCGTGAAGAAAAACACTATGCTGATTGCCGTCCGGCTTCTGTCCGTCTGCTCAAGAATGCTTTTGCATTGGCTGGCCAGGGGCCCGTCGACAGATGATGTGACTATTCTCGTGAACTTTTCCGTCATCTTGTTCCTGATAATGAAATCCGGCGGCAAATTTCGTCATTTTCCGTGAATCGTTGGCTATATGCAGCAGTTTTTTGCCGGATGTGTGGAAAAGAGTCCTATAAAAGTGGTATCTTTACTTGATTTATTAAACCACGGACGATAATGAAGAAATTACTGCTTGCCTTCGCCTGTCTGGCGATGACAGTCGCCGCCCAGGCGAATCCGACACACAAAGTCAAGATCAACGACGGCCTCACGGTCAGCGTGGAAGCCTGCTCCGAAAGCATATTCAGAATAAAGGTGTCTCCGAGAAAGGATTTCACCGAATCCCTGATGGAGCGCTACGGCATCATCAAGACCGACTGGACAGAGGTTGACACCAAAGTCAGCGACAAAGGCGGGGTCTGGATGCTCACCACTCCTGCATATTCATTGACGATCAACAAGAAAACGGGAGCGATGGCGGTGAAGGACGCCAAAGGCGGCAACGTCATCAGAGAGGTCAGGTTCCTGACTGCGGATGACAAGGTCTGCACCTCCCTGAAGGAGGTCATCAACGAGAAGTACGCCGACCTTAACGTGGTGGCCAACAACGGCGGCATCATCGGAGACGATGAGGGTAAGTTCGGAGAGGTGGACAAGCACGAGATTCCCGCCTCCGAGGCCATCAGCGCCGTCAGCATCAGGATGGAGGACGGCGAGCGCTTCTACGGCGGCGGCAGCACCAGCCGCGACCACATCCAGCACAGGGGCGAGCTCCTCAGGATGTGGACCACCTACCAGCACACCGAGATTCCGATGCCGTTTATGATGAGTTCCCGCGGCTGGGGAGTCTACAACAACTCCACCCGCAAGAGCTTCTTCGATGTCGGCAGCCAGAGCAAATCGCAGTTCAACATCCTCACCACCTACGACGAGGCCGACTTCTACCTGATGATGGGCAAGGATATGCCGGCGGTGCTGAATGAATATACCCTCGTCACTGGCCGTACCTACGTCCTGCCGAAATGGGCCTACGGACTCTGCTTCGGACCGAATATGCTTGAGAATCAGTTCGACATCCTCAGCGATGCGGTACGCTTCCGTCAGTTCGAGGTGCCTTGCGACGTTTTCTGGCTTGAGCCTCAGTGGATGGAGAAGCGCTACGACTTCTCGACCGAGAAGAAATGGAACTACGAAAAGTTCTCTCCGGAGCCTTACTGGGAGAAGAACAAGACTCCTAAGACAATCAGCCACAGGCTCTTTGTCGGCAAACTCCGTTCGATGGGCTTCCATCTTGGTCTCTGGCTCTGCGAGGAGTACGATCTCAGCATCCAGGAGGAGGACAACATCGCGGCCCGCACGGGCGGCAAGCTTTCCGGTCAGGAGCACTGGATGGACCACCTGAAGCCGTTCATGGACCAGGGAATCGAGGGCTTCAAGCTCGACCCTGCCCGCACGATCGACAACCACAACAACTGGCAGTACTACAACGGCCGCACCGACAAGGAGATGCACAATCTCAACCAGGTTCTGCTCCCTAAGCAGATGCGCGAACTCGGCTACAATCACAACGGCAAGCGTACCTGGCATCACTACTGCGGCGGCTGGGCCGGCACGCAGCGCTGGACCGCTTCCACATCAGGCGACAACGGCGGCGGCAAGACCGCCCTCTACGACCAGCTGAATCTCGGTATGAGCGGCTTCCTCAACACTTCCTGCGACGTGATGAGCGTTCCTAAGGAACTTGAGATGCCGGGACTGCATTTCGGTCTCTTCCTTCCTTGGGTCCAGATCAACAGCTGGTTCTCGATGATGCATCCTTTCTACTACAACCAGGGGGAGCAGGACATCTACCGCTTCTACGTCAAACTGAGATATTCATTGGCCCCTTACATCTACTCGATGGCGCTCGAGGCCAACCGGAACGGTATGCCTATCGTCCGTTCGATGCCTCTTTGCTTCCCTGACGACCGCAACTGCGACGACATGACCTACCAGTACATGTTCGGCGACAGTTTCTGCGTCGGGATATTCACGAACGAGATCTACCTCCCGAAGGGGACCTGGACAGACGCCTGGACCGGCGAGAGGATTGTCAGCAAGGGCGAGACCATCACTCACGAGTATCCGTCTAACCGCGCGGGTCTGCTCTTTGTCCGTGAGGGTGCGATCATCCCTACTCAGCCGGACGTTCAGTATCTCGGCTCAAACGCCTTCGACAAGATTATCCTCAAGGTTTACCCTCACGGCGACAGCAGCTACACCCTGCTCGACGATGATGGAGAGACTTATGAATATGAGAACGGGGCGGTGGCTTCGACTTTGTTCGAGTCTCACGAGAAGGGAGGCGCTGTCGAGATCGTGGTCAACCCTGTGCAGGGCACTTTCAAAGGGATGCCTGCTGAGCGTGAATATTCATTCTCGGTCCAGAGGGATTCCAAGCCGGCTTCGGTTTCCGTCAACGGGAAGGCCGTGGAGGGCTGGACCTATGAGGGCGGAATGGTGAATTTTGCCGCCGGGAAGGTTTCTGTGGCTGACAAGGTAGTGGTGGAAATCAAATAATCTTGCAATCTTGCAGGGCGCCCCGGTCCTGCAACCTGCGCTTCGCG
>CAVHYF010000015.1:0-45912 GCA_963640265.1 bacterium | reverse complement strand
CAAGGCGACCTGCGGAGGAAAGACCGCAGAGTGCGTCGTGACCGTGACCGTGCCGACCGGCTCGATCACCCTCGACAAGACTGTCCTGTCATTGGCCGTAGGCGAGTCCGCCACCCTCACCGCTACCGTCAAGCCGGACAACGCCACCGACAAGAATGTTGTCTGGACTTCGTCCGACAATACCGTCGCCACCGTCTCCAACGGCAAGGTGACCGCAGTGAAGGCCGGCACCGCCACCGTCAAGGCGACCTGCGGAGGTAAGACCGCCGAGTGTATCGTGACCGTAACTGTTCCGACCGGCTCGATCACCCTCGACAAGACTGTCCTGTCATTGGCCGTAGGCGAGTCCGCCACCCTCACCGCTACCGTCAAGCCGGACAACGCCACCGACAAGAATGTTGTCTGGACTTCGTCCGACAATACCGTCGCCACCGTCTCCAACGGCAAGGTGACCGCAGTGAAGGCCGGCTCCGCCACCGTCAAGGCGGCCTGCGGAGGCAAGACCGCCGAGTGCGTCGTGACCGTGACTGCTAAAGTAACTGGTGTTAAGTTAAATACGTCATCGATTATGCTTATGTCTGGTGATTATTCAACACTAAAGGCCACTATCACCCCGGATAATGCGGCCAATAAAAATGTTAAATGGGAAAGTAGCAATATTGCTGTAGCCTCTGTGGATAACGGAAAAGTAACTGCGATATCAGAGGGAACGGCAAAAATAACTGTCTCGACAGAAGAAGGGAAGTTTACGGCATCCTGTGCCGTAACAGTCTCCGATGACATAACAAGATATGTCTCGGCATATTACTCAGGAGGAACGGTTTTACAGGTTGATGACCTTATCAAATATGGCAGTAAATTAATTTTTGGAGTAAGCAATAAGTCAACGAAAACTATAAATATCAAATCTGTACAATTAATAGACGGTAACACTGGAAGTGCTGGTAATGTTATGACAATAGGCTATAAGATAGCAGGTGGTTCAAGTGCGGCATGGTCTATAAGTATAGGGTTGGCAGGAATACACGAACCTATTGCTAAATTCGTCTATGAATATAATGGAGCTGAATACACCACTCAAGCACAGTATCGTAAATTTAGTTGGTAAGTAAAATGGTAGAATCGAGAATCCGATAGATAATCTATCGGATTCTTATTCGTAAGCATTTATTTTAGAGAATTATGAAACTGTTGAAAAAAGTTATATGGATCCTTCTTGCAGTCATCCTTGTTATCAGTTCTTGCGACAAGTACGATGACTCTGCGCTGAAGGAGGCGGTGGACCGTCTTGACGGTCGGCTCTCAACGCTTGAGCAGCGGTGCCAGGCGATGAATTCGAACATTTCTGCGTTAGTATCTATAGTCGAGGCTCTTCAGAGTCAGGACGGGGTTGTCAGTGTCACCGACCTAAAAGATGGCACCGGTTACTCCATTACTTTCAAGTCCGGCAGAACTGTCACCATACATAACGGCAAGGATGGGAGCAACGGCAAAGACGGTAAGGATGGCCTAAATGGCACTGACGGCAAGGATGGTAAGGACGGCACCGACGGAAAGACTCCTGTTGTGGGTGTAAAGATGGACTCGGACGGGGTGTATTACTGGACCGTGGACGGGGAGTGGCTCAAGGACTCGGCCGGGAAGAAAATCCGGGCGCAAGGCGTTGATGGCCAGGATGCAACCGCACCTCAACTGAAAATCGAGGATGAATATTGGTACATCTCCTACGATGGCGGAAAGAGCTGGACGAAAATGTACAAGGCAACCGGCGAAGACGGGGACTCGTTCTTCGCAAGCGTGACCGAAAACGCGGAGACCGTTACCATCAAACTCAAGGACGGGACGACCTTCGATGTCCCTAAAGCCAAAGGTGAACTTGGAATACGGTTCTCCGAATTCGAAGACATCGGCATCGCTGCCGGCGAGACCAGGACGATTGAATATTCAATACTCAACGGCTCCGCAGGCACCAGGGTCAAGATTTTCGGGTCGAGCGGGTGGACAGTGAAACTTAAGAAGAAGAACGCTGCGGAGGGATCGATCGTTGTCACGGCTCCATCGCCGCTGACTGACGGCGAGGTCGCCGTCTTCGTCTATGAGGGCGATTCCAAGACGGTCGTGAGATTTCTGAACTTTGTCAAAGGGACAATCACGGCACCTCAGGCGGCATATTCATTTTCCGGGAAGGCAGGTGACTACGGAGTGTATCTGGACACGAATGTCGATTACGAGGTGAGCGTCCCGGCTGACGCGGCAGGCTGGCTGACATATTCGGGCATCAGCACGAAGGCGATGCGGCAGGACACGCTCCGTTTCCATTGCACCCAGAACTTCGGGCCGGACGTAAGGTCCGCCGTGGTGAAGGTGGTTTACAAGGCCGGCGCGGACACTGTGAAGATAACCGTTACGCAGAAGGTCTGGGATGCCATCGACATCCCGGACGCCAACTTCAAGGCTGCGCTGGTGGCGCAGTTCGACAAGGACGGTGACGGGGAGATCGGCAAGGCGGAAGCCGAGGCTGTGACTCAGATTTCTGTTTCCGGAAAGAACATCGCGTCGCTCGAGGGTCTGGAGAATTTCTCGAACCTGGTTCAGTTGGACTGCTCCTACAACAAATTGAGTACTATCGACCTGAGCGGAAATCCGAAGCTGAAGATTCTGAGCATCGCTCACAACTCGTTTACCCGCATCGACTTGAGCAAAGTCTCGCTGTCTACCTTCGTCTGCTTTGACAACAACCTTTCTTCCCTCGACCTGAGCGGCCAGGCGAAACTGCAGAGCATTTCCTGCGGTGGCAATGTGAATCTCAAAACCTTGGACTTGAGCGGCTGCGGCCCGGATTTGGGAATATGGGCGCTCGGCTGCACAAGCTTGTCGGAGATCTACATCCTCAAGAGCCAGACCGTCTCATTCAAGCAGATCCCTTCAACCACGAAGATAAAATACCTTACACCTGACGGCACCGTAACCCTTCTACAGAAGCACACCGTCGGAAACGGAATCAAATTCGTCATAATGGGCGACGGCTACCTTCGCAGCGGACTTGCCTGTGAGTATGGCGGGAAATCTAAGTTCGACACCTGGGCGGACAACGCAATGGAAGCAGTCTTCGCTGAAGAGCCTTACAAGACTTTCCGCAACAGGTTCGACGTCTATTCAGTGGCTGTGGAATCATCTACCGAAACCTTCAGCGGAAACACGGCCCTTGGTTGCACATTCGGCAGCGGCACAAGAGTCAATGTCAATTCCACCAAAACTTTTGAATATGCGAGGAAAGTTTCCGGGATAGACTTGGAAAGGTCCGTCATCATTGTAGTGCTTAATTCGACAAGATATGCAGGCACCTGCTGGATGTGGAGTACGGGAGCGGCGATAGCCTGCGTTCCGACCACCTATAACGATGTCACTGAATTCGCACAGACTGTCCGCCACGAGGCCGGGGGCCACGGATTCGCCAAACTGGGAGATGAATATTACTATTCCGGTACGATTCCGTCCAGCAAGATTTCCAACATTCAGTGGTGGTACACCTATGCTGATGGGGCTTATGCCAACGTGGATGTCACTGCCGATCCGACGCAGGTGCACTGGGCGCATTTCATCTCGGATTCGCGTTATTCCGGACAGGTCGGAGTCTATGAAGGTGCGCTGACCTACCGGTACGGGGCATACCGTCCGACAGACAACAGCATTATGCGCCACAATGTCGGCGGCTACAACGCTCCTTCGAGGGAAGCCATATACAAGCGGATAATGAAACTGTCGGAAGGCAGCGGCTGGGAATATGACTACGAGACCTTCGTGGCCTACGATGCGGTCAACCGTTCGAACGCTTCCCAGGCTTATTATCGGGAAGAGGTCGAGAACTTCGACGAGTCCACCTTCGTGCCTCTCGCACCGCCGGTCTGGGCCGATCGGGATGAGGCGTGGCGGCTAACTAATTGAAAGGAAGTTAAATAAATAAAGGTCTGGTACTAAAATTAGCACCAGACCTTTACTCTTTTGCCTCATTCCCAAGGTATTGTCCGCCACGGGTTGTGGCCTTTCTTTGTCCAGGCCGGTGCATGTGGCTATTACATCGACAGGAGCATCATCGACGCCGTAGCGGGCAGGCAAACCCGCAGGTAAGCGCGGGCTTTCGCATAGAGTTCAAGAAATTAGTGTATATTTGTCTTTTGTTTGGAAACTGCGGCTGACCGGTAAAGGCTCGGCCGCGGCACACAGGAAACACTGTAAAAGCAATTTACGAATATGAGAAAGTTACTTACAATCGCGCTTGCGGCCGCAATGCTGCTCGCAGGCACCAACGCATCCGCCCAGAAGTGGACGGCAGAAGGCGGGTACTCATCATTCTCCCTTATGGGTTCCGAAGCAAAGTACATTATGTCGGGCAGCGTACCCGGTTTCCATTTCGGAGTCAGCTATGACTATCCTTTTTCTTCGATCGAAGGTCTGACGGTCGAGCCGGGAGTCTATTTCACCCATTACGGCAAAGACCGTTCGATGGCCTTCACCGAGTCTTCCAAGGAATACAGGGCAAACTACATCTCCGTTCCCGTCAACCTGAAATACTGCCTTCCTTTTGACGCGGATTTCCAGCTGACGGCTCTGACCGGTCCGCGCTTCAATATGGGAATCGGCGGCAATATGTTCAGCAAGGGCTTGACTTATCCTGGCCTGAAGAGATTTGACGCCCAGTGGGGAATAGGTCTTGTCGCGACCATCGTCGATGCAATCTCAATCCGAGCCGGTTACGATATCGGACTTTCAAAGTGCATCAAGAATGACAGCAAGAACAAGCCTGACCTCAGCGAAGATCTCAAGGTTTACAGGAACACATTCCATATCGGAATCGGCTTCCTCTTCTAGGAGCATATCGAATATGTCCGCATAAGGACACCGCAATAAAATAAGTTGAAGAACGTGGGATGGCCTGGTCAGGCCATCCCACGTTTCTTTTCAATTCTTCCGCAACGGACGGTTACAGATATTCGGAGATGTCGCAGTAAAGAAGATCCTCCTCCGAACCGTTGCTTATTGCGTAAAACAATTATTTTGCTATATGACAGAAAATACATATATTTAAAGCGGTTTTAGTGCCGAAATAATTGCAGTAAAATGAATAATCTGTAATAGGGCTGCTGGCACGTAGTGAATTCTCCGATAGATGTCGGGCAGACGAAGATGACTCTTTCAAGCGTGGGCGGCATCGAGAAGAAACGCACCGGAATCACCATAAAGAAGGTGAACCAGTCTTATGAACTTGTGGTCTGCTTCGATTTCATAGGAAACTGGGAACTGACCCGCAAATTCATCAACGAGGCTGTCGATCATATGAACAGGAATGTCCTGCCGCTGGGCTTCAAGGCCGAGAATCCTGACGGCGGCTGGTTCGACAGCGACCGGCAGCAGTATGCGTGGCTGATATTCCTGATCATAGCCGTGATGTACGTGATGCTGGCAATGACATTCGAGTCTTTCCGCTACCCGCTGGCGGTGATTTTTATGATTCCCGTGTCTTTCATCGGTCTGTTCCTTGCATTCGGACTGACTGACTTCTCGTTCGACCAGGGAGGCTTCGCCGCGTTCGTGATGCTCAGCGGAATCGTCGTAAATGCCGGAATATACCTGGTCACGACCTACCAGTCCCTTCTTGCGGAACATTCCGCGAATGCTCAAGGGGTCCGCCTCTGGGTCAAGGCATATTCCCGCAAGATCAATCCTATCACCTTGACCATAGTTTCCACCATACTTGGCCTGCTTCCGTTCCTAAGCGACGGTCCGGAAGAGGTGTTCTGGTTCGACTTTGCCGTCGGCACCATAGCCGGAATGGCATTCTCGGTAATCGCCGTGATCTTCATCCTTCCCGTCTTCGCCGTCAGCAAGCGCCAGGCGGCCGTCGGAGCGGACTTTAAATTCAATTCCCTGAAATTCAGAGCTTCCTGAGAAGGTTGTTCATATTGACTTCCTTGTCGATGATCGAGCGGAGCTCGGCGATCGGAACCCTCTTCTGCGCCATCGTGTCACGCTCGCGGATGGTCACGCAGTTGTCGTTCAGAGTGTCGTGGTCGATGGTCACGCAGAACGGAGTGCCGATGGCGTCCTGACGGCGGTAACGCTTGCCGATGGAATCCTTCGGGTCGTACTGGCAGTTGAAGTCGAACTTGAGTTCGTTCATCACCTCCTGAGCCTTCTCAGGCAGACCGTCCTTGTTGATGAGCGGAAGCACGGCCGCCTTCACCGGAGCCAGCGGAGCAGGAATGCCCAGCACGACGCGGCTCTCCCCTCCCTCTAGCTGCTCCACCTTGTAGGAATGGCTCAGCACGGCGAGGAACATCCTGTCCACACCGATGGAAGTCTCCACGCAGTAAGGGACATAGCTCTCGTTCGTCTCAGGGTCGAAGTACTGGATCTTCTTGCCTGACAGCCTCTGGTGGTTGCCCAGATCGAAATCAGTACGGGAATGTATGCCTTCAAGCTCCTTGAAACCGAACGGGAAGTTGAACTCGATGTCGGTCGCGGCGTTGGCGTAGTGGGCCAGTTTCTCGTGG
The DNA here is from genome assembly GCA_963640265.1 of bacterium. GTDB lineage: Bacteria > Bacteroidota > Bacteroidia > Bacteroidales > UBA932 > Cryptobacteroides. Next base: position 39,361 of record CAVHYF010000015.1, on the reverse strand, counting down.
TCGTGGAAACGGTAGTTCTCCGCACCCATCCCGAGGCTGACGTGCCACTTCATACGGTTCTCCTTCCATTTCTTGAACCACTCCATCTCAGTGCCCGGACGGCAGAAGAATTCCATCTCCATCTGCTCGAACTCCCTCATTCTGAATATGAACTGTCTTGCGACAATCTCGTTTCTAAAGGCCTTGCCGATCTGAGCGATTCCGAAAGGCACCTTCATGCGGCCGGTCTTCTGGACGTTGAGATATTCAATGAATATTCCCTGGGCCGTCTCCGGACGGAGGTAGATCTTGTCGTCCGCGTCGCCGGTGTTGCTGATCTGGGTGGAGAACATCAGGTTGAACTGACGCACGTCCGTCCAGTTGGCGGTGCCGGAGATTGGATCAACGATGCCGCAGTCAAGAATGATCTGCTTGTACTCCTTGAGGTCGTTGGCCTCCTCGGCTGCGAGGTAGCGCCTGTGCACCTCGTCGTACTTGGCCTTCTCGCGGAGGACGTTAGGGTTGGTCTCGCGGAACTTGGCCTCGTCGAAGTTCTCGCCGAACTTCTTGCGTCCCTTGGCCACCTCCTTCTCGATCTTCTCCTCGATCTTGCCGAGATAGTCCTCGATAAGGTTGTCGGCGCGGTATCTCTTCTTGGAATCCTTGTTGTCGATGAGCGGGTCGTTGAACGCCGCCACGTGTCCGGAAGCCACCCAAGTCTTCGGGTGCATGAACACGCAGGAATCGATGCCGACGATGTTCTCGTTCAGCCTCGTCATAGCGTTCCACCAGTACTGCTTGATGTTGTTCTTGAGTTCGACGCCCATCTGGCCGTAGTCATAGACAGCCGCCAGACCGTCGTAAATCTCGCTTGACGGGAAAATGAACCCGTACTCCTTGCAATGTGCCACCAGCACCTTGAACAGTTCGTCCTGTGTCATAGTATTTGAATATTTTTCAGTCTTTTAAAGCAATCGTTGAAAACAACTTGCAAAGGTAATCATTTTTCTATGTTTGCAAGGCCGTTTACAGGCCGAGTTCCTCTTTCATGGAACGAAGCAGGTCGAATGCCTGCAGCGGAGTAAGATTGTTCAGGTCCGCCCCTGCAAGTTTGTCGCGCAGGGATTCCAGCAGCGGGTCGTCCAGCTGGAAAAATGACAGCTGCAGGCTTCCGTCGCTCTCGAGCGTGCCGGCCTTGGTCTGGACAGGCTTGCGGAGCTCGCCTTTGCTTGCACTCACAAGATGCTGCGAATCATTCAGTTCCAACGCCTTCAAGGTGTTCTCTGCGCTTTGGATGACCTCTTTCGGCATCCCCGCCATCCTCGCGACGTGGATTCCGAAGCTGTGCGCGGTACCTCCTTCCTTCAGTTTGCGAAGGAATATCACCTTGTCGCCCGCCTCCTTGACGGCTATGTGGAAATTCTTCACCCTTGAATACGTCTCCTCAAGATCGTTGAGTTCGTGATAGTGGGTGGCGAACAAGGTCTTGGCCTTGTGTCCGTATTCGTGGATATACTCGACGATCGCGCGGGCTATGGACATTCCGTCGTAGGTCGAGGTTCCCCTGCCTATTTCGTCCAGCAGCACCAGCGAACGCTCGGAAAGGTTGTGCAGGATCATAGAGGTTTCGAGCATCTCGACCATAAAGGTGGACTCGCCCCTGGAAATGTTGTCGGAAGCTCCGACTCTTGTGAATATCTTGTCGAAATAACCGATTCTGGCGCTCCTGGCAGGCACGAACGAACCGATCTGGGCCATCAGCACAATCAAGGCCGTCTGCCTCAGCAGAGCGGATTTTCCGGCCATGTTCGGACCTGTCAGGATAATGATCTGCTGCTTCTTTGAATCAAGATGGATGTCGTTGGGAACATATTCCTCGCCGGCCGGCATAAGAGTCTCGATGACAGGATGACGGCCCGCCTCGATGTCAAGAGACAGTTCCCCTGTCATTTCAGGGCGGCAGTAACCGTTCGCCTTGGCAAGACAGGCGAACCCCGCCAGGGTGTCAAGACGCGCGATGATGCGGCAGTCGGTCTGGACTGCAGGAATGTTCGCCTGGATTTCGGCCACAAGTTCCGAATATATTCTCGCCTCGATTGCGTAGATCCGGTCTTCGGCGCTCAGGATCTTCTCTTCGTATTCCTTGAGTTCGGCCGTTATGTACCTTTCCGCGTTGACGAGGGTCTGCTTGCGGGTCCACTCCGCAGGCACGAGATCCTTGAATGTGTTGCGGACTTCGATGTAGTAGCCGAAGACATTGTTGTAACTGATCTTGAGCGAGGATATTCCTGTCCTTTCGGCTTCGCGCTGCTGGAGTTTCAGAAGGTAGTCTTTCCCTCCTGAAGAAATGTTTCTCAGGTCATCGAGTTCCGCATCGACTCCGGAAGCGATGACTTCGCCTTTGCCCAGCGCGGACGCAGGTTCCGCAGCCATCGTGCCTGTGATAGCCGACAGCAGCGCCGAGCAGTTCTTCATCCCGCCGACAAGACTGTCCAGAGCCTTCACACCGTGGTTCCGGCAAAGGTCCGCAATCGGTTCCATCCGGGCCAGTCCCCTGCCTAACTGCATAACTTCGCGGGGAGAGATCCTGCCTGTCGCCGCTCGGGATATTATCCTTTCGAGATCACCGATTTCGCCGACATATTCCTGCAGCCTGTCAAGGTCGTCGGGGGCCTCGATGAAGTGCTGGACAACATCGTAGCGCGAGTTGAGCTCCTTGATGTCCATTATCGGCATTGCAAGCCAGCTGCGCAGAAGCCTGGCGCCCATCGGAGAAGAGCATCGGTCAATGACGTTCACGAGGGACACGCCCTCCCCTCCGGCCGCAGAATTGAATATTTCCAGATTCCTTATCGTGAACCTGTCCATCCACACGAACCGGTCCTCGTCTATTCTGGAGATGGAGCAGATGTTCCTGAGTCCCGTGTGCTGGGTCTGCTCAAGATAGACCATCAGGGCGCCGGCCGAACATATTCCAAGAGGAAATCCATCGACCGCGAACCCTTTGAGCGAGTCCACTCCGAACTGCTTCTTCAGCTTTTCGACGGCCGCGTCATAGACGAAGGCCCACTCCTCGACAGTCGAAACATAAAGTTTGTCTCCGAATCTTTCCCTGACGCCTTTCTCGCATCCCCGGCAGACAACCGCCTCCTTAGGATTCAGCGAAGCAATCAGTGTTCCGATGTAGTCCAGAGACCCCTGAGCCACCTGGAACGAACCTGTAGACACGTCCAGGAAGGCCGCTCCGCACTTGTCTTTTTCGAAAGTGAGACCGACAAGGTAATTGTTTTCCTTCTGCTCAAGGAGCTGGTCGTTGAAGGCCACTCCCGGGGTCACCAGTTCAGTCACCCCGCGCTTCACGAGTTTCTTGGTGAGTTTCGGATCCTCAAGCTGGTCACAGACCGCCACCTTGTACCCTGCCCGGACAAGTTTCGGAAGATAGTTGTCTATGGCGTGATGCGGGAAGCCGGCCATTTCAACATAGCCCTTGTCTCCGTTCGATTTTTTGGTCAGTACTATTCCGAGAACCTTGCTGACAAGCACGGCATCGTCAGAGTAGGACTCGTAGAAATCCCCCACCCTGTAGAGAAGCACCGCTTCCGGATGCTGAGCCTTAACGGAAAAAAACTGCTTTATCAGCGGAGTGTCCTCCAGTATCTTACCTTTCGCCATAGCCTGTGTTGTCCAAGAAGGCAAATTTACAAAATTTCCGATGAATATGCCTCCCCGCACCCCCGGTGAATATCTTCCGTCAGACAGCTTTCCCGGCATCCGGAGGGCCGGAACGGAAGGGACATCAGAACACGCTGGTGATGAATATGACGGCGATGGTGACCGGAGCGACGTACTTTATGAGAAAATAGATGGCCGGAAAGAGCCTTTCGTTCACCCGAAGAGTTCCGTTGTTCGTCAGTTCATCGTGAACAGTCCTTCTGTCAAGCTTCCAGCCCACTATGACGGAAAACAGCAGGGCTCCCAGCACCATAAGGTAGTTGGAACACATCTTGTCGCAGAAATCGAAGATTCCGTTGCCCAGAATCCTGATGCCGGCAAGAGGGCCGAAGGACAGAGAGCAAAGCACTCCTACGGCAAATGTCGCGAGAAAGAGAAGCACAGTCGCCTTGTGCCGGGAAAATCCCTTCTCCTCAACGAGATAGGCCACTCCTACCTCGAGCATTGAAATCGAAGACGTCAACGCCGCCACGACGATCGTCAGGAAAAAGAGGATGGCCACAATAGTGCCTCCGGTTCCCATCTTTGCGAATATGTACGGAAGCGTCTCGAACACGAGTCCGGGACCTGAAGACGGGGCGATTCCCGCCGCAAATACAGCCGGCATCACGGCGAACCCGGCCAGAATGGCAAACATAAGGTCAGACACGGCAGTTCCGGCCCCCGAAGCGATGAGATTCTCATTGCTGCCCACATAGGATGAATATGTAAGCATAGTTCCGACTCCCAGCGACAGCGAGAAGAAGCTCTGGCCCAGAGCCGCGGAGAATGCGTCCGGAGTCAGTTTGGAGAAGTCGGGCTTGACAAGGTATTTCACTCCCTCCGAAGCACCCGGAAGCGTGACCGAATAGACGGCGATCGCGACAATCAGCACAAAAAGGACAGGAAACGAAAAATTGCTGAACTTTTCTATGCCCTTCTTGACACCGAGGAAAACTATCAGCGCGGTCAAGGCCAGGAACAGGAACATACACACGAGAGGTCCCCGGACCGACGATGCGAACTCGCCGAACATTCCCGTGACGACATCCGCATTGTCTGGCGTGAAACTCAACGTGGCGGACTTGAAGAGATATTCAATGGACCACCCTCCGACGACGCTGTAGTAGGAGAGTATGATCAGGGAGGTGACGACGGTAAGAAGACCTAGCCATTTCCACTTGGAATGCGGTGCAAGCGCGTCAAGGGCGCCGAAAGTGCCCAGATGCGTCTTTCTGCCTATCACAGATTCCGAAAACAGAATGGGAAGCGACAGGACAAAGGAACACGCAAGATAGACGAGTATGAATGCGGCGCCGCCGTATTCACCGACTATGTAAGGGAATCTCCAGATGTTGCCGAGTCCTATCGCGGAGCCGGCAAGAGCCATTATGACGGCGGCCCTGCCGCCGAAGTTTTCTCTTTCGGGCATATCTGTCAAGTTCGTTCGTTACAGTTCTTCCGTTACCTACACGGCCACGGGAGCCTTGATCGCCGGCCACGGATCGTACCCTTCCAGAGTGAAGTCCTCGTAAGTGAAATCGAAGATGCTCCTGACATCGGGATTAAGCCGCATCACCGGAAGCGCACGGGGTTCGCGTCCCATCTGTTCCCTGACCTGGTCAAAATGATTGAGATAGATGTGGGTGTCTCCCGTGGTGTGGATGAATTCTCCCGGTTCCAGGCCGCAGACCTGGGCGACCATCATCGTCAGGAGCGCGTAGGAAGCGATGTTGAACGGCACACCGAGGAAAGTGTCCGCACTGCGCTGGTAGAGCTGGCAGGAAAGTTTTCCGCCGGCGACATAGAACTGGAACAGGCAGTGGCAGGGCGGAAGAGCCATCTTGTCCACTTCACCGGGATTCCAGGCCGAGACGAGCATCCGCCTGGAGTCCGGATTGTTCCTGATCGTGTCTATGACCTGCGACAGCTGGTCTATCGTCCTGCCGTCCGGAGCTGGCCAGGAACGCCACTGGTGGCCATAGACCGGACCGAGATCTCCGTTCGCGTCAGCCCATTCATCCCAGATGGAAACACCGTGGTCCTTCAGGTACTTGATGTTGGTGTCACCCGAAATGAACCACAGAAGTTCGTAGATGATGGATTTCAGATGTACTTTCTTGGTGGTGAGAAGCGGAAAGCCCTTTGAAAGGTCAAAGCGCATCTGATGACCGAATATGCTTTTCGTGCCCACTCCGGTACGGTCGTGCTTTACCGTCCCGTCCTCCATAATGTGGCGCAGGAGATCCAGATACTGTTGCATTTGCTTACGAAAAATTATTTGCCTGTTACCGAGAAAGACCAGATGATCGCTTCGGAGAAGATTTCTCCGGGACGGAGGACCGTGGTAGGATAATCCGGCTTGTTCGGCGAATCCGGGCAATGCTGGCACTCGATGGCCACTCCTTCGTAGTCGTGGTAGCCGCGGCCGCATTTGCCTGCAGGACAACCTTCCAGCCAGTTTCCGGTGTACACCTGGACGGCAGGCTGTGTCGTCAGCACTTCAAGGGTGCGCCCGCTCAGCGGAGAAACAAGCTGGGCTGCAGTCTGAAGCTGTCCGGGTTCGTAGCCGTCGATCATGAAGCAGTTGTCGTAGCCCTTGCCGTATTTCAATGCAGGAAAATCCTCGTTGATTTCAGCGCCTATTTTCTTGAACTCCTGGAAATCCATAGGAGTTCCGGCGACCGGGTCGGGTTCTCCGACAGGAATCAAGGTCTCGTCCGTCGGCAGATAGACGGCCGCGTTCAGTTTCAGTTCGTGGTCCAGGATGTTCCCGTTGCCTTCTCCGTTGAGGTTGAAATAGACGTGGTTCGTGAGATTTATGACCGTTGCGGCATCCGACTGCGCTGTGAATGTGAGTTTCAGGGAATTGTCCTCGCTCCATTCATAATGGGCCACGACCTTGAGATTCCCAGGATAGCCGGCTTCTCCGTCCTGTGAAAAATACTGGAATTCAACGGCATCTCCGATCACGCGGCTGTCCCAGACCTGATTCTGGAATCCCTCCGGACCGCCGTGAAGATGGTTCGGACCGTTGTTGACCGGCAGGGTGTATTCAGTTCCGTCAAGCGAAAACTTTCCGAAGGCGATTCGGTTGGCAAAGCGACCCGGGCATTTTCCGGCACAAGGACCGTCATTGAAATAATCTTCAGGCCTTGTGTAGCCCAGAACGACATCCGCAATCTTTCCATCCTTGTCCGGAACTGCGATGGACACTATTCCGGCTCCCAGACTTGCAAGACGGACAAAAGCTCCGCTGCCGTTTTCAATTGTGTAAAGGAATATCTCCTTTCCGTCGGGGGCGGTACCCCAAAGTTCCTTGTCGATCTTCATATTCAGTGTCATTATAAATTTTCAAGATAAGGCAGCACGGTCTCCACCGGAGCATCCTTCATTATCACTTTCTTCTCGCCGTCAAGAACATAGAGCGACGGAATAGCCCTGACATCGTAAATCAGGTCGGAACGGATCAGATAACTCTGGTCGTAGCCGTTGTACCAGCTGGACGGATACTCGGAAGCATACTGCCTCCACAGCGGGATGTCTTCATCGATATAGACGTTGACGACCGCGAGCCTGCCTGAAGCGACCAGACCCGGAATGACTTCGTCAGACGTGAGAGACTGGATGATTTCCTTGCAGGCCGGGCAGCCCGGATTGGTGAAGAACAGCAGCGTGGTCTCGGCCTTGATTCCGTAGAGCGAGTGTCTCTTCCCGGACAAGTCGGTGAAGGTGAAGTCGGCGGCCGGTGTTCCGACCTTGTTCAGCGAACACAGTTTGACGTTGTAGGAATATGACAGGCGCATTTCAGGATCGACGAATGCGGAAACGGCCAGCCCCGAAACATAAGGCAGGTAAAGGTCTTCGTTCCTGACGGGAGAATTAGGATCGTACAGGTACTTGGGAACCATTTCCTCGAAAAAACCGAACACGTTCGAAGAAGTGTCCGCCGCCTGGAATTTCTCGACCTTGTCAAAGAAGCCGGCCATCGCCTTGCGTCCGAAATCCACCCCGACCCCACTCTCAAGAAGAGTGACATAGGTGCCGAGAGCCTTTTCAACTTCTTCGGCAGGCACGCCGTTCACTATGCCGGAATCGCACGGGAAGGTCTTTGAAAGAAATTCATTCCAATAATTCGAGAGAACATATTCAGTGGCCTCCCTGGGTTCGGTCACCATCGCGGGCGGCTTCGGCAACGCAGGGAAATGGTGAGGCTTGAAAACTTCGCCCCCCGCCTTTGAGGCACCGCGCCCTCCGCAGCCTGCCGCAAGGACGGCAATGGCCACAGCCAGGGCCGCAATCAATGAATATGCTTGCAGACGTCTCATCGTCAATCCCACTAATCGTTTGTCTGGAGAAGGCTCTGGGAGATGTTGATTATGAAATCGCCCATTGTCTCGAGCTCCTGGACTATGTCGATGTAGAACACTCCCGTCTGGTAGTTGTAGCCTTCCTTCTCGATGTTGACTATGTGTTCCTCGCGGAGATTGTTGCGGCACTCGTTGATGTTGTACTCGGCATCCTCAGCGTTGGAGATGTCCTTCAGGAACACGGTAGGAGAACTGAGGTTCGCTTCCATAGCCTTGAACGCCGAGTCAAGAAGGTCAAGCATCCTGTCGAGTTTCCTGACCATCCCGTCATCGAAAGATTTGCCGTGGCTGAACGCCCTCTTCATCATTCTGCCGATAGCCTCCCCGGAGTCACCGAGACTCTCGAGTTCACCGATTATCCTGTACATCGACTTGATTCTCAAAGCTGATTCGGCGCTGATTTCGCCTTTCGAGACTTCATTCAGGTAGGATGCTATTTCGTATTCTATCTTGTCCGTGATGTTCTCGTACTTGACGAGTTTTTCACCCGCAGGCTCAAACTCGGAAAGATTCTTCGCGCTCACCGCGGCACGGATGAAATCAACCTCCCGGTGGCAGATTTCAGCGAAATGGATGATTTCCTGTTTAGCCTCGTCGAGCGACAGTTCAGCAGTTGAAAGCGGGCCTCCCTGGATGAACTTGAGACGGTACACTTCCTCTTCGCCCTTAGGCGTAGGAATGATCTTGTTCACCGCTGCCACAAGCTGAGGAATGAACCATACCAGAATCAGGGTCGTGGTGACATTGAAGACGGTGTGGAGAATGCAGATTCCGTAAAGCATCGAATTCTGCTGTTCAGGTCCGAATGCGCCCGAAGCGTTGCCGTCAAAGAGGGAAACCGGATCGAGAAAACCGAAAGATGTCGTCAGCAGACCGATCAGCCTGATCATAGGATGGAAGAAGATCAGGGCCATCAGCACTCCGATTACGTTGAAAAGCGTGTTCACTATGGCCGCTCTCTTTGCCGAATAGTTCGCAACAGCAGCGGCGATGTTGGCTGTGATTGTGGTTCCGATGTTGGCTCCGAGCACCATCGCGGCCGCCATTTCGAAATTTATCCACCCGTTGGCCACGAAAACCATCGTCAGGGCCAGAGAAGCGCTTGAAGCCTGCAGAATCATCGTGATGACCGCTCCGACAAGCGTGAAGATTATCACGGAGAAGAAGCCGTAGCTTGTCAGATTCTGTACGGTGGAAAGCACTTCAGGGTACTGGTTCAGGTCAGGAACGGAATCCTTCATCGTCGCAAGACCGATCAGCAGGAACGAGAAGCCGATGACGAACTCGCCTATGCTGCGGTTCTTGTTGCTCTTGGTGGTCATCAGGAAGAAACCAAGAGCGATGAGCGGAATGGCCAGCGCACCGATGTCGTAACTGAAACCGAACAGAGAAATGAGCCAGGCCGTGAGCGTCGTTCCGATGTTCGCTCCCATAATGACTCCGATGGCGTTCCCCAAGGCCAGAAGGCCTGCGTTCACCATACTCACGACCATCACGGTCGTTCCGCTTGAAGACTGGATGAGCGCCGTTACCACGATACCGGTGATGATGCCTTTGAACGTGGTGGAAGTCATCGAAGCCAGGAAAGACCTGAGCTTGTCGCCTGCCGCTTTCTGTAGTCCCTCGCTCATCATCGTCATTCCGTAAAGGAACATCGCCATTGCTCCGAGCAAGGTAAGAATCTGTAGGATAATCTGCATTTAAGTGATGTAAATATATTCCCACAAATTTAGTCATAATTGAAAAATATTCCGCCTGCAGCCCGAAAAACTCTTGAATATTCCTTTGCGGGATACTTATCTTGCAGCAATTCGCTATCTTCGCAGTCAGGACTCTAAAAAAAGAAAAAATATGGGGAGCATATTCAGAAGAAGTTTGGCGGCTGCAGCTGTTTCAATTCTGCTGTGCGTCGATGCCGCCGCTCAGTTCTCAATCACAGGAAACAATCCGGCAAGCGTAAGATGGAGCAGTATGGACACGCCGGGCTTCAGGCTGATTTACCCGGCCGGCTCCGACTCGCTTGCAAGAGTCTACGGAATCCGGCTCGAAGACGCAAGGACGGCCGTCGCCGGATCGTCGGGCTACCTGATAGGGCAGAACTACAAGTCCAGAATGCCCGTGATTCTGCACGGACACTATGTCCTGCCGAATGCGTCCGTGGTCTGGGCTCCGAAAAGAATGGACATATTCACCGTCCGCGACCCCTACGCTCCTACGCCGATGCCGTGGGAAAAGCATCTTGCAATACACGAAGGCCGTCACGCCGCCCAGATGCAGTTCGGCGCCGACGGGAAGTTGAAGGTGCTGCATTGGCTCACAGGAGAAATGTTCGCCGGATCGATGGCCGGACTATTCCCCGGGCCGGCACTTATGGAGGGCGATGCAGTTGTGGCGGAAACAGCCTTGAGCCGTACCGGACGCGGAAGACAGGCCTTTTTTCTTGAATATATGATGCCAGCCTTCGACTGCGGAGACTGGCGGAACTGGTACAGGTGGATTTACGGATCCAACAGACTGTACACTCCCGACCATTACAGGTCCGGCTATATGATGGTAGCCGGAGCGCGAGTTTTCTTCAATGACCCGCTGTTCATCCGGGACTATTTTTCAACCGCTTCAAGGAAGCTGAGACTGTTCAATCTGCAGAAAACCATCAAGGAAGCGAGCGGAATGGATTTCAAGAAGTCGTTCAGGACCATCGAGGAAGGCTTTCACGGAATATGGAACAGCGATGCTGCAGCAAGAGAACCGTTTATGCCGGCCAGACAGGTTACGGCAAAGCCGCGGAGGCACACTGAATATGCCGGCAGTGCATTTGCTGACGGATCGGGAATATATTCGATGAAATCCGGAATGGTCACTTCCAACTCTCTTGTTCGCCTGGCTCCTGACGGTAAGGAAACCAGACTCCGGCCGTTCGCCTCCTACACAAGCGGACTTGTTCCGGATGCAAAAGGCGAAAGAATCTACTGGTCGGAGTCCGTGAGCGGACGCAGATGGACATTGGGCGGTGATTCCCGCATAAGGTACATCGAGACTTCCAACCCGGGAGCGGTCCGCGACCTGACGAAAAATGGCAAATTCTTCAATCCCGCCCCGTCACCGGATTCAAAATTTCTGGCGGTCACCGAATATCCCGTCAAAGGAGGTTCGCGGATCTGTCTGCTGGATTCCCACGACGGTTCGGTTTCGGAAATCTACGCCGCACCTGACTCGCTGCAGTTCACGGAACCTGCCTGGATCGGCGAAAGGCTCTTCGCGGCAGGACTGTCCGAAAACGGAATGGGCATCTATGAGATTGCCGGAACCGGCACTGACGGAAAGGCTCTGCTGCGTCCGCTTACCTGCACGGAACCGGTAACCCTGTCCCATCTGAGACCGATGGAATTCAACGGGACAGAATCATTGTCTTTCCTCTGCGACAGGACCGGCGTGACGGAATTGTATTCATTGGACATCGACTGCAAGACGCTCCGGCAGGTGACTTCCACAAGATACGGAATCGGCGACCCTTTCCTGAACGGCTCCTCCGACACTCTGTACTACAGTTCCCTGGCTCCTTCGGACAAACCCGAGGCATACAGACAAGGCAGAATGCTTTACGCAACGGCAGTCAAGGATCTGCCTATGGCTGAAGTCCGTTTCGAAGACATTTACGAATATCCCGTAGCTGAAGCGCTTTCGGACCAGGAGGAGGCTCTTGCTTCACGGACAGGTTCTGCTTCAACAGCGGACACTAGTACATTCTCCAGACCGCGGAAATATTCAAAGATAAGATTCCCGCACATCCATTCCTGGGCCCCGATCTACTTCAACTACGACAACGTCGAATCCATCAGCGGCGACGAGTATTACAAGACTTCATCACTCGGAGCGACAGCCCTGTTCCAGAATCTCCTAAGCACAGGCTACGGGTTCATCGGCTACAGTGCGCACGAAGATCCGTACAACGACGGAGGATGGCGCCATTCAGGACACCTGAAGTACATTTATTCAGGATTTTATCCTGTGTTCGAGTTCTCGGCGGATCTGAACGACAGGGCAGCGATGGACATCCAGAAGATCCAGCAGACTAAAGGAAACACGTTCCGGCTTTTCAACAAAGGCACCTTGTCGGACAGACCTTATTTCAGCGGGAGCGTCAAGGCCTACATTCCTTTCAATTTCTCTTCCGGAGGCCTGAGACGCGGACTGATTCCTCAGGTCAGCTACAAGTACACCAACGACAGGTACAACGACCAGATTCTGATCCAGAAAATAATTTCAGAAGATGACAAGCAGACAGCCGAAACAGTTGAAACATTGAACGAATCTCATCTTGCGCCGCTGCAGACTCTCGACTTTTCAGTCAGGGGATATGTTCTGAGACAGACCGCTGAAGCCCAGGTGTTTCCTTCACTCGGAATCGGAGCTGAACTCGGTGTCCACACCCGTCCCGGCCACTCCGACGCCTACAGCAGCACTGCCTATGTTTACACCTACGGCTATCTTCCGGGAATCAATGCACAGCAGGGTTTGAAACTTACAGCATCGATCGAGTTCGATCTCGGAACCGGAGGCAGGTACAGTACCCCGGAAGGTGCCCTCAACGCGATTCCACGTGGTTTCGTGGACACGAACCTGAGAGCCGTACTTAATTCTTGTTCCAACTCAAGATTCAGACTGACTGCCGATTATGCCATTCCTTTCCTGTTCGTCGACTGGTCTTTCCTCAGCCCTGCCGCCTACATAAAGAACTTCGAAGTGACGCCGTTCTTCGATTGGTCCGGCCTGTCGTTCAAGCAGAACTCAAAAGTTTATTACAATCCGCGAAGAGTGGTTTCGGAGAATTTGTTCAGCGCCGGAGCCGACCTGACGGTCAACCTCGGGAACTTCTTCTGGCTGCCTTACGACACAGAAATAGGCATACGTTACGCCCGTAACTTCTGGAGCGGAATTGACTCGTTCGCCATCAGCGGCCTGAATGCCGACTACATCGGTATCTTGTTCAGCGTCAGCATGTAATTTTTAGAAATATTCAGGAAAAGCGGACTTGAGAGAAGGTTTGGCGATTTCCTGAAGAGGAATCATCACGAAAGGACGCTCCAGAATACCTTTGTGAGGAATCGTCAGTTGAGGAACATCTATCCGCTCGGAACCGTAGAACAGGATATCGATGTCGATTATGCGCGAACGGTAAAGCCTGTTGCCTGTGCCGTCATATTCAGGAACATCCGTTCTGCCCATTGAACGCTCGATTTCCTTCACCTTGGCAAGGACTTCCAGGGCCGCATCTTCTGCAGGTACTTCCTGTCTGAACGTCCTGTAAAGGACTGCAGCGTTGAGAAATTTCCCGCCTGCAAAACCCATCGGCTTAGTTTCGATCAGCCGCGAAAGAGCGACATAATGCCCCTCAAAAGCCTTGTCCAGCCTGCGCAAAGCCTCTTCTATGTTTCTTGTACGGTCGCCGAGGTTGCTCCCGAGCGACAGATATATGCTTACGAACGCCATTGTCAGGAATTTGGTTCCTTCGAATAATCGGGTCCACTGCCGGGATCCTGATTCCTCGTCCGTGAATATGCTCCCGCAGAATAGGAATCTATGTCATCCAGGCCAAGTTCCAGCCGAGCCTCGTCAGAAAGCATAGACTGGTCCCAGGCCGGTTCAAAGACCAGTTCAACATTGCAGGACTTGATGCCGGGAACATCGTTCACGTTTCTCTGAACTTCTTCCAGCACTTCATCGGCCATAGGACAGTTCGGAGCGGTGAATGTCATCTTGATGAAAGCTTCGTGCTTTTTGTTGATGACAAGTTCATAGATAAGACCCAGATCATAGATGTTGACCGGTATCTCGGGATCGTAAACCTGCTTCAGGGCAAGGACGACGTTGTCGTAGAGTGGAGCCAGTTCCTTTGCATCCTCCGCCGTCAAAACCTCGCTCTCTACCTCAACCTTCTCCTCCTGAACGGTCTTTTCTTCATCATTTTTGAATATGCTCATTTCTGTTTTTTGTCGAATAAATATTGATTGTAACAGCAATTATATTCATTTGCAATTTTCGACCGCTACTGCCTTGATTGTGTCGATCATCGAGACAAGACCGTTGGCTCTCGTAGGAGAAAGGTTCTCCTTAAGTCCTATCTGATTGATGAAACTGAAATCATCCGCCGCAATCTCAGCCGGAGTACGGCCTGAATAGACACTTATCAGCAGCGATATTATGCCTTTGGTGATGATTGCGTCACTGTCAGCCCTGAAACATAATCTGTCATTCTCAAACTTCCAGTCAAGCCACACTCTGGACTGACATCCTTTTATCAGCCTGTCTTCTGTCTTTTCCGTTTCCGGATATGCTTCCAGATTCTTTCCCAAATCGATGAGATACTCGTATTTGTCGAGCCACTCGTCATACATCGAGAAATCCTCGATCACAGCCTGTTTAGCTTCTTCCAATGAAACCATAGAACAATCCTCCCTAATAATCCTACACAAGCATTTCAATCGCCCTGTCAAGCGATCTGACGAAATATTCCGCCTCTTCCATCGTGTTGTACGGTGCCAGTGAAGCACGGAGCATTCCTGTCACACCGAATCTGTCCATCAACGGTTCCGCGCACATCTGTCCGGAACGTACCGCAACACCCATTTTGTCAAGAATCAAGGCAAGATCCTCGTGATGTGCACCTTCCACGCTGAATGAAAAGAGCGGAATCTTATTCTGCGTTCCACGTGGAACGCCATAGAGTCTGATTCTCGGATTTGCAGTCAAAGCAGAATAAAGATAATCGGAAACCGATTTCTGATAATTGACCAGTTCCTTGTCATTCATCAGTTCTGCTACTTCCATTGCCGGTTTCAATGTCGGAACGGAATTGAAATTCTGAGTGCCGGCCTCGAATTTTTCAGGCAGCGGTGCATAAGTGGTTCCGGAAAACCTGACAGTCGCTATCATCTCTCCCCCGCCCTGATACGGAACCATAGCATCCAGCCATTTCTTCTTTCCGTAAAGGACTCCTGTACCGGTCGCAGCATAGACCTTGTGGCCGGAGAAAGCATAGAAATCGCAGTCAACATCCTGAACGTCGACACCTTCGTGCACAAAACCCTGGGCACCGTCGACTAGAACAGGACAATTTACTGAATGACAAATTCTTACGATTTCCTTAACTGGATTCACTATGCCCAGAACATTGGAAATCTGAGTTACAGCGACAAGTTTGGTACGGTCAGAAAGAAGTCTTTTAAGTTCGTCAAGATCGAGATGGCCTTCGTCATCAACTTTCAGAACCTTCAGGAAGGCACCTTTCCTTTGACAGAGCATCTGCCACGGAACTATGTCCGAATGATGCTCGGCTTCCGATACAATTATTTCATCTCCTTGATTCACAAAGGTTTCACCATACGAAAATGCCACCAGGTTAATAGAAGCCGTTGTTCCGGAAGTAAAGATTATTTCCTCCCTGTGAGCCGCATTGAGGCGTTCCTTCACAGCATCGCGGGTGCTTTCGTATTCATCCGTAGCCTGTGAGGCAAGCGAATGGACAGCGCGGTGTATGTTGGCGTTGGAACCAATTGTCAAACGTGTCCAGGTGTCGATGACGGACTGGCTGCGCTGTGCCGAAGCCGCGTTGTCGAAATAGACGAGCGGCTTGCCATAGACCTTCAGTCCCAGAGCCGGGAACATATTTCTTATCTCCTGAATATTCATAGCCTGAACTATACCATCAATCTTGCAAATATAATGAAAAGCAACGGAACAACGGATGATTATGAAGCAAGGCAAGCGGTAGTTTTGCGCAAAAGTGTTATTTTTGTAAGACACTAATTTGTCAGACTAAAAACATTCGAATATGATCGACTACATAAAGGGCACGATAGCCGAACTCTCCCCTGCCGAACTGATTCTTGAAAACAACGGTATCGGTTACAGAATCCAGATTTCTCTGCAGACCTTCCAGGCTCTTCAAGACAAGAAGGAAGCAACAGCCTACATCTATCATTACATTCGTGAAGATGCTGAACTGTTCTACGGCTTCGCCACAAAGGATGAGCGGGAATTGTTCGAACTGCTGATCAGCGTGTCCGGAATAGGGGTCAATTCAGCCAGAATGATGCTTTCTTCGTTGTCTGCGGAAGAAATACGGCAGGCCATCCTGTCAGAAGACATCGCAAGAATCAAAAGCGTCAAAGGAATCGGAGTCAAGAGTGCTCAGAGGCTGGTGCTCGAACTGAAGGACAAAATAGTCAAGGGCGAAGGTGCGGATTCAAGCGAACTGTTCGGCGGCAACCGCAGCGAAATCGTCGAAGAAGCCAGCCGCGCTCTCGTTATGCTCGGCTTTGCGAAGCCGGCAGTCAACAAAGCCATTCAAGCCATACTTAAGGCCAATCCGAATGCCAAAGTCGAGCAAATCATCAAATCTGCGCTCCAGATGATGTAGGAATCATCTGCCGAAATAGACAAGCAGAACGGAAATGTCGGCCGGAGAAACTCCGGATATCCGGGAAGCCTGCGCTATGGTGGAAGGCTTGTAGCGCATCAGCTTCTGCCTGCACTCGATTGTCAGACCTGACACTCGGTCAAAATCAAAGTTTTCAGGAATCTTCAGGTCTTCAAGCCGGGAAATCTTTTCAGCAATGTTTTTTTCCCGTTCTATGTATCCCTTGTACTTGATTTCTATCTCGACTGCATCTATAATTTCCTTTCTCAACGATTCCGAAAGCCCCTGCTCCCCTGCTGGAAAAACTACGGAAAACTTATCAAATGTTCCACGTGGAACAAATTTAAGCAAATCACTCAAACTTACCTCAGGTCTAGACGACAGATCAGAGATTCGTTTGGATTCAGTCAAGACGGCAGAACCAGCTGATGTAAGATATTCATTGACAACATCCGCTCTCAGATTGACATTATCACACATTGAAGAAAGATTGGTGACGGCTTCATATTTCCGCTGCATCAGTTCGAACCTCCGGTCAGAGGCAAGACCTATCTTGTGGGATTTTTCAGTCAGACGCAAATCTGCATTGTCCTGCCGCAACAGAATTCTGTATTCAGCACGGGAAGTGAACATCCTGTACGGTTCATCGACTCCTTTTGTAATAAGGTCGTCAATGAGCACACCGATGTAGGACTCGTCTCTTCTCAGAATGAAAGGATCCTGCCCGTGAACTTTAAGGTGAGCATTGATGCCTGCGATTATTCCCTGCGCAGCTGCTTCTTCATACCCTGTCGTTCCATTGATCTGGCCGGCAAAATAAAGGTTCTCGATGTCGCGGACCTCGAGCGTTGAATTAAGTTGGGTAGGATCGAAATAGTCATATTCGACAGCATAGGCCGGTTTGAATATCCTAGCGTCCTCCAATCCTTCTATGCTGTGAAGAGCGTCAAGCTGAACTTCCAAAGGAAGCGAAGAGGAAAATCCTTGGAGATAATATTCATTGGTGTCACTCCCCTCCGGTTCGAGAAAAAGCTGATGTGAATCTTTATCCGGAAAGACTCTGAGCTTGTCTTCGATGCTCGGACAGTACCTCGGTCCCTTCCCGGAAATCATACCGGTAAAAAGAGGGGAATCCTTGAATCCCGATTTAAGAATATCGTGAACTTTCGAATTCGTGTGGAGAATGAAGCAAGGCATCTGCTCCTTGTTCTTCTGAACTCTGGACGGAACGTCAAGGTAGGAAAACTTTTCCGGAGCATCGTCACCTGTCTGAACCGTAAGTCTGGAAACGTCGACGGAAGAAATGTCGATTCTGGGAGGAGTTCCTGTCTTCATCCTTCCGGTCCGCAATCCAAGACTCATCAGCTGTTCAGTCAGACCGTGAGAGGACAACTCCCCTATTCTTCCACCTTCAAAAGATGTCCGGCCAATGAACATCCGGCCGTTCAGGAAGGTTCCGGCAGCAAGAATAACCGCTTGAGATTTAAAAATTGCCCCTGTATTTGTCTTGACTCCGCAGATTTTTGAATTCTCAAAGAGAAAAGAAGTGATAAAATCCGCGTAAATATCTAAGTTACAATTACTTTCTAAAATTTTACGCCAGTACGAAGAAAACACCTGTTTATCGCACTGGGCACGCGGACTCCACATAGCCGGCCCTTTCGAACGGTTAAGCATCCGGAACTGAAGAGTCGAAGCATCAGTGACAAGACCCATCATTCCGCCGAGAGCGTCAATCTCCCGGACAATCTGTCCCTTGGCTATTCCTCCAACGGCCGGGTTGCAGGACATACGGGCAAAGCTCAAAAGGTCGGAATTTATCAGTAGAACCTTCGAGCCTGAATTGGCGGCGGCGACAGCGGCTTCACAACCGGCGTGGCCTCCCCCGACTACTATGATGTCATATTCGTTCATAAGAGTTTTCCTTTCGGTATTTACTGAATAAAAATTCAGAAAATAAGTCAAGCTTTATCCCTGAGTCCGAGATAATAGTTTTCCTTCGACCGCATAACCTTCTGCTCCTCCTCGGTGTGGTCATCGTAACCTATAAGATGAAGCAGACCGTGAACGATTACCCTGTGAAGTTCTTCATCGAAATCGGTGCCGAATTCCTTGGAATTTTCCCTGACGCTGTCAACGCTTATGAAAAGGTCTCCGGAAAGCCTGTCACCTTCGCAGTAATCGAATGTGATGATGTCGGTAAAATAGTCGTGCTGAAGATAACGGAGATTGACATCCAGAATGTAATTATCTGAACAAAAGATGATTGAAATGTCTCCAAGAGTCTTTATCTCGCTCCCGGCCACCATCTTGAGCCATCGGTTGTTAGCCAGCTTGTTCTTGAACACGAACTTTATGTCTTCACAATAATACCTAACCATAGGAACCAAAATTTGCGCAAATCTACAACTATTAATTCAAAAAATTTGAAAAGACAATTATTATTTCTATCTTTGAACGCTTGTTGTAACGTGTTACCGACAAGCGGATGAAAGAAAGTTAAAATTTAATGACTGAATATGGAAATCAAGAAAACACCGAAAGCCGATCTTGAGAACAGGAGAACTCTCTTTACGGAGATTGGACTCGTTGCTGCTCTTCTTGTGGTCTGGGGAGCTTTCTCCTACAGCACCAAGGAGAAGAGTGTAGCTTCACTTGGTGAAGACACTCAGGTTGTAGAAGTAGAGGATATGGTTCCTATCACTCAGGAAACCCCTCCACCACCGCCAGAGGCTCCGAAAATTCCGGTTCTGTCCGACCAGATCGACATTGTTGAAGATGACATCAAGGTTGATGACAACTTCATGAGTCTTGAAGATGACGCCAGCCTTGGAGTCGAAATTATGGACTATGTTGAAGAGGTTCAGGAGGAAGTTGTTGAAGAAGAGGCTATTCCTTTCCAGCTGGTAGAGGAGAAACCTTCATTCAACGGCGGAGATGCCAACGAATTCTCGAAATGGGTCAACCAGAACCTTCAGTACCCTGAAATAGCGAAGGAAAACGGTGTGCAGGGACGTGTAACGCTCCAGTTCACGGTAAATCCAGACGGAAGGGTGAGCAACGTCAAGGTTCTTCGCGGAGTTGACTCCTCACTTGACAAAGAAGCCGTCAGAGTGGTTTCGATGTCCCCTAAGTGGAAGCCTGGAAAACAGCGTGACCGTGCGGTAAAGGTAACCTACACATTCCCTGTTATCTTCCAGTTGAGGTAGAAAAGTTTATGAGTAAACAAGGGGTGGCCGAAAAGTCAGGAGACTTTTTAGTCACCCTTTATCTTGTCTGGACAAAGACATTTGGTTCTTCTTAAAGAATAACTTAACAGACAGCTTTTGTTTTAACCATCACAGAAGTGGAGACACCAGTTGAAAAAGCGGTATTCGTCGGAATAATAAGACAGAACGACGACGAAAGAAAGGTCAATGAGTACCTTGACGAACTTGAATTCCTTGCCGAGACGGCCGGGGCCACAGGAGACAGAAAGTTTGTCCAGAGACTGGACAAACCGGAAAAATCAACCTACATACGAAGCGGAAAACTTGAAGAAATAGCACAATACTGCGAGGAGAACGAGATAAAGTACGTCATCTTCGACGACGAACTCACCGGAATGCAGCAGAGAAACATAGAAAAGGTAATCAACTGCAGTTCAGTGATCGACAGAACAAGCCTGATACTCGAGATATTCGCCCAGAGAGCAAAGACCTCATACGCCAAGATGCAGGTGGAACTTGCCAGGTACAATTATATGCTGCCGCGTCTGGCGGGTATGTGGACTCACCTTGAAAGACAGAGAGGCGGTATGGGCACCAGAGGCGGTATGGGCGAGACCCAGATAGAAATCGACCGCCGTATCGTCAAGGAGAGAATAGCAAGGCTGAAGGAACAGCTGAAGAAAGTTGACAGGCAGATGGCCACGCAAAGGGGTAATAGAGGCTCTATGGTGAGACTTTCCCTTGTCGGATACACAAACGTAGGCAAGAGCACAATAATGAATATGCTGGCCAAATCTGACGTTTTTGCCGAAAACAAGCTGTTCGCCACTCTTGACACTACAGTCAGAAAAGTCGTGATAGAAAACGTACCGTTCCTGTTGAGCGACACTGTAGGATTCATCCGGAAACTCCCGACACAACTCGTGGAGGCCTTCAAAAGCACTCTGGACGAAGTAAGGGAAGCCGACATACTGCTCCACGTCGTGGACATATCCCATCCTGGATTTGAAGAGCAGATGGAAGTCGTGGAGAACACTCTTCGCGAGATAGGAGCCGGAAAAAAGCCTGTCTTCGTCATTTTCAACAAGATAGACGCTTACAGATACGAAGAGTACGATGAATTTTCACTTACACCGAAGGGTAAGGAGAACCGTTCTCTGGAAGAATTGAAGAACAGCTGGATAGCGCAGGACAAGACACCTTGCATATTCATTTCCGCAAAGGAAAAAATCAACATAGAGAAACTTCGGGCCGACATCTACAAGATGGTTGCCGAAATCCACGCAGGCCGCTACCCATTCAACAACTTTCTCTGGTAAAGAAGATTTGGAGAGGTAAATCTCCATTTAGGAATATGCAGCCTTCTGCGGAGTCAGAAAAAAGGTCGGAAGAGCGTAAGTTCTTCCGACCTTTTCATATTGATTGATATACTCTTACTCAGAGAATTTTGCTTTAAGGAACTCGCGGTTGAGACGGGCGATGTGCTCGATAGATATTCCCTTAGGACACTCCATCTCGCAGGCGCGCGTGTTCGTACAGTTACCGAAACCAAGTTCCTCCATCTTGGCGACCATATTCCTGGCCCTTCTGGCAGCTTCGGGACGACCCTGCGGAAGCAGAGCGAGGGAGCTGACTCTGGCGGCTACGAACAGCATCGCTGAACCGTTCTTGCAGGTTGCCACGCACGCACCGCAACCTACGCAGGTAGCGGCGTCCATACTCTTCTCAGCCTTCTCGTGAGAGATGAGAATATTGTTGGCGTCCTGAGCGGAACCTGTTCTGACAGAAATGAATCCTCCGGCCTGGAGAATCTTGTCGAAAGCGCTGCGGTCAACTACCAGGTCCTTGATTATAGGGAAAGCGGCGCTCCTGAAAGGCTCCACAGTGATGGTTGCGCCATCCTTGAAATGACGCATAAAGAGCTGGCAGGTTGTTACTTGGTCGTCAGGTCCGTGGGCGCGGCCGTCGATGAACAGCGAGCAGGCGCCGCAGATACCCTCGCGGCAGTCGTGGTCGAAAGACACCGGACCGCTGCTCTGGCAACCTCTGTCAACGGCTACCGGATCGCATCCTTCGCGGATGATCTGTTCGTTGAGGATGTCAAGCATCTCAAGGAACGAAGCGTCCTCCTCAATTCCGGAAATATGATAGGTCTCGAAATGACCCTTCTCCTGGGCGTTCTTCTGACGCCATATCTTAAGATTGAAATCCATAGCCGATTCTAGTCTTTATAATTTCTTGTTTTAACTTCGATGAACTCGTACTTGAGAGGCTCCTTGTGAAGCTCAGGCTCCTTGCCTTCTCCCTTGTACTCCCAAGCGGCGACGTACATAAAGTTCTCGTCGTCCCTCTTGGCCTCGCCTTCCTCTGTCTGGCTCTCGATGCGGAAGTGACCGCCGCAGGATTCCTTTCTGTTGAGGGCATCACGTGCCATCAACTCGCCGATCTCGAAGAAGTCTTCAAGACGGAGGGCCTTCTCAAGTTCCTGGTTGAACTGGAACTGGGTCCCGGGAACGCAGACATCTGAATAGAACACCTTCTTGAGTTCGTTGATTTTCTGGATGGCGGTCTTGAGGCCTTCATCGCAGCGTGCCATACCGACGTACTCCCACATAATGTTTCCGAGCTTCTTGTGGATGGAATCCACAGTCTGCTTGCCCTTGATGGCGAAGAGTTTGTCGATTCTGGCCTGGACATTCTTCTCAGCCTCGGCGAAAGCAGGATCGTTGACATCCGTCTTAGGCTCGAAGAATTTATGTGACAGGTAGTCGGCGATGGTGATAGGCAGGACGAAATAACCGTCGGCCAGACCCTGCATAAGGGCGGAAGCACCAAGACGGTTTCCACCGTGGTCGGAGAAGTTTGCCTCACCGATGGCGTAGAGACCGGGAATGGTTGTCTGAAGATCGTAGTCAACCCAGATACCGCCCATCGTGTAGTGGATGGCAGGGTAGATCATCATAGGCTCTTCCCAAGGGCTTACGTTGTTGATCTTGTAGTACATATCGAAGAGGTTGCCGTAGCGCTCCTGAACTCTCTGATGACCAAGACGTTTGATAGCCTCGGAGAAGTCAAGGAACACGGCGAGGCCTGTTTCGTTGACACCGTAGCCGGCATCGCATCTCTCCTTGGCGGCCCTGGAAGCCACGTCACGCGGAACGAGGTTACCGAAAGCAGGATAACGGCGCTCGAGATAGTAATCTCTATCCTCTTCAGGAATCTGGGAAGCCTTGATCTCGTGCTTGCGGAGCTTCATCACGTCCTCCATCTTCTTAGGCACCCAGATACGGCCGTCGTTACGCAGGGACTCTGACATAAGGGTCAGCTTGCACTGCTGCTCGCCGTGTACAGGGATACAGGTAGGATGGATCTGAGCGAAGCAAGGATTTGCAAAATACGCTCCTTTCTTGTAGCACTGCCAGGCGGCTGAACCGTTGCTGTTCATTGCATTGGTGGAAAGGAAGTAGGTGTTGCCGTAGCCGCCGGTGGCGATGACAACTGCGTGGGCACCGAACCTTTCAAGCTTGCCGGTCACAAGGTTGCGGGCGATGATTCCCTTTGCCTGTCCGTCGATGACCACGAGGTCAAGCATCTCGTGACGAGGATAACTTGTCACGGTGCCAGCGGCGATCTGACGGTTGAGAGCGGCATAAGCTCCGAGAAGAAGCTGCTGACCGGTTTGTCCGCGGGCATAGAAAGTACGGCTTACCTGAACGCCTCCGAAAGAACGGTTGGCGAGATAACCGCCATATTCACGGGCGAAAGGAACGCCCTGTGCAACGCACTGGTCGATAATTGAAGCGCTGACTTCGGCGAGGCGGTAGACATTCGCCTCACGGCTGCGGTAGTCTCCTCCCTTGATGGTGTCGTAGAAGAGACGATAGACAGCATCGTTGTCGTTCTGGTAGTTCTTTGCGGCGTTGATACCTCCCTGCGCGGCGATAGAGTGCGCGCGGCGAGGTGTGTCACTGATGCAGAAAACCTTGACATTGTAGCCCTGCTCACCGAGAGTGGCAGCTGCGGAAGCGCCGCCGAGACCGGTGCCGACAACAATGATTTCAAGCTTTCTTCTGTTGTTTGGATTGACAAGCCTGAGCTCCGACTTGCGCTTTGTCCATTTCTCGGCCAAAGGACCGTCAGGAATCTTTGAGATTAATTTATCGGCCATATTCTGAATATGTTATATATAAAATTCCAAATGAAACTGAAAATAGTCTGCAATTTTAGTCATTTTTCTCTTAATAGCCAAGATTATGAGCTTCTTTCGGCAATTTTGCCCGGTACATTTTACGATAAAGACGGTAAATCTTGTCCGTAAAGCGCTCATAACGGCGCAATGACATTCTGTCCGAATAATGCGTGTCAACGTATTTCTCCACTTCGCGGCAGTCTTCCTCGCAGCCGTGCTCGAAGCCCAGAGCCTCCTTCAGCCTGAGCGACGAGGCGCAGATCCTGGAGTCGGACTCCCCCGGAAGCTTTTTCATATACGCAGGAATATGGTCGCTCTCATAAACCTTCAGCGGCACGTACACGGAAGTGGTCGGACAACCGAGTATGGTCCACATGACAGTGCCTGAAGGATCCTGTCCCGGAGCCACTCCTTCAAAGACGACCGAGGCCGAGGTGATGTCCCTCATTATAGGTTTTCCGGTACGGGAAATCCCGTTGAGCAGAGACTTGTGATCGGCTGTCGATACATCGATGGAAGCCATTATTCCACAGGTCTTTTCAAACCTGTCAACCCCTTTGCGGTCCTCAGGACGACCACGCCTCGTGAAATTCGTCACCACCATATACCCTCCCGGTTCGTCGGCAACGACGTACTTCTTCCAGGTGCTGTTGTCCACCTCGTAGTAGGCGGCCTCGCCGGAAGCGTCTATGATGCCGAAATTGGCCTCAACTCCCAAAGGCTTGGGCAGTGAATCCAGCAGAGCCTCGAAATCCTTCAGACAGGTGCATATTCCCAAAGCCTTGTACATCAGGATTCCTTCCTTGTCCATCTGCGAATCCGGCACATCGTCGTTCTTGAGGTCGTAGGTGGCAGTGTTCATCAGGCAGAAACCCTCGGAGTTGACCCCGGACCACACTTCCCCGCCCTCCGAGGATGAATTCACAAGACCTATGAATGAATATTCATCCCCTTGGAACCATCTCATAGAGTTGTCCAGATGAGGAGTGTCGCGGTGCTTGAACATCACCGGTTTCCCGTCCGCCCTTACGCTTCCGGAGATGATTACAGATGTGCAGCACAGAGCCCTGAGAGGCAGCAGCGCCAGAAGCAGGGCGATGATTGTCTTAGAATAACGTTGCATCCTGATTTTTATTGGTTTCTAGTTCATTTTCAAGTCCGAGATGACGGTACGCCATCTCGGTGGCTATCCTCCCCCGCTGGGTCCGGACTATGAACCCTTCCTTGATAAGGAACGGTTCGTACACTTCCTCGAAAGTTCCCTGGTCCTCGCTTATGGCAGTCGCTATGGTGTTGGCTCCCACCGGCCCTCCCTTGAATGTGGTTATGATGGTCCTGAGAATCTTGTTGTCTATCGAGTCGAGTCCCCTCTTGTCGATCTTCAGCTTGTCAAGAGCGTATTTTGCTATGTCGAGTCCTATATGTCCGTCCCCCATAACCTGCGCGAAGTCACGCACCCTCTTAAGAAGTGCGTTCGCTATACGCGGCGTGCCGCGGCTGCGCAGCGCTATCTCCTCGGAAGCGTCGTCGTCGATGGCCACGTTCAGTATCCCGGCGCTGCGCCTTACTATCCTTTTCAGGTCAGAAGTGTCGTAATATTCAAGGGCGCAGTTGATTCCGAACCTTTCCCGCAGAGGGGCCGTAAGGAGACCGCTTCTGGTGGTAGCGCCCACAAGGGTGAAAGGATTGAGCGAAATCCTGACAGACCTGGCCCCCGGGCCCTTGTCTATCATTATGTCTATGACATAGTCCTCCATCGCGGAATAGAGATATTCCTCGACTTCCGGAGAAAGACGGTGGATTTCGTCTATGAACAGAACGTCGCCGGTCTCGAGGGATGTCAGCAGACCGGCAAGGTCGCCGGGCTTGTCCAGCACCGGTCCGGACGTCACTTTCATGTTCACGCCCATCTCGTTGGCTATTATGTGCGCAAGGGTGGTCTTTCCAAGACCCGGAGGCCCGTGAAACAGCACGTGGTCAAGGGCCTCCCCTCTCATTTTCGCCGCTTTGACATAGACGTTTAGATTTGACACTATCTCCCTTTGTCCCGTAAAATCTTCGAGTTCCTGCGGGCGGATAATTCCATCCAAATCCTTATCTTTGCCGGCGTTTGTATTGTGCGGATCGAATTCGGTCATCGATAAAATTTTTCTCAATACAAATATATAGATTTATTTTTATTTGACTTACTGTTTTTATTAGGACTGTTGAAATGTTGATAACTGATTTCAGATATTGATTTTCAAATGGTTGGCTATACGCACAATTGTTGATTACACGTCTGGAAAGTATTTGAAAAGATGTTGATAAGTCATCCGCTCCGCGCCGTCAACATTCCGCGTCCGGTTTTGCACACGGTTTTCAACAGCTTTTCAACAGGAATTCAAGCCTTATGTTGATAAGTTCTGCATCGGTGAAGAATCTCTCGGAAAGATTGGTTTCCGGGAAGGAAATATACTGCAAGGGACTGTTCCTTTCAGCAAGGTGGTTCGTGGTTTCGGAAGTTGCCGCAAGCGGAGTCCACGTCGTGGTGCTTCCTGACAGGGAACAGGCTGAATACTGCTGTTCCGACCTCTACTCCCTCACTGAGGGAGATGTGGTTTTCTACCTTCCTGACAGCGGTACAGGAGTGGAGAGAAGCAACTACAAGTCTTCGCTGAGCGTCCAGAGAACTTCTGCCGTCGGGAAACTGCTTGAAGGCGAAAGTCAGGAAAGACTGTTCATTGTCACCTATCCTGCAGCTCTTGAGGAACTGGTTCCCGCTCCGGAAAGCATAAGAAAATCTTTGCTCAAGATCTCGGTCGGACAGGAAATATCCTATGATGCGATAAAGGAAACTCTCGCCGGACAGGGATTCGAGAAGGTTGATTTCGTTTCCTCGCCGGGGCAGTATTCCGTCAGAGGGTCCGTGGTTGACATATTCTCATATTCGTTCAACAATCCTTACAGGCTTTCATTCTTCGGCAACGAGGTTGAGAAAATCCACGTTTTCGACTGCAACACCCAGCTTTCCGTGGAAGAAAGGAATGAAGTCGAGATATTCCCGGACCTTGCGGCTGACTCCGGGGCGGCTGAGACTGTCAGCGTCTCTTCCCTTTTCCCTGAAAGCACCGTGGTCTGGGCCGATTCTTCGGATATGTACAGCAACAGGGATTTCTTTTCCGAACTCGGAAAGTTCAGAAAGGTTTTCCTTGACGTGCCTCTCGGCGCGGATGAAGACGACATCGTCCGTTTCGGAATATCCCCGCAGCCGATGTTCAACAAGAACTTCGAACTTCTGGCAGCCGACATCAGGCAGAACATAGAACACGGCTGCAAAGTGTTCATATTCTGTGAAAAGAACTCTCAGATTGAGAGGTTGAAATCCATTCTCTCTGAGAATGACGGTCTGGTTCCGCAGTTTGTCCAGGGAAAGAACATCCACGCTGGATTCATAGACAAGGATGACAGGATCTGCTGCTATACCGACCACGAGATATTCGACCGTTTCCACAGGGTCAGCGTCCGCAGAACGGTTGAAAAAAGCGAGCAGCTGACACTTAATGACTTGACTGCCTTTAATATAGGCGACTACATCGTGCACATAGACCACGGAGTGGGAATATTCGGAGGTCTTGTCCGGATGAAGGATGACAAGGGAAGGCTGAAGGAAGTGGTGAAGCTGATGTACAAGGACGGCGACGTCGTGTTCGTGTCCGTACATTCCCTGAACAAGATTTCCCGTTTCCGCTCCAAGGACGGTCTTCCTCCCAAAATAAGCAAACTGGGAGGAAAGACGTGGCAGACTCTGAAGGCAGGCGCTAAGTCCAGGATCAAGGACATAGCGAAAGACCTCATCCAGCTTTACGCGAAGCGGAAATCGACCAAAGGGTACGCCTACTCCCCCGACAGTTATCTTCAGGAGGAACTTGAGTCTTCATTTATGTACGAGGACACTCCCGATCAGGAATCTGCGACCAAAGCCGTCAAGAGGGATATGGAGGACGACAGCCCTATGGACAGGCTTGTCTGCGGCGATGTCGGTTTCGGAAAGACGGAAATAGCCATCCGCGCCGCGTTCAAGGCGGTCGCTGATGGAAAGCAGGTGGCGTTGCTTGTCCCGACAACGATTCTTTCTCTTCAGCATTACACTACTTTCTCCGCCCGCCTCAAGAATTTCCCTTGTTCGGTGGATTATGTCAGCCGCCTTCGCACCGCAAAGGAAATCAATGGAATAAAGGAAAGGCTGAACACCGGAAAACTCGACATCGTTATAGGAACCCACAAGCTGCTCGGCAATGGTTTCGACTTCAAGGACCTCGGTCTGCTGATAATCGACGAGGAGCAGAAATTCGGAGTTGCGGCCAAGGAAAAATTGAGGCAGATAAAATCCTCTGTCGACACTCTCACCCTGACGGCCACTCCTATTCCGAGAACCCTGCAGTTCTCGCTTCTTGGCGCCAGGGACCTTTCCATCATCAACACTCCCCCGCCCAACAGGATTCCTACGCAGACTGAAATCATACTGTTCAACCAGGAGGAAATCCGCAGCATCATCAACTATGAACTCAACCGCGGCGGCCAGCTGTTCTTCCTGCACAACAAGGTTGAGGAACTCCAGTCCATCCACGACATCCTGCACAGGCTTGTTCCTGACATGAAAATCTGCGTGGCGCACGGACAGATGGAGTCCAAGGAACTTGAGAACAAGATGCTCGACTTCATGAGAGGAGACTACGATATGCTTCTCTGCACGACGATAATCGAGAACGGACTGGACATCCCGAACGCCAACACGATCATAATAAACCAGGCGCAGAACATCGGACTGAGCGACCTTCACCAGCTTCGCGGCCGTGTGGGAAGGTCGAACAGAAAAGCTTTCTGCTATCTGATCGTACCTCCGCTTGTCACTCTTACCGATGACGCCAGACGCAGGCTCAAGGCCATAGAGGAATTTTCGGATCTCGGCAGCGGTTTCAACATAGCGATGCAGGACCTTGACATACGTGGTGCCGGAAACCTTCTGGGTGCCGAGCAGAGCGGATTCATAATGGATATGGGCTATGAGACCTATCAGAAGATCCTTGCGGAAGCGATGGAGGAACTTGGAGTGGAGACGGGAATATCCACAGCCGAATCAGACGGCAGATTTACCGTTGACTGCACGATAGATACTGACCAGCAGGCTCTTGTACCTGATTCCTACATCGACGTGACCGCCGAGAAAATCAGAATCTACAAACAGCTTGACTCTCTGACTTCGGACAAGGAGATAGACAGAATCAAGTCGCAGCTTGAGGACAGGTTCGGCGACATGCCTCAGGAGGCTCTTAATCTTTTCGACGTGGTCAAGATCCGCAACCTTGGCGGAAAACTTGGCTTCGAGAAAATCATAATAAAGAACGGAATGATGATAATGTTCTTCATTTCCAATCAGATGTCCCCTTACTTCAAGTCAGGTACATTTGACAGGATCATTGAAAAAGTCAATCTGAACTCCGTTCTGTTCAATTTCAAGCAGGTTGACGGTAAACTGAAAATTGTCACCAGAGGAATAGATTCTTTGACAAAAGCCCTTGAAACTCTCAATAAATTGCAATAATATTGCTATCTTTGAAAGTTTGTCCGATTTTGCTGAATATGCCTAATCTGTTGGTTGAAATAGGAAACACGGCTCTTAAGGCTGCCTGGTCCGAGGAAATGACTCTCGGAAAGACTTATCGTTACCAGGGAGAGAAGATGTTCGATTTCATCCACTCTCTCATCGACAAGGACAGGCCTGACGTGCTGGTGATATCCTCTAAGACGGATGTGCCGCCGAAGGAGGAGGAAAGGCTCCGTCAGCATTGCGGAAGCCTGCTTGTCCTCGACAGGAATCATATTCAGACGGCAAGGGAATATTCTGTTCCTGAATATCTTACCCCTGACCGGGTGGCTTCGGTGCTTGCGGTGAGGCATCTTTTCAAGGGCAGACGGTGCCTGATCTTCGATTTCGGCACCACCCTCACCGTTGACATAGTGGACGAAGGCGGTGAATATCTCGGCGGCAACATTTCGCTCGGATTCAGGACAAGATTCAAGGCTTTGTCAAGATATTCAAAGTCGCTCCCGCTTGTGGGGATGCCGCAGGAAGTCAGTCCGGTAGGGGATTCGCTGCAGTCCTCAATGGAGTCCGGAGTAGTGTCAGGCATAATGTTTGAAATACAGGGCTATCTGGCTATGTTTCCCGAAAATGTCACTGTTTTTACGGGAGGCGATGCTTTATATTTTGCAAAAAGAATGAAAAACTCCATCTTTGCAGTCTGCAATCTTGTACTGATGGGTTTAGCATTGATCGCTGATGACTATGTTGGGAAGAACAGTTAGAAAGATTATCATGCCGGTTGCCCTGGCTTTCTGTGCGTTCAGCCTGAACGCGCAGAATGACGCGTACAATTCTTATTCTCCGTATTCGATGTTCGGAATCGGAGACATTTCAAAGCAGGGGACTGCCTACAACAAGAGTATGGGAGGTGTCGGAATAGCTTCACGGGACACCAGAAACATAAACATACTGAACCCGGCCGCAGTCACGGCAAGGGAGGAAAAGTCTTTTATGGCTGATTTCGGAGTAGCGCAGAGCAACAAGTACTATGCGCAGCACGACATCAGGTCTGCCAACAACACGTTCAACATCTACGATTTCGTCATTTCGTTCCCGGTTTTCAAGTCATTCGCTATGTATGCCGGCGTCACTCCTTTCAGCGATCTGGGCTACAAGACTTCGTCCAAGGTCACTGATCCTGTCATAATATCCCAGACCGGCGTCATAACGAACACCGCGCAGGGTTACGGCGGGCTTACCGACATATTCATCGGCGGAGGAGTCAAGGTGTTCAAGGGATTTTCCGTAGGTGCCGAACTTCAGTACTATTTCGGCAACCTCCACAAGAACAACACCTTCAACGTAAGCGGCTCAACCTACAGGAACATCTCGAGCGGCTTCAATATGAATCTTGATGCCGTGACCGGAAAGTTCGGAGCGCAGTATGAGATACCTCTGACGCAGAAGGTGACCGCCGTTGCAGGAGCGACCTACAGACTGGCCACAAGCCTCAGGGGAGAAGTGCAGAGATTCGAAATCCAGACCATTTCTTCAATTCAGGATTCGACTCCTTCCCCAAGGACTTTTACCGACACTCTCGGCCGCGGAAACGTGAAAATAGCCAGCGAACTGGGTGTGGGAATAGCTCTCAGGGGAGGTGACAAGTGGACTGCCGAAATCAACTACATACGTTCCGACTGGAGTTCCACCGGGATGGATTCGGCTTTGGGATTCGCCAATGTCGGCAACGCTGTTTTCAGCGCTTCAGCTTCGCAGTCCGTCAGGGCGGGATTTTCCATCGTTCCGAACAGGAACGATATACGTTACTACCGCAGACGAATAACCTACAGGGCCGGAGCCTATTGGGACCAGGCCTGCTGCAAGGTTGACGGAAATGTCATAAACGCGGTTGGCTTGACTTTTGGAGTCACTCTTCCTGTGTTCAGGTGGAGCAACGGCCTGACGCTGGGTGTAGACCTGGGCCAGAGAGGGTCTCTGACCGGCAATCTTGTGAGGGAACGCTATGTCAGCTTCAACGTCGGTATGAACGTGTTCGACATCTGGTTCATGAAACCTAAGTATGACTGATGATTTATAGTTTTGAAAATTTATTACAATCAACAATGAAAAGGATTACACTAGTACTTTTGACTCTCGTGATGGCGGCCTTCGGAGTAAAGGTTTCCGCTCAAGGAAAGTATGGTGCCGACAGCGCCGAATGCATCAAGTATCTGTCTTACTATCAGGAGTATTACAAGCAGAAGAATTACACTGAGGCTCTTCCTAACTGGAGAAAAGCCTTCAAGCTCTGCCCTCCTACCGCAAGCCAGAACATGCTGCTTAACGGAATGACTCTGCTGTCCAAGGAAGTTGCAAAAACGAAGGATGCCTCAGCCCGCGGTGCGATCATCGACACTCTTCTCAATCTCAACGATCTTCGTGCGAAGTACTATCCTAAGTACGCTGTGGCCGCGATGAACTCAAAGGGTCAGTACATCACCCAGTATTTCAAGGATCCTCAGGTCATCTATGAAGGACTTAATGAAATAATCAATATCAATCAGGAAAAGACCAAGCCGAGCCTTCTTCTCCTCGACCTCAATTCCGCCATAGAACTCTACAAGAACGAGAAACTTGGCGCGGAGGAAGTGATCAACACCTATCAGAACGCCATCGCCCTGCTTGACAAGGCCGGCGCTTCCGACGAGAATGCCAAGATCAAGTCAGACATCGAAGGCCTGTTCATTACCAGCCAGGTGGCCAGCTGCGACAACCTCATCGCTCTGTTCACTCCTCGCTACGAGGCTGATCCGGACAACATCGAACTCATAAACAACATCGTCAGGATGCTCGGTTCTTCCGACGGATGCCAGAACAACGACCTGTTCCTGAAGGCCGTCACCAAGATGCACAAGAATGAGCCTTCCGCTTCTTCAGCATATTATCTCTACAAACTGCATTCAGCCAAGGACGAGTCTTCCGAAGCCATCAAGTACCTTGAGGAAGCCGTTTCCATCTGCACTGAGAATGACACGAAGGCTGACTATATGATTGAACTCGCCACCTACTGCCTCAAGAACAATGCTAACGGCAAGGCGTTCGACTATGCCAAGAAGGCTGCCGAACTCAAGCCTGAGAACCAGGGCAAGGCATATTACCTTATCGCCACCGTCTGGGGATCCGTACGTTGCGGCGGCAACGAGATTGAAAGCAGGGCGAAGTACTGGGTGGCTGTTGACTATCTGCAGAAGGCCAAGAACGCCGATCCTTCGCTTGCCGACGACTGCAACAAGCTTATCGGAGCCTACAGCGTTTACTATCCGCAGAAGGCCGAGGCCTTTATGTACGATGTAGTGGACGGACAGAGCTACTCCGTGGATTGCGGCGGAATGCACGCCACCACAACTGTCAGGACGCAGAAATAAAGAGAGTTGAGACTGAACATACATAGTCTTGCGATGATGGCAACCGCGTCAGCGGTTGCTTTCATCGTATATTCCTGCAAGGGAAAACTGTCTGAAGCGGAGCATCTTGACTTATCTGAAACTCCGGTTCAGACGGTGGACAGTATGTTCGTCGTGCAGACTAGGACAGGCGGTCTGCAGATGAGGGTTGAGGCCGACGTGATGGAGAGGTACGACAACGACACAAGTTCCTACGAACTCTTTCCGAAAGGACTGCACGCCTACGCCTACACTGACGGAGATATGCTTGAAACCGTGCTCCATTCGGACAATGCAAAGCATTTCAAAAGCAAGAAAGGTTCGGAAGAATATTGGTCAGCCTTCGGCAATGTGGTGGTTCAGAATGTAATACGTCAGCAGACTCTTGAAACCGACACTTTGTACTGGGATCAGGCCAACAAGGAAATCTACACCGACTGCTACGTCAGGATGTTTTCCAATGACGGTTTTCTGCAGGGCTTCGGAATGCGTTCCGACGAGATGGCGAGAAACACGATTATATTCAGACCTTTCAACAGCGACCTCATCGTAGTGCAGGATTCTACCAAGATTGTGGTGGATTCTGTGAACTTTATAGGGCCTTTGCTGAAAAAATAATGGTTAATTGAATTAAAATCACTATCTTCGCACCCCAATACCTTTTTTTAGGAAATTATAAAATAAAAATACAATGGCGATTCTTCAAAAAACGCGCGAAAAGGCTGGTATGGCAGTGTCTATCATCATTGCCTTGGCCCTTTTGTCATTCATCATCGACCCGCAGACGCTCGAAACTGCGTTCAATGCGATGTCTTCAAGAAACGATGTAGGTTCAATCAATGGAAAGACAGTGTCTTATCTTGACTTCCAGCAGGATGTCGAGAAGTACACCACCATCAACGAGATGCTGACCGGTTCTTCCGCACAGAACGAACAGCAGCAGCAGCAGGTCCGCAACGCCGCATGGCAGAGCCTGCTTGACAAGTATCTTTTCATCAAGAACGCAAATGCTGCAGGTATCACTGTCGGTGACGAAGAAATGAAGGAACTGCTGGCGGGCGATATGGTTTCTCCTGTCATTTCGCAGAATCCCGCTTTCCTTGACGAGAACGGAAATTTCTCAAAGGAAGCGCTTCAGAATCTTGTGAACGGAATTAGCCAGGACCAGACCGGCCGTCTCAAGGAGTACTGGAACTACATCCAGAACACGGTTTACACCCAGCAGTACTATGCCAAGTACGGTTCCCTCTTCACTCAGAGCAACTTCCAGAATCCTCTGATGCTCAAGAGAGCCATTTCCGAGAACAATGTCACAGCCAACGTGGACTTCGTGATGGTTCCTGCGGGATACGCCAAGGACAGCACCGTCAAGGTTTCTGACGCTGAAATCAAGCAATACTACGAATCCCACAAGAAGATGTTCAAGCAGAACGCTTCAAGGGATATGGAATATGTTGTCTTCGAGGTTAAGCCTTCGGATGCCGACATCGCCGCCACCAACGAGGCCGTGACCAAGATCTATGACGAATTCACCGCGACCGACAATGTCAAGTCTTTCATCGCCAGAAATTCTGAAAGCAGGTACAATGAATATTGGTACAAGGCCGGTGAACTTGCCACAGTCAACAGTGAAATCAGCGATTTCGTCGACAACAACCAGACAGGCACATCTCCTGTCGTTTCCGCCAACAATGTCTTCTATGCCGCAAGAATCGTCGCTACCGCCCAGATTCCTGACTCGGCTTACGTAAAGCACATCCTTCTTCAGGGTGACGCGGTCGCCAAGGCTGACAGCCTTCTTGGCGTGATCAAAAAGGGAGAAAACTTCTCCAATGTCGCCGCAGCATATTCCGCCGACACCAAGTCTGCCGACGGCGGTGAACTTGGCAACATCGGCTGGTTTACCCAGACCTATCTGATTCCGGGCTTCGAGTCAGTGTTCACAGCAAAGGCAGGCGTGCCTTACATCGTAAAGACACAGTACGGCACCCACATCGTGGAAGTTGAAAAGACATCCGCTCCTGTTGCCAAGAAGCAGGTCGCCATCCTTTCCAAGACTGCTCTCGCAAGCGGCGAGACTTTCAACAATTACTATGCTCAGGCCAGCAAGTTCTCCAAGATAGCCGCAGGCAAGTATGAGAACTACAAGGCCGCCGTTGATTCTCTGGGAGTATATTCACACACGATGAACGCCGTTCAGGAGAGCAACGCCTCCTACGGTTCTATTGACCAGGCTAAGGAAGTTACCCGCTGGGTGTTCGACAACAAGGTCGGAAAGGTGTCTGAAATCATCACCGTCAACAACAATTACCTCTTCATCGCTACCGTGAAGGGCATCCACAAGGAAGGCATCGCCAAACTTGACGAGACCAAGGAATACATCGGGCAGTACCTCTATTCCGAGAAGGCCGCGGAGAAGGCCGCCGCTGACATAGCTCAGAAGATAATCGGTCTGAACGACCTTCAGGCCATTGCGGACACTCTCCACACTACGGTCAGCGCAGGTGTTGACGTAAGATTCGCAACTATGGCCGGCCAGGGTCTTGACCCTAAGTTCATCGGCGCCGTTTCCGCCGCAAAGGAAGGCCAGATCTGCGGTCCGGTTGCAGGTACCGTCGGCACCTACATCTTCAAGGTCAATTCCCGCGACACCGGAGCTTTCTACACCGAGGATGACGCAAAGACTGCCGCCCAGCAGATGAATTCCTATGCTTCACAGATGATTCTGCCTGTTATGATGACAGATGCTGAAGTCAAGGATCGCAGGGCCCGCTTCTATTAGCAGATGCGGTTTCGGATAATGAAAAAGGCTGGCGGAACATTCCGCCAGCCTTTTTTTCATTTCCTTGCCGTTGA
Organism: bacterium; assembly: GCA_963640265.1. Taxonomy (GTDB): domain Bacteria; phylum Bacteroidota; class Bacteroidia; order Bacteroidales; family UBA932; genus Cryptobacteroides. The sequence goes on along the minus strand of CAVHYF010000015.1, from coordinate 3,619 downwards.
ATCAGACGTTGAAAAGGAAGTGCATTATGTCGCCGTCCTGCACGATGTATTCCTTTCCCTCGGTAGCAAGCTTTCCTGCGGCTCTGACGGCACTTTCGCTGCCCAGGCTGACAAAGTCATCGTACTTGATCACTTCTGCCCTTATAAAGCCTTTTTCGAAGTCTGAATGTATGACTCCGGCCGCTTTCGGCGCCTTGTCTCCCTTGTGGATTGTCCAGGCTCGGCATTCGTCGGCTCCGGCGGTGAAGAAAGTCTGGAGCCCGAGCAGATGATATGCACCCTGGATGAGCCTTACGACGCCGGATTCCTGCATTCCCATTTCTTCAAGGAACATCTGCCTGTCCTCGTAACTTTCCATCTCCGCGATTTCGGATTCGGTTTTCGCCGAGATGATGAGGATTTCGGCATTCTCGTCCTTGACGGCCTCGCGCACCTTTTCGACATATTCATTGCCGCTGACCGCCGAGGCATCGTCCACGTTGCAGATGTACATCACCGGTTTGTTGGTCAGCAGGAAAAGATCGTGCGAGAGAGCTGCTTCCTCCTCGTTGAGCAATTCCACCGTTCGGCAGGACTTTCCCTGTTCGAGAGCTTCCTTGTAGCGTTCCAGAAGAGCGACAAGTTTCTTGGCTTCCTTGTCTCCGCCGGTTGTGGCCTGTTTGCGGCTTTTCGCCAGTCTGGCCTCTACTGTCTCGAGATCCTTTATCTGGAGTTCGGTGTCCACGACTTCCTTGTCCCTGACCGGATCAACGCTGCCGTCCACGTGAACGACGTTTCCGTCGTCGAAGCAGCGCAGCACGTGAAGGATGGCGTCGGTTTCGCGTATGTTGGCGAGGAACTGATTTCCAAGCCCTTCACCTCTGCTGGCTCCTTTGACGAGACCTGCGATGTCCACGATGTCCACTGTGGCCGGAACCACGCTTTTCGGTTTACACATGTCCACGAGCACTTCGAGTCTCTTGTCCGGCACGTTCGTGGAACCAAGATTCGGTTCAATCGTGCAGAAAGGGTAGTTCGCGCTTTGCGCCTTTCCTGAGCTTACGCAGTTGAACAAGGTTGACTTTCCTACATTGGGAAGTCCGACTATTCCGCATTTGAGTGACATATTCGAAAATATTTTTGCGGCACAAAGATACGATTAAAAAAAATATTTATGTTTCTTGATGAAGAGTTTATGTTTCTGTTCTTTTTTTACGTTTTTGCAAAGCATATTTGCGGCAGAAATGAAGACGCTGACTTTCATAATTACGATCTGTCTTCTCCTGCCGGCCAATATTCTTGATCCTGGTTTAAGTTTCAAAATAAAATCCCCGGCCGGAGGAGAAGATTCTTTGACCGTGATGTTCTGGAATCTCGAGAATTTCTTCGACTGGAAGCCGGACAGCCTTTCCGAGAGTTCTTCGGACAAGGAATTCTCTTCGTTCGGGAAGAAACACTGGACAAGAGGCCGTTTCAAGGCGAAATGTTCTGCCGTCGCAAAGTCCGTCTTCTGGGTGAAGGAACAGGAGGGCAGACTGCCGGACGTCATAGGCTTGGCCGAGGTTGAAAACCGCTATGTGCTTGAGAAACTGCTCGACTGGACTCCATTGTACAAAGAGGACTATCGGATAGTCCATTTTGATTCTCCTGACCCGAGGGGGATAGACGTGGCTCTGCTGTACCGGTCCTCAAGACTGGAACTGCTTGAAGAGAAGCCGTTCGGAGTGGTGGACCGGAATGGAGCGCGTATGCTGACCAGGGACATCCTGCTTGCAAGGTTCCGCAGAATGGACGGAGACAGCATCGCATTCCTTGTCAATCATCATCCTTCGAAATATGGAGGTAAGACAGGCCGGAGGAGGGAAGCGGCCCTTGAAAGCCTTCGCGCGCTGGCCGATTCGCTGGCCGGAGCGGGATGCAGGAATATAGTTGCGATGGGGGATTTCAACGACACTCCCGAAAATCCTGTGTTCGGCATTCTGACGGACAGGCGGGAAGGGGAGCGGACATATTCATCGGCTTTTGTGAACCTTGCATCGGAACTTGCCGGCAGGGGAGAGGGAACGATAAGATATTCAGGAATATGGGAGCTGATAGATATGTTCTTCGTTTCCGGGAATATGCTTGCGGGGGGACGGGTTCCGCAGATGAAGGTGCTGAGGATTCCTTTCCTGACCGTGAGGGACAGCGCGCATTCGGGGGAAAAGCCTCTGCGGACATATTCAGGACCCCGTTATCTCGGCGGAGTGAGCGACCATTGTCCGATTCTGTTGAAGATTCCGTGAATGATGGCAAACAGTTTTAGCTTAGAAAGCAGCTTGCGGTTTCTGCAGAATTTAAAGAATTGATTATTAAGGGTTTGACTTATTATCTTTAGTGTAATTCGACTGAAGATAATTACTTAATATATTATGATTCAATTATTTGCTCCCCACTTCCTTAAAGCGGTTATGTACAAAGTCCCGCAGAAGAGGGAACGTCTGTTCCTTCTTGCGGTTCGGGATTACCTTGCCGGAAAGGTGGCTTTTGAATGGCCCGCTCCGTACAGCCGTGTGATGACCTTGCGGGACGCTTTCTTCGCCGGAGACCTCTATCCTGTAGATGTGCCTGAGAGCGAAGGCCAGAGCTATCCTGAAAAGAAAAAGAAAGTGAGGTAGCTTGTCCCTATGGGAGGCGATTGGCGCGATCTGCCTGAGAATGTGGCTAAGGAATATATGAAAGGCAGCTATAATCTTTGAGGCGGCAAGACAGGAATGGCGAGGAGGCTATCATTGGATGAACCCATCCTGACCTTGACCTGCGTGCCTGCCCAGAATCCGACTGATGTCCGCCCTTTGACAGTGCGTGAATATGCCCGGATAAAGACTTTCCCGGATGAATGGGATTTTTACGGGAATATGCAAGCTATCAGATTTTATTCTTTTTGGCAACGGACGGACAATCCGTAAGAACGATAGGTGCTGGACGAAGGGTTGATCCAAGAGTCATCATCCGTGGCCTTGACGCCGAAAGTGCATGCAGCGGGGCCGTACGAAGGGTAAGGAGTAACTGACCAATATTGACCGTAGCGCCCGACATCCTGCAGGGAACCTTTAATGTTGAGCAAATCACCTGCTGCGGGATACCAGATGGTATTCCCGTCTTCGCCGAATGAGCCGAAAGTCTTACCTGTGAACCAATCGGAACTGCCTCTAGCCTTAGACCAGATTCCTTCTTCTCCTCCGTCAGGAACTCTCCATCCGGCTGGGCAAGGATCGTAAATTGTCTTGGCAGAAGCCCAGCTGCCATCTGGCAGGCAATTGGTCTCGCCAAGATAAAAAGTCATTGGATTCTGAGTAGCCTGCATCGCGGAAATCGTCTCACCGCTTACAGACCAGGTAGCTGTCGAAGCAGCTTGTGGACATTCTGTGGCAATGTCACTGCTAGTGACTGAAGACGAACCGAGGAAAGGATCCTTTCTGCCCCACTGGTAGAGAAGGCCAAGGGAGCCGACCTCGCCTGCCGTCGCAGTAGTTGCGCCGAGGTTGCGGTCCATCATAGTGCCGGCATTGTTGTAATAAATCTGCTCCTTCCAGCATTCAGAAGCGCACCAGATATGCCAGGACCAGAGGATTGTCCCGGAGGCATCCTTTGCCGCTAT
>CAVHYF010000014.1:0-46148 GCA_963640265.1 bacterium | reverse complement strand
GGCTCCGGCAGAGTCGCCGTGCGTCAAACTGCCCTTTCCACGCACGGGACGGCTTCGGCAGGGTCGCCGTGCGTCAAACTGCCCTTTCCACGCACGGGACGGCTTCGGCAGGGGTCAATCCCTGATTCCCGGCTCATAACGGCGGAACCGACCGTCTCCGGCACTGCAAAGATACGATTGCAAAGATACGATTATTATGAAGTAATGGTTATTTTTGCATATTCAAAACCATTTCTGAATATGCCTGCGACAGACAAGGTAAAGAAACAGCCGGAAGGTGAGCGCGCAACGAAGGTTGTGCGCAAGCTTAAGACTGCACCTGGAGCCGCGGCTAAAAAACCGAAGAGGAAGAAACGGAAGAAGAAGGTGCGGAAGGTCAGTCTGGGAGTATGGACTGCCATCGGCATAGCGCTCGCCGTCATCCTCGGACTGCTTCTGGTTTTCCACAGATGGAACGGCGGACAGGGATATGAAACGGGAGCCAGGATACCTTCCGGCGAATGGCGTTTCGGCATCGACATCTCCCACCACAACGAAGGACGGATCGTCTGGGACTCGCTGTATGTGATGACGGATTCGCACGGAAGAACCGTCCGCGACCCCTACAAAGCCAAAAACATCACTCGCGTAAGTTTCGCCTACATCAAGGCCACCGAAGGCATCTCGATGGTAGACAGTGATTTCAAGGACAACTGGAAAAAAGCCGGAAGATCAGGACTTAAAAGAGGAGCCTACCATTTCTTCAGAAGTTCAAAGGACGGGAACGCCCAGGCACGGCTGTTCATAAAGACCGTAGGCAAACTGAGGTTCAAGGACCTTCCGCCAGTCCTTGACATCGAGACGATTCACAAGGGATGCAGCAAAAAGAGGCTCAACGAAGAGGCGCTTGAATGGCTGACTGCAGTAGAGAAGCACTACGGCAGGAAGCCCGTGGTTTACACGGGCGCATCCTTCGCAAAGGATTATCTCAGCAGAAAGATTCTCGACAACTACCCTGTCTGGGTGGCCCACTACCACAAGGAGAGACCGAACTTCGAAGGCTGGTTCCTCTGGCAGTTCACGGACAGGGCCGTGGTGAAAGGCGTTCCGGGCACCGTTGACCTGAACGTAATGCCGAAGACAGGGGAAAACGAGGCAAACGGGCACTGATGAAATCGGCGGAGTACAGAGCCGGAAGGCCTACAGCCTGACAAAGCTTTCTCCGTCCCAACGGTAGAGATGAGCGCGGCAGTACTGCCTGCCGTCCGGATTGATCCCGTTCTCCGAAATGTAGAACAGACCGTCCCCGACAGGACACAGTCCGGTGGAGCCGTACTTGAAACGGAAGCCCGGCACCGGATTGTCGGCCGAGCCGATCACCTTGTGCTTCGTCCTGTCATACGGCACGCCTGAAAGGGTCCGCCTGGACGGCTTCTGCGAGAAATCTATCGCAAAGCAGCTGTAGTTCTTGAACGAAGGCTTCTTCCCCCTGTAGACGGCGAGGAACATCTTCCCGGACCAGTCATCATAGGCAAGATTCTGGACTCCCCATTCAGTGTTGCCTGTGTAGGCGAAATACTTGTCCAGAGGCTTTTTCGGACCCTCGCCGTAGAATTCGCCGAAACGGACCGTCCCGGCATATTCATCAAGGCTCCTGAAATCGTAGCGGAGCAGCACCTGATGGTTGTTGTCGTTGCGGGTGACGTCGCCGTAGATTCCGTATGCCACATAAAGATATTTCCTGCCGCCTTCCTTGCCGAGCTTCGGGGCGATGGTGATTCCGTCGATGCCTGCACAGCCGTAGCGGTGTTCGTAGTCAACGTCGGCGAAAACGGTCAGATGGTAGTCCGTCGTAGCTTCCTTGACGCATACGATCTTGAAGGCTTCGTTGTTCTCGGAGTCCATCCCGACCCTGTCGATCTTGTCCACGTCGATGATGGCGACATAGAACATCGAACGTCCCTTCGCGAAAGAAGACAGCCCCGCTCCGATAGCGTCGTCCTTGCACTCAAGCGAAGCATAGACCTTTCTGTCTTCAGGATTGAAGGTCATTGCACCGAGATGTCCCTGTATCCTTTCTATCGACCCCAGCACACGGCCCTCAAGGTCCGTCTTTATGAAACTGGTGGTAAAGGAAAAGTACATCCGTCCGGCGGTGCGGTCCAGAGCGATTCCCTGCACGTGGTGGCGTCCCGCCTCGACATAAATCTCCTTCGGAAGATTTTCCTCGGCAGTCTGTGAATATCCCGACGCGGTGGACAACGCCAACATCAGGACAACTGACAAAAACTTCTTCATATTCATTGATTGTCCCCCTTAAGTTCCTTGATCATCGCGGAAGCGACCGACGCCGAGGCGCCCTCGCCTCCGAGCGCGTCCCTGATCTCGCCGTAGCCGGACAGCATCGCGGAGCGGTACTCCCCGTCCTCGATCAGTCTCCGCACCTCGAACAGAACGTTGTCCGGAGTGAAGTAGTACTGGAGCAGTTCCCTGAAACAGTGTCTGTTAAGGATCAGATTGCCCAAACTGATGAATCTGATCTTGATGATTCCCTTGGCAATCAGGAAGTTGACGGCCGCGCCCTTGTACGCCACGACCTGCGGAGTCCCTATCAGGGCGCACTCGAGGGAAGCCGTTCCGGAATTCACCACCGCGGCCCGCGAATGACGCATCACCGCATAACTCTGTCCGAACACGACATCGACATATTCACGGCCGCCGATGTACCTGGAATAGTCTTCCATCGAGCGGGCCGGAGCCGCCGCCACCACAAAACGGTAATCCGAATATCCGGGGACGGCGTGCAGTTTGTCTGCGAACGCCATGAAGGTCGGCATCATAGAGCTGATTTCTCCCGACCTTGAACCCGCGAGCAGCGCTATCATCGGCTTGTCAGGCAGCCCCGTCTTCGCCAGGAACTCCTCACGCGGCTCCTTGAAGGCCGCGGAATTGTCGATCGCATCAATCAGCGGATTGCCCTTGTAGATGAAATCCACTCCTTTCCTTGTGAAATATTCTATCTCGAACGGAAAGACTATGAACAGTTTGTCCACATAGGCCTTCAGTTTCCTGACCCTGCTCTCCCTCGAGGCCCAGACTTTCGGAGCGATGTAGTAGTAGACCTTGAACCCAGCCTTGTGAGCGAACTCCGCCACCCGGAAGTTGAACCCCGGATAGTCTATCAGAATCACGACGTCCGGCTTCCACCTGAGAATGTCGGAAGTGCAGTCCTTGAAGCGGTTGGCGAAGGCCCCGGCGTGAAGAATGATCTGAGTGAAACCTATCACGGCTCCTTCCTTGTAGTCCTTTACAAGCCCTTTCCCGCTCTGGTGTTCCCTGAACACCTCATCCATCAGACCGCCGCCCCAGAAGCGGATGTCAGCCTGCGGATCTTCAGCATACAGTCCTCGCATCAGGTTGGACCCGTGAAGGTCGCCGGAAGCCTCTCCGGCTATGATGTAGTAGCGCATCTTTTAAAAATCGACGTTGAAGCCCGAATCTTCAAGGCGGGCGATTTCATCCTTGTCCGAATTGTCTATGTTGTGGGCCACGACGGTGATGTAGCCGTCGGCAAGCAGATGATGGTCCACGGTCCTGTCGCCGGCAGGGGAATCATCCACGAAGTCCCCGACCATCATATAAAGCCTCTCTCCGTCCTCGGCCTTCGGACACGAAGTCTGCCCGAGGTCCTCCGGGCGCACTCCCCTTCTGGTGAAGAAGTCCGTGTCCCACGGCTTGAACTCCTTCTCCCAATGTCCGAAACCCTGGCGGGCCACACGGATGCCTTTCACCTCCGACGTCGGAACATCCGGGAAGTTGATGTTGTAGTACAGCCCCTTCCTGCGCGGAGCGTTTTCAAGAAGTTTTCTGAATATGCCGGGAAAATATTCCTCCACGACGGAAAAGTCGGCGTCAAGGCGGAAGGTGTCCAGGGAAACGCCTATGCCGAGGACCCCGTTGAGAGCCGCCTCCTCGGCAGCGCCAAGCGTGCCCGAGTAATTAGCGGCGGTGGCTGCGTTCGATCCGTGGTTGACACCGCAGACCACGACGTCCGGCTTTCCGTCCGGCCATTCGAGTTCGTCAAGCCCGTATTTCACGCAGCTGGACGGCGTAGCGTCGACATACATCCACCGCTCGCCGTCCGCCGACGGAAGTTCGCGCACCGCTATCGCCTTGCATCCCATCGAGACGGCCATAGACATCCCGGACTGGTGGAATTTCGGAGCGATTGCGGTGATTCTGCCAAACTGTCGCATCATCCCGGCCAGTGTCAGGAGACCTTTGGCAGTGTAGCCGTCATCGTTGGTGAGCAGTATGTTCATTTTCTCTGACATATAAAATGTTATTAATACCGACATTTCAGATTTTGACTGACAAATATATAAAATTCCGCTTTTTTTTAATAATTTTGCACTCGATTTGTAGTGACAGGCAAACGTTGGTTAAAGTTAGAAAGTGTTAACAACTCATTAAAATTTATAAAAATGGTAAAACTTGGTATTAACGGATTTGGCCGTATCGGCCGTATGGTTTTCCGTGCTGCAGTTGAGAACTTCTCAAACGACATCGAAGTCGTAGGAATCAATGACCTTCTCGATCCAGAGTATCTCGCTTACATGCTCAAGTACGACTCCGTTCACGGAGCGTTCAAGGGTGACGTAAAGGTTGAGGACGGACAGCTCGTAGTAAACGGCAAGAAGATCCGTGTCACCGCCGAGATGGACCCTGCAAACCTTAAGTGGAACGAGGTCGGCGCCGAGGTTGTCGTTGAATCCACCGGATTCTTCCTTACCGACGAGACCGCACGCAAGCACATCCAGGCCGGTGCTAAGAAAGTCATCATGTCAGCCCCTTCAAAGGACGCAACTCCTATGTTCGTCTATGGTGTAAACCACAAGACCTACGCCGGACAGGACATCATCTCCAACGCATCCTGCACCACCAACTGCCTTGCTCCTATCACCAAGGTGCTCAACGACAAGTTCGGTGTCAAGAGAGGCCTTATGACAACCGTTCACGCCGCTACCGCTACCCAGAAGACAGTTGACGGACCTTCCAAGAAGGACTGGAGAGGCGGACGTGGAATCCTCGAGAACATCATCCCTTCATCTACGGGTGCAGCCAAGGCTGTCGGCAAGGTTCTTCCTGAACTCAACGGCAAGCTCACCGGAATGTCACTCCGCGTTCCTACATCCGACGTTTCCTTCGTTGACCTTACCTGCGAGCTCAACACTCCGGCCACCTACGATGAGATCTGCGCCGCTATGAAGGAGGCTTCCGAAGGCGAACTCAAGGGTGTTCTCGGCTACACTGACGAACCGCTTGTATCCACCGACTTCCGCAACGATGCCCGCACTTCCATCTTCGATGTAAAGGCCGGCATCCAGCTTGACCCTACCTTCGTAAAGGTTTGCGCTTGGTATGACAACGAGTGGGGTTATTCAAACAAGGTGCTCGAAATGGCACGTGTAATTGCAAAATAATTCCTATCTTTGCGATAATGGAGGCCAGGCCTTTCGGTCTGGCCTTTTTTTGACAATTACTTTAATATTCCAACATTATGAAAAAAGTTGTTTTGACACTTCTCTGCGGAGCCATGATCTTCTCTGGCTGCGGTACAATGTCCAGGACAGGAAAGGGTTCACTTCTCGGCGGCGGTGCAGGAGCAATCATCGGTGCAGGCATCGGTGCCGCTATCGGTGACGGCAAGGGCGCTGCCATCGGCGCTGCCATCGGAACTGCTGTCGGAGCCGGAACAGGCGCCGTAATCGGCAAGAAGATGGACAAGAAGGCCGCTGAACTCGAGGCTCTCGAGAACGCCCAGGTGGAGACGGTTCAGGATCAGAACGGTCTGCAGGCCATCAAAGTTACCTTCAACAGCGGAATCCTCTTCCCTACCAACGGTTCCACTCTTTCACAGACATCAAAGAACGAACTCTCACAGTTCGCCACCAAGATGAGCGATATGCAGGACACCGACATCACCATCTACGGCCACACCGACAACACAGGTTCGGACGCCGTGAACGAAAAGCTCTCCAAGGAAAGGGCTCAGTCAGTTTCCAAGTACCTGAACAACTGCGGTATCGCTTCTTCAAGAATGACAACTGAAGGCAAGTCCTACTCTATGCCTGTGGCTGACAACTCAACCAAGGAAGGCAGGGCCCAGAACCGCCGCGTTGAAATCTACATCACAGCCAACAAGGCCATGATCGAGAAGGCCGAGAACGGAACTCTGAACTAGCCGTAAGATCTGCCGCGGATAACGCGCGAACAAAAAAGAGGGTCTGCGGAATTCCGCAGACCCTTATTCGTTGTGTTTTCAGGATGCTTTGCCGAGCCGGCAAAAGCGCATATCAATAAGTTCTTTCGCCGAAGATAGCCGTCCCGATTCTTACGATGGTCGCACTGTGACGGACTGCAATGTGCCAGTCGTGCGACATTCCGATTGACAGCTCGGTAAAGCCAGGCAACGACGGGAAGCGACCGTCAAGGCTCTTCTTGAAGGCCTCGATGCGCGCGAAATCGGCATCGACGACAGATTCATCGTCAGTGTGCGTTGCCATTCCCATTATGCCCTTGAAGCAGACGTGTGGAAAGGCGCCGCGGACATATTCATCAAGTATTCCGATGATTTCGTCTTCCGTGAAGCCGCCCTTCGTTTCCTCGGCGCCGAGGTGGAGTTCGAGAAGCGCATTCGTGACCTTGCCGTTAGCCGCTCCCCAGAATTCAATCGCGTCAAGCAGACTCCCGGAATCCACAGATTCCACCAGTGATGCATAAGGCAGCACAAGCTTAAGCTTGTTGGTCTGAAGATGTCCGATGAAATGCCATTCGATGTCTTGAGGCAGTTGGAGAGCCTTTAGATGGAACTCCTGAGGCCGGTTCTCTCCGAACCTGCGCTGGCCGGCCTGATAGGCCGTCAGGATGTCCTGGAACGGATGGAATTTGGAAACCGCCACCAGTTTAACGTCTGATGGCAGTTCCTTTAGAATATTGTTGAGATTTTCTTCAATCATCATTTACGGAAACCTAGCGACGCCCCTTCTGCTGTTCCTTCTGCATCTGGGCCTGCATCCTCTGAGCTTCCTCAAGACGCTGCTGCCATTTGCTCTTAGGAGCCTTCTTGCCTTCGGTCGCCTTGAGCCTGGCCCTGATTTCGTCCGGATTCACGCACCATTTCCTGATTACCCAGGTCTCAAGCATCGTGATGAGGTTTGACAGAAGGTAGTAGTAGCTCAAACCGGAAGAAAGGCTGTTACAGATGAAGAACATCATTATAGGCATCATCCAGACGCTCATGAAGCGCATCGAAGCCATCTGAGGGTCATCCGCACCAGGTTGCGAAGCCGTAGTGACCTTCGAATAGAAGAACATAGACAGGGCCATCAGCAGAGCGAACAATGAAAGATGGTCTCCGACCAGCGGGATCCTCGTGCCGAAGTCGATGATCGAATCATAGGCGCTGAGGTCGTCAGCCCAGAGGAACGACTGCTGGCGCAGCTCGATGGAAGCCGGGAAGAAACGGAACATCGCCCAGAGGATAGGGAACTGAAGAAGCATCGGAAGACATCCGCCCATCGGACTGATTCCGGCCCTCTTGTAGAGGTCCATCTGAGCCTGCTGCTTCTTGAGGGCATCCTCCTGCTTAGGGTACTTTTCATTGAGTTTGTCAATCTCAGGCTTGATGGCCTGCATCTTGGCAGACGACGAATACGACTTGTAGGAGAAAGGAAGCACCACGATCTTGATGAATATCGTCATCAGCAGGATGATGATTCCGAAATTGGAGATGAACTTGTGCAGCAAGTCGAAAAGCGGAATGATTACGAACCTCGTGAACCAGCCGACAAGCCATCCTCCCAGAGGAATGATCTTCTCGTATTTCTGTCCGTAGGACTTCAGGGTCTTGAAGTGGTTAGGGCCGAAATAGAACTCGAACGGAACCACCGTTTCTTTCTGTCCCGGCTGGAAGTCCATCCTGATCTTCGCCTCACCCGTCATAAGGTTGCGGTCGGCATCGTCCTCCGGGAAGAAGTTCAACGCGAAATCGGCGGAGGCGAACTCCTGCGGAGCGCGCATTATGACAGAGAAGAACTGCTGCTGGAAAGCGAACCAGGACACTTTGGCGTCAACCCTGCGCTGTGCGCTGCGTCCCTTGGCAATCGCCTCCGGCTTCTTCTCGCCCGAGAAATAATAGTTGAGTTTGGAGTACTGGACTTCATTCTTGTAGCCCTTCTCCATTCTCGGCATGGTCACGGTGTAGTCAACGTCGAACGAGAACACATTCTTAGGAATCACATTCTCCATCCCGATGAACGACAGATAGTTCTTCACTGAATATGACCCCTCGGAGATGACGTACTTCTGCTCGATGTAGCCGCCTCCCGCGAAAGGAAGCCGCATCACGAGAGTGGTGTCGGTCTTCTCGGCGACCGTGAAGCTGAAATCAGCCGTGTTGATGTTCTCGCCGGCATAGATGCCGACTCCGTAGTGACTCATCTCAGGCTTGAAAAGCACAAGGTCATCGCCGCCGTAGCAAGTGTAATCCTTTATCTTCACTGAATATGGCTGCGCTCCTTTCGTGGTGAAGGACACGTCGAACTTGTCGTTGGACAAGGTCACGATCCGCGCCTCTTCCGAATGCGCCGCCTCCAGCAGGGTGTCCTTGTAAACACCCTGCTGAACGACAGGTGCTATCTGATCCGTTGCCAGGGTGTCGAGCCTTGCAGCCTCGGCCAAGGCTATCGAGTCCGCCCGCATCTGCTCTACAAGATTGATCGAGTCTATCTGCGCCTGGATGGCGGCCTGTTTCTGATACTGTTTGTTCTGGTAGAAGGTAAAGCCGAAAAGGAGCAAACCTATGAGGACAATACCTGTTATTGAGTTCTTATCCATTCCGATTATTTCTCTTCTTCACTCTCCTCTGCCTTGCGGATTCTGGCCTCAAGTTCCTTCAGTTCCGCCTTCGCGGCGTCAATCCTGTCCTGCATCTGCTTGATGAGCGGAGCGGAATTCTTCGACGACGAGAAGAAACCGATGTTGTTCTCGTATGTCGAGATGTCCTGCTGCAGTTTGTTGTACTGCTGCACCAGACGGTCCTTCTCGCTGAGCGGCTTCCTTGAGAATCCGCCGATCCTGCCTCCGGATGCCCCGGCGGACGGTCTTGCGGACCTTGTCGAGAATTCAGGGAACTTTGCCTTCATCGCATCTGAATATGCCTTCTGCACGCCTTCCTTCTCCTTGAAAGGAACGAAGCCGATGCTCTGCCACTTCTCGGAAAATCCGCGTGCTGCCTCCTGATCGGCCGCACGGTCACCTGAGAGGACATATTCATTGATCTCTTCTATGAGGGCCTTCTTTGCCTTGAGATTGCTGTGGAAGTCGTTCTCCGGAGCGTTCTTGTCACGCTCGTTGAAGAAGGCGTCGCAGGCGGCGCGGAATCTCTTCCAGAGCTGCTCGGACTTCTTGCGCGGAACGGTGCCTATCTCCTTCCACTGCTTCTGCAGGGCGATGAGGGCTTCGGCTGTCTTCTTCCACTCCTTGCTGTCCTTGAGAGCCTCGGCCTGCTCGATGAGAGAGAGCTTCCTGGACATGTTGTCGTTCATCGTGTCCTTGAACTGGGAGTAGTAGTCCCTCTTGCGCGCATAGAACTTGTCGCACGCGGCACGGAAACGGTCATAAATCTTCTGATTCTCCTTCCTTGTGGCAAAACCGATGGTTCTCCAGGTCTTCTGGATTTCCTCGATGCTTGCGGAAAGCGCATTCCATTCGGCCGAAGACTTGATTTCCTTCTCTGCGATGGCTTCGACCTGCTCGCAAAGCTTCGTTTTCCCGGCAAGGTTTTCCTGCTGCTTTTCCTTCTGACCCTCGAAATATTCCTGATACTTCTTGTTGATCACGGAGGTGGCGGCGCGGAAGCGGTCCCAGATCGCGTCACGGTACTCCTTGGCGACCGGACCGAACTCCTTCCACTGCTCGTGGAGCTTCTGAAGTTCACGGAAAGCCTCAAGCACGTTGGCATTCTCGGAAAGTTTCTCGGCGGCCTGGCAGAAAGCCTCCTTGGCCTCAAGGTTCTTCTTGAAATCCAGATCGCGGAGATCCCTGTTGATCTTTACCATATCGTAGAACTTCTCTACGTAGAACTGGTAAGTGTCGTTGAGGTCACGGAATTTGGTGGCAGGAACCGGGCCTATCTCCCTCCATCGGTTCTGGAGTTCCCTGAACGCAGGGAAAGTGGAGCCGAGATCCTCCTGCTTGCCCACCAGTTCCTTGAGGTCCTCGATGACGGCCTGCTTCTTGAGGAAATTCTCCTCCCTCTGCTCGTCCTGCCGGCGGTTGTATTCAGCCCTTTCCTTCTTATAGTTGGCGTACACGCCCTTGAACGCGGTTTCCATAGCCTCGAAAGGATTGTCCTTCACTTCCTCGGCGGCGACCGGCGCTACTTCTTCAATCACATCTTCGCGCGAAGACGGTTCATCCACCTTTGCGCCCAGGCCGGCATCGGCCTTCTCCTTGGACAGTTTCTTGTAGAAAGCCGACTTGATGGCTTCGGCCTCCTTGTACTTCTTCATTCTGTCCGGATCCTGGGAAAGTTTGTCGAACAGGTCAGACAGTTCGGCAAGCGAGAGGCTGCCGAGGTCAACTGTCGTCTGCGGCTCTTCTTCCGTTTCAGCTTCAACATTCTCCATTTCCGGTGCTTCTGCCTGCTCCGCCTCAGGGGCGGCCTGTTCGGATGCCGTTGCTGCGGCTGCCGGCTCAGGTTCGGTCACGGCGATGTTTTCAACTTTCTCCTCAAGAGTTTCAGGAGCTTTCTCTACATCTGAGGCATTGTTCACCTCAGGAATAAATTCTTCACTCATAAAGCAGTGGTGTTAAGAGTTCTACTTGCCTACAAAGATACCCAAAAATCATTAAAAACTCAGCAAACGGTAAAAAATAACGATCATTCCTGACATTAATGAATATTCACGGTGCAAATTTGCTAATTTTGCCGTTCATCCGCGAACTCCGCAAATGCGGAACGCAAAAAAAGACTTCTTATGCGAATTGACATTCTTACGGTTGTCCCGGAACTGCTCGAAAGTCCTCTGAGCCATTCGATAGTGGGACGGGCCATAAAAAAGGGACTGGTGGAGATCAACGTCCACAACATCCGCAAGTACGGCATCGGGCCGCGCGCGACAGTAGATGACTACTGCTACGGCGGAGATGCAGGGATGGTGATGATGATCGAGCCCGTGGACAAGATGATTTCCGAACTCAAGGCCGAGAGGGACTACGACGAGATAATCTATATGTCCCCGGACGGGGAAAGGCTTACGCAGGGAATATCCAACGAACTTTCCCTGAAGGAGAACATCATCCTGCTCTGCGGCCACTACAAAGGCATCGACCACAGAATCCGCGAGCATCTGGTGACACGCGAGATTTCCGTGGGCGACTATGTCGTCAGCGGAGGAGAGATTCCGGCAGCCCTTCTTGCGGACTCCATCGTGCGCCTGATTCCCGGCGCCCTGACGGACGAGACGTCCGCGCTGAGCGACAGTTTCCAGGATGACCTGCTCTCCCCTCCGATCTACACCCGTCCCGTAGAATACAAAGGCTGGAAGGTGCCGGACGTTCTGCTGAGCGGGAATCCCAAGCTAATCCGCGAATGGCAGGATGCGCAGGCTCTAGAGCGCACAAAAATGCTTAGGCCGGAGCTTCTGGAACACTCTGACAATCAGTGACTAACGGAAACCGTCGTAAAAACGTTTAAAAATTTTTCCGAAAAATTATTGGATTAAACGTTTTTTTGCCTACATTTGCATCAGAAATGAGAGTTGATACACTCTAACGACATGACCTTCTTTCAAAATAAGGTAATACACTACTAACTAACCGAAAAAAGCCCGCAGCGATGCGGGCTTTTTTATTTGGCTGTCAAAACGGCCGTCTATTTGAGTTTCCTGAGGACAATCGTGTCTTCCACTCCGTTGTTGGAAACCACCCTGAACGTGTCCTCGTCCGTCTTCATTCTGACGGCCGGGAAGGTCCAGACCACTCCGGTCGGTTCATCGGAAGACATCATCTTGGTCACCACCCTGCCGTTATGATAGAGGGTCAGGTACTTCGCGTTGCTGTAAACCTTTATTCTAAGGTCCTCTCCTGACGGGAAATACTTCAGACGGCTTCCGGTGATGTGAACTGTGGTCTCGGACTTGTTCCACAAAGACTTGTAAAGGTAGAACACATCCTTTTTCGTCTGACGGTCTCGGGTCACGAGTCCCTTGTCGTTCATGTACTTGCGGTCATTGTTCTTAGTGAACTTCTCTCCGTCCTCGGAATCCATATAGCCCTCCTCGCGGCTGGCTACAGGGAAATCGAACATCACCCAGACGGAAGTGAAATTCAGCCAAGGCATCGCCTTGATCTGACGGGCGTAAGACTCGTGGAACCTGTTGCCGTACTCCTCGAAATGCTTGGAATCGTCTTCCTTGTTCCTTACCGCGCGGCTTTCATCCCACGTGTGGCAGAACGGATTGATGCCGACACCATATTCAGTGATGCATAAAGGTCCTTCGCGCATCTGGCGGACTTTCCTCATCGACTCCGTGAAGCCGTCGAACCTGTTTGGCTCCCAGTACCAGCCGTAGTAGATGTTCTGGGCGCAATAGTCGCCCTTGAGGCTGCTGTAACCGTCACGCGCAAGCCTTGAGCAGTCAGCGAAGCCGACGAAGCGGTAAGGGTCAAGCTTCTTCGTGTAGTTGTACAGCTTCTCCGTTTCACGAAGGACCTGACCGGCGTCAAAAGGTCCCTGCAAGTCATTGTTGTTGCCCCAGGTGTCAAGTTCGTTCCACATTCCCCAGAACGCAATGGAAGGATGGTTGTAGAGATTGCCTACCATCTCCTTCATCTGATGGTGGATGTTGTTGAAGTAGCTTTGCCTTGCATTGGCTCCGCAGACGTTCACCCACGGGACCTCGGTCTGCACTATGATGCCGAGGGAGTCGCAGAGCCTGAAAGCCATATCGTTGTGAGGATAGTGCGCGAGGCGGACAAAGTTGGCGCCGAGTTCCTTGACGATTTTGTAGTCGCGGCGGTAGTCAGCCTCGGACATCGCGGAACCCTTTCCGTCGGCATCCTGGTGCATAGCCACTCCGCGCAGAGGATAAGGACGGCCGTTGAGCAGGAATCCCCTGTCAGGATCCATCTCGAACGTACGGTAGCCGATCTTCGTCTCGGCGATGTCCATCATCCTCTTGCCCTTGAACAGTTCCACTCTGACGGTGTAGAGGTAAGGATCCTTCACGCCGTCCCAAAGATGCAGGCCGGAAAGAAGGAAATCGTGGTCGAAATCATATTCGGAGAAAGCGTTCACGCTGACTTTCCTGTCAGCCTGGTAGCCCAGGGCGCCGTTGGCTTCAAGCAGCTGAACTCTGACGAGAATCTCCGCGTCCCTGTTTGACGTGTTCACTATCTTGGCCTTGATTTTGGTTTCCACCTTCTTCGAAGTCACGGTAGGAGTCTCGCAGCGGAGCCTGTACATTCCGTATTCTTCGGGAGAAAGGTAGATTTCGTCCATATCCAGCAGCCAGACAGGACTGTGGAGACCTCCGTTCTTGTTGAAGTCGGAAGTGACCGGAATCATCTCTGTGTCCTCGGTGTTGTCGCAGACGACCTCAAGCCTGTTCACGCCCTTCTTCATCGCATCGGTGATCTTGACGGCGAATGCCGTGTAGCCTCCCTTGTGCGCGGCGACCTGTTCACCGTTGATCTTCACGACCGCGGCCTGCGCGGCTCCCTCGAACACGAGGAAATGGTCGTTCTTTACGTCTCCGCTCCTGAAGTCACAGCGGTATGTGGCCTCGCCGCGGTAATAATAAGGTGAATGTCCGTCCGCGGAGTTGTAGGAATGCGGCACAGTCACGTTCTGCCAGTCGGAACCGTCCTTGCTGAATTCCCATTCTTTCAGTTGTTCCTGACGGAATCCGCGGATCTGCGCCACAGACGGAATGGCGGAGATGAGGAGCGCCGAGAAGATGACGCAAAGTAAGTATCTTTTCATCAGAGTGAATAAATTTGCAAAAGCATTATTTCCAAAATCCGACAAATTTAGCAATAATCATCGGAAATACTTAACTTCGCACCGATAATCATAAACTTCATCCTCATTTATGGGAACTGATGTCAGAAAGAAAGTCACCGACTGGTTCCGGTACTTCGCTCCGGTGTTCATCGCATTCTCTGCGGCGATCGGACTCATCACAAGGGTCATCCTGCTTTTCGTCCCTCCCACCGTGGTTGACTTCACGGCGGCCGAGTGGCTGAAGATCTTCCTGCTCGGACTGGTCAACGACGTGACATTCTCCATCGTGGCGCTCGCCCCTGCGGCTCTCATCGCGGCCGCCCTCAACGACACGAAGTACAGAAAGCCTTACAGCGTCATCATCACCACCCTGCTGGCCGCTTTCGCCGTCTACGCACTGCTGCCTTCAAACATATTCACTGAATATGGCTCCGTGGTTCCTGCCGTGGCGGTCGGTCTATCGCTCCTGCTGCTCGGCTGCTGGTGCCTGAAGCTGTTCCTTCCGGGCATCCGGAAAAACTGGCGCAAGTGCTTCATTCTGTTCCTGATGGGGCTGTACGTGTTCCTGATGGTTCTGAACGTGATCTCGGAATGCGTGTTCTGGAACGAGTTCGGAGTCAGGTACAATTTCATCGCCGTGGACTATCTCGTGTACACCAACGAGGTGATCGGCAACATAATGGAGTCCTACCCCATCGTGCCTCTCTTCCTCGGGGTGCTGGCCGTGGCTTTGCTGATCAGCTGGAGACTGTTCAGGGGCAAGGATGTCAGCGAGGCCACCAACGGCGGGGCCGCAAGGTATCTTGTGACTCTGGTCATCTACGCCGCACTCTTCGCAGGCAGCGTGGCCTCCCTGCGTTTCTGCTACCGCAACCTCCAGAGCGCCAACAACTACGCCACCGAACTGCAGTGCAACGGCTGCTGGAACTTCCTCGAAGCCTACAGCAGCAGCACTCTTGAATATGACCGTTTCTACCGGATGCTTCCTCAGGAGGAGGCGCAGGCAGGAAAACTGGCTCTCTGCGGCCAGACCTGCGGCGAGGACGGGTCCGGGATCCGGGCCGTAAAGGATTCCGTGCCGGCCGTCAGGAAGAACATCGTGCTGGTCGTCGTGGAGAGCCTGAGCGCCGACTTCCTTTCGGCCTACGGCAACACGGACGGACTGACCCCGAACCTGGACACCCTGATGGAGAAGAGCCTTGTGTTCGACAATCTCTATGCGGCCGGCAACCGTTCCGTCCGCGGCCTCGAGGCACTGACCCTCTGCCTGCCGCCGAGCGCCGGTGAGAGCATAATCAAGAGGCCGGGCAACGCCGGTCTGTTCTCGACCGGTTCCGTGCTGAGGGCGAACGGCTACACCACGTCCTTCATCTACGGCGGCGACAGTTATTTCGACAACATGCAGACCTACTTCCAGGGCAACGGCTTCGAGATCATCGACAAAGCCTCCTATCCGAAGGAGGACATAATCTTCAGCAACATCTGGGGGACCTGCGACGAGGATTCGTACAGGGTGGCCCTCAATGACTTCGACAGGAAGGCGGCCACTGGGAAGCCGTTCCATTCGATAATCTTCACGATCAGCAACCACCGGCCTTACACCTACCCCGAAGGCAGGATCACCTACGACGGCGAGATGAAATCCCGGTCGGCGGCCGTGAAGTACACGGACTACGCCATCGGGCAGTTCCTGGCCGAGGCGTCCCGCAAGCCGTGGTTCGGCAACACCGTCTTTGTCATCGTGGCCGACCACTGCGCCTCGAGCGCCGGCAAGACGAGCATTCCTGTGGACAAATACCACATTCCGGCCATCATCTACTCTCCGGGCTTCATCAAGCCGGGCCGCGTCGGGAAACTCTGCTCGCAGATCGACCTGATGCCGACCGTGTTCTCCCTGCTGCACTTCTCCTACGGCTCGAAGTTCTACGGGCAGGACATCCTCTCTCCTGACTACAACGAGAGGGCGTTCATGGCCACCTACCAGGATCTCGGCTACTACAGCGACGGCATCCTGACAGTCCTCTCCCCTGTCCGCAGGATCCAGCAGTTCGATGTTGAGCTGACCGCCCCGTGGACTCACTCCGAGACCCCGGTCGATCTCCCCGGCAGCGGTTCGGCAGATGGTTCAGGTGTGACAAAGGGCGGATCCGCAGCTCCGGCAGATTCCCTGGCGAAGTCTCTGGTCAAAGAGGCCCAGGCGTTCTACCAGAGCGTCAATCTCCGCCCTGTTCCGGTCGAGTAGCGGGGCTACCGGCCGATTTTCATATTACCTACATTGAGACCCCACTCGCCGTCCTGGACAATCGGGACAGGCTGGCCGTCGAGATTCTTGCCGTAGTAGACCTCGTCAAGATAGGTGTGTGAATGGCCGCCGACCACAAGGTCCACATTGCGGGTAAGGCTGACAAGGTACGGGTCGACATATTCCTCATCGGTGAATCCGATGTGGCTCAGCACTATGACGAAGTCGCACTTCTTCTCGTTCTTAAGGTAGTCCGCCCACTTGTTGACGACCTCCGCGTTGTCGAAAGACTTGATTTTTTCAGAAACCGACTTCGCCACAAGCTTGGTGATGTTCGGCATCAGACCGATGATGCCGATCTTCATACCAGCCTTTTTCAGAATGACATACGGCCTGACATATTCAGAAAGCTTAAGGCCCGTGAAGTCGTAGTTGGCGCAGACCACGTGGCACTTCAGGTTCGAGAGCCGCCTCGCAAGTTCATCGACTCCGTTGTCGAACTCGTGGTTGCCGAGAGTGACGCAGTCGTATCCCATAGCATTGAGGATGTCAATCTCGATGTCCCCGCCGAGGGTGGAGAAGTAGGATGTACCCTGGCTGAAGTCGCCGGCGTGCAGGAAAAGCACGTTGCGCTTCCCGTCGGCCTTTACGACGCTGTCACGGTAGGCGGCGCGCTCGATAGCCCCGCCGCGTCCTATGAACGCTCCGGACCTTTCCGGCTCAAGATGGCTGTGGGTGTCATTGACGTGTATGATGGTCAGGCGGCGCTGTGCGGCCGCGTCCGTCGCCAGGAAAGAGGCGAGCAGACATATTCCTATAAATATTTTTTTCATATTGATGCCTCCTCCTTATTTTTGAATTGTGATCCAGTGCCGCGGCTCGAACTCCACAGGCTTGCCGGCCGCCGTCAGACCTTTGACATAGGCGAGCATAGTGTCGTAGAGGTAGCTTTCGCATTTGATGACCTGTTCGGCGTTCTTCGCGACCTTGTAGTTGTCGCCTCCGTCAAGCAGGAAGTCAAGAGTAGCGACCCCGTAGAGCTTGTCATCGTCGAGCGGTTCATCACCGACCGTCACGCTGACAAGTTTGCGGTCCTTGATGACGATTTTGGCCCCGCCCACGATCTGAGGGGCGGTGGAGGCCATCTGCTCGAAGAGGGCGCGCACGTCACGTCCACGGAGGGCGACGTAGCAGATGTGGTTCTTGAACGGGAACATCGACATAATGTCATCGTAGAGAACCGGGCCGCCCGGCATGTCAATCCTCACGCCTCCGCGGTTGGCGAATCCGATGTCGACCTTCTTGCCGGTGCTGTCCGCTGCGGCGCGCATAAGTTCATCGATGTACCAGTCACAGAGAGCGTCGTCAGGGCCTGCGGTCATCGGACGGGTGGAATAGCCGATCACGGTCTTGACCATAGCCATCGCCGGCTGGGCGTCAAGCATTATCTTGGCGACATTCTTAACCGTACCTTTGCGGAATTTGCGGCCGTTCGGAGCGTAGTAGGTACAGCCCCTTACCGTACCCATCGCCTCGCTCACATTGGAGGCTGTGGAAGCCACGACTCCCGTGCGGTGACCGTCAACTGGATCCATCTCCCAGGAAAGAACCTTTTCCTGAGCCCGAAGTCCTATGCAGCCCGAGAGCAGCAAAATAATGATCAGGTTTGTCTTCATGAATATTTGAGTTAAAGTTCTTCTTAACAGGGTTAATGAACATCAATATGAATATGCCCAGCCGGCAAGGACGGCCGCCTGAGTCAAGGCAAGACCCGGACTATTTCATCTTCAGCCACTTCCACAGATCCTTGAAAGTGGATTTCTTGCCGAACATCAGGATGCCGACCTTGTAGATCTTCGCGGACAGCCAGGCGCAGCCGACGAATGTAACAAGCAGAAGGGCGACAGAGACAGCCAGCTGCCACATAGGCACACCGTAAGGGATGCGGGCCAGCATCACGATCGGGGAAGTGAACGGAATCATCGATCCCCAGACCACGACACCGCTGTCCGGATTCTGGTACGCCATCAGGATGATGAAATAGGCGATCATCAGCGGGATGGTGATAGGCATCTGCAGCTGGGCGGCGTCACCTTCGTTCTCGACTGCCGACCCCACCGCGGCGAACAGCGATGCGTAGAGCAGGTAACCGAGAATGAAGTATATGAGGAACGAGACGACCAGTTTCGTCCACGGGATGTTCATCAAGGTGCCGATGACGACGGACATCCCGCTTGGAGCGGTCTGTTCGGCGGACTCTACCGCAGCTGCGCCGGCTGAAGTCTGGTCAGAAGTGTCGGCGGCCATCTGGCCGGCCACTGGAAGTACTTCGGTGATGGACTCCATCTGCTCGGCGGAGACTCCCATCGTCTGGGCCATCATCTCGGGATTGGATGCGGAGAAGTTCTTCATCACATCCTCGCCCGCTATGGCTGTGGCACCGTACACGAGAAGCAGCGTCAGGACAATCCAGAGGAAGAACTGGGTCAGAGCCACAAGAGCGACGCCGACTATCTTGCCGAACATCAGGTCCATAGCCTTGACCGAGGAGATCAGCACCTCGACCACTCGGCTAGTCTTCTCCTCGATGACGCTGGACATCACCTGGCCTCCGAACATCATTATGAACATCCATATTATTATGCCGAGCAGCATCGACACCAACATATAGACTCCCGACTCTGAAACGGTCTCATTGCCTTCATCGTCCAAGGTGTACTCCGTCAGACTCACGTCCGAGCGGACATCGTCCATAATCTGCGAAAGATTCTCGATGCCGTAGCTCTGGACACGATATTCCTCGATAGCTTCGTTGACCTCAGAAGATACGCGGCTCGAAAAATCAACACCCAAAGGATCTTTTGAATATGCCTGCACGCTCACCGTTTTTTTGACCGTGTCAAGCGGCGAGACGACGACCAGCACATCCTTTCCGATGGCCTCAAGGTTGTTTTTCAGCGAATCGGGGTTCTGCGTGGAGAAATCCTCGAAACTGACCCTGTCGGTGTTCTCAAGATGGCTCATAACGATGCCGGAACGGTCGACGACGGCCACGTTCTGTTTCCTCTCCTTGGTGCTGGACATTATGAAGCCCAAGGCGACCATCGCCGCAGCGAAGACGATCGGCACGATGATGGTCGTCACAAGGAATGACTTTTTCTTGACCCTAGTAAGGTACTCACGGGCGATGACAGTCTTTATTATTCTGAAATTCATATCCTTACACTCCTTCAGTCACAAGTTTGATGAATATGTCGTTCATCCTCGGGATGAGTTCCTTGAATGAATTGACCGTGATGTCCTGCTTCAGCAGGGCGGCGAGAGCCTCGTTGCCGCAGACAGCCTCACCGAGAGTCAGCACGGCGGTGTGCCTGCCGGCGTTGTCCTCGTCAGAGAGGACTTTGAATATTCCTTCGGCATCATTTACCTTCGCATCCCCGGTGTAGACCAGTTCGATGTTGTTGTTGCCGTAGCGGTGGCGGATTTCATCCACACCTCCGGTGATCACGAGATGCGACTTGTTGATCAGGGCGATGTTGTCGCAGAGTTCCTCGACGGACTCCATATTGTGGGTCGAAAGGATGATGGTCGACCCCTCTTCCTTCAGCCTGAGGATCTCCCTGCGGATGATCTCGGCGTTGACAGGGTCGAAACCCGAGAACGGCTCGTCCAGAATCATCAGAGACGGCTTGTGCACTACGGTAGTGATGAACTGGACCTTCTGGGCCATACCTTTGGAGAGTTCCTCGACCTTCTTCTTCCACCAGTCCTGGATTCCGAAGCGGACGAACCATTCCTTCAAGCCCTTGCGGGCGGCCGCGGCGCTCATTCCCTTGAGCTGGGCGAGGTACATTGCCTGCTCTCCGACCTCCATCTTGCGGTAAAGTCCCCTTTCCTCAGGCAGATAGCCGATCTTCTCGACATCGCTCTGGGTTATCGGACGGCCGTCGAAAAGGACCTCGCCTCCGTTGGGGATGGTGATTCTGTTGATGATGCGGATGAGCGTGGTTTTGCCGGCTCCGTTAGGGCCGAGCAGACCGAATATCCCGCCTTTCGGGACACTCACGCTCACCTTGTCCAGCGCGACCTTCTCTCCGAAGTTCTTGCAGACATCCTTGCATTCTATGATGTAATCGCTCATAGTCAATAATAGTAACTAATTATTATTAAATAAGTTATACACTCAGTATCTTGCCTGTCAGTTCGACCAGCAGTTCTCCCGGAGTTGCCTCGCCGGCCTCCCCGCCCTTGCCTTTGTAGTCATATTCGCAAAGCAGGGAAATCACTTCCAGGGCCTTGCGTACGGGGTAGTTGGCCACCGCGGTGTCATATTCCTTCCAGAAATATGGATTCACTCCCTGAAGGGCCGCAGCTATGGCGGTCTTGTCGGGATAACGGTTCTTTTCCTTAAGCGCGCCGTACTTCAGGATTCTGGCGAAATGCGTGTACAAGGCGCTGACGGCCATCGGCATAGCGAACTTCGCAGCCTCGCCTATCCTGGCGGCAGTTCTGAGAGCCTTGGCGCCGTTGCGAAGAGACAGTTCCTTGGTCAGTTCGAAGACACTGAACTCGCGGCTGATGCCGACGTTCTTCTCTATGTCCGAACAAGTCACCTGTCTTGCGCCCTCAGGAAGATTCTTGAGCAGCTTGTCGGTCTCGGCAACAATCCGGCTCAGGTCCGTACCGGAATATTCAGCGAGCAGCGCCGCAGCATCGGGAGCGATCTCCAGACCCCTCTTCGTGTAGTAGGAAGAAATCCAGGATGGCATTTCATAGTCCCTCAACGCATTGGATTCCAGCACGACGCCGTTCTTCAAGGCCTGCTTGTACAGAGATTTCCTCTTGTCGGCAGACGCTCCGCGCATCAGGAGCACCAGCACCGTCGAATCGAGAGGCGCTTCGCAATAGACCGCCAGCTGCTCGAGATCGCGCATAGCCTGGGCATCCTTCACCACGACCAGCTGGCGCTCGGCCATCATCGGGAAACGCCTTGCGGCGGTTATCACGGTGTCCGCGTTCACGTCGGAGCCGTAGCAGACGGTCTCGTTGAAGTCCCTCGAAGCCTCGTCCAGAGCGTTCTCGATGACAGCGTTGCAGACAATGTCGGTGTAGTACGCCTCGTCACCCATCAGAAGATAGACGGGAGCGAACTTTCCGGACTTGATGTCGGAAAGAATCTCCGCGCACCGCGCGTCGGCGTTGACAGTACCTTTGGCCATCGGAGAAATACTAATACTTGAACTCGACCTCTTTGCGGATGTCGGCGGATGACGCGCCCACCAGAGCCTTATAGATGCCCTTTTCAGCCACCCAGTCGTGCCTGGCGGCATCGAAATAGCTGATGGCGGCCTTGTCCAGGGTGACGGTCACGTCGCCGGTCTGTCCGGGTTCAAGGAATATCTTGCCGAAGCCCTTGAGTTCCTTCACAGGACGCTCTACCGCGCTTTCAGGTGCGCTGACATAGACCTGGACGATCTCAGCGCCGGCAACCGAGCCGGTGTTGGTCACAGGGACTGTGATCTTCAGCCCCTTCTCGACGGAGCCTGCGACCTTCAGGTCACCATATTCAAAAGTGGTGTAGCTGAGGCCGTAACCGAACGGGAAGGTCGGAGCGATCGTGTTGCGCTCGAACCAGCGGTAGCCGACGAATATGCCCTCCGAGTAGGTCTCGTCGTAGATGACAACGTCCTTGTTGCCCATCTTGACAGTGTCCTTGCGAGGGATGCCCGGGTACTGCTCCTCAGTCTGGACAGGATAGTCCGCGAGGGTCTTGCCGATCGTGAACGGCAGCTTGCCGGAAGGAGTGACGTCGCCCGAAAGTACGTCGGCGAGGGAATGGCCCGCCTCGCTGCCGAGGTACCAGTCCTGGACGATGGCAGGGACCTCATCCACCCACGGCATCTGCACGGCCGTGCCTGAGATGTTGACCACCACCAGTCTCTTCGTCGCCGCCGCGAGAGCCTCGATGACGGCGTTCTGTGAATATGGCAGCTCATAGGATTCCCTGTCCGCCCCTTCGCAGTCCTGGCCTTCGCTCTTGTTCAGACCCCCGACGAAGATGACGTAGTCGGCATCCTTGGCCGCAGCCACAGCGTCGGCTATGAGTTTCTCCGCCGTACGGGTCTCGCTGAGGTCCTGGCCGGTCGTCACACCGTCGAACTGGCCGCCGGTGTCACCGACATAGCCGCGCTCGTAAACCACCTCCGCATCAGCGAACCGCTCACGGATTCCATCAAGAGGAGAAATTTCATATTTAACTTTCAGTGAAGAACTTCCGCCGCCGACCGTCATCATCTTGACGGCGTTCTCGCCAACTACAAGAATCTTTTTCGCATCCTTTATAGGAAGCATA
Source organism: bacterium (assembly GCA_963640265.1). Taxonomy (GTDB): domain Bacteria; phylum Bacteroidota; class Bacteroidia; order Bacteroidales; family UBA932; genus Cryptobacteroides. The sequence goes on along the minus strand of CAVHYF010000014.1, from coordinate 23,504 downwards.
CCGCCATCGTTCTTGAGAAGGACGATGCTCTCAGCTCCTATCTTTCTCGCGGCGGCGATATGTTCAGGAGACACGAAAGAACCGTAAGGACGGTTCCTGTCCATAACCGTACGGAACATCAGTTTCAGCACCCTGCGGGCCTTGTTGTCAAGATCCTCGGCGCTGTACTTTCCGCTCTGTATGCCTCTGAGATAAGGTCCTGAGAGATAGTAATTAGCGTAGGCGTTGGAAGCGGACCAGGTCAGACCGTTGGTGAACGTTCCGAACTCCATGTCGAGGCCGTTGGCAGCTGCGGCGTCCGTGTCGTGCGCTCCGCCCCAGTCGGTGACGACCACTCCGTCGAAACCCCACTCGCCTTTCAGGATGTTGTTCAGCGTGTACTCGTTTTGGCAGCACCACTGGTTCTTGTACAGGTTGTAGGAACCCATTATGGCCCAGGCCCCGCCTTCCTGGACGGCGGCCTTGAAAGCCGGAAGGTAGATCTCGTAAAGAGTCCTGTCATCGACACTCACATTGGTCGTGAACCTGTTGATTTCCTGATTGTTCAGGGCATAGTGCTTCACGCAGGAAGCCACTCCGTTGCTCTGCACTCCCTTCACGTACGGCACGACCATCCTGCTGGTCAGGTACGGATCCTCGCCGAAATATTCAAAGCTTCTTCCGTTGAGAGGGGTGCGGCAGATGTTGACTCCGGGGCCGAGCAGAACGTCCTTCTTGCGGTAGCGGGCTTCCTCGCCGACGCTTTTGCCGTAGAGGGCTGAAAGTTCGGGATTCCAGGAGGCCGCAAGGGCCGTCAGAGCAGGGAAAGCCGTGCAGGAGTCGTTCGTCCAGCCGGCCTGGGACCACTTGTCCCACTGCACTTCGGCACGGATGCCGTGAGGGCCGTCGCTGGTCCAGATCTCAGGGATTCCGAGGCGAGGCACGCCGGCGGAGCTGAACTTCGACTGGGCGTGCAGAATCGCCACCTTCTCCTCGGTGGTCATCCTTGACAGAGCGTCCTCGACCCTCTCGTCTATGGTTTTCGTTTCATCAAGAAAGACAGGCCCGCCTTTTCCGGCGGCCTGTCTTCCAACATTCTTCTGCTGACCGCAGGCGACCGTTGCGGCCGCCAAAACCAGTCCCAAAAGCAGTCTAAATCTTTTCATTATGCTTCAAAAGCCTTTTCCTTTGTCCTTACAATCTTCTCTTTCATCAGATCGACAGCGGCGCTCACGGCATCTTCGAACGAGGTTGAGTTCCTCTCGATGACAAGATCCTGGCCGTAGGCCCTCGTCTGGATCTTGACATTCTTGTTGTCCGGCTCTTTGAGCAAAGATAAAGTGACATCAAGTCCTTCAAGATGGTCGCTGAATCTGGAAAGTTTCGAGACCTTCTTCTCTACATAGTCGAGCAGTTTCTGGTCTGCGTCGAACTTCAGGGATTTTACTCTAATCTCCATTTTTACCTCCGCTTTTTGCCCGAGGATGGGCGTTAACATAAACTTTTTTGAGTTTCTCGATGGAATTGTGCGTATAGACCTGCGTCGCCGCCAGCGAGGAGTGGCCCAGGAGTTCCTTTATGGAATTGAGGTCGGCCCCTTCGTCCAGAAGGCCGGTGGCCAGTGAATGCCTCAATACGTGGGGAGACTTTCTCCCGGTGATGCTCCCGACCTGTCCCAGGCTGCTTTTCGTTACCCTTTCAATGAACATCGGATAGAGCTTCGAGCCCTTCGGCGTCACTGCAAGCGGTTCATCCGCGGACCTTTTGCGTCCTTCCATCGTTTCAACCGATTGTAAATATAGGGATATTTCTTCACATAACGAAGAAATCAGCGGAATTTCTCTCACCTTGTCGCCTTTTCCCCTGACTTTCATCGTGCTGCGGCCGAAATCGACGTCCCCTATCCGCAGTCCGATCAGTTCGGCGCGGCGGATGCCGGTGTTGTAGAGAATGGAAATGATGAGTCTCGAGAGTCTTCTTGAATATGCCTGCTCGGATGTCCGGTCGTGTCCTATGATAAGGGCGAGGGTTTCTTCGGAGGCGTCGCTTTCCGTCGAGGAGAAATATTCATTCATCGATTCTTCCCTGCAGAAGGACGGAAGCCGCTTTTCGACCTTTGGTCTGGTCAGAATCCTGACCGGGTTGCTCTGCAGCAGGCCTTCCTTCACCAGCCATCTGCAGAATCCCGAGATCACCGACAGGTGCAGGTTGACTGTCCGGGGACACTCTTTCATTCCGTCCAGAAGCTGCACTTCGTAGCCTCTGATGACCTGCGGGACCAGCGACTCCAGCAGCAGGGCGTCGTCCGCCGCGTCAACGCTTTCAGCAAAGCGCCGCAGCACATCCGAATACACCTCCCCGGTCCTGGCAGAATACCTGCGGACATTCTTGACGTAGGAAATATATCTTTCAATCAAAGACGCCATTACACCTTCCGGTTACTTTTACCTTGCCGATTCCGCGTTTTATCTCACATCTCACATCTCACGGCTCCTCCATCTACAATATCGCATTCTCCGCGCATACAGCTTCAGGCCGTGAATGTTAAGTTAGTTTATTTTGCCGGTTCGAGTCTCTCGACAATGTTGATGTAGTGCGTGAGAGATGAGGACATCAGGTTGGAGCCGGGACCTTTTGCGTACCAGTAGCCGTAGATTCTGCTGCACAACAGGTCGGCTTTTATTGATGCCGCGCCAGCCGCATTCACTCCGTCAAGACCGAATCCGTCCTCACGGTTGCGTCCGGAAAAGAAGAAATTCAATCCTCGCATATTGGTCATCTCTCCGCTCGAGGTGTTCAGGCTTGGATACCTTGTCATCAATTCGGCATCGATGCCATATTCAGAGAATGTCTTGAACTTGTCCACAACATTGTATTTGCCGGTGACGACATCCTCGGGAACATCGAGCCGGAAGATGAGCTGATATGGAATGACGAAGTTGAGATCCTGCGACCATATTCCCGAATGCCCGAATATGTCAGTCACGATGAGCTGGTTTGTAAAGGTCTCATATTTTTTGTCGGAACCTTGCTCGAAGAGGGTCTTGAACGGCTCATTCGCGATGTCGGGAATGGCGGCGTACATTTCATTCATCATTCCTGAATATACTCCATCGAAGTCGGTATTCGTCTGATTGCAGGCAATCTCATCGGAATCCCGCTCAAGCCGAACCTTCACGCTGCTGATGTACTTGTCGAAGTCGTACTGAATCGTGACACCGGTGGCGGCATTCTTGTAAGTGCGGGCGTAGAGGTACCACTTGGCGGCGTTTATGGTGTCGTTCTTTATGAAGCAGGTGTCCTTGGTCGGATTAATATTGCCGGAATGGAGGCTTACTGACTGAGGAGACCAGGCGAAGATTGCATCAACCGGCTGCGGAAACTGGGTCAGGGTGAAGGTGTTGCTTGAGACGCAGGCGGCGTCTCCGTTCTCATCGGTGAAATTGCAGACGAGAGCCAGGGAGGAACGGTCGATTATGTTCCTCTCATTCTGCGCCTTAATCGTCACGATGTACTGCCCTTCAAGTGCTTCGCTATCGAGCGAGTCCGGGACGACGCTTGAGATTGAGTAATTGTCCGTGTTTCCGGTGTACGGGATGGATGTTTTTTCCGCCACCTGCGATCCGGTCCCGATTCCGGCCTTTGTTTCGGCGCCGATTCCGAGGTACTTCTTCTCTGATTCGCTGATCTGCACATCATAGACCTGGGCACTGAGACAGTCCAGGGTGAGGTTTTCTTTTGTGAGCAGGGCTGTGGACGGGTTGACCCTGAGGCAAATCGCTATGGAGTCTCCTGCGGAAATCTGCTCGGGAACTGAAATCAGCACAATGCCGGTTGGATCTATGGTCTTTACTTCTTCCGGCTGTTCTTTGTTGCAGGCGGCAAGAGCCGCCGATGCGGCCAGCGCAATCGTTGCAAGGTTGAAAAACTTTTTCATAATTCTGATACACTACTTTCAATTGTCCCCGGATAAGCCTTTGCGACTCCGAATGTTCCGAGGATTACAAGATGACAAATTTACGCTTAATCTGTCGATATCCAAAACTTTATTCGTTTAAACAAGAATTTCGCCAAGGTGGTACCCTGTCCGGATTTTCCGGAGGTGATTTGCGGAAACATTATGATTGCACGGCAAAAATCACTAACTTTGGAACTGATTAAGATAATCACTGTTTAATATGAATATTTAAGTTTCGTATGCGCGAAACACCTTATTTCCCGTCACGGTCGTGACGGAGGGAGGCCCTCCGGGGTGTGCGAAGCACATCCCCTCCCCCGAGGGGAGGGATTCAGGGAGGGGGGTAACGTGAGATAAGGTACTTTGCCACATGCATTTAGTTACTTGCGATAGTTAAGTATGAATATAATTCTTTCTGTAGTAGTGAGCATAATGTCGTTCGGAGCAGTTCCTGACGACACGACGGTAAACAATGCGCCGGCAATCAACAGGGCGATAGAGGATTGCGCAGCCAAAGGCGGCGGGGTGGTCACCGTGACGGGCGGCACCTTCACCTCCGGGAGCATATTCTTGAAAAGCGGAGTCACGCTGAAACTTGAATCTGGCAGCGCGATAAAAGGTTCTTCGCGTGTCGAAGATTACTCTCCTCTTGTAACTTCCGCAGATTTAAGCAGATACGACACCGGTCAAGGAACGCGGAACAGCAATTGCGCTTCCGACCCTGTCTGGTCTCAGGCACTTGTTTTCGGCGTTGGCATCGAGCGCGCCGGGATTGAGGGGCCGGGAACCATAGACGGCAACAATGTGCGGAATCCTATGGGAGAAGAGAGTATGCGCGGCCCTCACGGGATCCTGTTCGCAGACTGCAGGAACATAAAGTTTGAAGGCTTTAAGGTGCGCAACGCTTCAAACTATGCATTCCTTGGCTATGAGATGGAGAATTCCACTTTTGCCGATCTCGTCATTGAAGGAGGCTGGGATGGAATACATCTGCGCGGAGTACGCAACATATCGGTAAAAGACTGCGACATCAGCACCGGTGATGATGCATTCGGCGGCGGCTATTGGGATCGGATGCGTGTTGAGCATTGCAGGATGAACTCTTCCTGCAATGGGGTGAGACTGCTTCAGCCTTCAACCGATGTCGTGTTCAATGACTGTGAGGTGTACGGGCCGGGCAAATTCAACCATATAACTTCGCATCGGACCGCAACCATCGCTGCGTTCAACATCGAACCGGGTGCCTGGGGGAAAGCGCCGGGCCTGGTCGACAGGATAACAATCAAGAATTGCAATGTGAGCAAAGTCCTTACCGTTCTGTCGGTTACGATGTACGATGAAACTCATCTCGGAAGCATTGCATTGAAGAACATCAAAGCCGCAGGTGTTACAGACCATGCACTTTCCGTCAAGAGCAGAGGCAGTGCTGCTTCCGATCGTGTACTGCTCAGGAACTGCGATTTCGAGTTCCAGGGCGTAATTGATCCAGACCCGGCAAAGCGGTCCACCAATGAGTGGAAGGCCTTCCCGTCTTGGGGAATGTTTTTCGGCAATGTGGAACTTGTAAAAGCCAGGAATGTAAAACTTCGCCTTATAGGGGAGGATTACCGCGAGGCTGTCATTACTGAAAGCGTGGGGTCAATAAGCGGAGAGATTGACATTGTCAAATAACTCGTGAACCGAGGTAAACGGTGGCGCTGCGCTAAATAGAAGATAGAGACAAGGAGACCTCCCAAGACAAGCCAGAGAATATTACCGATAAATATCATTCTGAACTGTTTGTATTATCAAGGGATATTATATTCGCTCGATCGCTTCAAGACACATCCGGCCGTTGTGGTAAGGGCATTTCCAGAAGCCGGCACGGTCGTCCTCTCTGTCAGGGGTGCCGTCGGCGCGGAGGCTCCAGTACCACTCCCCTTCGGGACAGATTATGTACTTGCGGATGAAGTCCCATTCATTCCCGGCTGCTTCCAGCCATTTGACCTCGCCGGTATTCCGGTACTGGTTCAGGCAGCCGACAACCGTCTCAGCCTGCACCCACCAGTGCCGGTCGGCGTCACGCGCTGAAGTCGCGGGGTCATATTCGTAAATCATCCCTCCGCCGGCGGTGAAACCTTCCATCGCGGCGGCTGCGACCTTGGCGCACACGGCCTTCACTTCCGCGGCCAGTTCGCTGTCACCCAACACTTCTGCCGCCTCGTCGAGCAGCCACGAAGTCTCGATGTCGTGTCCGTAGGAAACCGCGGTGGAATGCGGAGTCCAGTCGTCGCCGAAGAAGAGTCCGAGATGTCCGTCCGGACGAATGATTCTGTCTATGAATATCCTGACGAGCCCTTTGAGCCGTTCTCCGAGAACATCGTCCTTCCACACCCTGTAAAGGCCCGTGTAGCCCTCCAGAATGTGCAGATGCGTGTTCATCGTCTTCGAATCGTTCTGGTCCTTGTCGGAAAGGCGCATATCCTCGATCGCTCCCCACTCCCGGGTGCAGGCCTCGATGTACCCGATGCCGGCAGAGTCGAAACTATGCTCCTCGATGCAGCGGTAGAATGACTTGGCGAGTTCCAGGGCCTCAGCGCTGCCTGTCGCCCTTGAATATTCAGAAAGTCCGTAGATGGCGAAGGCTATCGCGTAGAACTGCTTCTTCGTGTCCTTCGGCCTGCCGTCCGCGCCAATGCTCCAGTAGAGGCCGCCGAACTCATTGTCGGTGAAACGGTCGCGGATTTCCGCAAAAGCCCTGTCGGCCGTGTCAAGGTATGCTGTCTTGCCGAGGACTCTGTAGGCCGAGGAGAATGTCCAGAGGATGCGGGCGTTGAGTATGGCGCCCTTCTCGGCACCGGGAACGAGGTTGCCTTCGCCGTCGATCCTTCCGTAGAAGCCACCCTTCGGATCGGTCATCCTGTCCATCCAGAAAGGGAGTATGTCGCCCTCCAGTTCTTTGAGAAACGATTGTCTTTCCATAGAGGTATGGTCTTGTCTATTTCTTCCTGCTCATCCTGAACTCGAGCACACCTCCGTTGATTATGTCCTGCTGGGTGAACTTCAAGTCTTTGAGTTCCTTGCCGTTGAGCTTAACTGATTTCACATAGATTGCATCGGCGGATTTGCGCGGAGCCTTGACAGTGAGCGTCTTGTCTCCCGGAAGATGAATCACGGCTTCCGTAAAATGCGGCGACCCGATCACGAACTCGTCGCTGCCGGCGTTGAAAGGATAGAACCCTAGAGTTGAGAATATGTACCAGGAGGACATCTGGCCGCAGTCGTCATTGCCGGCGTAGCCGTAAGGCTTTTCGTTGTAGAATTTCTCGCGGACTTCGTTCACGAGTTCCTGCGTGCGCCACGGCCGGTTCGCAAAATTGTAGAGATAGACCGTGTGATGGGAAGGCTCGTTTCCGTGGGCATACTGGCCGATGAATCCGGACGCATTATGATTGCGCTTGGCCTCAGTGTTCACAACTGTGAAGTTCTCGTCCAGTTTCCTGACAAAACCTTCTTCTCCGCCCAGCAGGTCGATGAGTGCCTGAGGATTCTGCGGTACAAACCACATATACTGCCAGGCATTGCCCTCGGTGAAAGCATAACCGCCGTTGGCTCCGTATTTGAATGGGTCAAACGGGCGCATGAAATTGCCTTCGGCATCTTTAGGAGCGAAGAATCCTACGGTAGGATCCCAAAGATTGCGGTAGAATTCGGAACGCTTGTAGAACCGCTCAGCGTCCGCCGTCTTGCCGAGTTTTTTCGCAACCGCATACACGCACCAGTCATCGAAAGCCTGTTCGAGAGTGATGGACACAGACTGTGTCTGGATCGGTTCGGGCATATAGCCGTACTTTTCCCAGACCTCGAACGGTGAATTCTTGTGCGAAGTGGTCGAGCTCTCCACCATCGCCTTGTAAGCCCTTTCCACATCGATGCCAGGTATGCCTGTGAGAATGGCGCGTGAAATCACCGGCATCGAATGGTTGCCTATCATACAGTAGTTGTCCTGTCCCCAGAGGTCCCAGATCGGCAGATAGCCGTAATCTTCCTGATGCAGAATCATCGCATTGATCATGTCGGCAGTAAGTTCCGGGTACAGCAGATTGTACAGAGGATGGGCGGCACGGAAAGTGTCCCAGAGCGAGAAGGTGGAATAATACTTCCTGCCTGCCGGCAATTGTTTGATTTCAAAGGTCGTGGTGACATAACGCCCGTCAACGTCACTTATCACGTTAGGTTGGATCATCGTATGGTAAAGCCCGGTGTAGAAGATTGTCTTGTCCACATCGTTTCCGGTCACATCGATTGCCGAAAGCTGCTTTTCCCAGATGTCGTGGGCTGCGCTGCGGTATTCATCAAAATTCCACGAAGTGCATTCAGCATTGAAATTCCTGCGAGCGCCTTCTCCGTCAACAGCGGATATTGCGACCTTGACGATTATCTGCTGATCTTTGTTGTCGAAATGGAGCATAGCACGCAGCTGGTCGCCATTGGCCACCTTGGCACCGTACATATTGAATGTGTCATTGTAAACCGTGTGGCTGGCGAAAGGCTTCGAGAATTCGGCGCGAAAATAAACTCTGCGCATTCTCACCCATCCCCGTATCAGACGGTAGCCTTCAATGGTGTGGTTGTCGACGAAACGAATCTGGCTTTGCAGAATGTGGTCATCATCGTGTATCTGCTTTGTAAGGTCAAAAATGAAGTTCTGGCTCCGGCCTGCCGGGAAAGTGTAGCGGTGGATTCCCGTGTGGGCTGTGGCGGTGAGTTCAGCCTTGACGCCGGTTTCCTTCAGATTCACCCAATAATAACCGGGTTCGGCGCCCTCCTCGGAGTGGGAAAAAGTCTGTGAATATTCATTGCCTTCCGAAAAGTCCGGCAAAGTTTCAAGGTCGGTCGGCATAATCGAGATGTCTATCAGATCGGTTGCACCGGTTCCGCTGAGGTGAGTGTGGGTGAAACCGAAGATCTTGTCCTTGCTGTAGTCGTAGCCGGAACAAGGGTCCCAGGAGACAAAATACCTTGTGTCAGGGCAGAGCTGGACATTTCCGAACGGCACACAGGCACCGGGGAATGTGGCACCCGCAAGAGCACCTGTGTCATCGGTCTGGGTGCCGATGAAAGCGTTCACGAACTTCGTGTGGTCATCTGCGACAAGATTGCTGCAGACCAGCATACAAGCCAGAAGGTAAAGGAATCTTTTCATTATGATATCGTGCAAATGGTTATTCAATCCACAAATTTAAGATTATTTCGTTTAACAGCGCAAAAGTTGACGGCAAAAGCAAGCGGATGTGAATACAAAAAGAAAACGGACAAACCGTCATTTCTGACAATTTGTCCGCTTTTGCTCCTCAAGTAGGACTTGAACCTACGACCCCCTGATTAACAGTCAGGTGCTCTAACCAACTGAGCTATTGAGGAATTTATCAACCATCATAGAGTGGTTGTCCTTTCGGGATTGCAAAGGTACAACAAAAACCCGTCTATGCAAATTTTTTTGATGTTTTTTTACAAAAAATTTCAAATCGACGTTCCCTTGAACACTCTCGACTCGGAGCTAGGGTAGATCTGGCCGCTGAGAGTGATCCTGTTGGAGTTGAACATCGGCTCGATGACCGCCGTAGCCGTGTTGGTGCCCTTTGGCAAGGTGATGGTGATGCGCGCGGAAATCGCGGCTCCCTGGACATTCATCGTGTAAGTGATCACCCCCTTCTTGCTGGTGCGGACCTTTATATTGGATGCACGGCCGTCAAGCGTAATTCCTCCGACACCGTTCGGGCCGCCACCGTTATAAGGAGCGACCTGCACGACGGCGCAGTCATCGTAAAGGGAAATGAAGTTCGTGGTGCTCTGGACGAATGCCAGATTGCCGTACTTGAACACCAGCTTGTCCGCCTCCAGAACGAAATCCAGAGAATCCAGAGCCTTGACCGCATTGGCGTAGGCTATCGAGTCCTGCTCCTGCTGAAGCCTTTTCTGGAGCGCCTTCAGAGCCTTGGCGTCTGCCTTGGCTTTCACCGCAAGCGTGGAGTCTGTCTTGACACGGGTCCTTTCTATGGCCACCTTTTCAGATGAAGTGTATATGCGCTTTTCCGTCTGCGCGAATCCTGCGGTCACTGTCAGCAACAGCAGGCACAATGATGTAAGCAGTGATTTCATAATAATTCCAGATTAAAACAAACCGGAGAGAATTACAATCAAAGTGCGTGCCACCGACGAGGGATATCACGCTCGGCACTATGGCCAGCATCAGGGCGAATTCCCATTCGCGGGCCGTGACAAGCGGCATAAGGTGACGCTCGGGTGAAGTGAACGAAAAGGCCACGATGGACAGGGCGCAGACCATCAGCACACAGAGGCTCTACTTCACCGCCATAATCCCGGCTATGATCACGAACGCGAGCCCGCACCGGTAAAACAGCACGGACTCGACATTGAGTTCCTCATCGTAAAGATATTTGGCGCCCAAAGGATTAACGCCGTAACTGACCGCGGCCAAAATCCCGAAAAAGAAGCCTTTGGCTTTGCTTTGCTTTCCTTTCCAACAGCTATCGCTTGGAACTATAGTTCAAAGAATATCTTGACCGACCTCAGTCGTCAGTTTCAGGATCGGCCATTATGGTCGTGCCTCCAGAAAGAGCCGAAGCCGAGGTTATCACGACTTTCGACACTCCGGAATTGATGGCCTCGAAGGCGTTCTGGAGTTTCGGGATCATTCCCTCGGAGATCGTTCCGTCAGCGACCATCGGCTCGAAATCCGAACTGGTGATCGTCGGGATGACGCTCGAAGGATCATTCAGGTCTTTCATCACGCCCGGAGTGGACGAGCAGAAAGTCAGAGTCACGTCATAGACCGAGGCCAGGGCGCGGGCGACCGACGAAGCGATCGTGTCGGCGTTGGTGTTCAGCATAGTGCCTTCCTTGTCGTGGGTGAGCGGAGCAAGAACCGGCACCGCCCCCACCTCAAGAAGGGACTCCAAAGCCTTGGCGTTGACGTACTTGACATCGCCGACAAAACCGAAATTGATCGGCCGGACAGGCCTGCGGACGCTCATTATGAGATTAAGGTCGGCTCCTGTGAGTCCGATGGCGTTGATTCCGAGAGCCTGGAGGCGGGCGACGAGGTTCTTGTTGACAAGACCTCCGTAGACCATAGTCACGACCTTGAGCATCTCGGCGCTGGTGATTCTGCGGCCGTCGATCATCTGGGTCTCGACTCCCAGTTTCCCGGCCACCTCGGTGGCGATCTTTCCGCCTCCGTGGACAAGAATCTTCTTGCCCTTGAGAGACGAGAACGACATCAGAAGCGCCTGGAGAGACTCTTCCTTCTCCACAATGGCGCCTCCGACCTTTATAATGTTCAGAGATTCCTTTATCATTGGTGTCCTATTTAAGATCCTCAAGCATCCTCTTCATCACGACCTGGGCGGAAACTACACGGTTGGCGGCCTCAGGGATCACGATGCTGCGGGGCGAATCGATGACCTCGTCGGTCACGATCATATTCCTGCGCACCGGCAGGCAGTGCATGAAGTAGGCGTTGTTGGTGACCGCCATCTGCTTCGCACCGACGGTCCAGGCGCGGTCCTGGCTGAGGATCCGGCCGTAGTGCGAGACTGAGGACCAGTTCTTCGCATAGATGAAGTCAGCCCCCTCGAAGGCTTTCATCTGGTCGTACTCGACGCGGGCGTTCCCGACGAAACGAGGGTCCAGTTCATAGCCTTCAGGCTGGGTGATGACGAAGTCCACATCAGCGGCGTTCATCCACTCCGCGAAGGAGTTAGGCACGGCCTGAGGCAGCGCGCGAGGATGAGGGGCCCAGGTCAGGACCACCTTCGGACGGGCCACGGTCTTATATTCATTGATCGTGATGAGGTCCGCGAAGGCCTGGCAAGGATGCACGGTGGCCGATTCGAGGCTGATGACAGGCTTGCCGGAGTACTCGATGAACTGACGGAGAATCGTCTCGTTGTAGTCGAACTCCTTGTCTTTCAGACCCGCGAACGAGCGGACTCCGATAAGGTCGCAGTAACTGCCGATGACAGGGATGGCCTCGCGCAGATGCTCAGGCTTGTCGCCGTCCATAATGACTCCCATCTCGGTCTCGAGCTTCCAGCTGTCGCCGTTGACGTTCAGCACGATTGAGTTCATCCCGAGGTTCATCGCCGCCTTCTGGCTGCTGAGCCTGGTGCGCAGGCTGCTGTTGAAGAAAATCAGGATGATGGTCTTGTTCCTGCCCAGTTCCTGCCAGGCGAACGGAGTCGCCTTGACCTGCTTCGCCTCTTCAAGCGCCTTTCCAAGGTCGCCTATGTCACTTACGTGGAAAAAACTTCTCATAATCTACAATACCTCCTTCAATTTCTACAATACCTCTTTCAATGCGTTTATGAATATGTCGACGTCGGCCTTGGTCAGCGTCAGCGGGGCGAGAAGACGGATCATGTTCTTGCCGGACACGCCTGTGAACACGTGCTTCTCATAAAGCAGACGGCCTCTGATCTCAGCGATCGGCTCGTTGAACTCGATGCCGACCATAAGCCCGCGGCCGCGCACCTCCTTGATCCTCGGCGAAACAGGAATCGAAGCCTTGAGGTACTCGCCGACCTCGCAGGCGTTCTGCACAAGGTTTTCTTCCTTGAATATGTCTGCGACCGCGTTGGCGGCTGCCATAGCGAGATAATTGCCGCCGAATGTGGTGCCGAGCATTCCCTTGGTGGCCTCGAACTCAGGCGAGATCAGAACTCCGCCGATCGGGAATCCGTTGGCCATTCCCTTGGCCATCGTGACGATGTCAGGCACGATTCCGGCCCACTGGTGGGCGAAGAACCGGCCGCTGCGGCCGTAACCGCTCTGGATTTCGTCGAGGATAAGCACCACGCCGGTCTCTTTGGTCACCTGACGCAGGTCGCGAAGGAACTGGTCGTCAGGGATCACGATGCCGCCGACTCCCTGGATGCCCTCGATGATCACCGCGGCCACATCTCCTTTGGAGATTTCCGCCTTCACGGCCTCTATGTCATTGAGAGGCAGAAAGACGACATTGTGGTGCGAGTTGAACGGAGAGGTGTATTTAGGGTTGTCGGTGACGGCCACGGCTCCCGAGGTCCTTCCGTGGAAGGCTCCCTTGAACGCGATCACCTTGTCCTTGCCGGTGTGGAAGGAAGCGAGTTTGAGAGCGTTCTCGTTGGCCTCCGCTCCCGAATTGATCAGGAACAGGGAATAGTCCTGCAGACCGGAGAGTTCTCCGATCTTCTTCGCCAGTTCAACCTGGAGAGGGTTCTTCACGCTGTTGGAGTAGAATCCGATCTTGCCGAGCTGGTCGGTGATGGCGGCGACATACTTCGGATGGCAGTGGCCTACCGAAATCACCGCATGGCCTCCGTAGAGGTCAAGATACTCCTGTCCTTTGTCGTCCCAGATACGGGTACCCTTCGCTTTGACCGGAGTCACGTCAAAGAGGGAATATACGTCGAATAAGTTCATTGTCTGTTTTGTTTTTCAGTCACTGCCTTCCATTGCCCCGCGGTCCGGAGGCTAGAAACGCGTGGCCTTCAGATGGAGGCCGGTGTCTTCCGGAAGGCCGAAGACAAGATTCAGGTTCTCGACCGCCTGGCCGGAAGCGCCCTTGACAAGGTTGTCGATGACGCTGACCACGTGCAGCTTGCGTCCGTGCTTGCGGACATTCAGCACACACTTGTTGGTGTTCACCACCATCTTGAGGTCCGGATTGGTGTCGATGACGTGGACGAAAGGCTCGTCCTTGTAGTAGTCCTTGTACAAAGCCACAGCCTCCTCTTCGCTGAGGTCGCAGTCGAAATAGACCGAGGCCAGGATGCCGCGCGGGAAGTCGCCCCTCACCGGCACGAAGTTCAGCTCGCCGCCGAAGCTCGGGGCGAGAGTGTGCAGGGTCTCCCCTATCTCGCCGAGATGCTGGTGGGTGAACGGCTTGTAGACGGAAAGGTTGTTGGCTCTCCAGCTGAAGTGAGTGGTCTCCGACGGGGCCTGTCCCGCTCCGGTCGAGCCGGTGATTCCGGTCACGTGGACCTCAGGCAGGATGTCGGCCTTTGCAGCCGGAAGCAAGGCCAGCTGGATGGATGTCGCGAAACAGCCAGGGTTGGCTATGTGCTTGGCCTTCACGATTTTCTCACGGAAGGCCTCCGGGAGTCCATAGACGAAATCCTCCGCGTCTGCGGCAAGACGGAAGTCATTGCTGAGGTCGATGATCGCTCCTTTGTAGGTCTCCGGAAGCGACTGGACAAAGCCTTTGGACTTGCCGTGGCCGGAGCAGAGGAAAAGCGCGTCGACCTGCTCGACTGGAGCGTCTGCGCTGAATTTCAGGTCGGTCTCGCCGATCAGGTCCTGATGGGCCGACCAGACGGGTTCGCCGGCGTGGCTGCCGCTCTGGGCGAAGACCACCTTGACGGCAGGATGGTTCACCAGAATCCTCAGGAGCTCGCCGGCGGTGTAGCCGGCGGCCCCGATGATTCCTACCTTTATATACTCATTATAACACATTTCCTAGAGTTCTTTTTCAAGCTGTTCACCTTCGTCCTTGTGCGCCGTGTAATAAACGCGCAGCGGTGTGGAGCTGACCTTGATGAAGCCCTTTGCGTCCTCGCTGGTCCAGCCTTTCTGCATCTCGCCGTACTCGCCGAACTTGGTCTTGACGAGGTCGCAAGGAGAATCCACGCCCACTGTCGAGAACGACCACGGACGGAGTTCCATCGTCACCTTGCCGGTCACGTTCCTCTGGCTGCTCTCGAGCATCGCCTCGATGTCCCTCATCACAGGCTCCAGGTACTGGCTCTCGTGCAGGAACATTCCGTACCAGTTGGCCACCTGGTCCTTCCAGTACTGCTGCCACTTGCTGAGGGTGAATTTCTCGAGGAACTTGTGGGCGGCGATGATCAGCATAGGAGCGGCGGCCTCGAAGCCCACGCGGCCCTTGATGCCGATGATGGTGTCACCCACGTGCATGTCGCGGCCGATTCCGTAAGGCGCGGCGATGTTCTCGACGGCCTGGATTGCGGCCACCTTGTCTGAATATTCCTTACCGTTGACGGCTGCAATCTCGCCGTTCTTGAACTCGATCTCTACGGTCTCGGAACCTTCCTTCGTGATCTGCTTGAGGTAGGCCGACTCCGGAAGTCCCTGCTTGGAGTCCAGAATCTCGCCACCGCAGATGGAAGTACCCCAGAGGCCGACGTTGTAGGAATATTTAAGTTTCTTGAAATCAGCCTTGAAGCCGTGTTCATTGAGGTAATCGACCTCAAACTGGCGTGTGAGCGCCATATCGCGGGTCAGGGTGATGATCTCGATGCCGGGAGCCATCACGAGGAAGGTCATGTCGAAGCGGACCTGGTCGTTGCCCGCTCCGGTGGAGCCGTGGGCGATGGCATCGGCCCCGATGGACTTGGCGTAACGGGCGATGGCCATAGCCTGGAATATTCTCTCGGAAGAGACCGAAATCGGATAGGTCCCGTTCCTCAGCACATTGCCGTAGATCATGTACTTAAGGCTCTTGTCATAATATTCCTTCGTCACGTCGAGGGTGACATATTCCTTGGCGCCAAGTTCGTAGGCGTGCTTCTCGTTGTCCTTCAGCTGTTCTTCGCTGAATCCGCCGGTGTTCGCGCAGGCGGCGTAAACCTCGTATCCCTTTTCCCTGGTCAAATACATCACTGTGAATGATGTGTCAAGTCCGCCGCTGAATGCGACGACTACCTTCTTCTTTTCCATATTCATCAATTGTTTTTTTCGTTTTCCGATGCATCGATTTTTCTGATTCTTTCAAGCACGTCCTGAGGAATCTTGGCCGGCAGATGTTCCTCCGGGTCGAACAGCATTCCAGTGCAGATGCAGTACTTCCTGTCGGTGCGTTTCAGCACATCGACGTTGATGCAGCCCTCGCAGCCTTTCCAGAATGATTCATCAGTGGTCAAATTGGCAAAAGTCACCGGCTTGTACCCCAGCTGGGTGTTCATCGTCATCACGGCGGCGCCGCTGGTGAGACTGAATATCTTCGCGTGCGGCCATCTGGTGCGCGCAAGCGTGAAAGTCAGGTCCTTGATGCGCTTGGCAAGACCCAGGCCCCGGAAATCCGGATGCACGATCAGTCCTGAAGTGGTGACATACTGTCTGTGTTCCCAGGTTTCGATGTAGCTGAAACCGGCGAATCGCTTGCCTTTGAGAGCGATCACAGCCTTGGCCTCCTTCATTTTCTGGGCCACATACTCCGGCTTTCTCTTCGCGATGCCGGTGCCTCTTACCTTGGCTGCGTCTTCAATTGTCTTAAGAATCTCATCGACGTAAATGAGGTGTTCCTCCGAAGCCACCTCGACTGTCAACTCATCCTGTTGCGTCATTTCTTGTAAAGTCCGTTTTTTGGGGAACTGTCCCTTAATTTACTCTTTTCTTGTCGAGTCCTTTGAATATGGCTCCTAGTGAAGACGCCGCGTCATCGCGTGTGAAACCGTCACGAAGCACCAGCAGTACCGTGTCGTCTCCGGCAAGCGTACCTATCACCTCGCGCAGATGGGTTCCGTCAACGACGGAGGCAATCATTGCGGCGTGTCCGGGACGTGTCTTGAGAACGGCAAGAACTCCGGAAAACTCCAGGCTTTCAATGCTTTCCGAGGTCATCGAGGTGTCGAGTTCGACATTGCGGAGCATTCCCGGCTGAGGGAGACTGTAGCAATAGCCGCTGCCGTCGTGGATCTTGGTGATCATCAATTCACGGATGTCCCTGGAAAGGGTTGCCTGGGCTACGTGAAGGCCACGCTCCTCCAGATACTTGGAGAGTTCCTCCTGATTCGCCACCTTGCGGTCTCTGATTATTTCCCTGATGACCTTGTGCCTTTCAGTCTTATCTTTCATTTTCGAGCATATTTATTCAAAAACCTCGCAAATATATGTATAATTTTTCAATATCTGCAAGAATTTAGCGAATATGTTTGCAAAAACAGGCGATAAAACAATGAAATGGCAGCGGTAACCATCGGCGAAAAGGATTTTTTGCTTAAATTTGCATTGCCACGGAACCCGCCGGCCGGGTACAATGCAGGAACAACACTTTACAAATAATCAAACGATGATGAGAAGAACACTTATCCTGATGGCATCATACCTCGCTTTCACAGGAATCCATGCCCAAACGCCGGCACAAACTCCAGCCCGAACGCCAAACGACCCGAAAACGAACCAAGTTGTCACCACCAATAATTTTACACGAATATGAAAGCTACAAGAATTCTGTCCTTGCTGACTGCCATTGCATTATCGGCCTGCACACAAGCGGAGAAGGACAAGACTACAGCAAACATTGTCATTCCGACACAACAGCAGATCGAATGGGCGGAATGTGAAATCGGAGTGCTGATACATTTCGACATGCCTGTGTTCAAACCGGAATATCTATGGAACGATTACGGCACCCATCCGGACCCTGCGATCTTCAATCCGACCGAACTGGACACGGACCAATGGCTTGAAACGGCACAGAAACTCGGCGCAAAATACGCGGTTCTTGTCGCAAAGCATTGCAGCGGTTTCAGTCTGTGGCCTACCGAAGCGCACGGCTACAGCATAAAGAATTCGCCTTGGAAAGACGGAAAGGGAGACATTGTGGCCGACTTCATCGCTTCGTGCCATAAATACGGCATTAAGCCAGGCATCTATGCAAGCACCAGCGCCAACGGCTACCTGCACGTGAGCGAGCACAAACTGGCTGAAGACGCGCCGGTAACTCAGGAAGAGTACAACAAGGTGGTCGAAAAGCAATTGACAGAGTTGTGGAGCAACTACGGGGAACTGTTTGAAATCTGGTTCGACGGCGGTGTGCTTGCCCACGACAAGGGCGGGGCGGATGTACTTTCGCTCGTGAAGAAACTGCAGCCGAACACGATTGCCTTTCAGGGGCCTTACGGATATCCGAATCTTGTGCGCTGGGTAGGAAACGAAGAGGGTGTTGCACCGTATCCGTGCTGGGCTACGGCCGACTCGACTACAAAGGCCGACGGCACTGTCGTAGTAGAAGGACTCAACGGCGATCCGTTCGCCGAATACTGGTGTCCGGGCGAATCGGATTACACCCTGCGCTGGAACAGTTCGTTCCAAGGCGGCTGGTTCTGGCACGCAGACGAAGACTCGATGATGTTCACGCTGGACGAGCTGATGAAAAAATACGAGACGAGCGTCGGCAGGAACTCCAACACGCTGCTCGGAATAGTCATCGACAATCGCGGACTGGTGCCCGATGCGGATGTCAAGCGCATTGAAGAGTTCGGCAAAGCAATCAAAGAAACATACGGGACACCGTTCAGGACGGCCTCCGGCAACAAGAACAAGGTTACAATCAGGTTCAGCGAACCTGTTTCGATAGACAGGGTGATGATTCAGGAAGACATCGCAAAAGGAGAGCGTGTGCTTGAATATTCCGTGCAGGGCAAAGCCAACGGAGAATGGCAGACGCTGGCGACCGGCACCAACATCGGTCACAAGCATATCGACAGGTTCGAGCCTAAGACTCTCGATGCAATCCGGCTTGTGGTGTCCGATTCGAAAGCGACACCGCAGATCAGGAACTTCGCCGTGTTCACGGCAAAAGAATCCTGAATGCGCCCTTGAATGGCGTTTCTTGGAATTCCGTACCGTTACCGGTGATGATAACCGATTGTCCGGCAATATTCTTTTCACCGTCAATGCGCGGAATCTTCCGCAGAGGGCTTCGGAAACAAAAAAAAAGGGATGGCCGTCTGGCCATCCCTTGAATCATCAGTCGACACTTTCCTTGTACTCCAGCAAATCTCCAGGCTGGCAGTCAAACGCCTTGCATAGAGCGTCGAGTGTGCTGAACCGGATTCCCCTCGCCTTTCCCGTTTTGAGGATCGACAGGTTCACAGGCGAAATCCCGATCTTCTCCGCCAGCTCGGAGGAAGTCATCTTCCTACGGGCGAGCATCACATCGACATTGACCACTATAGGCATATTCCTAATTTTCTACGGTTTCTTCTTCCGGCTGCTTGGTCTCCTTGCCCTTGAGGTACTCAGGAAGATTCATTCCGGCCATATTGAAAAGGTCCTGGAGAGGAGGTACTGAACCCATAAGACCGGAGATGAAGTTCGCGGTCGAAGTCTTGCCGTCCTTTCCGCCGTTGCCGTCCCAGACGGTAACCTTGTCGATCTTGATGCCCTTGACAGCCTCTACCTGGGTCTTGACGAGTTCAGGCAGCTTGTCGGCGATCAGCATAAGCACGGCCTTCTGAGGATCTCCGCCGGCGGCGCGCACCATCTCGTTGAAACCTTCGGCCTGTTTGGACAGGATCTCCAGCGTACCGCGGGCCTGGGCGTCCATTTTTGCGAATATGGCGTCGGCCTCTCCCTTCGCTGTCCTGCGGAGTTTCTCGGCCTCGGCCTCGGCCTCGATGATGAGTTTCTCCTTGTCGACCTGGGCAGGAACAACGATGTTGGCCTGCTGGGTTGCCTTCTCTCTTTCGGCACGGGCGAGCTCGGCGTCGCGCTCGCTCTGGTAAGCCTCCTGGAGGGCTTTCGCAGCCTGGACCTTCTCAGCGGCGACCGCTATGCGGGCAGCCTCGGCCTCTTTCTCACGACGCGCGGCGTCGGAATTGGCGATGTCGATCTTGGAGGTGTTCTCTCCCTGGACGGCGAGAGCGTTGGCGGCGGCCGTCTTGATACGAGTGTCTCTCTGGGTCTCGGCGATACGGATGTCCTTGTCCCTGTCGGCCTCGGCCTTACCGATCTCACCGTAGCGGTTCTGCTCGGCGACGCTCTTCTTGGCGTCGTTGATGGCCTTGGCGGCGGCTTCCTTACCGAGGGCCTCGATGTAGCCGGACTCGTCACGGATGTCGGTAACGTTCACGTTGATGAGTTTCAGACCGATCTTGCGGAGTTCGGCCTCGACGTTCTGGCTGACGGCCACGAGGAACTTGTCGCGGTCGGAGTTGATTTCCTCGATCTCCATCGTGGCGATCACCAGACGGAGCTGACCGAACAGGATGTCGGTGGCGATGCTCTGGATGTTGTCGATGGACAGTCCGAGAAGACGCTCGGCGGCGTTGGTCATGCTGTCCGGCTCTGTGGAGATGCCGACCGTGAAGCGGCAAGGCACGTCCACGCGGATGTTCTGCTTGGAAAGCGCGTTCGTAAGATTGCACTCAATGGAGATAGGCTTGAGGTCAAGGAACGCATAGTCCTGGAACACAGGCCAGATGAAGGCCGCGCCTCCGTGGATGCAGCGTGCCGATGAGATCGAGCCGCTCTTGTTCTTGCCGGTCTTACCGTAGATGACCATCACCTTGTCGGACGGGCAGCGGCGGTAGCGCTTCAGAATCGCCGAGAAGGTCACGAAGACGACGGCGACGATGATAAGGATCAATGAAAGTTCCATAAAACAAATGGTTTAGTGTGAATATATTTTCAGATAATCGTCGGGTTGAGTTCCTCGACGAGAAGGGTGTAGTCGTTGATGACTTCGGTAACTCTGATAGGCCTGCCCGTCGGAATCGTGTCACCGTCGGTGACGGCGTCATATTCCCTGACGGCGTTGTTGATGCTGATCTGGACCTTGCCCTCTCCTTCGCGGCCTCCGGGGACGGTGAGATAGACCTTGCCTTCGCAGCCGACCGCGGATCTGCGCACGTCGATGTTGCCGGTCTGCTGCATTCCGCTGAGCCACTTGAAGATCCACATCACCGCCGCGACAAGCAGCACGCCCACGATGACGGAGACGATGATCAGAAGGCCGGTCGACTTGATTCTTTCACCAAGAAGAATCGCCGTCCAGCCGAAACCGAGGCAGAAATTGACCAGGTTGCGGAAGGTCAGAAGGCTCATCGAAGGATCGGCGTCGAACGCGCCGTCATTGAAACTGCTGTCGAAGCCTCCGTCGACATCGGTGTCGAAGTCTTGTCCGCCGATGCCAAGAAAGGTCATAACGGTCTGAATGACAAAAATCAAAGATGCAGAGAGGGTGATAGCCCACAGAACCTGCATGATCGTGCTAAGTGATGTCCACCAGGTAATCATATCTTATAATGTTTTGTTGTTTGCTTTCGTATAACTCAACTTTTGCAAATATATTAATAAATTTATGAAAAACAATAATTCTTTAAAAATAATCGTAAATATTACTGATCACATCCCAAGTGTTGCCGGTGCCGCCGCCGCGGCACTCCCCTCTTCTCATTGTTTCGAGCCCGCCTCCCCGTTCGGCTTCTCCGGTTTCAGCGACGGGAGCACTATAGGCCTAATCCAATCCCGGCACGGCCTCCATAATGCGTGACGTACAATCAAGAGGCAGCCTGTGGCGGATAACCGCTTGGCTATCAGTTTTAAAAAAAACAAATGACCCGGTGCTGAACTCAGTACCAGGTCATCGATCGGTTCAATCTTTACAGTGGCTTGCCCGCCACGATTCTACAGTTCCTTGAGGAAGCGTGCCATCGCGGCGAGGAAATCGGCACGATATTCATAAAGCGGGTCGTCGCGGTACTTCAGGTTGCTGAAGCCGTAGCCGTGGACACCGCCCGGAAAGGCGTGCATCTCGCAAGGCACCCCGTTCCTGACGAGGGCGTTGAAATAGCGGATCTCATTCTCCGGAGGGACACCGTAGTCGTTGGAACTGAACACGATGAAGGTCTTCGGCGTGTCGGCGCTGACCTGCTTGTCCAGTGAATATCTTTCCAGAAGGGATGCGTAGGTCCGTTTGTCGGCGGTCCAGGTCTCGAAGTCTTTCCCCTTCCTGTCGTTCCATCTGCCATAGGTGCCGATAAGGTTGTTGAAGCTGCCTTCGTGTCCGACTCCCGGCTCGGACGAGATGACAGGATAGACAAGAACGGAGAAGTCAGGCTTGGTGATGTCGTCGATGTACTGGGTCGAAACCGTGGCGGCGAGATGTCCTCCGGCGGAGAAGCCCATCACTCCGATCTGCTTCACGCCCCATTCATCAGCGTAGTGACGGCAGTAGCGGAACACGTTCTGGATGTCGGTCAGAGGCACGTTCCAGTGGCCGTATGGAAGTCTGTAATGCACGACTGCCGCGCTGATGCCCTGCGAGTTGAGCCACTCGGCGGCGTAACGGCCTTCCTGCGTGTAGGCGGTGACCCAGTACGAGCCGCCCGGACAGATGATGACCATCTTGCCGTTAGGGTTCTTCGCGAGGTACAGCTCGAAGCGGGCGCTGTCGCCGGTGTACTTGAGTTCTCTGCCGTTGTCCTGCTCCGGCTTGTCTATGCCGTTGGATTCGCCGGGGCCAAGGGTCACCCCTTCGATGCCTTTGTCGACATTCTGTCCTTCAGGGTAGAGGTACACGACCTTGTCAGGGGTGAGCGGGAACTTCTCGCTGCCACCTTTCGGGGCTTCTTTCTTGCCGTCAAGACTGGCCAACTGCTGGCCGAGCCATCTTTCAAGAGCAGCCGAGAACTCAGCCCTGCAGGAACCGAGGTTGTCCTTGCAGACTTTCGGATCCAGTCCTATGCCAAGGTCTGTGAAACCCCATCCGTGACCACCCTTAGGGTAAACGTGGAGTTCGGAAGAGACTTTGTTCTTGACGAGAGCCTGGTAGAACTTGATGGAACTGATCACCGGCACGGTCTTGTCGTAGGTGCTGACTCCGATGAATGTCGGCGGAGTCGTCGGCGTGACGCTGCGCCAGGTAGTGTACTCGCGGCGCAGGTCTGAATATTCAGAAAGCCCGTCGTACCACTCCTGGAACGGCTTGCTCTCCCTTTCTTTCCACGAAGCCTCGCTGCCCAGAAGATTCTCTACCGTGCCTTTGTGCGTGGCGCTTTCGTCCATCAGGATGACAGGGTAGATGAGAACCGAGAAATCCGGGCGGGTGAGCGAGTCCGTGTACATCGTGGTCACGGTGCTGGCAAGGTGTCCGCCGGCGGAAAAGCCGATGACTCCGATCTGCTTCACGCCCCAGTCCGAAGCGTGGTGGCGGCAGTAGCGGAAGGCGTTCTGTACGTCCTGAAGCGGCACCTCACGGTGGCCGTCAGGAAGGCGGTACTTCACCACGGCACAGGCTATCCCCCTGTCGTTCATCCATTTGGCGAGGTAAGTACCTTCGTTCCAGACGGAAAGTCCGCCATATCCGCCGCCTGGGCAGGAGACGATCATCTGCCCGTTCGGATGCTCAGGCAGGAATATGTCGACTCTGGCGCTGTCGGTGACATTGTTGACGAAGCCCCACTTGGCAGCCTGCTCAGGGCCTTCCAGCCCGTTGGACACTTTCGGTCCTTCGGTGATGGCCACGCCGTTCTCGACGATGCCCTGGTCCACGTTCTGCCCCATCGGGTAGAGGTAGACGGTCTTTGTCGGTGAATATTCAAGGCCGGGTGTGGTCAGTGTCTTGAGTTTTTCCTCGACCGGGGTCGCCTTGACTCCCAGATTGTCGACTCCCGGATTGACGTTCACCGCCGTGCCGTCAAGCACAGCGGCGGCCTGTTTTCCTTTGCTCTTCTTCTGGGCGTCCGCCGCAGGTGCGGCCACCGCTGCCGCCATCACGGCCACGGCTCCGGCCAGAAGAATCCTTCTGATTGATGTTGACATATCGTTAGTGTTTTTG
>CAVHYF010000013.1:0-47369 GCA_963640265.1 bacterium | reverse complement strand
AATCATCTCACGTTACCCTTCCCCTAAATCCCCTTCCTCGGGAAGGGGATGTGCTCCGTCACAGAAGTGACGGGAAATAAGGTGTTTCGCACATGCGAAACTTAAATTCATAATGAATGATACTCTACGAGTCCGTCGAGCGGACTCGGAATGATTGCCGAGAACCTTATCCCGTAAGGTTCGGCCACCTTCACGAGAATCCTGCGGTTCGCATAGCCGAACCCGCCGACGACCCCGACCGGGTACGCACCGAGGTCGTACTGATTCAGGGACCGTTCGATGAAATCCCTGAAATTGCCTTCGACGAGGTTCCGGACATATTCGCTGGACCCGTAGCGTTCCAGGATCCACGGAGCGAACGAACCGAGGTACCTTGACGGAGCGTCGCCGCGATAGACGTTCTGCACGACCGTCAGGTAATCGACATTGAAATCGCGTGCGAACTCCCCGGAAACAGGCTCCGGCACGAGTCCCTTGAGGAAATCGGCCATAAACAGTTTTCCAAGCCTGGCGCCTCCCCCTTCGTCTCCGAGGATGAAGCCTGCCGAACGGACGTTCCTGACAATCCTTTCACCGTCGTAGAGGCAGCTGTTGGAACCTGTCCCGAGTATGGCCGCCACCCCGCTTCCGTGACCGCAGACGGAACGGGCCGCTCCGAGAAGGTCGGAAGCATATTCAAAGACGGCCTCCGGGAAATTCTCCCTGAGGACGGAGTCCAGTACTTCCGCCTGCGGAGGCACCTTTCCGTCTTCCTCCACGATCAGTCCTGCGGCATAGAAATGCACCTCGGACACGATTCCGGAAAGGCCTGCCGCACACAAGGCAGCGGCGGCCTCGCCGACAATCCTTCCGACGGATTCCCCGGGCATCGTGGTCAGGTTCATCCCGGCGGTCTTCACCCTGACCGGTTCTCTGCCGGGAGCGACTGCACACCAGTCTGTCTTGGTGGCGCCGCTTTCAACGATCAATATCATCCGTTCAAAAGACTTTTCACTTCTTCACCTTGTATTTCACGGTCCTGAGTGCGGAAGCGTCGGACGAGCCGCCGACCTGGAGCGTGTATTTTCCGGGAACGCTTTCCATCCTCTGCGTCTGCGGGTTCCACCAGTCAAGAGTCTCGCCGTCCAGAGGGATGACCACCTTGGCGGATTTTCCGGCCTCCAGGCTCACTCTCTTGAACCCGCGGAGAGTCCTGACAGGACCTTCAGCGTCATCCGGCCTTGAGACGTACATCTGCACTATCTCGTCGCCGGCCATCTTGCCGACGTTCTTCACCTTCACGACAAGCGCCTTCGTGCCGTCCGCGAGGGTTCTGACCCTCGGCCTGCGGTACTTGAATTTCGTGTAGCTCAGACCGTACCCGAATGGATAGAGAGGCTTCTCTTCCATATAGCGGTAGGTTCTGCCGGCCATAGAATAATCTTCGAAGTCAGGAAGCTGCGAATCGCCGGCATAGAAGGTGACGGGCAGTTTGCCCGATGGATTGCAGTCTCCGACCATAATGTCAACTATGGCAGTTCCGCCGACCTGGCCCGGATACCAGACCTGAAGAATCGCGGCGCATTCCTTGTCCTCATCGGAGAAAGCGATTGCGCTGCCTGAGAAATTTATGAATATCACCGTTTTGCCCTTGTCGGCAAGAGCCTTGACGGCCTGCTTCTGAATCTGCGGAAGTTCGATGGAAGTCCTGTCCCCTCCGAAGAAGCCGGGAATCTTCGTTCCAAGTTCCTCGCCTTCAAGACGCGGAGATATTCCTCCGGCGAACACGACTGTCTGCACGCCGTCGAATCCGGCGATGTAGGAGTCAAGGTCGAAGTCTGCCGTGTCGAGTTCAGAGACTATAGGACAGCCGGGAACATATTCAAAGTCAGTGAAACGCTCGCGCATCGCGTCCAGAAGGGTGACGGTCTTGGCAGGGAATCCGTTGTAGTTGCCCCACATCATAACCGAATCAGCCGCGTTAGGGCCCGTCAATGCAATCTTGGAGGATTTGTCAAGAGGCAGGATGCCGTCGTTCTTCAGAAGCACGATGCTCTCGCGCGTCATCTTCAGCGACAGGTCAAGATGCTCCTGTGAGCAGAGTGCGGAATCCGGAATCGAGTCCCACGGCGATTCAAAATCCATTTCACCGAGTGCGAACCTGACTGCAAGCAGTTTGCAGACACTTTCGTCAAGATCAGACTCCTTCAGCAGTCCTTCTTCGATTGCCTTTGGAACGGCATTCAGCGACTCGCCGCACTCAAGGTTCATTCCGGCAAGCACCGCGGCGGCAGCTCCTTCGGCAGGAGTCCTGGAATAGCCGTGTCCTTCCTCGCTGTAGAAATCGGAAACAGCCCAGCAATCGCTGACAATAAGGCCTTTGAATCCCCATTCTCCGCGAAGGATGTCCTGAAGCAATCTCGTGTTGGCACCGCAAGGAGTCCCCTCGAATCTGTTGTAGGCGAACATCACCTCATCCACTCCGGCCTTTGTCACAAGGTCGCGGAAAGCCGGAAGATAGGTTTCGCGAAGGTCCCTCTCAGAAACAGCTACATCGAAACGATGCCTTGAGGATTCCGGACCGGAGTGAACGGCGTAATGCTTGGCGCAGGCCTGAGCCTTTATTGTGCCGTCCTCACGAGACCCCTGAAGCCCCCTGACCACAGCCATTCCAAGCTGTCCGGTCAGATAAGGATCCTCACCGTAGGTCTCGATTCCCCTTCCCCAGCGAGGATCTCTGAATATGTTTATGTTCGGAGTCCAGTAAGTAAGTCCCTTGTACCAGAGGTCTTCATCGCCTTCCAGTCTTGCCATCCTGTACTTGACGCGGCCCTCATCGCTTACGGCCGTGAACACCTCCTCCAGAAGTTCAGTGTCATAGGAGGAAGCCATTCCTATAGGCATCGGGAACATCGTAGCCGTACCGTTGCGGGCGACCCCGTGCAGAGCTTCGTTCCACCAGTTGTAGGCAGGGATTCCAAGGCGCGGAACCGCCGGGGAATCGTACATCATAAGAGACACTTTCTCTTCCAGCGTGAGCCTTCCTGCAAGGTCGGCCGCCCTCTCCTGCGGAGACAGGGTCCTGTCCTGAAAAGGAAGCTGCGCCTGAGCCGGGACACTCAGTGCCATCACAAGTGCGGCGGCTGCGATGCAATTGGTAATCAATTTCATATCGTTCTGTTATTATATGGTTCCTTTACCTGACTGCCTTATCTGATCGCCTTGCGGATAACCGGCAGCAGTTTCTCCGTATAGCGCATCATTCCGAGGTCGGTGAAATGGACTCCGTCCACCGTGGCTTCTCCGTCCTCCCCGATCAGGCCATCGGTCGAGACATAGTAGATTTTCTTTTCCCCGGCTTTCTTAAGCTTTTTGTAAAGCGCGAGCTGGGCCGCATTCTTGGAAGTCACCTCTTCCCGCATACGGTTGTCGAAGATTGAATGCGGGTAAGTAGGGTCCTCGACGAACACCACCGGGACATCCGGATGCGCGTCACGAAGGATTCTGAAGAATTTCTCCCCCTTCTCATTGATCCGGGCCGCCGAAGCGTTCGGTACATAATCCAGCACGAACACCGCAGGATTCTCGACCTCAGCCATACATTCCGCTATCTCATACTCCAGCAGGGCGCTGCCGCTGAAGCCGAGGTTGATGACCTCCCTGTCAAGTTTCCTTGCGATTATGCCGGTGAAGGCCATTCCCGGACGGGAGGCGCTGCAGCCCTGGAGAATGCTGGTTCCGTACATCACGATCGGGTTGCCGGTCTTCGGGCTGTCAACTGCAGGCCTTTCAAGGACGGATCCTTCGTCAACTCCGATCTCGACCGAATCGACTCCGTCGTACAGGGACAGATAGAGCATATACTCCCGCATCTCGGGAGCCATATTCCTGACTATTGTCTTGAATTTGACTTTCTTGTCATATCCCCAGTCAAAGCCGCTGCCGGCGAAACGCCATCCCAGGTTGTCCGTCAGGATGTAAAGGTCAAGACCATTGTCTCCGGCATCGGTCATATGCGGCATATGATGCTCCGGGACAGAGGATTTCCATCTGGCGGAGATGCTTGTCGAGTTGGAACGGAACCGGATGTAGATTCCGGCCGAGTTGCGGCCCAGATTCCAGAGCTTGCCGCTGATCTTGTCCTGTATCTTTACCGGCAGTCTTTCGTACCGGGCGGATGTCCCCGGAAAACATTTCCCGTAAACGGGGAAAGCGGCAGCATCGGTGTAAACGGTTTCTTTCTGTGCTGAAGCGGCGCAGCTGAGCAGAAGCGCCGCGGCCACGGTCATAACGGTTCTGAGACTAAGCATATTCAATTTATTTAAGAGATCAGTCAATGTAAGCTCCTTTCCTGCGCCAGTGGACCAGCCCGAAGAAAGCGGACAGGACATAGGCCAGATAAAGGGCGGCAAGCCACCAGGACTGCGCGAGCACGCACATCACCACGAGAAGGGTGTCGGCCACAATCCAGATGACCCAGTGGTAAGGGATTGATTTGCCAAGCCAGAACATAGCGGCCGCGCTCATAGAAGTGGACACTGCGTCCAGCCAGACGTTCGGATTGTCCAGGCGGGAGAAGGTCGAGACCATAACCACCGTGCAGACGATGAAAGTCATCAGGCTGCAGAGTGCCAGCTTAGGAGTCAGCCGGCCGAGGTGGACGGTAGGGGCGCCGCCATCGGCCTTTGCACTGTCAAGAAGGCAGCTGTCCTTCCTCCATTGGTGCAGTCCCCAGACTGACATCGCCACGTAGTAGATGTTCAGACCCATATTAGACCACAGATGCTGCGCACCGAATGAATATGCGCAGGCAAGACCGGTAGCGATTCCGAAATACCACATCGTGTTCTTCTGCAGAACTTCAAGCACGATGTACGGGATGCCGGTAACAAGAGCGAAGATTTCTATGATCTCAAAAATGTCCATAATCGTAGTGATTTCACCTATGGTCTTTCCGGCCATAGAACTTACAAATTTAACAAAAAAAAAGAAAGAGAACGGCCAAAAACGCTCCCGACCGGTCTCTTCTTTTGTATTCCTGCAAACAGGCTGTCTAGAACAGGGAAATCAGCACGTAGAGCCAGTGGGCGACGAAAGCCGCGAAAAGTCCGCCGATCGTGTGGGCGAGGATGGCCTTCGGAGTGAGGTGCCTGTAGCCAAGCGCATCCAGCATCGCGGTGTGGGTACTGAGGAAGCCGCTCCAGCACATTCCTATGGCGGTGAAGACGGCGATCGCATTGCCGTCCGCCCAACCGTTGGCCACGAAGTTCGGCACTAGGCTGAGCGCCGCGCCCACGGCACCGAGAGACGTGATAGGGAAGGCCACCAGGTGCGGATCCTCGAATCCGAACAGAGCCTTGAACACAAAGTCCATCTTGTCGGCAAGCCACGGCAGAACTTCGACGCCTTCATAGGCTGCACCTGTGTAGGCTCCGCCGGCAGACGGACCGAAAGTAAGAATCATCACGAAAGTGGAGATGATCAGGACTCCCGGAATGATGGACATCCCGACCTCGACACCTGAACGGCCTCCGTCAAGAAGGCAGTCAAGAATTCTGGTGAAGAGAGTCTTGGTTTCCTGTTCCTTGACCTCCGGTTCATCTTCTTCGACCGCCTCGCAGACATCCTCGATTCCGAACTCCGGGTGCGCCTTGAGCGTAAACCTCTGCATCAGCCTCGTGGACACGATGCATCCGAAGAATGCTCCGGCCAGTCCGACGAGCGGTTCGGCGACGAAGCCCTGCCCCATCATGAACACGATGACTATCAGACCCATACCGAATGCGGTGCCGAAATTGGTCAGAGAAATGTACTGATATTTCTTGAAATAGCGGCTGAAACGCTTGTCCTTGGAAAGGGAGATGATGGCAGGGTTGTCCGAGAGAAATGTCATCACCGCACCCAGGGACGCGACTCCGGGCAGGTTGAAAAGCGGCTTCATCAACGGCCTGAGAAGTCTCTCCAGCAGGGAAACGACACCGAATTCAGCGAACAGACTGCTCAACGCACCCATCAGAACACAGATGGACAAAAGGTAGAAGACGGTGTTCAGCAGCAGGTCGTGCGCCGTCTTCATAATGGTGTTGAGCATATTCGCCATACCCATCGAAATGCCGAGGGCGGCAAAGAAGCCTACGACAATCACAAGACACGTCACACCTCCGGGAATACGGAAGGATGACTTTTTCCTGGACTTTTGCATAAGAATAAGAAATCAGTTGAAGATCATTAACGCCGGGCTGTCAGGAAATGCATGTTCCAGGTCACGCCCAGATTGATTATCTGTCGGTCAGGCATCACCGAACCGGAGACATTGCCGTTTTTACCGAAATTACAGCAGAACGTGGCGTGCAGACGCAGTTTCCGGTCGGAGAGCGGGAAATATTCAAGGCCCGCACCGGCCCGCGTGACGCTCGTTCCCGGAAGAATGCACCAGTCGCCCTCGTCCTCAAGGTCGTTGCAGTCATAGCTGACCTTGGCGAAAACGTTCAGCTTGTCCTTGAATGAATACATCAGCTTGCCGATCACGGTAAAATCCCTCAGGAAAGTCACCTTTTCAGCCAGCGACCTGTTCATATAGTCAATGAAGAGGGAGAAATCACCGAAGGTGAAGCGGGTGCCGAGCGCAAGATAGCTCATGAATATGCCTGGGCTGTACTCAAGAAGGTTGGCCGACCAGAGCGTACCGACGTGTCCGTGGTTCCCCGTCCACATCAGATTGTAGGCATAAAGGTCGTTCTCCCCGCCCGGAGCCGGACTCTGGCAGACCTGCCCCGTAAGCCTGTCCTTCCCGCCGTTGAAATCATAATTCGCATTCACTGCGAAGCGGTAGCAGGAAAAGCTGCTGTTGTATTCGGAAAGGAAATAAGCATCGAACGGTGCCAGGTCGTACTCGTAGCCGCCGACCTGGACAGTCTGCTTTCCGGCCGAGAAACTCCACCTGTCATCCAGCCTGTAAGTGAGGAACAGATGATCGGTGGCGTTGAAGAAGCTTTCGGCACCGTGCTCCCTGTAGAGACGCTGACGGTACTTGTAGGAAAAATGTTCACCCAGCCTGCCGTCGGCGAGGACACTTACATTCTTTCCCCTGAATCCGCTGCCGGAATCAAGCGCCGAACCCTCCAGGTACTCGCGCTGATAGTCTATTCTTGCCACCAGGCCAAGATTGACAGAAGCATTCTCCTGCGAAGCGGCAGGCAGTGACGTCATCATCATCAGAATCGATGAAAGCAACAGTCCGTTAAAGTGCATTTTAATACAGTTCAAATTGTATGATTCAAAATACCGGTTCAAAATTTCACCAAAAATAAGAAACCGTTTCGAGAATTCAAAACGGTTTCTCAGCTATCCTGCCGGAATATTCCACCAAGGGGTGCATCATTCCGAAACGCTCCGTCCCCGATTTCCCGAAAGGAAGTACCAGGCATAGAACGCGATGACGGACAACGCGAAAACTGAAACACCTATGGCGGCATTCCAGTTTTCAGGAAGGCCGAAACCGATGCGGGCGATACAGATGTAGGTCGCGCAACTCGAAGTCATGAAGGCCGCCGGTATCATGGTCAGCAGATAGGCCGCCCTTTTACCTGACTTGACAAGGTAGATTGTGGCAGTCCAGAGCATAAACACCGCGAGAGTCTGGTTGGCCCATCCGAAATAGCGCCAGATGACATTGAACCCGTTTTCGTCAGCGATGTTGTACCAGAGCAGAAGGCTTGCAACGACAAAAAGCGGAACGCTTATCAGAAGCCTGTTCCTTACCGGTTTCTGGTCAAGATGCAGGAAATCCGCCACTATCAGACGCGCGCTCCTGAAGGCAGTGTCACCGCTCGTGATCGGAGCGGCCACGACACCGAGAATCGCAAGAATACCTCCCAGAACACCGAGCCATCCCTTTGACACGGAAACCACCACGTCGGGGGCGGCGGCGGTAATCTTCGAACCGACCTCGACAGCGCCTCCGTCAAAGAAAAACCAGGAGGACACCGCTGCCCAGATCAGGGCGACAATGCCTTCTGTGACCATACTTCCGTAGAACACAGGTCTGCCAAGTCTCTCATCCTTTATGCATCTCGCCATCATCGGACTCTGAGTAGCGTGGAAACCGCTTATGGCTCCGCAGGCTATCGTAATGAACAGGCAAGGGAAAATCGGTTGACCGCTCAACAGTCCCTTCTCGTCTCCGAGATTGCCCAGACCGTTCCAGATTTCAGGAAGTGACGGCCATTTCGCCAGAAGGCAGACCATCATGGAGGCAGCCATAAAAATCAATGCGAAAGCGAACAGCGGATAAATCTTGCCTATGATCTTGTCGATGGGCATCAGGGTGGCAAGCAGATAGTATGCGAACACTATCCCGACCCAGACCATCACGGCAGTCCGGGTTCCGTTGCCGGCCACCGTGCCGAGAATCAGCGCAGGACTGAAGACAAACACCGCGCCGACAAGAAGAAGGACGACTATCGAGAAAGCAAGGATGAAAGTCTTCGTGCCCTTGCCGAGATAGATTCCGACAAGATCAGGAAAACCGACACCTCCGTGCCGCACGGAAAGCATTCCGGTCATATAGTCGTGGACGGCACCGGCGAAAATGCATCCCAGGACAATCCAAAGGTACGAAGACGGGCCGAACTTCGCACCCATTATCGCTCCGAAGATGGGTCCTGTCCCGGCTATGTTCAGGAACTGGATCATGTACACCTTCCAGGCCGGCATAGGGACAAAGTCCACGCCGTCAGACTTTGTAAGGGCAGGTGTCTTCCTGGCCGGATCCGGACCGAAGACTCTTTCAACGAATTTTCCGTACAGGAAATAACCGAGGACAAGTGCCAGAAGGCTCAGCAGGAAGGAATACATTGAATATGATTTGAAGATTATAACTTAGCGCTTTCGGACTTCTCGGGGCAGCCTTCCCTGAGGGTCGGGAGCCAGGTCTGGATGTGCTTGCCTTTCCAGCAGTCAACGGACGAGTAATCGACCATATGGATGTCACCTTCGGTGGTAGGAACGATGAACTCCATCCTGGTGCCTGCCTTCTGAGGGACGACTGCCTTCACCTTGACATCGCCGTCGGCGTCGGCCACGACCTGCACAGGCTTGTTGTAGTCAGGATCGATGTTCTCGTCGCGAGCAAGGACGAGAGCGCCCCATTTCACGGCCTGGAAATACTTGCCTTCAGGATTGCGGCCCTTGTCTGAAGCCTTGATCAGCTTAGCGCGCATGTCGAAGATGATGCGGACGTTGTCGCCCGGCTGCCATCTGCGCTCTACAGAAAGATATGAGCCGGCCTTCACGCCGCTGACAACCTTCCCGTTGACGGTGAAATAAGTGTTCTCGCTCCACGAAGGGATGTGGAACTTGATGGTGAACTTCTCCTTGGCGGCAGGATCGACCGAGATCTTCACCTCGTTGCCGCGTGGATATTCAGTGACGATTCCGAGTTTGACCTCGGCTCCTTTGGCCGTTCTGGCGGTCACGGTGCCGGCGTTGTAGAGGTTGATGACAGGGCCCTGCTCCGACTGCATAGCCGCGATGTAAGGAAGGTAGGAAAGTCCGCAAGGGCCGCTGAGGTTGCAGCAGGTGACAGGCTGGCCGTCGATGTTGGTGCCCCAGCCGCTGTTGGTCACCTTGGCCCCGTTGAGCAGGTTGACGTAGCTGAAGGTCTTGCCGTCGGACTTCATCGCTCCAAGGAGCCCGTTGTAGGCGTAGTTCTCGATGCAGTCCACCGCCCTAGGGTCGCCGGTCAGACGGAGGTACTGCGAGCAGTACTTCATCCAGGTCACGCCGACGCAGGTCTCCATCATCCTCTTGATGTCAGGGTTGGTCTGCTCCACCGCGGTGTTGCTCCAGCCCTCGCCGTTGAGTTTCGGCCAGTAGATGTCGGAGCCGGCGTTGCCGATGATGGTAAGTTCCTCGGTCATCACCTTGTCGAAGAAATTGTCGAGGCAGACCTTCCACTTCGGATTGCCGGTGACACGGTAATACTCGGCGAGACCTTCCCAGATGGAAGTCATCTCGTAGGCCTTAGGGTAAGGCTTGCCGACCTCGTAGAGATGCGCGCCCTCGTAGACCTGCCGGAATATGTCGCTGCCCTTCGAGGCACCGGTGCGGATGATATATTCAGCGAAATCAAGATACTCCTTCCGGCCTGTGATGGAATATAGTTTCACCATAGGCTCGAGGATGGATGAGGATTCGATGTTGGTGGAACTCCAGCCGAGCTGGTTGATGCCTTTCTTCGGTGCCGGTCCGACCTGGTCGATCACGCTCTTCGCTTCCTGCTCAAGGACGGAAAGCACGCGCGGGTCCTGCTCCACATCGGTGTAGTACTGCAGAAGGCCGAGCATCACGTACTTCCTTTCCCAGATGTCGCCGTCGCGGTCGCCGGGCTGGTCCTCTATCGCTGTGCAGCTGATGCTTCCGTTGCTCTTCTGGGTCGCCATCAATTTGTAGGCAAGGCTCTTGGTAAGTTCTTTCAGGGCCGGGTCGCCGTTGTAGCGGTACAGAAGGGAATTGGTGCGCAGACTTTTGCCGATGAATTCACCGAGGGCGAATTTAGGACGTCCCTTGACAAAATATTCAATGACCTTGTCGTAAGGCATCACTCCGTTCACCCAGTGTTCGATGGAGTTCTGTATGTCATTGTCAAAATAGCCGTTGAACTTCACGCATCCTGCTGGAAGCGGTTCAAGGACATCCTCGACCTTTCTGTAGTTCTCCTGAGCCCCGGCTCCGGTGTTCAGAAGCATCGCCGCCACGGCGATAACGATTGCTTTTTTCATTTATGAACTGAATCTGTGAATATTTTTACGCGGGACAAAATTAATAAAAAATCCGGCGGTGTGAAACCTGAAGCGAGAAAGGATTTTTTGCCCGAAAGGATTTTTGTTCGTAAGTTTGCGGACAGGACACCGGCCACGGACAAAATCACCGACTGAATATGGTAAAGATCTTCTGCACGAACACAGGGACCTATCAGGACTTTCCCGAAGGAACACCCCTTATGGACATTGCACGGGAATTCGATTTCAACAAACCCTACGACATTATTGCCGCAAGCGTCAACAATGTCGCCCAAGGCTTGAAGTTCAAGGTTTTCAACAACCTTGACGTGAAATTCCTTGACTACACATCCTACATCGGGCGTAGTTTCTATTGCCGGTCTCTTTGTTTTCTTTTTTGCAAGGCAACGCGGGACGCTCTGCCCGGAAGCAGGGTGACAATACACCGCCCGCTTTCCAAGGGCTATTTCTGTTCCGTATTCAAGAAGGACGGTTCGGCTCTCACGGAAGATGATGTCAAGGCCATCGACAGCCGGATGAGAGAACTTGTGGAAGAGGACATTCCGTTCAAACGCAGACAGATCCAGATAGGCAAGGCCATCGAGATGTTCCGGGAAGCCGGAGCCTTGGACAAGGTAAAGCTTCTCAAGTCCTGCGGAGAGGTTTACATCAATTGCTATTCACTGGATGATTTCACGGACTACTACTATGATGAAATGGTGCCGGGCACCGGTTTCCTGAAGACGTTCAGCGTCACCTTCTGTCAAGGCGGAATCCTGCTCAGGGTTCCTGACCGCCACGCTCCGGAAAGGCTTGCTCCGCTCTTCCCTCAGCCCAAGACTTTCGAGATTCTGGCCGAGATGCACAGATGGAACAACATAATGGGGCTTTCCACAGTCGGAGATGTCAACGAATCGATCCTGAGCGGCAATGCATCGGATCTTATACAGATTTCGGAGGCCCTGCAGGAAAAGAAGATAGTCCAAATCGCCGAAGAGATCGAAAGGCGCTACGACGATCCGGAAAAACCTGTCCGCCTCGTGCTGATAACCGGTCCGAGCAGCAGCGGGAAGAGCACTGTCTGCAAGAGGTTGAGCGTCCAGCTGAAAGCCTGCGGGCTGCATCCGGTCTCCTTCTCCACCGACGACTATTTCGTCAACAGGGTCGAGACACCGAAGCTGCCCGACGGATCCTACGATTTCGACAATTTCGACACGGTTGACCACGACTACCTGCAGAAGGATCTTGTCAAACTCATAAACGGAGAGGAAGTCGAGGTTCCGGAATTCAATTTCGTCACCGGCCTTCGGGAGTACAGCGGCAAGAAACTCAAGCTCGGGGACAGGTCGGTGCTGATCATCGAAGGTCTTCACGCCTTGAACCCGCGGCTGACGGACAAGGTCGAAGAAGACAAGAAATTCAAGATATTCATAAACACCATAACTTCAATCCCGCTGGACAACCACAACTGCATTCCGACAAGCGACAACCGCCTGCTCCGCAGAATCGTCAGGGACTACAGGAAAGGTGCCTTCTCCGCAAGGGAAACCATCGCCAACTGGCCGAATGTCCGCCACGCGGAGGTGAAATGGATCTACCCGTTCCAGGAAGATGCAGACGTGCTTTTCAATTCGGCCTACCTTGTCGAGTTCGCCGTCCTGCGCACCCACGCTGAAAGAATCCTCGGAACGGTGCCGAAGAACTGCCCCGAGTACAACGAGGCGCACAGGCTGCTGAAGTTCCTGCACTATTTCGTGCCGGTTTCGGACAAGGAAGTGCCGCCTACATCCCTCATCCGCAGCTTCATCGGAGGAGGAAGCTATTGATGAATATGCCGGAATCCCGAACAGCGCCTGAACTTTCATATTCACAGACAACATAAACATCTACCGTTGATATGGCAGACGAAAAGATAATATTCTCGATGAACGGAGTGGGCAAGGTCCTTCCGAACAACAACAAAGTCATCCTCAAGGACATCTACCTTTCATTCTTCTACGGAGCGAAGATCGGCATCATCGGTCTCAACGGCTCGGGAAAGTCAACCCTGATGAAGATTATCGCCGGAGTGGAGAAATCCTACCGCGGCGAGGTGGTCTGGGCACCGGGCTATTCGGTAGGCTATCTTGAGCAGGAGCCTCAGATGGATCCCGACAAGACCGTCATCGAGGTCGTGCAGGAAGGAGTCCAGGAGGTGATGGACGTTCTCAATGAATACAACGAAATCTCCCTCAAGTTTATGGAACCGATGGACGATGAGCAGATGAACGCCCTCATCGAAAGGCAGGGCGAGCTGTCCGAGAAAATCGACCATCTGGGCGGATGGGAAATCGACGCGAAACTGGAAAGGGCAATGGACGCTCTTAACTGTCCTCCTTCCGACGCGAAGGTCTCGACTCTTTCCGGAGGCGAGCGCCGCAGGGTCGCCCTGTGCAGGCTTCTGCTCCGCGAGCCGGACGTCCTTCTGCTTGACGAGCCGACCAACCACCTCGACACGGAGAGCATCCAGTGGCTTGAGGCGCATCTGAGACAGTACAAAGGCACGGTCATCGCCGTGACCCACGACCGCTACTTCCTCGACAACGTGGCCGGCTGGATTCTCGAACTGGACCGCGGCGAGGGCATCCCGTGGAAGGGCAACTACAGTTCCTGGCTGGAGCAGAAGACAAAGAGGCTCGAGATGGAGGAGAAGCAGGAAAGCCGCAGACGCAAGACCCTCCAGCACGAACTGGAATGGGTGCGGATGGCACCGAAGGCACGTCAGGCCAAGCAGAAGGCCCGTCTGGGTGCCTACGAGAAACTGGCCGCGGCCGACGCGAAGGAGAAGGAGGCCAATCTCGAGATCTACATTCCGAACGGTCCGAGACTCGGCAACAAGGTCATCGAGTTCAAGGACGTGTCCAAGGCCTACGGCGACAAGGTGCTCTTCGAGCATCTTTCGTTCGCGCTGCCGCCTGCAGGCATCGTGGGTGTGATCGGTCCTAACGGAGCCGGCAAGACGACCCTCTTCAGACTCATAATGGGAATCGAGAAGCCGGACACCGGCTCGATAGACATCGGTGAGACAGTGAAAATCTCCTATGTTGACCAGCAGCACAAGAGCATAGATCCGGACAAAACCGTGTTCGAGACCATCGCCGGCAACTCGGAGTGGGTGCGCCTGGGCAACAGGGACATCAACGCCCGCGCCTGGGTATCGAGATTCAATTTCAGCGGAGCCGACCAGGAGAAACTCTGCGGTGTGCTCTCCGGCGGAGAAAGGAACAGGCTGCATCTTGCCCTGACCCTCAAGGACGAGGGCAACGTGCTGCTGCTTGACGAGCCTACCAACGATGTGGACGTCAACACGATCCGCGCACTGGAAGACGGTCTGGAGAGTTTCGCGGGCTGCGCCGTCGTGATCAGCCACGACCGCTGGTTCCTTGACAGGATAGCGACGCACATCCTCGCCTACGAAGGCGACGGCAACGTGGTGTTCTTCGAAGGAAACTACGCCGAGTACGAAGAGAACCGCAAGGCACGCCTCGGCAACGTCGAACCAAAGCGGTTCAAGTACAAGAAACTTATGGAATAGCGGCGGCCTCCGCTATGGACCGGGCCACCACATAGCCCTCCGTCCAGGCAGCCTGCAGGTTGAAACCTCCAGTAACGGCATCGACATCGATCACTTCCCCGGCAAAGTAAAGGCCGGGGATTTTTTTGCACTCAAGCGTGCCGGGGTCAAGATTGGACAGGGCTACGCCCCCGCAGGTCACGAACTCTTCGCGGAAGCGGCTCTGTCCTTGAATATGATACCCGTCGTTGACCAGAGTGTTGACCAGGCGGTTGGCGCTCTTGGAGCCGAGGCCGGCCCAGCGGGTGTCCCGGCGTATCCCGCTCTTCAGGACAAGATGCTCCCAGAGTCTGGACGGGATCACATCGGGATGAACCTTGCAGATTAGTTTCTGAGGGTTCCCGCCGGAAAGCTGCGCAAGCATATTCCTGACCTCCTGCTCTCCCGACCCGCACCAGTCGACCGAGAGGGCCGCCGAATAGCCGCAGTCCGCCAGATGGCGGGCGGCATAGGAGGAGAGCTTGAGGACGGCGGGGCCGCTCATTCCCCAATGGGTTATCAGCAGAGGACCACCTGCCTTGAACCTTGTTCCGGGCAGTGAAACAACAACGTTTTCCACAACCGTCCCCATAAGTTCCCTGACAGTGTCGCCGGGCAGATTGAAGGTGAAGAGGGACGGCACCGGCGGCACGATCTCCAGATCAAGGCCGTCCAGCATTCCGAAGCCGGACATCTTCGGACTGCCACCCGTCGTCACCACCACGATGTCCGCCGCGGCGTCGGGACAGGACTGTTCTCCGGAACCGGAGCAAGGAGAGAAACTGATGGCGAATCCGCCTTCGCGGCAAACCGATATTCCCGAAACCTTGTGTCTGCAGTGCAGCGCAACGCCTTCCTGCCGCATCCGCAGAAGAAGGGTTCCCACTATCTCCATCGCGTCCTGCGAAGCCGGGAACACGCAGCGATCCTCCTGCAGCACGAGACGGATGCCTTCATTCTCGAACCACCGGCAGGTGTCGTCGTGGTCGAAAGACTTGAAAAGCCTTTTCATCAGCCTGTCGCCGCGCGGATAGACCTGCGCGAGCGAGGTGATTCCTTCGAAGGAATTCGTCAGATTGCACCGTCCTCCGCCGGTTACCGCCACCTTCGCCAGAGCCTTCGGGCCTGCCTCGTAAACATCGACTGAAGCGGAGGGAATCATCCGCTTCAGCCAGATGGCACAGAAACAACCGGCTGCACCGGCACCTACGATTGCAATCCTCATAAATGAATATGCAAGTGAAAACTACTTCCGGAACTCGACGAGCAGCACTCCGGACGGAGCGACCACGGTAGAATCCGAAAGTTCAACGGTCTCGCCGGTGACTACATTCAGTCCGGCGCCGAGCCCGGAGGCTATCTCGGCGTAGTGCGACCACGGGATGTTCTTAGGTTCAAGCGAATTGTTCACGAAGACGAAGACCTTGTCCGTGTCGTTGTAGCGGAAGAAGGCGTAGGTGTTGTCGCGGCCGAGGAAATGCATCGTACGGCCGTTGTGGATGACAGCCTTGCCCTTTCTCCACTGGAACAGGGTTCTGGCGTAGTCGTGCAGTTCAGCAAGCAGTCCGGCAGGAATCTCCTTGCCGCCCACCGAAACCGTGGCCGCGGCGCGGCCTTCTTCCGAGAAGAGGTCCACATCATCGCCTTCCCAGCCTCCCGGGAAGTCCATCCTGAGTTCCCCGTCGCTCTTGTAAGGCTTGCCGGTGGCGAACATCATCTCGTCGCCGTAGAAAAGCTGAGGAATTCCCCGGACTGTGGCCAGAAGGGTGAGCGCTATCTTAAGTTTGGCCGGATCCTGTTTCCAGGCGTCCGACACGCGGTAATGGTCGTGGTTGGACAGGAAGGTCAGCATCTTGGAGACATCGTGGTAGGTGGCGTCGTGGGAAAGAGCCGAATAGACACGGAACATTCCCTGACCCCACTGAGCGTCGCTCTCGCAGAGGGCCGCCCCGATGGCCTCCTGCAGAGGGAAGTCCATAATGGAAGGCAGATGGGAGTCGAAGCCGTCCCGGTTGGCGTTGCCGCCCTGCCAGTAGGCGAGCCGGTCGACGTCAGTGTCCCAGCACTCCCCTACAATGTTGAAGTCAGGATATTCATTCATCACGGACTCGCACCAGCGGCTCATAGGCTCCTTCTCGTTGTAAGGGTAGGTGTCCACGCGGAAGCCGTCGAGACCCGAATATTCGGCCCACCACACGGCCCACTGCTGGAAGTATCTCAGCACGAACGGGTTGTCGAGGTTCATATCCGGCATCATAGGCACGAACCAGCCGCTCGACAGGAGGTTGTAGTCGTACTGCGAGCCGTTCGGGTCCACCGCAGGAGCGAACGCCATGTTCGAGCTGGTATATTCAGGGAATACGTGGATCCAGTCCTTGAAAGGCAGGTCGTCCATCCACCAGTGGGCGGTGCCGCAGTGGTTGGTCACGATGTCCATTATGACCTTCAGCCCCTTGTCGTGCGCTCTGCCGACATATTCCTTGAAAAGGGAATTGCTGCCGAAGCGCGGGTCGATGCGGTAGTAGTCGCCGCAGGCATAGCCGTGGTAGGACTCTTCGGGCTGGTCATCGACAAGAAGCGGGGTGCACCAGATGGCGGTCGCGCCGAGGTCGGCGATGTAGTCGAGATGGTCGATTATTCCCTGCAGATCACCTCCGTGGCGGCCGAAAGGCTCGCTGCGGTCAGCCTTCTCGGCGGTGTCGTCAGTATCATCGTTGCCCTTGTCCGCATTGGCGAAACGGTCCGGACAGATCAGATAGACAAGGTCAGCCGTGCTGAAGCCTTCCCTCGTTGCCGAGCCGCCTTCCCTCGCGGCGATTTCATACGGGACGCGGAAAGTCTCACCCCCCTTTGTGAATGTCAGATAGTAAGTTCCGGGTTCCGCCACCGCGCCGACTGTGACATCGACGAACAGGTAGTCAGGGCTGTCGGCCTTGTGGACTTCACTGACGCTTACTCCATCGCCATCGATGCTGACGTTCCAGTCGGCTATCCTGTCTCCCTTGACCATAAGCTGGAGCGGGGTCTTCATCCCTACCCACCAGCTCGGCGGCTCGACCCTCGAGACCCTGGATTCCGGAACGGTTATGCTCCAGTTCCACGGGGCCTGCAGCTGCACGCTGACAGTCACGGAATCCTCGCCAAGAAAGCGCCTGAACACGAACTGCGAATCCGCGCAGGAAAGAATCTCGAAGCCGGTGCTGTCGGAAGCGAGCGCCGGATGGGCGTGCTTGACATTATTCAAATAAGTGTAGAAATCTGTCGTGGCGTTGTGGTGCCAGTCCGGCATCGGATCTTTCTCGAAGAACTCGAAACGGTGGTTGTAGCCCACCTCCTGGCCGGTGTATAGCAGAGGCTGGGAGTTCGGGAGAGTCCAGCACAGCACGGCCATAGACTTCCAGGCGTCGCCCATCCTTTCGAACTCGGTTCCGGACCAGGAATTCTCGTCGTGGTTGGACGTGAACGAAAGCCTGGCGGCCTGCGCAGGGTAGTTCTCGAAGTTCCACTTTATGTAGGAAGCCAGGCTGTCGGCTCCGGCCTTGCCCCGGGCTATGTCGTTGAGAAGATGGTGCAGTCTCCAGGCATATGTCGCATCGAACCCGGCCTCGTGAAGCCAGGCCTCCTCGCCCTCGGCCAGGAAATAAAGCCTGCGGGGATATTCATTCCTGAACTTCGCGAACGCGTCGTTCCAGAAATCCTGCGGCACCTGGTAGGCCACGTCGCAACGGAAGCCGTCGATGCCTCTGTCGAGCCAGAAGCGCATGCAGTCCTCCATCGCGGCACGCATTTCAGCATTGCCGTAGTTCAGTTTCGCGATG
Source organism: bacterium (assembly GCA_963640265.1). GTDB lineage: Bacteria > Bacteroidota > Bacteroidia > Bacteroidales > UBA932 > Cryptobacteroides. The sequence continues at coordinate 29,199 of CAVHYF010000013.1, read as the reverse complement.
TCCGTCCAGTCATATTCGACTATCGTGTTGCCTTCCGCATCGCGGACGTACCAGTCAGCCGGCTTTTCCGTCACCCAGGCATTGTCCGGAGAGGTATGGTTGGCCACCCAGTCGATGATGACCTTGAGACCGAGATCGTGAGCCGCCTCGACGAAATGGTCGAAATCCTCCAGCGTTCCGAACTCCGGGTTGACGGCGCAATAGTCCTTGATGGCGTAGTAGGAGCCGAGAGTGCCTTTGCGGCCCTTCTCCCCTATCGGATAGACCGGCATAAGCCAGACCACATCGACTCCGAGTTCCTTCAGCTCGGGAAGTTTCTTTTCAGCGGCCGCGAATGTGCCCTCGGCGGTAGCCTGACGGGTGTTCAGTTCATAGACCACTGCGTTACGGGTCCAGTCCTGCTCCTCCTGGAGTTCGGAAGTACTGCGACCGCAGGAAAAAAGAGTGAACGCCGAAAGCGCCAGCAAAAGCAATCGTCTCATAATGTATGAATATTCAAATGATTACAATAGAAAAACTGCCGATGAATACGCTCCCGTCGTCACCTTGTGGCCGCTGACGGTGACAGAACCGTTCGATCCGATGCAGGAGCCGAGGTCGTCCGACGGGAAGTTCACCGTCACGATTCCGCCGGAGAAGTTGTGGACGACCAGCACCTTCTGGTCGTCGCAGGTCCTGTACCACGCGGCGACGGACTTGTTGGAAGATGCAGCCGAACAGTAGTCGAACGAGCCTTTGGCGAGAGCCTTGTACTCGTCCCTGAGCACGCCGAACCTGCGATAGACGTTCAGGATGGAGTTTTCGTCTGCGGCCTGGCTCTGCACCGAAATCGATGCAGTGAGCATTGACCTGTCCACCTTGCCGCCAAGCTTGGCGTCGGCGACGGAAGACACGTCGGTGGTCCACAGCACAGGAGTGCGGACATATTCATCGCCTCCTGACTTGCTGCCCCAGTAGCCGAGTTCCTCGCCCTGGTAGATGTAAGGCTCCCCGCAGGCGGTGAGCAGCACCGCACCGGCCAGTTTCATCTTCGGCAGGCTCTTGCTGAAATCGCTGCCGGCCCTGTCCTCGTCGTGGTTGGACAGTTTGGTGGCCTCGATGTAGTCGGAACGGTTGGCAGCGTAGAGTTTGCGGAAGCCCTGGACGGTCGCCACGAACGAACTTGCGTCGCCGGAATTGATGCAGCCCTTGAGTGTCCACCAGAAACTGAAGTCGAAGAAGGCCGGGATGCCCTTGTAGTAAGGAGCGACCTGCGACGCTTCGGAGAAATGCTCTCCGACCATATAGAACTCGCCCTGTCCTCCGGCGGCCTTGAACGTCGAATTGCAGTGGTCATAGAACTTGCGCAGGAAAGTCGGATTCTCGTCCGATGATGCATTGTGGTAGATGTGCTTGACAGCGTCCAGGCGGAAGCCGTCGATGCCCAGGTTTATCCATTTGTCAGCCGACTCGCACACGGCCTTGAATGCGCCGGACTGCTCGCAGGTGGCCGCGGAACCGTAGTTCAGGTCGGCGAACCAGGATGTCCAGAAATGCGAATGGTACATCGTCGAGGTCATTCCCGGCAGCAGGATGTCGGAATTGTCGGAGTTCGAGAGCGACAGCGTCTCTCCCCAGGCGAGCCGGTTCTTCCCGGCCGGAGCTCCGTACTTGCAGGAATCCCACTGGGTAGTGCTGGTCCTGACGAGGACTCCCCAGGAAGACTCGAATTCAAGGGACAGGGTGCACTGCCTGCCTCCTGTCGTGTAGAACTGGGCCATCGACCCGTCTCCGTAGTAGAGCCAGATTCCCGAATTCTGCGTACCCTGGTTGGCAATCTCATCCACCTTGTCAATCCGCAGGGAAGAAGGTTTGTTCGAGCCGTCGAGAGTGAGGGTGAACTTCGCCTTCATCTTTCCCCCTTCAGTCGTCACCGTCGAGAACCACTGGCCGGAATCGTAGCCGCTGCCGCCCTCGGTGGCGATCATCGGTATCTTTCCCGCACGGATGTCAGCCTGCGGGTCATCGGAGAAGATATAGTAGTCGCGGTACGGGCTGTCCGCGTTTGATTTCGCGTCGAGGAACCACGGATGACTGCTTGAGGTGTGGTTCAGCACATAGTCGAGATAGATTTTGATCCCCTTGGCGTGTGCCGCGTCAAGCAGGGATTTGAAGTCGGCCTCCGTGCCGTAGTCCGGGTTGACGCTTGAATAGTCCAGCACGTCGTAGCCGTGGTAGGAAGTGGCCTTGTGGATCGGTGAGAGCCAGAGAGCCTGTACTCCCATCTCCTTCAGATAGTCAAGTTTGGATATTATTCCCTTGAAGTCGCCGCAGCCGTCGCCGTCACTGTCGGCGAACGAATACACCAGCAGCTGGTAGGATATTCCCGATTCGCCCGTCCTCACCGGGACGTCAGGTTCCGGTTCCGGGTCGGGAGCGACTGCAGGATTGTCCTTGCCGCATCCGAAAAGAATAATGGCCGCCGCTGCCAGCGCAAGCAGGCTTGAAAGGAATGATTTTAATTTCATAATTTACGAATATACAAAAAAACAGACGCACCCGGACATCATTGCCTTCGGGTGCGTCTGAAAAATTCTACAGGCTACTTGATTGAGCCCGTGCCGGCGTTGAAGTCGAGGGTCACTGTCTGGCCCTTGGTGCAGGCCACACGCTGCTGGTCGTCACCGGTGCCTCTGTAAGCGATCTTTCCGTCGAGGATGACGAACTCGCGGGTCCACCAGTCGGTCGTGGCGATGGAAGAAGCGACATACATCCTGACTTCTCCGTCAGCCGCGAGAGTTGCCGTGGCTGTCTGGCCGGCGTTCGTGAACAGAGCGCCTTCCATTCCTTCGTTCCAGCCGCCGAAGCAGTCTCCGATTCCGTAGATTCTGGCCTCCTCCACGTGGAGTTTCTCGTTCTTGAGGTCGATGTGGATGAGGTAGAGACCGTCCTTGTCAACCAAGCAGTTGCCGCCATCGACTGTGAAGCCGTCGTTGTTGGTCAGGGAGCAGAAATCTCCGTCCCAGGCTTTCTTCGAGCAGAACTTGAACGGAGAGCCGGCAGCTATGTAGCGGACTGTCCAGAACTGGCCTTCTCCGCTGTGCACAGGAACCAGATCGACGATGCCGTCGCTGCTCCAGTCCCAGTTGCCGAACGCTGCGCCGATCATATACATCGTCTCAGGGAACGCCACAGCCTGGATGAGGATTGTCTTGGCCGCCGCATCGAAGATGACCTTGTAGTCTCCCTTCTCAGGCACGGTGATGTTGCTTCCCGGCTGAACGGCAGGAAATGCCACGCCGATTTCAGGAGTGAAGCCCTCTGCCGCACCGTAGCAGTCCGCATCGGCCCAGCTGTAGTTATAGCGGATCTTGAAGCCACCGGTAATGTTGACTACAGGGCTTGTCCAGACATCGCCGTTCTGGGTCATAATGAAGTCGTTGCTCCAGCTGTCACCGTTGATCTCGCCGATGAGGGAGAAAGCGGCCTTGTGTTCCTCAATGAGAATCGTGCTTGCGGAATAGTCGAAAGTGATGTCATAGATGCCCTCGACACCCACCTGGATGTTCTTGTCACCGGCAGCGAAAGCGACTCCGAGGGTCGGCTTGTAGACGTCGTAAGGGTTCGACGGGTCAATCGTACTCTTGGAGTTGGCCTCCGGACCTCCTACTGAAGTCACCCAGTCGTGGTCAGCGCGGATCTTGAACTCATCGTTTGCAGTGAGAGCCACGCTGCGTACAACCCAAGTGTCTCCGGAAATGTTGGCCAGATCCACGTCGGTGTCCCAGCTTGAACCGTTGATCGTTCCGATGAGCGACCAGGCTGCAGGCTTCTCAGGTTCGTCGCTGCCGCCCGAAGCGCTTGGTTCCTCCTGACCGTACATCTTCTCGCTGAACTCGACCGTACCCTTGTTGATGTCGAGGTAGACACGGTACTTGCCGGTGCTGACCTTGACGTTGTCACCATTGATTTTGGCTCCAGCGCCCCAGTTGACATCCCAGCCTTCATCGGCGCGGAACTTGATCTCCTGGTCACCTTCGATTTCCAGGTCGGCCCAGAAGCGGACATAGTCGGCGTTGTAGTTCATCTCGACGTCAGGAGCGGACCAGTTGTTGATGGTTCCGACGATTCCGATCTTGTCGGCTCCCCATTCCCGGGTAAGGGTGAGGGTCTCCGAATCGAGGGTGAACTTGTAGAAACGCTTGCCGTAGCACTTGATGTCCTTGGAGCCGCCTCCGGCTATGAGCTGCACCTCTGCGGCCTCGGACTCCTCGGCCTGCGCTTCGGAACCCCAGTTGCCGTTGTTCCAGTCGCCCGCGTCGGTGAACTTGATGCCGTCCGCCGCCTTGTCGGCGAAGTCAACGACTCCGGTGTAGGTCTTGCCGTCCTTGTTGTAGTTGTACAGGTACTGGCAGCTGTCGAATGACCAGCCGGCATAGTTGCCCTGAACCCAGACGTGCTGGTAGATGTCCTTGTCGAGGACCGTCATATCATACGGAGTGAAGACGGCGGAGACTATGTTGGATGTCTTCAGGGACGACGCGATGGCGTTGCCCTTGTCGTTGGCAAGCCAGGAACTGATCCTGAAATAAAGGGTGAATTCCTTGTCGGCCTCGCCGCCGAGATTGAGTATGAGCGAGTTGATGTCAGACTGCTTGACAGAAACCGTACCGTCGGAAGAGATGGTGGCGGAAAGCTTGGAAGCATCTGCAAGAGCCGGGTCGGCACCTGAGAAAAGAGAGTGTGTCATACCCGACGCAAGATTGTAGTCAGGCAGGGTGAACTGGAAGGTGAGAGGGTCTCCGTCAGCGGACAGAACCCCGCCCGGTACAGAGGCGATGGCAGGAGCCGTAGCCTCCTCCGGATTGAAGATCACTTTATCGTCTTCTTTGGCGCAGGACACCGCGAGCAGAGTGGCCGCAGCGACGAGGCCGCAATATAATATCTTTTTCATAATCTATTAATATCCAGGATTCTGTACAAGATTTCCGTTGGCATTGAGGTCACCGGAGGTGATTGGATAGAGGTTGAAGTGGCTGTCCACGGCCTGACCGTCCTGGGCTCCGCCCTTGAACTCCCAAAGGTAATCCGAAGTGGTGAACAGTCCGAAACGGATGAGGTCCTGACGGCGGAAGCCTTCCATATAAAGCTCACGGCCGCGCTCGTCGATGATGTTTTCGAGCGTGAGGGCGAGGGAACCCACGCCGGCCCTTGTGCGGACGGCGTTGAGATAGCTCTGACCCTTTGACTTGTCAGCGGCTCCTCTGGCTGCGCACTCGGCGTACATCAGATAGGCGTCGGCGACACGGAAGACAGGCCAGTCGGTGTCCACGAATCCGGCTGCGGAAGCCGCGGAACCATCGTGGTTGATGTTGAGGAACTTCATCGATTTCCAGCCGTTGGACCAGCCGTCCGACTCACGGCGGATGACGTCGATGTACTGGGCATATTCATCGCTCTTGTAGAAGGTGGCGCGCTGGTCGCCCTCCTCGAACTTGCTCGTGAATGCACCGGTCATGGAAAGACCGCCCCAACCTGATGAGATACCGATATCGTTGACCGAATCCATCGAACCGCCCGTGCAGGCGAAGATTATGAAGTTCGTGGCGCCGTAGGAGTGGATTTCAAGGCCGTCCTGCTCGACGGCGAAGATGATTTCGTCACCGTTGTAGGTCGTGTTGGCGGACCAGAGATGGTTGTCTGCGCAGAACAGTTCGTGCCAGGCTCCGTACACGCCTGAAGAGGCGGTGTGCAGCCTGTACTCAGAGATGATCTGCTCGCAGACGGTCGCGGCCTCGGCGTACATCGCAGTACCCTTCCAGATCTCGGCGTTGAGATACAGTTTGGCCAGAATCATCTGCACCATACCCTTGTCGCAGCGGCCGTATTCATTCTTTCCGGGCTCCGCAAGGTCGCTTCCGGCAAGAAGTTCCTCGCATTCCTTGACCATCCAGTCAAAGAGGTCGGCGCGGCCGATCTGCTCCGGAGCTGTCGAACCGACCGACATTTCCTCGGTTGTGAAAGGCACATTTCCGAACATATCTATGGCGTGGTAGTAACTGAGAAGCCTGAGAGCCCGGGCCTCGGCGATGTAGGCGTCCTTCAGGGTGTAGCCGTCGATCTTGGTTTCGTTCGAACGGCGGATGAATTCGTTGCACAGACCGATCTGGAAGTAGATCCTGTAGTACATCGAAAGCACGAACTCGTTGGCGGAGTTCCAGCAGAGGTTGTGGATATCATAGAGATTGCCGTCGTTCCAGCAGCAGGCCGCGACATCGGTTGACAGTTCTTCAAGATTGAAGACCGCACGGAAATACTGGCCGTAGCCGCCGTCCACGCCCTCTATGTCGGCATCGCCGTCCTGTCCGTAGGACGAGGAGCAGGCAAGGCCCTGATAGCATTTTGCAAGAAGCTGGGTGAAAGCGTCCTGACTGTCGAGCACCTGCTCAGGAGGAACGGTGTTCGGGTCGATCGGCGTCACATCGAGGTCGCCGACACAGGAAGTGGCGGCACCCGTAAACATCAAGGCTGCGAGAGCCAGGGAGATATATTTGATCTTTTTCATACTTGAGCCGTGTTTAGAAGTTGAACTTGACGCCAAGGATATAGGTACGAGGTCTCGGATACATATTGTTGTCGATTCCGGAGAAGATTTCCGGGTCGATTCCGCCGTACTTGGTGAAGCAGGCGACATTCTGCACGGTGGCGAAGACATTGAAGTTCATCGGTGTCTTGTGGCCGAAGCTGAACGCGCGGCTGAGCGTGACGTTGTCGATCTTCAGGAATGAAGCATCCTCGATGTACAGATCCGAGAAATACTGGGCGTAGGTCTGGAAGTTGTGTGCCCTGGCCGTAGAGTAACGGTTGCCGACGAAGTTGTTCGTCCAGAGGTCGGTGAGAAGGTCTCCGTTGGAGGAGATGTTGTTGTAGACATAGTTGCCGAGGTTGGAATGGGCGCTCAGGGCGAGAGTCCACTTCTTGTAGGCCAGCTGGGTGTTGAAGCCGAAGGTCCAGTCCGGAGCGGCCTTGTGGCAGCAGTACTTGTCGTTGTCATTGATCTGGCCGTCTCCGTTGAGGTCCACGTAAAGGCCCTCGACAGGGTTGCCTTCGGTGTCATAGACCTGCTTGTAGACGAAGAAGGAGTTAGGCGCATAGCCGGTCTGGTGCACCTGGATGGTGTTGCCGGTACCGCCGGAGATACCTCCGGTCGTAATGCCGTAGTAGTCAGCGCGCTCGTCATCGGTGGTAAGCTTCGTGATCTTGGTCTCGTTGTAGGCCGCGTTGAAGCCCAGAGTCCAGCTCCAGTCCTTGGTCTGGACAGGAATCACGTTCAGTTCGAATTCGACACCCTTGTTCGTCAGGTTGCCGATGTTGGCGTCCAGATAGTTGGAAAGGTTGGCTCCGGCAGCGACAGGAGTGCGGTTGAGCAGATCCTTGGTGTCACGCTTGTAGGCATCGACGCTGGCGGTGATGCGGTCGTCGAGGAAACCGAGGTCGAGACCCACGTTGTAGGTCGTGGTGGTCTCCCACTTGAGGTCGGCGTTGTAGCCTTTCGCGGTGATAGGGACGACGGTCTTGTCGCCGAATTTGTACATCGAAGCGTTGGTGTTGTAGACGTAGGTCGCAAGGGTAGGATAGTTGCCGGACTGGAGGTCCTGCTGACCTGTCTGGCCCCAGCTGAGCCTCAGCTTGAGAGCGGAGATGTCGCCGCTTTCCGCTATGAAGTTCTCCTTCGCGAAATTGTAGCTGAGAGCGACTGAAGGGAACAGGCCCCACTTGTTGTTGGAGAAGCGGGAAGTTCCGTCGTTACGCAGCGTGGCGGTAAGGAGGAGACGGTCGTTGAAGCTGTAGTTCACACGTCCGAAGAAGGACACGAGGTAGTACTCTGTCTTGAATGTGTAAGGGTCGCTGAGGTAGTAGTCGGCGTCCGTTGAAGGAGTGTCGTCGGCCTTGTACTTCTCGTTGAAGGTCTCGTTGTAGAAGTGCTGCCAGGAGTAACCGGCCATCACATTGAAATTGTGCTTGCCGAGACTCTTGTCGTACTGGGCGTAGGCCTCGAGGGTGGCGTCGCGCTTGGTCTGGGAATAGTTGGTGTGCGAGCCGGAACCGAGTTCCGCAGTGGTGTGGAGGCTCTGCTCGCTGTTCCTTGCCACGTCGACAGTACCGTCGGACTTGGAATAGTCCAGACCGAGGTTCAGGTTGAAGCTGAGGTCCTCGAATCCGTGCACCTTGTAGTTGAACTGGGCGTTGCCGATGAAACGCTTGGCGTTGGAGACATCCTTCTTGTCGTTCAGCAGAGCGACAGGGTTCTGGCCCGCCATCGTGTTCACCCTTTCCTGAGGAGTGGTTCCCCTGTCCTTGTAGTTCCACCACCAGTAGCCGTTCAGTCCGTCGGCGGAGTCGTCGTAAACCGGCTGGGTCGGGTCCATCCTGACCGCCGCGCCGATAGCATCCTGGTTGGCGAAACGGGTGTCCATATTCATACCCTTTCCGTTCAGGTTGACGGTGAGATGCTCGTCGAAGAATGTCGGAGCGAGGTTCACGGAGACGGTCTCACGGGAGAGAGTGGATGTCCTGAGGGTACCTTTCTGGTTGTGGTAGCCGAGGGACACGCGGTAAGGCATATTCACCGCACCCTTGCCGATGGAGGCGTTGCCCGAAAGGGAGACGTTGCCGTCGTATGACTGGCCGAGCTGGAATATTTCCTTCTGCCAGTCCGTGTTCTCGCTGCCGAGAGCGGCGTAGGCCGCGCCGTCGGTACCGATATACCAGGCCATCATCTCACGCATCCCGTCGCCCGACAGGACGTCCACGTACTTGGAGTTCTGGCTGACGGAGCCGGTGAAGTCGGCGCTCACGTGGATGCCCTTGGAGAACTTGGAACCCTTCTTGGTCGTGATCATTATGACACCGTTGGAAGCGCGGCTGCCGAAGATGGCGGTGGCGGAAGCGTCCTTGAGGACGGTGAAACTCTCGATGTCGTTAGGGTTGATGGAAGAAAGCGCATCGGAAACGCCGCTGATGGACACCTCGGAAATAGGAAGGCCGTCGATGACCACGAGAGGGTTGTTGTTGGCCTTGAGCGAGGAGCCGCCGCGGATACGGATCGTGCTCGCGGAACCCGGAGCGCCGTCGCCCGAAGTGACGACCACGCCGGCCGACTTGCCCTGGAGCAGGTCGGTAGGAGATGTCACCATACCTTTGTTGAGCTGGTCCGCCTTGACAGTCGAAATCGAACCTGTCATATCCTGTTTCTTGACTGTACCGTAACCGATCACAACCACGTCGTCCAGGAATTCGGTGTCGGTCGCGAGAACGATCTTCGCGGGAACTTCCGAAGCCTTGAACGATTGCGTGGTGTAACCGATGCAGCTGATGATGACAGTGGCGTCAGCACCGGAAACGTTGAGGATGTAGTCGCCGTCGATCCCGGTCGCCGTTCCGTTCGATGTGCCCTGTTCCATCACAGTAGCACCGATGACCGGCCCCGCCGCATCGACCACAACTCCTTTCACCTGATACCCGCTCTGAGCGGATACGGTTGTGCCGGCCAGGCAGAGAAGCAAGGCCGTCACGGCAGCTGTAATCCTTTTCATTTGAAATGATTGAGTTTTTGGAATATTCATTATATGTTACAGTTTGAATTGCCTTTTCACTGAAGGAGGAATCATCGCCCGGCCTTGCCGGTCTTCACGAGACCGACGCTCAACGCGCCGAGGGCAAGCAGGACTCCGGCTATGACGAGCATCATCGCCTGGGAGCCTCCGACAAGTTTCAGTACAACCCCGCCGAGGGCGGCGGCGACAATCTGCGGCAGGCAGATCGTGCAGTTGAACAGACCCAGATAACTTCCGAGATGCTCTCCGTCAAGGGCGTTGGTAAGAAGGGTGAACGGAAGCGCAAGCATCGCGGCCCAGGCCGTGCCGATGAGGAAGTAGCTGACGCAGGCGAGGTACTGGTCGCGGACGAATGCCACTGAGACGAAGCCGGCGGCACCGATCAGCAGGCTGACCACATAGGCCTTCCTGACCGACTTGAACTTCGGAAGCACGATCGCCCAGAGGATGGAGCCGACGGCCTGCACGGCGAACACCACGCCGACCCAGTTGCCGGCGGCCTGATAGCCTTCGGAAGCCGTGTCGGCGGCACCCCAGCAGTTAAGGGCGAGAGTGCCGTTGGTGTAGGTCCACATATACATGAACGCGGCCCAGCAGAAGAACTGCACGAGTCCCACGGTCCAGAAAGTCTTCGGGGCGTGGAACAGCAGTTTCAGCAGACCCGGCTCATTCTCCGCATCCTTCTTCTGACGCTGAGGGTCGATGTTGTGGAAACGGGCATATTCATCAGGAGCCATCTCCTTGACGCTCAGGAAAGTGTAGAGGACGCAGATGATGAGTATCGCGGCTCCGCACCAGAAACTCCAGACCACAGACTGAGGGATCCGGCCCTTCGGGGCGGTGTTGGCGATTCCGATCCAGGTGAAGAATATAGGGAAAAGGTAGCCCACGAGGCTGCCTGCGTTGCACAGAAGCGACTGGATTGAATATGCCTGCGCCTTCTGCTCCTCGCCGACCATATCCCCCACCATCATCTTGAACGGCTGCATCGCCACATTGATGGAAGTGTCAAGGAATATCAGCGAGAACAGTCCGAACCACATCGCCCCGTTGAGCCCGAGGATGAGCCTGGACGAGAAGCTCAGGCTGCCCGCATTCGGCAGGAACAGCATCACGAGCACGGAGATGACAGCCCCGACGAGCAGGTAAGGCTTCCTGCGGCCGAGCCTGCACCAGGTCCTGTCTGACCACTTCCCGATGAGAGGCTGGACTATCATTCCCATCAGCGGAGGGAGAATCCAGAAAAAGCTCAGCTGATGCGGATCCGCGCCGAGCGTCGCGAAAATCCTGCTGATGTTCGCGCTCTGGAGGGCGTAGGCGATCTGCACGCCGAAGAACCCGAAACTCAGGTTCCACATCTCCCTGAAGGTAAGTTTGCTTTTTTCTTGCATTTTAGAGTTATGCTCTTAACCGGTTACTTTTTTTAGTGTCAAAACGTTCGTAAACAGCCAAATCGTTCGTAAATATAGTCAAAAGACGCCATTCTTTAATATATAAAGTGACGAACTGCGCGAAAATGCTGATGAACTGCAAGGTTTTGTTGACCAACTGAACGATTTTTTTCCTAAATTGCAGACATTGCGGCCACACGATGCAACCACACGAAGCAACCGCGCAATGTTATCGATCAATGAAGACTTTCGGGACATCGACCATAATCCACGGGTTCGCCGCGCTGCACGCGGCGGCCGCCGTCCTGTGCAGGATGCTCAGCGTCAACGATGAACTGATCCTGACCACGTTCACGATCATCCTGACGGTGATCCTCTGCCTGAAGTACAGGCAGAGCGTTGAGTTTTCGGCCACGGTCATCATCATCACAAACATTGCGGGCTACCTTCTGGGCAACGGCATAGCCTCACTTGCCGGCACGCTGGTGAGCCATCCGGTCCTCTCCCCCGCCATAGCGACCTTCACCACGACCGAACTTATGGGCTGGGGGCTCGTGCTGTTCATGAAGCGCTTCGCAGTCAAGGAGAAGAAATCCTCGGTCGAATACAGGTGGCTTGCCTTCGCCATCACCGCCATCCTGCTGGCCAGGATCGTGATTTCCTCCTTCGGCTCTTCGCTGCTGACCGGAGGGTCGGTGCTCGGCTACCTGTCGTCCTTCATCGACAATTCCCTCGCCCTGCTGCTGATGGTCTGCCTCACGGTCATATTCATTGAATATCAGAGCCGTCTGGGAAAGCGTTCCGGCGCCACGGTGCGCATCGCGGCGACAGCGGCGTTCTTCCTCGCCTCGTCTGCGCTCCCGGCGTTCCTGGTCGGCGCAAGGCTGCCGCTGCATTACAAGGGCATCCCGACCGCGAGAGAGTTCTTCGAACTGCTGATCATCGCCTTCATCGTGGAAGCGCTGGTATATTCAGTGGTATATATGATTGTATATGCTATCTCGGCACGCCGCAGCGCCGAAAGGGAGAAGGACCGCGCCGACCTGGCAAAGTACCAGTACCTCAACCTCAAGCAGCAGGTGAATCCGCACTTCCTCTTCAATTCTTTGAACATCCTGGACGCTCTCGTGCTGGACGGACGGGACTGCGAGGCAAGCGAGTACATCCACAAGCTCGCCGGAATCTACCGCTATATGCTCCGCAACGAAGAGGAAAGCATCGTCACCCTGCGCGATGAAATGACCTATGTCGAGATGTACCGCGACCTGCTTAAGGTGAGGTTCCAGGACGGATTCGAGCTGGAGGTTGACATCCCCGAGGCAGACCTGTCCAGGCACGTTGTGCCGTGTTCGGTGCAGCTTCTGATAGAAAACGCGACCAAGCACAACGCGGTGTCCGCCGACAACCCGCTCAGGATCAGAGTGTTTTCCGACGGGAACATCCTGACGGTCACCAACAACCTGATTCCGAAACTCACTCGGCCGCAGTCCGGCGGACTCGGGCTGAACTACATACGGCAGCAGTACCGGGAGCGCTCAGGACTGGGGATTGAGATTCTCCGGACCGAAGACTCCTACACAGTGAAACTGCCGCTTATGTAAAACACCGTTCATTCAATCAAGATTCCTGTTATGAAAGTTCTTATCATAGAAGACGAAATGATGGCAAGACGGAGCCTTGAAAAGCTGCTCCGGACCGAATTCCCCGACATCGAGGTCATCGGGGAATGCGCATCTGTCAAAGAGGCCGCGCAGAGACTCGAAGGCAAGCCGGACGAAGCGGACGTTATATTCATGGACGTGGAACTTTCCGACGGTGACTGCTTCGAGATTTTCCGACGCGTCGAGGTCAGGCCGCGTGTCGTGATGACGACCGCCTACGACAGTTACGCCGTCAAGGCCTTCGAGGCCGGCTCCATCGACTACCTTCTCAAGCCGATAGACCCGTCAGCGCTCAGGCGGGCGGTGGAAAGATGCCGAAGGGCCGCCGGCGGAAGCGACGTGAAGAAGATTCTGGAGGCGGTGACAAGGCAGAAGTCCGCCGCGGGCTACAGGGAGCGCTACCTGGTCCAGTTCAACGACCAGATAGTTCCGGTGAAGACCTGCGAGATAGCCTATTTCTACTCGGAAGACAAGAACAACCACGTGGTGACATTCAGCGGCACCGTGTACATAATGGACAGCACGATGGACGCCATCGCGACGGAACTGGACCCGGAAAGGTTCTTCCGCATCTCCAGGGGCTGCATAATCGCCAAGGATGTCGTGGAGAGCGTCACCAAGCTTCTCGGCGGACGGCTGCGCATCGCTCCGAAGGTGCAGGTCTCGGCGAACCTCGGCCCGGCACCCGACCTGACCGTCAGCCGGTCACGCACGGACGAATTCCTCTCCTGGCTGGAAAGATAGGCCGCTCAGGCTTTGCCCCTGAAGCGCGACCTGAGGGTGAAGTGCCACAGGACGATTCCTATGGAGACCGAGACGTTCAAGGAATGCTTGGTCCCGAACTGAGGTATTTCCAAGGAGAAATCGGACGCGTCCACGACTTCCTGCGAGACACCGTCCACTTCGTTGCCGAACACGAAGGCATATTTCCCGTCCGGTTCACCCGCGCCGCCGCGTGATTCCGGGACGAAATCGTCCAGGCTGACCGAGTCCACCGTCTGCTCCACGCTCACTACGGTGTAGCCCTCCCCGCGGAGCCTTTCCACCACGGCGAGGGTGCTTTCTGAATATTCCCACGGCACGCTGTCCTCGGCGCCCAGGGCCGACTTGTGGATTTCCGCCGAAGGCGGCACCGCGCAGATTCCGCACAGCCAGACCTTGTCCGCCTTGAACGAATCCGCGCTGCGGAAAGCAGAGCCGACGTTGTGCGCGCTCCTGATGTTGTCAAGCACCACGGCAAGGCCGGTTTCCGGCAGCTGACGGTACTGCCGGGGGGTGACCCTGTGCAGTTCGATGTTCAATAATTTCCTGTCCTTCATTTTTCGTCCTTCATTGTTTCCGCAATGTTTCCTCGTCCTTCGTTGTTTCAACGTCACCGGCGGAAGCCGGCGCGGCGCTCCGGGATTCCGCGACTGCGAAAATAATAAAAAACTGCCGACCGTAAAAACGTAATTCGACCTTTGCGCAATCGATGTGGCACGTTTCAATGTTCGAAATATTTGGAAGTTATCCAAACTTTTCGTACATTGCCGCGTACACTGAAGGAAAGACCGGCGGAAGATGGAAAACGGAACCAGCCATCGCAGACCGGCGGAAGGGTTTATGAGCATCAGTACACCAGCAGACAACTAAAAAAACAAACAATATGATTTAAAACCACAACCAAATCAGAATCGGCCGGCATTACCGGCCTGCGTAAAGACACGTTCAACACAAAAACAAACCAAAACCATCATCATTTTATGAACCTCTATCAGAATTATCCGAAAGCTCATCCGATGAGCCTGGCAGCAGCAGTTCTCACACTCGGCCTGCTGTGCTCCTTCACCGGAAACGCGGCCGTCACCACATCGGACGTGTCCGCTTCGGTACAGGCCCAGCAGGACAATGTAGTCCGCGGTACCGTCGTCGATGAAAAAGGCGAGACACTTGTCGGCGTTTCAGTGGTGATTTCCGGCACGACCACCGGCACTTCCACCGACATCGACGGACGCTTCGAGATCAAAGCCAAGAAAGGCGCCGTCCTTGAGGTGTCTTCAATCGGCTACATCACACAGCAGGTCACAGTGACCGGCAACAGCATCAGGGTCGTCCTCAAGGAAGACTCACTAATGCTCGGCGAGGTTGTCGTGACCGCCCTTGGTCTGCCTAAGCAGGCCAAGTCCGTAGGTTACGCCACCACGAGGGTTTCCACCGACGAAATCGAGCGCGCGAACGTGATCAACCCGGTCAACGCCCTTCAGGGCAAGGTGGCCGGTCTGCAGATCGACGCCGGAGGCGCTTCGGGCGTTACATCATCTTCCGCCATCACCATCCGCGGTGCGAAGTCCGTGGACAAGAACAACTCCCCTATCTTCGTCATCGACGGCATGATCATCCAGGAGCCCATCACCGGCAACCTCAGCGGAACCGACTGGGGCTCACAGCTGAAGAACCTCAACCCTGCCGACTACGAGAGCGTGACCGTCCTCAAGGGAGCGGCCGCCACCGCCCTCTACGGTTCCCGAGGAGCCAACGGCGCCATCGTGATCGTCTCCAAGGGAGGCAAGTACGGCAAGCAGGGACTCGGAATCGAAGTGAACCAGACTCTGGAATGGACCGATGTTTACAAGTCTCCTGTGGCTCTGCAGAACATCTACGGTGCAGGTTACTCCTACAACGGTTATCAGGGAGACTACCAGCCGGACGGCTCTCTTGACAAGGTCAACTACAGCTGGGGTCCGAAGATGGACGGCAGCCTGAGGAACCAGTTTATGCCTAACGGAGAAAGCACACCTTTTGTCGCCCATCCTGACAACTGGAAGGAATTCTACCAGACCGGCATCAACAACACGACCAACGTCGCGATCAGCGGCGGCGGCGAGAAATCCTCCTTCCGTCTTTCCTACGGCTACACCAAGAACATCGGTGTGTTCATCAACAACGACTTCAACCGTCACAACATCTCCTTCAGGGGCAACACCGAACTCAACCACGTGTTCTCGGTGGAACTCGGTATCAAGTACGCATTCTCCTCCGCAAAGAACGGAGCCAGCCAGGGAGGTTGGGACTGGGGCAACAACGTCGGCATGATCACAGCCTACTATGTTCCGCGCAACCTTGACATCGCATCCTATTACAGCCAGTACCGGGACCCTGAAACCCAGGCCGTCGAAACCACTTCATCGTGGGGTTCGCTGCGCAGCTATTTCCACACGCGCGACACGCAGGTCCAGATCCGCAACGAGAATTCGATTCTCTCCGACATCACCCTGCACGCCAACTTCGCTCCTTGGCTTAAAGGAAGCGTCAAGGCAAACTACAACTACTACGGCATCAGCACCAAGAGCACCTGGGTGGGAACCGGCGAGAACGGCGGCCCTTCAGGTTCGGGCGGCTACGGCAGAGGCGGCAACATTTCCGGCGGCTACAACCTGATGGGAATGCT
Source organism: bacterium (assembly GCA_963640265.1). Taxonomy (GTDB): domain Bacteria; phylum Bacteroidota; class Bacteroidia; order Bacteroidales; family UBA932; genus Cryptobacteroides. The sequence goes on along the minus strand of CAVHYF010000013.1, from coordinate 13,124 downwards.
CCAGATGCCGGAACGCACCATCAAGTCCGGAATCGGCGACTTCACGGTGGCGGCCATCCTTGCGGCCGAACTTTACGGCAACACCGAGAGCCATTCCTGGAGCAAGCAGACCAACGGCGGTCTCGTGGTTCCGGGTGTCTTCTCATTCTCGAACTCTGTCAACAAGATCGATCCTTCGTTCAGCTACACTCCTCGAAACCAGCAGACCTTCGGTATCTCGGGTATCGTGAACCTCGGCTGGCGCGACCAGGTGTTCCTCGAGCTCACCGCCCGTAACGACTGGCTTTCAACGCTGACTTACCCTTCCTATATGATCGGTGAAAACAACTACTCGGTGTTCTATCCGTCAGCGAACCTCTCCTGGGTGTTCACGGACACGTTCCGCAAAGACATCGGCAACTGGTTCTCATTCGGAAAGATCCGCGCTTCCATAGCCCGCGTGGGTATGGGAACTTCAGCCTACGCAACGAGCAGGGGCTTCGGAGTCTTCAGCCAGGAATCCATCTACACACCGGACAAGAGCGGTTCAGTCCTCGCTGCCTATCCTAACCTCGGAACGGCCTACAACTCTGACCTGAAGCCGGAAATCCAGCAGTCGATCGAGCTCGGTTTCGACACCCGGTTCTTCGATGAAAGGGTCAACGTCGACTTCGCCTGGTACAAGAGCAACACCTTCAACCAGATCATGTCCGTAGGCTCCGTCTCCGAATCCGGAGCCAGCACCAAGCTGATCAACGCCGGTAACATCCAGAACAAGGGTATCGAGCTCCAGATGGACGTTACGCCTATCCGCAACAAGGACTGGCGCTGGACCATCGGCGGAAACCTTGCGGTCAACCGCGGCAAGGTCGTGAAACTTGACGATGAAGTCAAGGAATGGCAGCTGATGGGCGGCTACGATGCCGCTCCTGAAATCTGGGCCTACGAAGGAGGAGAATTCGGTGTCCTGACATCCTACAAGAACGGCTCCTACATGTCCCCTGTCCAGACCTGGGAAGGAGAACCAGGAGACCCTCGCAACGGCAAGATGATAATTGAATATTACACCGAACTCGGTTCACCGAACTCAACATCTTCATACTATCCGCTGACTCTTTACGACCGCAACGAAGAAGGCGACAGGGACCGCCACATCCTCGGAAAGGTAGAGCCTGATTTCACGCTCAGTCTCAACACATCCCTCTCCTGGAAGAACCTCGACCTCTATGTCCAGGCCGACGGCCGTTTCGGAGGAAACTACTTCTCGAACATGTGGAAGTACTGCGTGCCTAAGGGATCCCTCGAGTCCACTCTCGAAGGCCGAGACAAGGAACACGGCGGTATCGCACGAATCAACTACAAGGGCGAGACTGTTTACGACGGTCTGATGCTTGACGCGGTGTTCGCCGAAGGCACACAGGCTCCTACCCAGAACCCTGACGGTTCCGTAGGCGCAATGGTGGATGTCGGCGGCCTTACCTACAAGGAAGCAGTCGAGACATTGAACGTCAGGCCTGTCACGACCGGCATGTGGTACATGTTGAACTACGGTTGGGGTATGCCTGCAATGCCTGGATCCATTCAGGACAACACCTGGTTCGCTCTGCGCGAAATCTCCCTCGGATACCGTCTCCCTGGACACATCTGCAAGAAGTTCGGCGCGAACTATCTTCGCCTCGGCTTCACCGCCCGCAACATCGGCTACATCATCAACAAGCTCACCGACGGACTTAACCCTGCTTCCATCTCGAGCAACAACCCTCTGCAGCCGATGGACATCGGTGCCGTACCGTTCTACCGCACCTATGCCTTCAATCTGACCGTTAGATTCTAAAAATGGAAGAAAAGATGAGAACAATCAAATACTTATTTGCAGGACTCTGCACCGCGCTGATGCTTAGCGGCTGTCTGGCCGAGTATCAAGACCTGAACACCAATCCGGAGCAGCTGGGAACGACTGATCCGCGCAATGTGTTCACCGGCGCGACTATGAATTTCAACAACAACAGCCGATCTCACCTTACTGCCAAGTACAGCGGTGTGATGATTTACATGCAGTACCTCGTGTCCTCGGGAGGTGCGGCGGAAGGATACTACATTTCTCCTGAAAAGCCGAACAACCATCCTGAGCCATACAGTCCTGCCTACAGCGACTACTATTCAGGAAACGGATCCTACGGTCTTCGTCTTGACTACCTGATCAACACTGTCATTCCGAAGGACAAGGACGCCGAGAAGTTCGCCGATGTCAAGGCAATAGCCCAGATCCTGCTGAACTACGAGCAGTGGCGCATCCTCGACACCTACGGAGCCGCCCCTATCACTGAAGCGTTCCGCGCCCAGTCCGACGGTATCCGCACGCCTCGCTACGATCTCTATCAGAAAGGCATCGACGGCACTCCTATGTACGAGAAGATAGATGCGGAAGTCAAGGCCGCCATCGAGACTCTGAAAGCCTCTGACGACAGTCAGGCCAACCTCGGCACCAACGACTTCTTCTACAACGGCGACGTCCAGAAATGGATAAAATTCGGAAACACTCTCAGAGTCAAGATGGCCCAGAGACTCGAAAAGGCTGACGCAGCGTTCTACAACAGCGTTGTCAACGAGGTTCTCACATCAGCATCCAACCTGATCGCGAGCAACGACGAGTCCTGCATCTACCAGCACTCCAACGAGTACAACAACAACACCGACGACATCCAGGACATCACCTCCCGGTACGTGGCTTCCGCGGCGTTCGTGAACTTCCTCAAGTCGGTCGATGACCCTCGTCTGCCTATCCTGGTGCGCCGCAACGGCTTCGGCGACGGCAACAACAACAGCACCAACGACGAGTGGTTCGAGACATTCAAGAAGGAATATCCTGACTACAAGACCCGCTGGCCTCAGTACATTGACCGCTATGTCGGAATGTCAGCCAACCCTGACAGCTCTTCATCCACTTACCAGAAGGACGCTTACCTCACCCTCCCTTACCACAAGGAAGACGGCACGGAAGCCAACCTTGAAATCCGCATGCACTCCCAGATAGAGAGCCGCTACTACATCAAGAACGGCGGCATCATCGGCAACAACAATATGCCGGCCAGAGCCATCGAAGGCGAGGACTACTACATCAACCAGGACAAGATGCACACCTTCACTCCGGTCCTCACCTATCCTGAGACCTGTCTGATGCTCGCGGAAATCGCGGTAAAGAAGGGCAGCTCAGTTGCAGGAAAGGATGCCAAGGGATGGTTCCAGGAGGGCGTAAGGGCTTCAATGGAGCAATACCGCGACTGGGCGACCAATATGTACGTCGTTGCCCAGACCGCCGAGACCGCACCGAACTACAGCCCTGTCACCGACGCCAAGATCAACGCTTACCTTGCACGTCCGGAGTTCACGAACATCACTCTGGAGAAGATCATCTCGCAGCAGTGGGTGAACTACTATATGCAGCCTGAAGAGATGTGGGCGACCTGGAAGCGTACCGGACTGCCGGCATTCAAGGCGAAGCCGGAACCTGCGGGCGGCGTGGCGGTACTCGAAGAGATCAGGTACACCAACAACACCCTGACGATCCCGAGGCGCAACTCTCTGGGAACTCCTAACACTCTCAACATCGACAACTACAACACAGCGATTGAAGGTCTGAAGTCCGACGCCAAGTACGGAACAGACACGGACAAGACCGAAGGCCGTATCTGGTGGGATGTAGAGTAGCTTTTCATCAGCAATTGTTCTACGGGTGGCCGGAGATTCCGGCCATCCGTTTTTCATATCCGTTCATATTCATTCGTCTGCAGGGATAGCCTCATTTCGCGGATGCGGCCTTGCGTGAATATAGTCGCAAAAAATAGCAAAAATGCTTTTTTAATCTTATCTTTGCGAGACCTTGCCATCCTTGAGGACACGAGGTGAAAAACTAACTACAGAATTTATGAAACAGGACCTTCAGATCTTCGATCTGATCAGAAATGAAAAGGAAAGGCAGTCTTCCGGACTCGAATTGATTGCATCTGAGAACTATGTGAGCGACAACGTGCTGGAGGCGATGGGATCCATCTGCACCAACAAGTACGCCGAGGGCTACCCCGGGAAGAGGTATTACGGCGGATGCCAGGTCGTGGACCAGATCGAGCGGCTGGCCATCGAGCGCCTCTGCAAGATCTATGATGCTGAATATGCCAATGTCCAGCCTCACTCCGGAGCTCAGGCCAATATGGCGGTCATAATGGCCTGCCTCAAGCCGGGCGACACGTTTATGGGACTTGACCTCTCCCAGGGAGGCCACCTGACACACGGATCGCCTGTAAACGCTTCGGGCATCCTTTACCACGCTGTAGCCTACGGCCTCAACGAAGAGACCGGAACCATCGACTACGACAGGATGGAGGAGATTGCCAGGGAATGCAAGCCGAAACTCATCATCGGAGGCGCTTCGGCATATTCCCGCGAATGGGACTACGAAAGGATGCGCGCCATCGCCGACGAGGTGGGAGCCCTTCTTTGGATCGATATGGCCCACACCGCCGGACTCATCGCCGCCGGACTGCTGAAGAACCCTGTGAAATATGCCCACATCGTGACTTCGACCACCCACAAGACCCTCCGCGGACCTCGCGGCGGCATCATCCTGATGGGCAAGGACTTCGACAATCCGTGGGGTCTCAAGACGCCTAAGGGCGAAATCAAGAAGATGAGCGCCGTGCTCAATTCGAGCGTGTTCCCCGGAGTCCAGGGCGGTCCGCTCGAGCACGTCATCGCAGCCAAGGCCGTGGCTTTCTACGAGGCGATGCAGCCTGAGTTCGTCGAGTATCAGAAGCAGGTTATGGCCAACGCCGGGACAATGGCGGAAGAGTTCGTCAGGAGAGGCTACAAGGTGGTTTCAGGCGGCACCGACAACCATCTGATGCTGATCGACCTGCGCACCAAGTTTCCAGAAGTCACCGGAAGGATGGCCGAGAAGGAACTCGAAAAGGCCGAAATCACCCTCAACAAGAATATGGTTCCGTTCGATTCTCGCACGCCGTTCAAGACATCCGGCGTCAGGATCGGAACTCCGGCCATCACCTCACGCGGTTTCGTGGAGAAGGACATGATCGACATCGTGGAACTTATCGACACGGTGCTGACCGCCGTCGCGAAGTATGCCGACGTGGTCAACGGAGTCTCGCAGGAAGGGGCGGAGGAATATGCCAAAGTCCTTGAGACCGTCAGACACAAAGTCCACAATATGACCGCCGGCAGGCCTCTGAACAGGTACTAGCGGCCATAGCGAAGAAAAAAGAGACCCGGTTGTCAGATCGACTTCCGGGTCTCTTCGGTTTCATCGCAGGGGTCACGGAGCAGATGTCAAAGTTCTGATTCCGGACCGGTTCCGGCTTCATATAATCACCTCGACGGTCTCTCCGGGATTCAGGCGGATTGTCTTCATTCCTGCCACATTGTCCGGCAAAAGAGATGTGCGCGCCTCCCTGGATGTTTCACTGAATATTCTTACATCAGCTTGGTAGATTGTCGGATTGAAGATGTTGAGCAGCATCCGGCCGTCGGCCGCTTTCCCTTTCACCACTTTGACATTGTCGAACACAGTCACTTCTTCCTTGTCCGTCTGAACATATATTCCCGGAATCTGGGAAACGGTGAGCATAGCCGCGACTTCGCACCACGAGCAGGACCCGAAGATGTTGTCACCGATTTTGGCTTTGCCCTCCCAGTCACTCAGATTCACGCGCTCGCATATTCCTCCGACAGGCATCCGGCCTATCTGACATTCGTCACGGCAGACGTACTGAGGCAAGCCGTGCGCTATGTCTTCGAGCAGGCCGAGAGCACTTCTGTCTCCTGTGGCACGATAGTATTTTAGCAGGCTGTTTCCGGACCACGTGCAGATGCCAGGTGCACTGTGCTTGTTGGCAACGCTTGCCCAGACTGAGCCGGTCGAATGTACACCAGCCTTCCCCATCGCCGAATTTTCCGGGAAATCGAAGTCATATGAATTCGTCCAGCTTGCACAGACCGGCAAAAGTTCTGATGAATATTTCAACCACTCCTTGTCACCGGTCACTTCGTAAAGCACCATATAGGATTCGAACAGGCCGAAGGCGGATTCGCTGTCCGGAGCTGACAGAATCTCGCCGGGGCCGCCTGTGGTGTAGCCTTTCTTCACATAATTGTCGTAGAACCAGCGTCCGCCCTCCTTTGCTACTTCAAGATAATGCTTGTTGCCGTACGCTTGGTAAGCCAAGGCCAAGCCTGCCGGCACAATGGCTCCTGCGCAGGAGCTGCCTACACAGATGTCACCGGATTCCACATCGATGAACTGGCCGAACTGACCATACTTGTCCCACAGACGGGAAAAGGCGTCAGCCTGTCTGCGGACACCTTCCCTCCAGGAGGATTTCACGGTCTCTCCCCTCGCCTCCAGCAAGTTCATCTGAAGCTGGGAAAGATAGAGCCAGTCTCCCTGCGAACGCACGAAGCCGATATTGTTCTCCAACGGTTTGAAGTAGCCGAAGCCCTTGAATTCCTTCCCGTTACCGTAGCCATAGTAGAAACCGGACCTGGTCTGAGTGCGGTCGAAGATAGCATCGATGTTCTTCACCGCACGCCCTTTCTCTTCTTCCGAACCCAGAATCAGAATCGGGAAAGTAGCCTGACCTCCGCCGACCCAGCCCAGCTGCCATATGAAGTTCCAGGTAGCCTCCTCCTGCACATCGCTCAGCCAATACATTTCGATGCGATCATCCCACCGTCGTGTCTGATACAGGTTGTCGAGCAATGTCCACACGTGACTGAAAGGCACTATGTCGTTGCGGCTGCTTTTGTTGAAATCTTTGCGCACCTCCAGGAAACGGCTCATCAAGTCAGCCAGCCTCTTCGCCTTGAAATCGTAAACGCGGAAAGAAATCGACACGCTCTCTCCTTGTTTGACGGTAACGGGGAAATCTTCTTCTTCGCCTGTCCGCACTACAGGCGATGTGATGGAGAATGTCGCCTCCGAACGGTCTCCGCTTTCGAGTATCGTCATTCCGTAGTCGCCAAGCCTGTTGCCCTGATTGGTCTGCACCATCCACGCACTATGATTATCTTTCGAAAAATAAGCCATCAGAGGAGTGGTGGCGTTGCCCGAAATCAGTTCTATCGGTTTCGACGGTTGGCCTACTTTCCCCAATGAAGGATGCTTGTCCGCAAAAGTAGTCGGCATGTCCAGTCTCCACTCCGACTTGTCATACCAGAATGGCGGATAGCCGATTTGCTTGGTGTCGAATCTGTTCCCATCGTAAACGATTGCCGGCACGAAAATGTAGTTGTCAGGATTCCAGCCGTCCATTTCGAAATCCACCGAGAACGACACGTCTTCAGCCTGTCCCTTCACCAGCCGCCAGGTCAGCGTGTAATCCTTGGCCGTCTTGTCACCGTCCACCGGCCGGCTGGACGTTTCCAGCAGCCATAGGCAACCTTTTGAATCGGTGGTGGCAGAAACATCCCCGATGTTGAATGTCGTTGACGACACCACCTTGCGGTTCTGATGGTACCTGACTCTCGGCTTGATTTCACCCGCAGAGCACACTCCGTCCACAGCAAGCGCGGACAGAACAGTCAATACTGCAATTTTCAGTATATTTTTCATATTCCCAGATATAATGTCGGTATTTCAGCGTCATCCTGTGTGTGGCACCGTTTGTTTTTGTACGGCAAGTTATCAGCGAAGATAAAGATTGGCCTTACTTGATCTTAAATACCGGGGCGATATCGTTGACTTTTTGCTCCGGAAGGGTTATGTGGAGCCCGTCAGACTTCTGGCTGAACTTTACTTTTCCGTAGCCGAGAAGCTCCACTCTGCTGACTTTCTTGAAATTGGCTTTGGTGAGTGACTTCACTGTCAGAGTGTGGTTCTCAGGCCAGCCGAGTGCGGTGGCGTAGAGGAATTTGTCCTTCTGTGCGAAGCGTATCTCATCGGCACCGGCCTTGGCATAACTTTCTTCGTTGAACCCCTGCGCATTGATAGCGATGACGGATTCTGCGACCGGACCCTCGCCGAAGACTTTCCACGGATGGGTGTCGTAGATGCTCTCGCTGTTGATTCTCATCCACGCGCCGAACTCGTCGAGTATGGCTTTCTCTTTCTCATCGAAGGTACCGTCGCCGCGCAGCGGCACATTGAGAAGCATATTGCCGTTCTTGCTCACTATATCCACCAGAAGCTTTACGACGAATGAGGCGGACTTGTAGCTTCCGCTCTCATAAATGGCAGTGTTGTAATGCCAGCCGCCGAGACAGGTGCAGCTCTGCCAAGGATCGGAGATGATTTCGTTCGGCGCGCCTTTCTCTACATCCCAAACGAGAGCCTTGCGGTCTTCTTCGCTGAGGATTTTACCGAACATCACTGCTTCGTTCTTGCCGTCGTGGGTCGCGATGCTATGGTTGTAGAAGTGAGCTGCAATCTTCAGACCGGCATCGCTTATGCCGTTGAAAGGTATAATGGTATCGTCAAAGTAGAGCAGGTCGGGGTTGTAGCGATTGATGAGATCGAGGGTACGATCGTAGAAATTGGTCACGAACTCCACGCTCGGCAGCGCAGCCCCGTTGTCCCAGGCCCACTGCCTGTGAATCATATAGTCGGCCCAGCTACCTTCGCTGAGCGGGTGGTTTTGGCAGTATAGCTTTTGAGGGTCAAGACCTTCCCACCATTTGCCTTTGCCGTCCTCTTTTGTGAGCCTACCGTCGTACATCTCGCCCATTCTGTCGCCGTTGCGGTCATACCTTACTGTCGGTTCGTACCAGGTCCATGCGTGGTCGGCGTGCAGGCTGACACCGAACTTGAGACCGTATTTGCGTGCAGCCTTGGCCCAGCCGTCGAGTATGTCCTTCTTTGGACCTATGTTGACAGAGTTCCACTCCTGATACTGGCTGTCCCAGAGGTCGAAGTTGTCGTGATGGTTGCCGAGTGCGAAGAAATACTGTGCGCCAAGACTCTTGTAGTATGCCACCAATGAATCCGGGTTCCACTTCTCAGCCTTGAAGAGCGGCAACACATCCTTGAAACCGAAGTCGGCCTGATGTCCGTAGTGTTCACGATGAAAACTCCACGCAGGAAGGCCCTCTATGTACATCTGACGGGCCATCCAGTCGCCGCTGCCTTCTACGCACTGCGGCCCCCAGTGGGCCCAGATACCGAATTTGGCGTTGCGAAACCATTCAGGCACCCGATAATTCGCCTTGAGGGATTCCCAAGTCGGAGCGAACTTGCCTGTCATCATCTTCTCGTGTTCCCCGGAAACGGGAATTTGATATTCCTGAGCCTGAAGCGTTGCTGAGCAAAGCAGAACTGAGGCAATAGTTAAAATGGTGCTTTTTTTCATATTGTGCAAGATAGTTATTCTCAAAGACAATTCCAACAGGGTCAGTCCAGGCCGAATCGCCCGGGCCTGACAAGAAAGGGATTACAAAAGTACTAAAAAAATGATTGTCCGCAATAATGTCCAAAGCGACGAGCCGCCTTCCGGCTGATAAGCGTAGTTTACGTACACAACCGGCAATACACAATTTTCCTTTGAATATGCCCGGATTTTTTTATCTTTGCAAGATTGATATGATGAATATCAACTGACGAAGTCAACCACATTATCAAAAACAGCATGAAAAAACATCAGGTAAGAAATCTTTTTGCGGGAGCGGTCGTGTTCGCACTCGCGCTTGCATCCTGCGATGCAAGGAAAGTGAGCGAAGTCAGACTGACGGAAGCGCTGGGCAATGAGGCCTGGAATGCCTCCCAATGGATCTCGGCCGCAGACGCGCCTGTAGTGACAGGAATCGTAAAAGAAGGCAACGAGCGGGCCGCCGACGGCGCCAGCTGGTTCGTCTCCACCCTGAAGAACGAACGTAAGGTAGTGGCAGCCAAGTGGATGACAAGCGGGCTTGGAGTTTACGAGCTGTACGTCAACGGCCGGCCCGTGGGCAAGGAAGTGCTCAAGCCGGGCTTCACGCACTATGCAAAGACCAGACGCTCTTTCACCTATGACATAACCGGCATCATCGCGGCCAGGAAGGGAGAGAGCAACGTGTTCTCCGCCCAGGTGACCCCGGGATGGTGGGCCGACAAGATAATCACCCCTTCCGGCAATGACGGAATGATCGGTAAGAAGCCCGCATTCCGGGGAGTGGTGGAACTCACATATTCAGACGGCACTAAAAAGCTCTACGGCACTAACACTCAGGACTGGAAAGCCGGAGTGGCGGGACCCGTCAAGCACGCGGACATATTCGACGGAGAAGATTATGACGCCCGCGAACTGCCCGGCTACGACACTCCCGAGAAGCTGTCCGCTCCCGAAGTGAACTGCGAGTTCAGCGGAGAGATTCTTCCTACAGGCGGAGCGGAAGTCTATCTCCGTGAGGACCTGGCCCTCGCGCCGGTGAAGATGTACACCTGGGAGACGGTGACGGGAGCGGACGACGACGAGTACGGCACCGTGGTCGTGAAGAATGAATACAAGGATGGAGACGAGATTGTGCTTCATCCCGGAGAAAACCTTGTGGTGGACTTCGGGCAGAATGCCGCCGCCGTGCCTTCGTTCATATTCAGTGCCGATGAAGGTACAGTCCTCACCTGCCTCCCGTCCGAACTGCTCAATGACGGCAACGGAGCGAAAAGCCGCGGAATGGACGGTCCGGAAGGAAGTGTCCACCGGCTCAACCTCCGCACCCCGGACACAGGAATGAGATTGACCTACACTTTCGCCGATTCAGCCAAGCCTGTTTCATTCATGCCGACCTGCACCTTCTTCGGCTACCGTCTGGTTTCCATCACAGCTACCGGTGATGTCACCATCAAGAACATCAGGTCCGTACCTGTGACATCCATTACCAAAGAAATGGAGACCGGTACGGTCACTACCGGCAATGACCTCATAAACAAACTGATTTCCAATACCGTCTGGGGGCAGCGCTCCAACTATCTTTCCGTCCCTACCGACTGCCCGCAGCGCAACGAACGTCTGGGCTGGACAGCCGACACGCAGGTCTTCTCGGAAACCGGAACCTTCTTCGCGGACACCCGGCTCTTCTTCCACAAATGGATGAGGGATATGAGGGACACTCAGGATTCGTTGGGCGGATTCGGCGGTGTGGCCCCTGTCGCCCAATATGGGGCTGAACCGACATCCATGATGCGTCTTGGGTGGTCGGATGCAGGTGTCATCGTGCCGTGGGTGGTCTGGAAGCAGTTCAATGACAAGGGTATCGTGGACGAGAACTGGGAAGCGATGGAGAAGCTGATGAACCACATCAACGAGACCAAGTATGACCACAAGGCACTTGCCGCCGAAAACGGCGACTATCAGTGGGGAGACTGGCTCAGCTACGAACCTCTCGCATCTGCGGGCAGCCCTCGCGGCGGCATAAACACAAGGGATAAAAACGGGAAGAGAATACTCAAACCTGAGGCTTGCGAATATTGGAATTACCTTAGCGCCTGCTATTGGGCTTCCAATGCCAGGATGATGAAGGATATGGCCGAGGCTACAGGCCGTGACGCAGCCAAGTACGACAATATGCAGAAGGCTGCGGTGGAATATCTGAAGGAAAGATTCCTCAACGGGGACGGCACGTTCAAGCTGGACATCCTCAACACTATGCAGACCCCGGCCCTCTTCGCCCTCAGGAACAACCTTGTGGAAGGGGCCGCCAAAGACGCTCTCATCGCCCGCCTGCGCAAGAACTTCGAGGATTACGGCAACTGCCTTCAGACCGGCTTCCTCGGCACTTCCATCCTTATGCCTACCCTGACCGAGAACGGAATGGCGGACATCGCCTACGAACTCCTCTTCCAGCGGAAGAACCCGAGTTGGCTATATTCCGTGGACAACGGCGCGACGACGATCTGGGAGCGCTGGAATTCCTATATGCTGGACAAGGGAATGGGTCCGAAGGGGATGAACAGCTTCAACCATTACGCCTACGGTGTCGTCTGCGAATGGATCTGGAAAACTGTTGCCGGAATAGCGGCGGATCCTGCCCAGCCGGGTTTCAGGCACATCATAATGAAGCCTGTTCCGGACAAGCGGCTTGGTTTCGTGAAGGCTGAATACAAGTCGGCGGCCGGTCTCATCAGGAGCGAGTGGAAATATGACGGCGACAAGTGGATCTGGAACTTCACCGTTCCTGAAGGCGCCACCGCATCCGTCACCCTTCCAGGCGAAACAGAGGCCAAGGAATATTCCGCCGGCACCTACACGGTTGAGAAGTAGCCGTAACGGCACACCGCCGCGCCCGGCGGAATGCCCGTTGGTTACGCCCGATGCCGGCGCCGTTCTGACTTCAAAAGTTTTGTACATTCTGCAAATATCGACTCCCGGACCGGGTATCGATATTTGCAGAATTTCTTTCACGCGGTTTACAGGCCGGATCCGATTCCGGAAGTGGCTCCGGTCATTACGATGTTCATATCCATTTTGGCAAGACACTACAATGTGTCAAATTTTTCACCTGTAAGCTGATTATCGCAGTACAATTCGCGGGGCAGCATATTGGGATATTGGTGCCATTGCCTGATGGACATAGAGCCTCTTCCGCCTGTCAGAGTCTTCACCGTACCATCGTTGGCGGTAAAAATGCCTTCGACTGGCGCAAGACTCCGGAAGGAAGGGAGTTCTGGCTGGATATCGATACCAGGTGGTGGAATTTCTATCTGAAGAAAGTATGAAGGTGAATCGTAATGAGTTTTGGGAAAATAGCTGAATGGGTATTTTTGCGGTTATCCGCACTTTTACCCTGCAAAGATATGTATTAATACTGATTAATCAATCCCTAAAAATAATACAGTGTCTGGCTTTTCGAAAACGTGTGACACGTCCCACATTTTTTACCTGGAACCATTAATCGCTAAGATGAAATCACCTTTCCGAACCTCTCAGATGTTCAGAGAATCCAAAACTCAACTCCCGGAAAACTGTAGTCTGAACAGTCGCAAGTGCAATCAGATCAGAAGGACATCAATGACAGAAACCGCCATAATGCTGATAAATCCGCGGACTATGCAGTAGTAAGAATGTAGTAAGAATGTAGTAAAATCCAGAAATGCAAAATGCCTCTGAGATATCTCAGAGGCATTTTAGAGAGGTGCCTAGCGGAATCGAACCGCTGTAGCAGGTTTT
>CAVHYF010000012.1:0-50828 GCA_963640265.1 bacterium | reverse complement strand
ACGTTACCCTTCCCCTAAATCCCCTTCCTCGGGAAGGGGACTTGCTCCGTCACATAAGTGACGGGAAATAAGGTGTTTCGCACATGCGAAACTTAAATATATGTATTATATAGCCTGCCGTTAAGAAAACATTGGTACTTGTATAAGGTATTACCGCAGTTTCGACTCGGTCTTTTCCTTGAATCTGGCGATGTCGATTATGAAACGCTCGTGCCGGCCTTCGCCGATAAGGCCCTTTTCGTCGTAGGCGGCGACCTTGAAGACAAGCCGTCTGCGGTCGATGTCGATCAGTTCGCTCTCGCACCACACCTTCATCCCGACCGGAGTCGAGGAGACGTGTGCGATGTCAACCTTCGTTCCCACGGTCTCCTGACCATCTTCCAGATAAGGTACTACACTTCTCTGGCAGGTCTTTTCCATAAGGGATATCATCATCGGTGTCGCGAACACCCTGACAGCGCCGCTGCCGATGTGGCTCGCGGTCAGATCCTCCGTCACGATCTCATCCTGACGGCCTTTTATTCCAATTTCAATCATAATTCAATCTTTCAGTCCGCGAATTTAAGAATATTTCGGGGGTATGGACCGAGGTTTTTCTGTTTCTTGTCATTATTTCCGTTTCGGCTGCGTAAAATTGCGGAAAAGATATGACTGAATGATTACAAACGTGACCTTCGCTGACATATTCACCGCCCTCTGCGACCTCGCGATGCCGAGGGAGTGCATAGTCTGCGGCGGTCGCCTCGCACTAAGGGAAAGACACATCTGCATCCGGTGTCTCGCGGACCTGCCGAGAACATACTTTTCGAATATGCCGCACAACCAGATGGCCGACAGGTTCAACGCCCTTGTCCAGCGGGACATCGAATCCGGGAACTGCGGGTTCGAGGAATATTCCTACGCCGCAGCCCTGTTCTTCTACCGCGCGCAGACCGGCTACAGGCTGATCACGCAGCGGCTGAAGTACCATTCCGACTATGCGGCCGGACGTTATTTCTCGGCCATTCTCGGCCGGGAGATGGCCGCTTCGCCACTCTACAGTGACGTGGATGTCGTTATACCCGTTCCTCTGCATTGGTCCAGGCGGTGGAGCAGGGGGCACAACCAGGCAGAAATCATCGCCGCAGAACTTGCGCGTGCGCTTGGCGCAGAGATGCGCACGGACATCCTTGTCCGGGTCCGCAGGACGAAGACGCAGACAAAGCTGTCGGTTGAAGCCAAGTCCGGCAATGTGGCCGGAGCCTTCAGGGTCAGGAAGGCTGGGAAGAGCAGGATGCGCCCGATCAGTGAATATGCCCACATCCTTCTCGTCGATGACGTGTTCACGACAGGGGCGACTCTTCATTCCTGTCACCGCGCATTGCGTGCGGTATGTCCGTATCCTGTCCGCATAAGCATTGCTACCCTTGCCTGCGTCGGCCGTTAAACTGTCCGCCGTAGGTCGCAGAGGTGATGGAAAACTTGCCGCGCAGTAGCCTTATAAATCGTAACCGTAATCGTTTTAATTAATAAAATACGTTTTTATGACCACGATTGGCGAGCCTGAGACCGAGGTTGTTTAAAACACCTTAAAATCTTCCTTATTGTTTATAGAGTTGGAAACAAAACGGTTAAGACTTCTGCTGAGAAAAAAAATTGAAAAAAATATTAAAAAAGTTTGCACATTTAAAAAAAAGCAGTACCTTTGCACTCGGGTTGAGCAAGGAGGTTCTCTCCCCGATCAACCTATTGGTTATTAGTTTTAGTGTTATTAATTATGTGGTTAGAGTGAGGGTCCACGCGGGATGCGTCGACGCTCATTTTTTTTGTGTATTCACGTGGCGGATAACGTTCTGAAAATAACAAAGGCCTGGTTGTGATTTCACAACCAGGCCTTTGCCTTTTCAGTTGACAGTCAGCTGTTTGTCCGCCACGGACTGCCGCTAGCAGTTCATTGCTCCGCAGCAGTGGATGACCTGGCCGGAGACATAGCTTGAGAGATCGCTTGCAAGGAAGAGAGCGACGTTGGCCACATCCTCCGGAGTGCCTCCGCGCCGCAGAGGAATCTGCTTCACCCAGGCGTCGCGCACATCCTCCGGCAGAGCATTGGTCATATCCGAGATGATGAATCCCGGAGCGATGCAGTTGGCCCTGATGCCGCGTGGTCCCATCTCCTTGGCGATGGACTTCGCCAGACCGATCAGACCGGCCTTGGAGGCAGAGTAGTTGCACTGGCCGGCATTGCCGGAAACACCTACGACTGAAGACATGTTGATGATGCTGCCTCCCTTCTGCCTTGACATTATCGGAGTCAGGGCGTGGATGAAGTTGAATGCGGACTTGAGGTTCACGTTGATGACTGCGTCCCACTGTGCTTCGCTCATTCTGAGCATCAGGCCGTCCTTGGTGATGCCGGCGTTGTTGACAAGGATGTCGATCCTTCCGAAATCTTCAAGAATCTGATTCACGACAGTGTGAGTCTGATCGAAATCCGCTGCGTTTGAAGCGTAGGCCTTGACCTTGTGTCCGAAAGCCTCGATTTCCTTTACGGTCTGCTCGGCCGCCTCGTTGATCACAAGGTCGGTGAAGGCTACATCCGCCCCCTCGGAAGCGAATTTCATTGCGATTGCCTTGCCGATTCCTCTTGCCGCTCCCGTGATGAGAGCCACTTTTCCGTTTAAAAGTCCCATATCTTTTCTTTTAATTTGTTTTCATTTCCGGTCCGCCGCAGAACAGGCGGGGCCGAAGCCGGACCAGCCGCAAACTTCAGACCACCGACCGGCATAGCGAAATTAATTCATTGCGCCATCATAGGCAAAAGTTTGACCTTCTGACTGGCGATTAATTGGTGAAAGACGGTAAAATGTGGCGAAAGCAAAAAATAAAATGGCTATATTTGCCGACCTGTAATCAAGTGATTGCAGAAAAACGACGCATAAGGGCAAGGCTGATATGAGCGAAATACGCAATCCGCAACTTTGGGAAAGCGGTGAATTGAAAATAGAATGGGTAAGGCACCATATGCCGCTGCTGGAAGGCATAGAGAAGGATTTCAGGGAAGTCAAGCCTTTCAGGGGACTGAAAGTCGCCCTGTCCGTCCATCTTGAAGCGAAAACCGCCCATCTTTGCGAGGTGCTCGCCGAAGGCGGAGCTGAAATGTTCGTCACCGGCAGCAATCCTCTTTCCACACAGGACGATGTCGCGGCTGCTCTTGTCCACGAAGGTCTTAACGTGTTCGCCGTCCACGGAGCGACTCCGGAGGAATACGAACACGGTATCAGAAAGGTCATCGAATGCGGTCCGGACATAATCATCGACGACGGGGGAGACCTCGTGACGATGATTCACGAGAACTATCCGGAACTCATCCCGAACGTAATCGGAGGCTGCGAGGAGACCACGACGGGCATACTCCGTCTGCAGACGATGAACCGCGAGAAAAAGCTCAAATTCCCGATGATGCTAGTCAACAACGCCGCCTGCAAGCATTTCTTCGACAACCGTTACGGCACCGGCCAGTCTGTCTGGGACGGCATCAACCGGACCACCAATCTGATAGTGGCCGGGAAATATGTCGTAGTCGCCGGCTACGGCTGGTGCGGCAAGGGCGTGGCTATGAGGGCGAAAGGCCTCGGTGCCAAAGTCATCGTCACTGAAATCGACCCGATCAAGGCGATGGAGGCCGTGATGGACGGCTTCCAGGTTATGAATATGTCTGCAGCCGCTGCTCTCGGAGACATATTCGTGACAGTCACGGGCTGTGACGATGTGATCGTGAAGGAACATTTCCTCGCGATGAAGGACGGGGCGATCTGCTGCAACGCCGGACATTTCGACTGCGAAGTGAATGTCGCTCAGCTCAGGGAACTTGCCGTGTCGCAGAAGCCCGCAAGGCAGAATATTCAGGAATATGACCTCCCGAACGGCCGCAGGGTCTATGTCATCGCCGAAGGGCGCCTTGTCAATCTCGCCGCCGGCGACGGGCATCCTGCCGAGATTATGGATATGTCGTTCGCCATCCAGGCATTGAGCGCCAGATATCTGGCGGACAACAGGATGTCCCTTTCCAGGGAACCGGGGAAGATGCTGCACAACGTGCCGGAATCGATAGACCGCGAAGTCGCGTTCAGGAAACTCAAGGACTGGGGCGTCGAGATAGACACTCTAACTGAAGCTCAGCATAAATATCTTTACGGAGAATAACAAATCTTTACGGAGGACAACAATATGAGACTCTTTCCGATTTACACCTGGAACAAAGGTATCAGAAATTTCAACCACCGCAGAAAAGCGATATCAAAACTTCCGTGGATTCAGGGAGTGATTCTTCTCGTCTGCGTCATTGTGGCGATGCTTCTTGCCAACCTTCCTTTTACAAAGGATTTTTATCATAGTCTGCTTGAAACTGACATCACGGTCTATTTCAAGACTCCCGGCGGAGCGAACATCCTGTTCCCTGACGGAATGACTGTCGAGAAGTTCATCAACGACATCCTGATGACGCTGTTCTTCTTCACCGTAGGTCTTGAAATCAGAAGGGAGGTCAAGAGCGGCGAACTGTCCACCGTCCGCAAGGCTCTGATGCCTGTAATCGCGGCTGCCGGCGGAGTTATAGTGCCGGCCTTGATATTCTTTTGCATCAACCGCGGCACTGCCGCCGCTTCCGGATGGGGAATCCCGACTGCGACGGACATCGCCTTCGCCGTCGGCATTCTTTCTGTTCTCGGAGACCGGGTCCCGGTTTCGCTGAAAGTCTTTCTGACAGCGCTGGCGGTTGCGGACGACCTGTTCGCCATCATTGTCGTGGCGCTTTTCTACGGAGGCCAGATCAACTTCCATCTGCTCGGACTTGCAATGCTGATGATAGTCTTTGTGCTGCTGCTCAATAGATTGGGAGAAAAGAAAGGCTGGTTCTTCTTCATTTCTGCCTTGATAATCTGGGCCTTGTTCTACTATTCCGGCATCCACGCAACGATGTCCGGCGTGGTGATGGCGTTCCTCGTTCCGATGAAGCCGCGCTATTCCGAAGCATACTTCCGTAGGAAATCCCGCCAGTACATCAGGCGCATCAATGAATATGAATCCATAGAATCCAGATCCGGCGGCTTCCCTAACGGGCCGCAGAGGCACTGCCTCAGGCGTCTCGCGGCAATTTCAAACGGCTCCATCGGTATGACCTACAGACTCGAGCATATTCTCACCCCTTGGGTGAACTTCCTGATAATGCCTCTGTTCGCGCTTGCCAATGCCGGTGTCGAGATTGCAGACCCGTCTTATTTCAAGGTTCTGCACTTCGATCCGGTGCTCGGAGGCGTGGGAATGGGCGTGTTCCTCGGACTCCTGATAGGCAAGCCTATGGGAATCACGCTTGCCAGCTTCCTCGCCGTCAAGCTTAAGGCGGGTGAGATGCCTAGCAAGGCATCGTGGAAGATGCTTGCTGCGGTTGCCTGTCTTGGCGGCATAGGATTCACGATGTCGATATTCGTGGACACTCTGTCCTTCAGCGACCAGGCTCCTGAGATTACGGCACGTCTGAGGGATATGGGCAAGGTGGCAGTGCTGATGGGTTCGCTTTGTTCGGGAATCTTCGGCTCGCTGCTTGTAAGCCTGGTACATCGCATCGAATCCCGAAAGCAGGCTTCCGCCTAACGGAATTCTTCGTACTCGGGCATTCCGAGCCTTGAAATGAAGTCCTTGAACTGCTTGTCGTCACGCGGGCAGATCAGCAGGACGTCTCCGGTGTCAACCACCATATAGCCCTTGAGTCCTTTGACCGCGTACAGTTTCTTCCTGTCCGTGCTGACAAGGAGGCTGTCCTGGTTGTCTTCCGCCAGCAGCCTGCCGGTGAACACAACGTTGCCGCTGACGTTCTTTTCACGGGCGTTCCTGTACAGGCATTCCCAGCTGTCGATGTCCGCCCAGCCGAAGTTGACAGGGAACAGCCAGGCTCTGTCCGTCTTTTCCATCACACCGTAGTCGAAGGAGATTTTCGGACAGTCGGTGTAAACCTTCTCGATGAAGCGGCGTTCTTCGGCGCCGCCCAGTGTCTCCTCCCAGCCTTTGAACAGTTCTGTGATGTCCGGGATGTATTTTTCCATCTCGCGGCGTATAGTGGAAGCCTTGCCGACGAATATTCCGGAATTCCAGTAGAATTCTCCGGTCTTGCAGAACACTTCGGCAAGAGCCTTGTCCGGCTTCTCGGTGAATGTCTTCACTTTCAGCGGCTTGGCCGGTCCGGACTTGTCTCCCGTCACCTGAATGTAGCCGTAGCTCGTGTCGGGTGCTGTCGGGTGGATTCCGAGAGTCATCAGTACAGGGTCCGCTTCCGAGTGGTCCATCACCTTCAGGAGGGCTTCGCGGAACAGGTCTTCGTCAAGGATGATGTGGTCCGCAGGGGTCGCCACTATCGTGGCTTCGGGATTGCGTTTCAGGATGCTGTAGGTCGAATATACCAGGCAGGGCGCCGTGTTGCGGGCGTATGGCTCCAGAAGGAGGTTGCCGTCGGGAAGTTCGGGAATCTGCTCCTTGACGAGGTTCCCGTACCTCGCCAGCGTTATCACAATGATGTTCTTTGCAGGGACAATCTTCGAGAACCGCTCGTAAGTCTTCCGGATGAAGGACTTGCCGGTGTCGGCAATGTCAAGGAACTGCCTTGGCTTCGAGTCTCTGCTCACCGGCCAGAAGCGGTTTGAAGTGCCGCCGGCCATAATCACACAGTATCGGTTATCGTCGTTCATTTTTATAGCGTTATGGTTATGTTCAAATATGTCTTGCCTTTCCGGACGTGCAGCGGCTAGACGTACACAGGGATGAACGCATTCGGAAACCACTCCAATGTCTCCTTCCCTCCGTCAAAAGTCACCGCCACGACATCGAAGCTGACTTCCGTGTCGACGGGAATCCTGCTGTCCTTCGACTTGTGGAGAAACCTCAGGGCCGCTTCGGCAAGCCTCTTCTGCTTCGTCGCCGTCACGTTCTCTTCCGGAGCCGCCGCCACCGGCGCGACACGGCATTTTACCTCCACAAAATGCACACCATTCCCGTCCAGGGTGATGACGTCAATTTCGAGATGCCCAGTCCGGTAATTCCGTTCGAGTATCGTGTGCCCCTTTTCCGTGAGGAACCTGCAGGCGAGGTCTTCGCCTTTCCGTCCCAGCACCATCCTCGGGGTGGGCGTGCCATTTGAAGTTTTCATTGTTTTCATAGTCTTCAGGAATATTCATTCATTCTATCCCAGGGTCACTATCGTCACTCCGGAACCGCCGAACTGGACCTGCTCGTCGTGTACGGCGGCGACGCCGGGTATGGTCCTGAGATATTTCTGAAGTTCTTCCCGCAGGGCTCCGGTGCCTTTCCCGTGTATGATGCGCACTGAACCGATGTTCAGCATTATAGCATCGTCTATGTAGTGGAGCACGATGTCAAGCGCATCCGAAACTCTTTCTCCGCGCACGTCGAGTTCCGGAGAGAAATTCATCCGGCGCTCGCGTATGCCGGAATCGTCCCTGGACGGGCGTGGCTTCGCTGCGGCTTTCACCGCGGTCTTGTATTCATTGGAAGAGATTCTCTCCACCCTTTCGGGCGGCATCTTGCTGGTGATGTTGCCGACGGCGATGGTGATGGCTCTGTTTGACACGCGGACAACTTCTCCGACCATCCCGTTGTCCTTCACCTTGACCTTTTCTCCGACTTTCAGAGATCCGCCCCTGAACTGGTCGGCAGGTGATGCCTCCTGCTCCGCTTCTGCCTTTCCTCCCCGGGCCTTTCTGCGCGACTTTCTGTCGGAAAGCTGCTTGAGTTTCTTCTCGATGTAGTCATCGTGGTTTTTCTGCTCGCTTTCCTTTCTGGCCTGAAGCGCCTGCACGAAGTTCTGCAGTTCCTTTCTGGCATCGGAGGTCTTTTCCTTGTCGGCCTGCGACTCCTTGATCGTGCGGATGGTGTTCTCGACCGTCCTGTTGGCCCCCTGGACTATTTCCTCGGCCTCCTTCTTCGCCTGGTCGAGTATCTCCTTCTTGGTCTGCTTTATTCCTTCCAGTTCTTTCTGGTAGCGTTCAGTGATGCTTTCCAGCGTTTTGTCCGTGTTCCGAATCTTCAGCAGCTTTTCGTCCAGTGCCCTGCGGTTTCGCACGATCTTCCGAAGGTTGCGCTCCATCCCGACGAATTCCTCTCCGGCCCTGTTTTCGGCATCCTTCACGATGTCTTCCGGAAGCCCCATCTTGCGCGCCAGTTCAAAGGCGAATGAATTGCCGGGCATTCCTATGTCCAGCTTGAAGAGAGGCTGGATCCTGGCCGCGTCGAACTGCATCGCACCGTTTATGACTCCGGTGTCCTGGCCTGAAGCGTAGAGTTTGAGGTTCGTGTAGTGGGTCGTGATGACTCCGTAGACTCCTCTGCGGTCCATCTCGCTGAGGATTGCCTCGGCAATCGCTCCGCCCGCCGCAGGTTCGGTGCCGGAGCCGAATTCATCGATGAGGATGAGAGTCCTTGAGTCCGCCTCGCGGAGCATCGATTTCATGTCGTCGAGGAACGAGCTGTAGGTGCTGAGGTCGTTTTCGATGTTCTGGTCGTCTCCGATGCTGACCATTATCCGGTCGAACACCGGGAGTTCGGAAGTTTCGGAAGTCGGCACGAGCATTCCCCACTGGAACATATACTGGAGCAGCCCGGTGGTCTTCAGGCAGGCTGACTTGCCTCCGGCGTTCGGGCCGGAGATCAGAAGAATATGCTTGGACGGCGTGAGGCGTACAGTGATGGGCACGATCTCCTTCCTTTCTTTGGCGAGCGCCCTTTCCAGCAGCGGATGCCGCGCTTTGCGCAGGTTGAGTTCGCCGTCGGTCGAGATGACCGGCATTCCGGCCTTGAAATCCAGTGAGACCTGAGCCTTTGCCACGAGGAAATCTATCTCGCCGACATATTCGGCGGAAGATTCGAGAGCCGGGACGTAAGGTCTGACGAAATCGCTGAATGCCGTCAGTATCCGTCTGATTTCCTGCGCTTCCTCGGAATGGAGCGCGGCGATTTCGTTTTCTATCTCGATTATTTCCGCCGGCTGGATGAATGCTGTCTTGCCGGTTGATGAAGTGTCATAGACAAATCCGGGGATCTTCTTCTTGCTTGAACTGTTGACAGGGATCAGCAGTTTCCCGTCCCTGACTGAAAGTCCGGCCTCAGGATCGGCAAGGCCTTCCGCCTGGGCCTGCTTAAGAATCGCGTTGGCCCTTTTGGAGATGGCCCCTTCCTTGGCCTTGAGCGAGCGGCGGATTTCCAGCAGCGCGTCTGAAGCCGAGTCCTTGACGTCTCCGAACTTGTCAAGGATGAGGTCGATGCGTCTTTGCACTTCAGGGAAGCTCATCACCGTTGAACTCATCTTCTTGAGGTTGGGATAGACTCCGTCTTTGGTCGAGGCGAAGAAGCTTGTCAGCCTGCGGACGGTTTCAACCATTGTGCGCAGTTTGCCGAGCGAATGCAGGTCGATGCTGTAGCCGTCGTTTTCCAGCGGCTTGAGAAAGTCCAGGCAGTCGATGTAGCCGTTGGTGGGGAAGTTCTCTTCGAACATCACTATCAACCGCATCTCGTCGGTCAGCGACAGCCTCTGCGAAATGACCTTCGCATCGTTGCTGAACGTTTCCTCCGCCACCCTTGCAACGGCATATTCAGTGGAACACCTGTCGGCGATGAAGGCCCTCACCCTGTCGAAACCCAACTTCCCTTCAAGCCGTGAATATGTCTGCGATCCTTCCTCCATAGTGAATGTCTGTCAAATGTTGTTCTCCCGATTCTCCTGGCCGGAGGTCTCGCCGCCGGTCCCGAGAAGAAGTTTGAGTTCGTTGATGTTGTTTATCTTCTTGAGTCCGCCTGCGTGCACGAACGAGATTCCTCCGGTCTCCTCAGAGACCACGATCACGTCGGCGTCGCATTCCTCGGAAATTCCGATTGCGGCCTTGTGCCTCATTCCGTACTGCGGCGGTATGTCCTGGCGGTCTGTGATCGGAAGAGTGCAGCGGGCTGCGACGATGCGGTCGCCGCTGACGATCATCGCTCCGTCGTGGAGAGGGGAGTTCTTGAAGAATATGTTCATCATCAGTCTTCTGGTGACTTTCGCATCGATCACGTCACCTGTCTCTATGATGTAGTCAAGCGAATCGTTCCGCGACAGCACGATAAGGGCTCCGGTTCTGTCGGACGACATCGCCCTGCACGCCTCGGCTATTTCGTTGACCGTTTCTCCGCCCATCTTCCTGTCCTTGACGCCAAGAAGCCTGTTCAGAATCGCCATTCCCTTCCCTGCGACGCCGGATCGGTTTCCGATCTTCATCAGGAAATGTCTGACTTCCGGCTGGAAGATCACGATCAGCGCGATTACTCCCACATCGATGAAGGTGCCCAGAAGGGCGTTCATCAGCTTCATGTTGAAGGCGGCGACTATGACGCGCAGAAAGAACAGCAGGAACACAGCGACGAATATGCTCATCGCTGCGGAGCCTTTTATCCATTTGAACGCCAAGTAGATGAAGAAGGCTACCATCAATATGTCAAGGATGTCCGCAAACGAGATGTTGAGGAATCCGAAGATGTTCAGAAGCATCGTGGTACTGTTTTGCAGTGCAAAGATAACGATTTCTCTGATTATTAGAGAGTAGGCTTGTTGAAAACTTTGTCAATTGAAAAAAAATGCCTACCTTTGCAGTCCGCAATTTAGTGCGGAATTAGATAAAACATTTATTTACAATTAATTAATCAAAACCAATGCCTGGATTAATTGGAAAGAAAATCGGAATGACTTCCGTTTTCGGTGCTGATGGAAAGAATATTCCATGCACCGTCATCGAGGCTGGTCCGTGTGTTGTCACGCAACTGCGCACTGTCGAAAAAGACGGCTATACCGCCGTGCAGCTTGCCTATGACGAAATCAAGGAGATACACGCCAGCGCGCCTCTTATGGGCCATTTCAAAAAGGCAGGGACCACTCCTAAGAGAAAGCTTGTCGAGTTTCCGGCAGACTTCAAGAGTGAGCTCAAGCTTGGAGACACCGTCACGGTTGGAGACGTCGTAACAGAAGACGTCAAGTTCGTGGACGTTGTCGGTACTTCTAAAGGTAAAGGTTTCCAGGGTGTTGTACACCGTTATCATTTCGCCGGTGTAGGCGGAGCGACCCACGGTCAGCACAACAGACTCCGTAAGCCGGGTTCTCTCGGCGCATCTTCCTGGCCTTCACGCGTGTTCCCGGGAATGCGTATGGGCGGCCATATGGGAAATGCCAGGGTCAAGGTCTTCAACCTTGAGATTGTCAAGGTCATCCCTGAAAACAATCTTCTCGTCATTAAGGGTTCCGTTCCCGGAGCCAAGGGTTCTTATCTTGCATTAGAGTTTTAGTTATGGAATTGCCAGTATTGAAAATCGACGGATCTGAATCCGGAAAGAAGGTTGTTCTTGACGAGAGCGTTTTCGGCGTAACGCCGAATGACCAGGCAATCTATCTTGATGTCGTACAGTACCTCGCCAACCAGCGCCAGGGTACCGCCAAGACCAAGGACCGCAGTGAGAACTCTCACTCGACAAAGAAACTCGGACGCCAGAAAGGCGGCGGCGGAGCACGTCACGGTAGCTTGAAGTCCAACATATTCGTAGGCGGCGGCCGCGTGTTCGGTCCTAAGCCTCGTCTGTACAGGTTCAAGCTGAACAAGAAGGTGAAGTCTCTCGCCCGCTGCTCGGCTCTCTCTTACAAGGCACAGGAGAATTCTATCATTCTCGTTGAGCCGTTCACTATGGAAGCCCCTAAGACAAAGGAATTCCTCCGCATCCTTGAAAACATCAAGGCCGGCGACAGGAAGGTTCTCTTTGTGCTCCCGGAGAATTCCAACAACATTTTCCTTTCATCACGTAACCTCCCTAACGTGAAGGTCATCTCTGTTGACGAAATCAACACCTACACCATCATGAATTCCAATTCGATGGTCTTTGTCGACGGCGTTCAGGATGTCCTCACAGACAGGAACAAACGCTAAAAGCACAGAGAGATGGGAATTTTAATCAAGCCAATAGTAACTGAGAAGCTGACGGCTCAGTCTGAGAAGTACAACCGTTACGGCTTCATCGTTGACAGGAAAGCCAACAAGTTCCAGATAAAGGCTGCGGTCGAAGAATTCTACAACGTGACCGTTGCAGATGTCAACACCGTGAACTACCACGGAAAGAGAAAGTCCCGCTACAGCAAGTCCGGTATGCTCCGCGGACGTGCCAACCACTACAAGAAGGCATACGTCACGCTTGCCGGCGAGGACAAGATCGATTTCTACAGTAACATTTAAGGAGGGACAACGCAATGGCAATCAGAAAATTCAAGCCGACGACTCCTGGAACCAGGAACAAGGCTATCAGCGCCTTCGACGACATTACCGCTAAGAAGCCTTACAAGCCTCTGCTGGAGCCTCTCAAGAGCACCGGCGGAAGGAACAACAAGGGTCAGCTCACTGTACGTTACCGTGGCGGCGGACACAAGAGAATGTATCGTATCATCGACTTCCTCCGCACCAAGGACAACATCAAGGCGACCGTCAAGACCATCGAGTACGATCCGAACCGCAGCGCCCGCATCGCTCTCGTAGAGTATGAAGACGGTGTCAAGAAGTACATCATCGCACCTGCCGGCATCAAGGTAGGTCAGATCATAGAGTCCGGCTCGGGCATCGCTCCTGAGCTTGGCAACTGTCTCCCGCTCGCGGAGATTCCTGTCGGCACGCTCGTTCACAACATCGAGCTTCGTCCGGGTCAGGGTGCCGCTATGGCACGTTCTGCAGGAACCTTCGCCCAGCTTGCTGCACGTGAAGGCAACTACGCCATCCTCCGTCTGCCTTCGGGCGAGACCAGAATGGTTCTCGTGGCTTGCCGTGCTACTGTAGGTACCGTTTCCAACGGCGACCATAATCTTGAATCTTCCGGCAAGGCCGGCCGCAGCCGCTGGCTCGGCCGCAGGCCTCACAACCGTGGTGTTGTGATGAACCCTGTCGATCACCCTATGGGTGGTGGTGAAGGACGCGCTTCCGGAGGTCATCCTCGCTCACGCAAGGGACTTCCTGCAAAGGGTTACAAGACACGTAATCCTAAGGCCGCTTCCAACAAGTTCATCATCGAAAGAAGGAAGAAGAAGTAATTAAACGGAAATAAACTTTAAGATTATGAGTCGTTCATTAAGAAAAGGTCCATACATCCAGGAAGCACTGGAGAAGAGAATTCTTGCTATGAATGATGGTAGCAAGAAGAAGGAGGTCGTAAAGACCTGGTCTCGCGCCAGCATGATCTCCCCTGACTTCGTCGGCCACACTGTCGCAGTTCATAATGGAAACAAGTTCATTCCTGTTTACATCACTGAGAATATGGTAGGCCACAAGCTCGGCGAATTCGCGCCGACCAGAACATTCAAAGGCCATTCGGGCAACAATAAGTAAATGATCAAAGGAGAATTCAATTATGGGAGCTCGTAAAAGAGAAATGGCTGAGAAGTTCAAGGAAGCCAAAAAGAATACAGCGATAGCGAAGCTGAATGATGTCCCTACTTCGCCCCGCAAGATGCGTCTCGTCGCAGACACTGTAAGGGGTGTTGAGGTGAACCATGCGATCGACCTTCTTCATTTCTCGAAGAAGCAGCCGTCGATCCGTCTGGAGAAACTTCTGCGCAGCGCAGTCGCCGTGTGGGAGTCAAAAAATCCGGAGCAGGCCAAAGAGCTTGACAACGGCAACGTCTATGTCAAGACGATTATGGTCGGTGAAGGCCGTACGCTCAAGAGAATCCGTCCTTGCCCTCAGGGCCGCGCCGGCAGGATCCGCAAGCGTTCCAACCACATCACCGTCATTCTCGACGTCAAGAAACCAACAACAGTAGAGGAGAACAAGTAATATGGGACAGAAGACAAATCCTATTTCTAACAGAATCGGTATCACCCGTGGTTGGGACTCTAACTGGTGTGGTGGTAACTATGCTGAGAAGATCGCCGAGGATTATGAAATCCGCAAGTATCTGACCAGCCGTCTTGCCAAGGCCAGCCTCTCCAAGATTGTCATCGAAAGGACACTCAAGTTCATCACCGTGACTATTCACGCCGCAAGGCCTGGATTCATCATCGGCAAGGGTGGCACCGAGGTTGACAAGCTCAAGGAGGAACTCAAGAAGGTCACCAAGAAGGAAGTGCAGATCAACATCTTCGAGGTCAAGAGGCCGGAGGTTGACGCCCACATCGTTGCTGACAGCATCGCCCGTCAGATTGAGGGCCGTGTTTCCTACAGAAGGGCCATCAAGATGGCTGTCGCTTCAACAATGAGGGTTGGAGCCGAGGGCATCAAGGTTCAGATCAGCGGCCGCGTCGGCGGTGCTGAAATGGCCAGAAGCGAGATGTTCAAGGAAGGCCGTACACCTCTGCACACTTTCCGTGCTGACATCGACTATGCGCTTGCAGTTGCAAGCACCAAGGTCGGCGCGCTCGGAATCAAGGTGTGGATCTGCAACGGTGAGCGTTACGGCAAGCAGGATCTGACTCCTAACGCAGCAACCGCAGCCAATGCTCAGGGTGGCGGACGTTCTCCACGCGGAGACCGTGGCGACCGCAGAGGTGACCGCGGCGACCGCAGAGGAGGCCGTGGCGACCGCAGAGGAGGCCGTCGCAATGACCGTCAGGGAGAGTAAGAAATTATTCGATAATATGTGAAAGAGAGGGGTGGCTTGAGAGCCGCCCCTCTTTTTTTTCTTTTTTTGAAGATTAACACCGGAAAAATGACTAAATTGGTACATTAATCACAATTAAGCACTATGAGCGAATCCAGAAGAAGTTTTATCAAGAAGTCAGCGGCGGGGTTGGCGTTGTTCACCATTCTGCCGAGGAATGTGCTGGGTGCGATGAACGGCGACAAGAAGTATGTCGCTCCGAGCGACCAGCTGACAAGAGGAATCATCGGTGTCGGCGGCATCGGAATGAGCGGCCTTCACTTTGCAAGCGATGAACGCTGCCGTCTCGTAGCTGTCTGCGATGTGGACAGGAACCATCTTGACAATGCCCTGAAGAAGGGTGTCGAGAAGTTCGGGACCAAGCTCCAGGCCTACACGGACTGGAGAGACCTCGTCCACGATTCCAATGTGGACATCGTACATATCGCGACACCGTCGCATTGGCACGGAATAATGGCCGTGGAATCCTGCAGGGCCGGCAAGGACATATTCTGCGAGAAGCCTATGACAAGGACGATCGGCGAGGGGCGGAAGGTCGTCGAGGCTGTACACAAGTACGGAAGGATTTTCCGTCTTGACACCTGGTTCCGCTTCAAGGACACATTCTACGGACTCGGCACAACTGTCGAGCCTCTCAAGAAACTCGTCCAGAGCGGACTTCTGGGCTGGCCTCTTACCGTGCGGATTTCAGGAGCCACCGGCTTTGCCTGGAAATTCTACTGGACCGGCAAGGAGAACCTCGTTCCCCAGCCTGTGCCAGAGGAACTTGACTACGACATGTGGCTCGGTCCTGCCCCTTACAAGCCGTACAACCCTCACAGGGTTCACCAGACTTTCCGCGGCTACTGGGACTATGAGTCCGGCGGACTCGGAGATATGGGACAGCACTACATCGATCCTGTGCAGTACATTCTCGGCAAGGACGACACCTTCCCGGTGAAGGTTGAGGTGGACGCTCCGCAGCAGCATCCGGACGCTGTGGGAATATGGCGCAGCATCACCTACACCTATGCCGACGGATGCAAGATCATCCTTGAAGGCGAAGGCTTTGAAAGCAAGGGAAAGGTCCCTTACATCGAGGGTCCTAACGGCAAGGTTTACAAAGGGTTCGAATGCACGATACCTAACGTGATGGACGTGATCAATTCTCTTCCGGATCCTGAGCCGCGCCATACTGACTTCCTCGAGTGCGTCAAGACGCGCCAGAAATTCGCGCTGGCCGAAGACAACGGTCATCACAGCTGCACGATCGTCAACATCGGAGCCTGTGCCCTGCGCCTCGGCAGAACGCTGCACTTCGATCCGGAGAAGCAGGTCTTCATCAACGACGATGCTGCCAACCAGCTCATAAATCAACCTATGCGCGCCCCTTGGGGTTCGATGATCCTTTAATGTGTTTCTGAATATGAAGAAGTTAATTACATCCATATTGCTCATTGCCGCCGTCCTGTCCGTCAATGCCCAGGACGCAAGGCAGAGGACCGTTGAAACTGTCGTCGCAGATGTGCTCGCCGCTATGCCGGCGGACAATTCTGCGGATTTCAACACCCAGATCGCCGACCTGGCCTCGACCGCTCCGGCTTCAGTGGTCCAGACGGCGAAAATGATGAAGCCTGCGGCCGAAGGCGTGAAGAACAGCATCTTTGAATATGCCCTCACCGGTCTTGCAGATTATGCTTCCGCCAATCCTCAGTGTGTTGACAAGGTGCGCGAAGGCTTCCGGCAGGCAATCAATGCCACCGCTGACGGCAACAACAAGGCCTTCCTCCTGAACCAGTTCAGAAAGATAGCCAAGCCTGCCGATGCGGAGTTCCTGAAGAAATGTCTGGAGGAGCCTGCTCTCGCTTCCACGGCGATGGGCGCTCTCGTGAATCTCCCGGGTACCGAAGACCTGATCCTCGGACTTGTGAAGCAAGGAACCGCTGACAGGAAACTTCTTGCCGACGCTGTCGCAAGAAAAGGCATAACGGCCGCCGAACCTTATCTTCAGGAGTGGATAGCCTCATCCAAGAACACTGACAAGTACGACAATGCGTTTCTTTCTTCCCTTGCGGCCATCGGTACGGAATCATCCCTGGATGTTCTCAAGGACAGGTCCACGGCCGACTATGCAACTCTCGCAGTGAAACTCGCTTCCGGTGCGAAGAACAAGGCAGTCGCAAAGGCCGCCAGGAACCTGATGGCTTCCGAGGTTTCCGCCTACAAGTCGGCAGGCGCCCTGGCGCAGATGAAGAACGACCCTGCGAAGGCTTTGAAAGTCGTTGCATCCGCTCTCAAGAGCGATGACATAAAGTACAGGAACTCCGTCATCGACAACGCCACTTCGATTCTCGGCGCCGGGAATCTCGTGCCTCTTTTCAGCAAGAATTTCGACAAGCAGCCTGACGCGGTCAAGACGGATCTGCTCAACTGGTTCGGCAACAACAAGATATCTTCCGTCACAGACATAGTCGTCGGTGCGTTCTCCGGAAGCGATGATGTCGCTTCCGCCGCAATCGCCGCAGCCGGAAAGATCGGCGGGGACAAGGCTGCGAAGGCTCTTGTCGGTCAGCTTGGAGGAGACAGGTCCGGCAAAGCCATAGATGCTCTGAAATCATTCAAGGGTAACTGTCAGGACTGCCTGCTGGCTGCTCTCGACAGTGAGGCTGACACCAGGACAATCGCTTCCGTGCTCAATCTGGTTTGCTCCAGAAAGATCAAGGCTGCAGCTCCGAAGGTGTTCTCGCTGATTGATTCCAAGGACTATCCGATTGTAAGTCTTGCCAAACTGTCTCTCGAGGATGTAGTCGGTGTGCAGGATGCAGAGAAAGTCGCGGCTCTGGTAGGGAAGTCTTCCGGAGGAGACCTTTTCGTGTATCAGAATGCCTTGATCAGCGCCCTCCACACCCTTTCTCCTGAGGAGAGATATTCAAAGGTCAAAGCTTTGATGGACAAGTCTTCCGCTCCGTCCGCTTTCTACCGCGTGCTTGCCGCAACGGGCGCCGATGAGTCTGTAGCGGACCTTACGGCCGCCTATGAGTCCGGAGACAAGGCTGCGGCCGAAGCTTTGCTTTACGTCGGCAGCTTCAAGGTGGCTCCGGAACTTCTGAAGGTTGCAGTTTCTGAAGAGAATCTGTCTGAACAGGCTTTGAACAGGTACACTTCACTGGTTTCAAAGTACGAGACTGACCTCAACAAAAAACGTCTCGACTTCGCACAGGCCCTTGACCTTGCCAAGACTCCGTCGGTGAAGAAGAACATTCTTGCCGCTCTTGCTTCGGTGCCTACGATGAAGGCCTTCCTTCTTGCCGGCAAGTCTTTGGATGACAGCGACAACGGTGTCAGACACGCGGCTGCCGAATGTGTAAAGGCCATCGCATCAAAGACAACCGAAGAAATCAATTATGCTGATTTAAAGGCCAATCTTGACAAGGCCGTGGAGATCTATCGTGCCGCCGGCAGCGCGGACGACGGTTACGCCATCGATGAAATCGCCAAGATGCTCAGCGAGGCAGAGCCTTCTCCGGTTTCAGAGTTGACGGATGAGGAGAAGAAGCAGGGCTTCGAGATGCTGTTTGACGGTACGAGTCTTGACAAGTGGCAGGGTGATCTTGAAGGTTACACACCGGTCAACGGAACAATCTATGTGTCAGCCGGCTACGGCAGCACAGGCAACCTCTACACCAAAAAAGAGTACCGCAACTTCGTCTATCGCTTCGAATTCTGCTTCCTTCGCGAGGGAGTGAACAACGGTGTGGGCGTGAGGACTCCGATGGGTGTCGATGCGGCCTATGATGCGATGTGCGAGGTGCAGATTCTTGACCACGACGCTCCTATGTACGCCGACCTGCGCGAGTACCAGGTGCACGGCTCGGTCTATGGCGTGATTCCGGCTAAGAGAATCGTCCACAAGCCTCTCGGCGAGTGGAGTACCGAAGAAATCCGTGTCGAGGGCGACCACATCAAGGTGACAGTGAACGGAGAGGTGATCGTTGACGGCAACATCCGCAAGGCCTGCAAGGGTCATAATGTGAAGCCGGAAGGCAGTGAAAACAATCCTTATACCGTTGACCACAGAGATCATCCGGGAATGTTCAACTACAAGGGTTATGTTTCGTTCTGCGGTCACGGCGAAGGTCTGAAGATCCGCAATGTCAGGATTCTTGACCTTGGCTACAAGAAATGACTCTGAGTGGTTTGAACCAGAAGAAAAGGGGTTGGCCATCCGGTCAACCCCTTTTCAGTCAAAGGCTTCTGTAGTCCGGGATGAAAGCCGGATAGGACTTCGCAGTGCAGACGGTGTCGTCGATCAGGACAGGGGAGTCGGCGCATTGCGAGGCCACCGTCAGGGCCATTGCCATACGGTGGTCGTGCGATGACGTGTAGTTTCCGCCTTTCAGAAGATGTCCGTTCAGCAGGCGGCTTTCCACCGATTCTCCTTCGACGGTCAGAACGTCGCCTTCTGCGAAGGCCGGTACGCCCATCTGCGTCAGCATATTCAGAATGGCCGCGCCTCTGTCGCTTTCCTTTCCGGCGAGTCTCTTGAATCCTTGAATATTGCTGCGTCCGTTGCAGAATGCGGCCAGCACGGCGACGATCGGGAACAGATCCGGACAGTTGTTGAGGTCGGTGTCGAAAGCCCGCAGAGGGGCTTTCTGGGCGGTTATGGTGCCTCTGCCGTCCTCTGTCCCGTCTTCCGTCTGCGAAAGACTTGCTCCGGCTTCCATCAGGATGTCCATAATCGAGATGTCGGCTTGCAGCGAGGACGTGTCAAGTCCCCGGAGCTGCACCTTGCCGAACAGCGAAGCGGCCACAAGGAAGTTGGCCGCGGCGCTCCAGTCGCCTTCTATCCCGAATCCGGCGGATGAATATCTCTGCCCGCCCTTGATCTTGAAAGTGATGCCGGTGCACAGGCTCCAGTCCTGGGTCTCGAGGAAATCCTCGCCGCCTTCCATTTCGCTGCCGATCTTTATTCCGAAACGGCGCAGGACATCGACGGTGATGAACATGTACGGAATGCTCTTCGGGTCGTGGATGTGAAGGACGGAATCATCCGGAAGGAGCGGCAGGGCCATAAGCAGACCGGAAATCAGCTGCGACCCTCCCTTCCCGGAGATTTCTGTCCGGCCGGACAGAAGCGGTCCCTGGACGGTCAGCGGAACGTGGACTTCCGGACCCTGGCCTAGAGGTCTCAGCACGGTGCCGAATCCTGCCATTATTTCGGAAGCTCCCTTGAGCGGCCGGGACGGAAGAGTTCCGCATCCTTCAATCTTTATCTGCCTGCCTCCTCCCAGCGCGGCGGCAAGAGGAATCATCAGGCGGGTCAGCAGACCGGATTCTCCGACATTCAGCGTGTCCGGAACCGCAAGCCTTGCCCCGGCGCCTTCGATGACGACAGTTCCGTCTTCGACGGAAACCTTCGCTCCAAGCGACCTGGCTGCTTCCAGGGCCGCTTCATTGTCTCCGCAAGGGGAGTATCCGCCGAGTCTGGACGTTCCATCGGCCAGAGCCGCGGCGATGACGGCCCTTTGTGCAAAACTTTTTGACGCAGGCATATTCAAAGGTCCGCCGCCGAAAGGTTTCCTGCTTCCGTACACTGCTTCCGTCATTTCAGCGTAGTCCCATTGTCCGGCTGCGGCGGCCTCGTTCCCGTTCAGCGCTGCGTAGGTGAACGGGCATCCCAGTTTAAGGCATTCGAGCCTGGTGGCTTTTCCCTTGTCTCCCATCGCGAACGCGATCAGATTTCCGGCGTATGAATACAGCCGCAGAATTCTTCGGGCATCTTCCTCCGTGTTCGCCGTTGCGGCGATTTTCACGAGTTCGCCGCCGAATTTCCGGCATTTTTCAATTGTGGTGCGCAGCACCTCATCTGACGGAGTGCCTTCGAAGAAATGGCAGGAGCGGATCATTACGGTGCCGTATTCATTGCAGGCCCTCCGCAGCCTCTTTCCCATTTCTTTCGGAGCTTCAATCTCGACGTCAGCGTAGGCGGCTCCCGCACTGATTGCGGCTGACAGTTTCTCTTCCGCTTCCTCCCAGGTTCCGCTGCCGTCTCCAGCCACCCTGCAGGTTGCAACCAGCGGCGTGTCGGAGGTTGAAAAGAGGGTTCCGATGTCTTCCAGGCTCAGCGGACACCTGTCCAGCCGGATTTCGGCCATCTGGATTCTCGGTTCGCTGTCTTCGAGCAGGCTGAAGATCTCTTCAAGCGTGCGGTGTTGTATTGTCGTGCAGATCATTGCCTTGGATTCTGATTATGCTTTCAGAGCGTTGACGGCATCCTCCACGCTCAAGTCTCTTGTCTCGACCTTCCCGATTGCCAGAGGAAGTACGAAATGCACCGTTGTTCCTTCGGCTTTCTTGTCCTTTTTCATTGCGTCTGCAAGGGTTTCGATGTCAAACGGACTTTCTACAGGCAGTCCGCAGCTTCTGAAATCGGCTTCCAGACGTGCGGCGAGTCCGTTTTCAGCGAGCCCCAGCGCCTCTGCGAGCCTCCCGGCCAGAATGATGCCCATCGACACGGCCATTCCGTGTGGAATGCTCTCACCGGAGTTCTTCTCGATGGAGTGGGCGAAGGTGTGGCCGAGGTTGAGCAGCCGGCGTTCCCCTTTTTCATAAGGGTCTCTGCCGGCGATTCCGGCTTTGACGCCGGCCGCTGCGCAGACCAGTTCCTTCAGCTCCGCGCCTGAGGACGGCCACCGGGAAGAGTCCGCCTGCCCGTGAGCGTGGATATTCCTGAAAAGTGAGACGGCCTTTTCGTAGTTGCCGCCTTCGTTGTCGATGATGAAGGTCTTGATGAGTTCCGCCGCTCCTGAAAGCAGATGCTCGGGCGGAAGAGTTTCAAGAGTCTCCGGGCAGATGAAGGTCATTTCCGGTTGCCTGATGACTCCGATTATGTTCTTGTACGAATCGAGATTCACTCCGTTCTTCCCGCCTATCGCTGCGTCAACCTGCGCGAGCAACGTGGTGGGAATGAATCCGAAACGTACTCCGCGCTTATAGACGGAGGCCGCGAACCCTGCCGTGTCCGTGGTGATGCCGCCTCCGACTCCCAGGATGAAAGCGTCCCTGTCCGCGCCCTGCTCCAGCAGCCAGCGGCCGATTTCAAGAACGGTTTCCAGGGTTTTGCGGGATTCGGTCGCTTCGACGGCGAGAGTCCCCTTGGCGGCCAGAGCGAGCCTCTCCACGAGGCCTGCCACATTGCGGTCGTGGATTATGAATATGTTCGCGTAATTTTTCAGGTGTTCCTTGACCGAGTCAAGCGGGCATCTGACGATGTTGATTTCTTCCATCTAAAGGTCGTAAAGGTTCAGACCGGTCTCTTCATCGAACCTGCGCCCGGCTTTGCAGTCGTATTTCCTGATGAAAAGTTCGCAGGCTCCGTTGATCGTCGCTTCTGCCAGATGGCCGCCTATGACCGTGTAGTCCCTGCGGCCGAGATTGACGTGCACGTGGAGATAGACCGCTCCGTCCTTTTCCGAGATGTTGCCGACCAGGCTTGAAATCTCCATCTGTTCGTTGAAATCCTTGTCCACGTAGGCGTGAGTGCAAGGGTCGAGGAATCTGAGCGTGGCGCTGTTCACGGCTCCCAGACCGCTGATTTCTCCTGTGTGGATTTCCTGTTCGCGGCAGAATGCCGCCAATGCCTCCATCAGTTTCTGATGGTTGTCTATGCTGACGATGAACTTGTCCGAATCCTGCTTGTATTTGTACATAATTCCGAAAATTTCCGTGAAGATAGTGATTATCGGAGAATTTCCGTACAATCTTATGCTTGTTGCGGCCGACTGCCGCAATCAGACCACAGGCTTCATCTTCATTTTCCTGTATTCGTAGGGGGAGACACCCTTTATTTTTCTGAACGTTCTTGACAGGTTCTTTATGTCAGAAAATCCCATCTGGTAGGCGGCGTCCGAGACAGGCTTCCCTTCGCGCAGCAGCTGTGCAATCTTGTCTATGCGCATCCGGATGATGTAGTCATAGATCGATGTCCCGAGTTCCTTCTTGAATTTCTCTTCAAGAATCCTTCTCGACACCGGAACTTCTGCCACTATGTCGTTGACGTTGATCTTGTTGGTCAGGTTTGCGGAAATGTACCGCAGCGCCCTGGCCACATACGGGTCATTGTTGACCAGAATGTCTGAGGACTGTCTTGTCACGATCGTGAGCGGATAGACTACTATGTCTTCCACGGTCCTTTCTTCAGGTTTCAGGTTCAGCTGGCTGTCTATATATTTCGCCGCGCGGAATCCTCCGTCTTCGACATCCGTAGCAATCGATGAAATGTTAGGGATTGCCAGCCGGCAGATGGTCTCGTCGTTGTCCACCCCGAGCAGTGTGATGTCTTCCGGGATTCTGAAGTTGTGGCCGTCCGTGGAATTGATCCTGATGTAGCGGCAGACTTCCGAGATGTTGTAGGCCCTGTTGTCGTCGCAGGCGAAGATCGCCACAGGCTTCGGCAGACCCTCTATCCACCGGGTTACGGCATCGAAGTCATATTCCCAGATGTCGGCGTTGGGAGTGTTGAGTTCCGAGTACGATACGGGCCTGTTGCTCGCTTCTATCGTGTCGCGGAATCCTTTGTTGCGCTCATCGGACCAGACGACTCCGCGTATTCCGTAATAGGCGAAATTATCGAATCCCTTGTTCATCAGATGCCGTGCCGCCATAACGCCTTCGTTGTAGTTGTCGCCTATTATGTTCGCAACATTGTCGAAGTGTGCGCCGGTTTCCTGTGCAATCGTTATGATGCCGCTGCGGGTGAACATCTCGACATTGTCGTCAGGCTGGAACTGCCCGATGATGGCATCCATCCTCATTTTCTTTGCATATTCCAGCACGGCCTCCATTCCGTATTTCTCCCTTACCGTGAGGGGCATACGGCAGATGCTCCAGGCTCTGCCGACGCTCTGGGAATATTTTGCAATCCCCAGGCAGAGGCCTCTTGCGTAGGCCTCGGAAAAATCTGTCATGAATATCAGCCGTGCCATAATATGCAGATTGCGTGGAACTGTCCTTAGACAGATTCCCGGTGTCTTTTATTCGAAAATCTCGAAGCAAGGACGGCCGCGCCAGGCGTCAGGTCCCTTGAGTCCGAAGATGGCAGCGATGGTAGGAGCGGTGTCGTAACGGTACATTACGGACTGGATTTCATATCCTTTCTTTATGCCCTTTCCGAAGAAGACTATAGGTGTTTCCATTTCGTCCATCGTGATGCCGCCGTGTCCTTCGTTAGCAAATCCGCCGTGGTCCGAAACAAGCACGAAGACCGTGGAATCGTAGATTCCGGCATCTTTGGTGGCCTGGATGATTGCTGCCAGATTCTCATCGAGTTTCGCGAGGGCATTGTAATATTTTTCGGAACCCCAGCCGCCGTCGTGTCCCATATGGTCAGGATTGTCGAATATGCACATTGCGAAGTCCTGCTTGGTGTTGACACAGTTCTTGATGAAGTCCTCGGTGATGTTCTTCTCGTTGGCGTCGTAGTCTTCGTAAGTGTCTGAATAGTCCAGATAATCCTTCCCGATGATGCTGAGGATTGTGCTCCATTCGCAGATGGCGCCGAGCTTGGCCTGCGGCTTTGCTTCCCTCAGTATGCTCATGATTGAAGGGAACTTGTTTTCTCCCTGGCGTACAACTGTCGGAGCAAAATTCGGATCATCGTTGTTTTCAATCCATCCGTGCCCTTCCGGACCCACTCCGCAGAACATTGTTGACCAGTTCGGAGCACTGATTGAAGGGTAGATGGTGCGGATAGTCCTTGTCCAGGAACCTTCGTCCATCATGCTCTTGTAAACAGGCATTAGTGAAACAGCCTTGTCAAAAGTACTGTGTGCTGCAAATCCGTCGTAACCGATTACAAACACATGCTCAACGCCTTTGACACCTTTGAATTCACCACAGCCTTTCTGCCCGCATCCGCAGATGAATGATGCGCAGACAACTGCCGTGAAAATAACAATCAACTTTTTCATATTGCTAATTTAATGATTATGTCTAAAATTCAGTTCGTGTTGAGAATGCTTTTCTGAAAACTTGTTGAAAAAGAGGGTGACCAAAAAGTCACAGACTTTTGACCACCCTCTTTATAGGTAAGGATTCATCAATATCCAGGATTCTGTGTGAGAGCTCCCTGAGAGTTCTTCACCTGCTGTGGAGGGTAAGGGAATGCAATCTGCTTATCTTCCCAAGCGGTGTGGTGTGTTCCGGTGTCTTGGTATTCGCTTTCTACCCAAGAGGATGCAGGATCGTCACGCTGAGCATACTTGCGTACCATCTGAACACCCTCGAGTTCCTTGATTGCAAGTTCCTTGATCTCGGCTGCGCCGGACTTCGCCCAACGCTTGCAGTCGTAGAGGTGGTCAGAGAACTCGAACGCGAGTTCGCAGCGGCGCTCGTGATAGAGATCCTTCCAGCTGCAGGAAGTGATTTCCTTCAGGTTGGATCTTCTGCGGATTCTGTTGATGTCCTGCATCGCGGAAGCATTGTTCCCGTTGGCGAGGTAGGCCTCGGCACGGAGAAGGAGGCAGTCGGCGAAACGGATGAGCGGAAGGTTGATTCTGAACGTAGGCCAGTCTCCGTTGGAGCATACATAACCGTCGGCGACAGGATCGTCGCTCGCGGTGATGGCGTGCTGGAACTTGAAGATTGCGAATCCGGCCTCGTTGTCAGCGCTTGAGCAGAAGGACTTGGTCTCTCCGAAGTAGTTGAACTTGTCACCGTACTCGAGGATTGTCCAGGCGAGTCTTTCGTTCTTTACGCCGTTGACGTTGTCCTTCGCCATTTCATTGTAGAGGCCGAGGGTAGGCTTGTTCTGGCCCCAGCCATTGTACTTGCCCCATCCCTTGTTTTCCCACATTACGCCAGGAAGCTCGCTTCCGGCACCAGGGGTACCGCCGTCCGATGCGAACGCGAAGATGTACTCTTTGTTCCAGAAGTCGGCCAGTTCATAGGAGAACACTGTTCCGAATGTTGGAGCGAGGTCTCGGCCGTAAGAGGTCTCGAGCTTGTTGACCTCGGAGATTACGTTCTGCCACTGTGAGCTGTCCCAGCAGGCCCAGTAAGCGTAGGTCTTTGCCTTGTAGGCGGCTGCGGCGGCCTTGTGGGCGCGTCCCCTGTCTTCGGCTGAGTATGATTCGAACAACGGAAGCAGGCCCTCGGCTTTGTCAAGGTCTTCGATGATGTACTTGTAGTTGTCCATAACCGTGGCCTGCTGAGGAGGAATGCTGAAGTCGTAGTCGCCTTCAAAGTCCTCATAGCGGCAGAACGGAACGCCCTGCGTGCCGACACCGTAGCGGTATGCCACGTAGAGATGGTAGAAGGCTCTGAAGAAATATGCCTCACCGAGGCTGCGGCTTTCGATTTCGGTCAGAGTCGTGTTCTTCTGTTTGTCAAGAAGGCTCTTGATGATCCAGTTGCTCTTCGAGATTGCAACGTAGAGTCTGCTGAAGCAGCCTCTCAGAGGAGACTCGTCTCCGGTGTAGAGTCTTGTGGACAGGGTGTTGTAACCTCTGGTACGTCCCCAGACAATGTCGCCAGCACCTCCTTGCTCCCAGTAGATTTCTCGTCCGAACAAGTCGTCACCGTTGCCGAGATAATAGTAGAGCTGTCCTACAGAGTTGATGCACTGCTGGTCGTTTGTGAAATATGTGTCAGTCGTAGGCGAACCTTCCGGTGTGACGTCCAGGAATTTCTCGCAGGAGGTCAGTACTCCGAAAGCCATTGCGACCGCAGCTGTAAGATAGAATATCTTTTTCATAATCTTATTGTTCAAATGTGTTTAATCGCAACTTTAGTAAGTAATTTTCACACCCAGTGAGAGAACCCTTGAAACAGGATATTTGAGGGCATCCCATCCGCCGCATTCAGGATCCATAC
The DNA here is from genome assembly GCA_963640265.1 of bacterium. Taxonomy (GTDB): domain Bacteria; phylum Bacteroidota; class Bacteroidia; order Bacteroidales; family UBA932; genus Cryptobacteroides. The sequence goes on along the minus strand of CAVHYF010000012.1, from coordinate 24,280 downwards.
CTGAATATTTGGTGAATGTGAACAGGTTGTCACCGCTGAAGTAAACCGAGAAGCTGCTGTTGCGCTCATCGAAATGCTTGGCCTTGCGGAGAAGTTTCGTGAGATCGTAGGAAACAGTGACGTTCTTGATTCTCAGGTATGAAGCATCCTCGAGATACCAGTCGGACGCCGTGGTGAAGTTACCGTTTGAGTCGGTCTTTGAAAGGATAGGAATATTGCTGCCGGTGTTGGTGGTGCTCCAGGCGTCCAGGATGTCAACGCTTCTGTTGAAGTTGCCTTCCTGGTCGTTGACAAGCATATACTTGGCTGCGTAAATCGCCTGCGTTCCCTGTACACCCTGAAGCATCATGCTGAAGGTGAGGTCTTTCCAGCGGAAGCCGCCTGAAAGTGCGTAGGTGAAGTCAGGGTCGGCGTTGCCGCAGTACTGACGGTCGGCATCGTTGATCTTGCCGTCGTTGTTGTAGTCGATGAACTTGAGGTCACCCGGACGGGCGTTAGGCTGAATCTTTTTGCCGTCCTTTGTGTAGGCGTCGATTTCGGCCTGAGACTGGAATATTCCGTCGTTCTTGATGAGGTAGAACTGGTTGAGAGGTCCGCCTACGCAGGTCTGGTACTGGAACGGAACGTTGCGGAAAGTGCTTCCGGAGTTCCATACTCCATAGGTGCCGTCGTCGTTGAGGAGACCGGTGCTGATGACTTCATTCTTCAGGTATGTGAAGTTTCCGTTCACCCACACGTTCCAGTCCTTGTTGATCTTGTGGTTCCAGGATGCCTGGAATTCAACGCCGGAGTTGCGGATTTCACCCTGATTGATGAGCATCTTGTTGAAGCCGATCATGTCAGGCCATCCCATAGTCTGTTCCTGAATCAGGTTGAAAGTGCGCTTGTTGAAGTAGTCGACACTCATCGAGAGTTCGTTCATGATGTCGATGTCGACACCGAGATCCCACTGTTCAGAGGTCTCCCAGGTCAGGTTCGGATTGACGGCGTTGTTGTAGTAAACCAGAGTTCCCAAAGGATTGCGGTTCTCGATTCCGATTGAGGCGATGTCGCTTCTCTGATCCTTGTTGAGGGTGGCGGACTTGTAGTTCATGCTGATTGAACCGAGGTTGCCGATTCTACCCCAGGATGCGCGGACCTTGAGAAGGTTGACGATGTCCTTGTTGAAGAACTTCTCGCTTGAAATCTTCCAGGCTGCGGTTACTCCAGGGAAATCGCCGTAGTTGTTGTCCTTAGGAAGACGTCCCGCCCAGTCCCTGCGCATTGTGGCTGTGACGAAGTAACGGTCATCGTAGCTGTAGGAGAGACGTCCCACGAGTGAAACGTTGGCGTCCGGTCCTGCCAGTCCGTCTGATACGGTTGTCGATCCGGCATATGCGAAGTACTGGAGCACTTCTGATTCATCGGTGAAGTCCTTACCGTTAGCGCTCAGATAACGTCCGTAGTAGTGGTCGAGAGTGTTCGCGAAGAGAGCTCCCACCGAGTGCTTGCCGAATGTACGGTCATATGAGAGGGTGTTGTCGAGCTTCCAGGTCTCGTAGAGGCTTGAACTTTCGCTGAGCGAGTTGGCGAGTTCAGGCTTTCCGATCTCATCGCGCTTAGGATCGAATGACTTGCTGTAGCTGTTGCTCGTAGAGAAATAGTAGCGGCTGTTGAACTTCAGACCCTTTACGATGTTCGCAATCTCGAGGTTGGTGGTCGTGTAGAACTGGTTGTTCTTTGAGAACTGGTCGCTGGCCTCAAGGATACGTACAGGGTTGATGGCATCACCGTGTATGTCGGCGTAGTTGGAACCATACTTGGCGAGGTATGCAGGATCCTCCGTGGTCACACCGCCGTAGCCTCCTGCAGTGTAGTCACTGTAAACGGTGGCTGAAGCCGGCATGAAGAGCGCGCTGATGATTGCTCCTGAATGACCGCTGCTGGTGTTGGCTCCTCTTCCTGTCTGGGTCTTCCAGGCGAGGTCTTCAGAGATCTTGATGTACTTGTTGATCTGGTAGGAACCGTTGTAGCGGACACCCATCTTCTTGTTGTAAGTGGAGATGAGGACACCATCGTTGTTGTCAACAGAGAAGGAGATTCGGTTCTGGAACTTCTCTGTACCCATATTCACGGCTACATTGTGCCTGTTGTAGAATCCAGGACGGAAAATTTCGTCCATCCAGTCGGTACGGGTCTGGCTGACCCAAGGGTTCTTGGCTGTATCCCATCCGTAAGGGAGGTCAAGGCCGGCGTTCGCGTAGGAGACCTTTCTCATCTCAAGTTCCTGCTCTGCGTTGAGAGGGGTGATGAGGTTGGTGGCCTGACGTACGCCATAGACTCCGTCGTAGCTTACGCTAGGCTCGCCTGCCTTCGCCTTCTTCGTCGTGACGAGGATTACGCCGCCGGCTCCTGAGTTGGCTCCGTAGATGGCTGCGGAAGCCGCGTCCTTCAGGACAACGATGCTCTCGATGTCGTTGTTGGAAACGATAGGAGCGCCGGGAACGCCGTCAACAACCCAGAGAACGCTGTCACCGTTGCGGGAACCTTGTCCGCGGATGACGATGTTAGGGGTGCTGGTAGGGTCACCGCCGTTGGAGCTGACCGTAACGCCGGCGAGCTGTCCCTGAAGCATTTCCTCGGTGGAAGCTACAGGACGCTGTGCGATGGTTTCAACTGACTTGATGACACCTACTGACGCTGACAGGTCCTGTCTGCGGGTCTGTGCGCCGTAACCGATGGCAATGGCATCTTCAAGCATGAGAGCATCGGATGCGAGCACTACGTTTATGGTTTTCTTGCCTGCAACATCGATGGTCTGCTCTTTGTAACCGAGGGAAGACACAACCAGCTTGGCGTTTGCGTCAACCGTGATGGTGTACCTTCCGTCGAGATCCACGGAAACACCTTGGTTGGTGCCTGCAACGACAACGGCAGCTCCGACAACCGGCTGGTTGTCAGAATCTACGACTCTACCTGTCACGGTAATCTTGTTCTGGGCGGATGCCGGCAAGATGAACGCAACGGCAAGAATGCTCGTAATCAGGAAACGGGCCAATCCGTGACCCTTCCCGGAAAATAGAGGAATCATTCTCTTCATCAGAATAAAATTTTATTGGTTCACTATTTAATGTGTATGTGTTATATGGTATGTGGGGGAATTTTCAGTCCCTTGTTGTGCAAATTTAGTCTAGACTGAGAAAGTTGTGGTGTAAATTCACCACTATTAGTCCTCAAATCGCGCAAAATATAAATCATTTTATTATATTTCTCTAAAAATGCGGCATCAAACGATTGCAAAATTTGTCCGCAATGTGACGCGAAAAGGAGCGGCAACTTGCAAAAGTGGATCATTTTATAGAATCTTCGGCAATCAGCGACGCTCCGATGAGCCCCATATTGTCCTGTTCGGAGGTCAGGATGACAAGGCGGGAAAGGGAATTCGGGTAAAGGAAATGCTCGTCAAGGCATCTGCGCATACCGCCTTCAAAATATTCAAAGGCCTTGGCGATACTGCCTCCGAAGACGATGACCTCCGGGTCGTAGGCGTAGCAGACCAGCGCCACCAGTCTCCCGATGTGGCCTCCGAACTCGTCCCAGATCTTCAGGGCTGCAGCATCTCCGCCCCCGGCTTTGTCGGCAAGCCACTTCCCGGAGAATCCTTTTGATTCGAAGAAGCGGCTTGAGCAGTAGAACTCGTAATCCTTGTCCAGGTACGGGACGTTGCCAAGTTCTCCGGCTCCGAGGTTGGCCCCTCCGTAGAGGTGGCCGTCAACCACGAGGCTGCATCCCACTCCCGTGCCGAGAGTTACATAGACGGCTTTTGAATATTCAGCCGCCTTCCCGTAACGGCATTCTCCCAACGCGAAACAGTTGCAGTCGTTGTTGACGCTGACCGGCCTTGAAAACTGCTTTTCCAGGATGGATTTCAACGGCACTTCCTTCCAGGATGGTATCGCAACCACGTCCCTGACCACTCCTGTGTCAGGGTCGACGATTGCAGGCACACCTATACCGATGGCTCCATCGCAGTCGGGAATGCAGTTGTCCAGCATACTCTCCAACTGTTCCAGCACTTCGTTCTCGCTGCCGTTCGACTTTGTCGCCTCGGAAATGATTTTCAGGATGTGGCCATCCTCGACGACCCCGACCCTTATCCTTGTGCCTCCAAGATCAATTCCTATGTTCATCTCCAAATATCAATTAAAACGCACTTTCCCTGATTTCTCCACCGTGGCTTTCAGACTCTTTCCGTCACCGTAGCTGACCACAAGGTTGAAAGGCTTGTCTGTGGTGACGGTAACCACAGGAACATCGGAAAGCGAAGCTCTTTTCTCCACCTTGAGTCCGATCGTGCCTTCAGGCCCGAACGGGTATCTTGAAATGCCGTGGGCTTCGGTGTGCCTGATGTCCCAGGTGACGGTCTCTTCAGAGTAGTCGGACTTGATGCCGAGGACATATTCAATGAATATGGCGATAGGCGGAAGGCCTGCCCAGCCGACGAAGTCCTTGCGGGCCATGAAACCGGGTTCGATCTTCTCCGGTGCGTAATATTCAAAGAAAGTTCCGGTCTTCTTCCACACCTCGAACACAGACCGGTAGTGGTTGTCCGCTATCTCGTCGGCAAGTTCGCGGTAGCCGTTCTTCCAAAGGCCGTCGATGACCATATAATTGGTTCCCGGCCAGACTCCTCCCTGCCAGTAGCGGCCGAGCGGGTTGTATTTCCTGTGGTCGGCGGAAAGTGAAGGCACGCGGTGAGGCCTGTTGAACTCAGCCGTGTCCTTCAGATGCTCGACCATCCTGTCCATCTTGTCCTTGTCCAGAATGTCGGTCTGGAGAGCCCAGAAGGCACCTATGCCCTTCGTCGGGCAGAGGGAACCGTCGTCGTACCTGTCGTGGAGGAAGTTGTCTTCGTCCGACCAGAGGTTCTCGTTGACATATTTCTTCAGGAACTTCATTTCGTCCTCGAGTTCCTCGATCTCCTGCCAGCGCTCGATGTAGAATCCGATTTTCAGAAGGCAGTCGTTGACCAGATACTGCTGGAGGTTGGTGTCCAGCCAGACCATCTTTCCGTTCGAGAAAATCTGGTTGTAGTCATCCTTGACTCTCGGCATATTGTCCATTCCGGTACCCCAGCCGCTTGACCAGTAGGTGCCGTCCTTCCAGGTGCGGTTCAGACGCCACCACTGCGCGTAGCCGCAGAGGGCCGGGAAGACCTTGTGCAGTCGGTCGATGTCGCCGAACTGCCTGTAATACTCAAGTTCCACCCAAGGAAGAAGGTCCGGGCCGGTGGATGTCGGGTCATATCTTTCGAAGCAGTCAGAGCCGTCGGCCCTGATCTCCCTGCAGATGAATCCGTCCTGCTGCTGCTTCGCGTAGAAATTGTCGAAGGACTTGAGGAATGGGAAGAAACGTTGTCCGTAACGGGCGAAGAGCATCATGAAGGACGTGTCCCACATGAATATGTTTCCGTTGTAGGCGACGTCGAGATAAGGTGAGACGAAGCCCGATCCCTCCTGAGGCTGTTTGATGTTGCCGACAGCGATTTTCCACGCATGCCAGTACATCTTGATCTCGTCGGCGTGGCCGTCCCAGAACGGCTCCGGAAGAATCTTCCTGGCCTGTTCGAAGGTCTTCGGCTGGATGGTCTGCGGCTTTTCGGTGCGGAATTCATTCTCGGCCACGAACACGTTCTTTACATAGGTGTTCTTGTAAGGGAGCTTGTACGGTCCTGACTTGAGGTCCTGCGCCTGCAGCGCGGCCATCGAAAGCAGGAGAACCGGAATCAGAGCTAGTATCTTTTTCATTTCACGATTCTTTTGATTATACGGGCGATTTCAGTGTTCTCGTAGGTCCCGTTGAAGCTTGCGGAGCGCGGTCCGTAGGCGAAGACAGGAAGCATCGAAGGAGTGTGGTCGTCGGTGGTGTAGGTGCCCATAATGTAGCCTGTTTCAAGATTTCCGTCAAGCAGCACAAGGCCTCCGGTTTCGTGGTCGGCCGTCACGACAACCAGAGTGTGGCCGTCACGGTCTGCGAATTTGAGAGCCTCGGCCACCGCCATATCGAAACTAAGAGTCTCGAGAATCGATCCCGGCAGGCAGTTCGAATGACCCGCGTAGTCTATCTTGGCTCCTTCCACCATCAGGAAAAAGCCTTTCTTGTCCTGTGCGGAAAGCTTTTCGATGGACTCGCGTGTGGTCTTGGCAAGGAGGCCGAGAGAGGCTTCCTCCGCTGCCTTGCCCATGCTTTCATCGATGCAGATGACCTTGCCGTCCTTCTTGTTGATGTCATCGACGGCATATTCAAATGAATATCCCATCTTCTCGAGTTCACCGACCAGGTCGACGCCGTCGTGGCGCTTGGTGAATTCGTCAAGTCCGCTTCCGCAGAGGAGGTCAACCTTGCCGTCGAGCAGGCAGCGTGTAAGGATGTCCGCGCTGTCCCTTTCGGCGCAGTGGCCATAGAATGCGGCAGGGGTCGCGTCAACCAGATTGCCCAATGTGACGATGCCGACAGCCTTCCCCTTTTCGGCGGCCCAGTCGCTCAGGGAAGGATTCTCGGTGCCGTCATCCTTGGCCGAGATGTGTCTGTTCTTGTGGCGGACACCGGTCGCCAGCGCGCTTCCCGCCGCAGCGGAGTCGGTAGTGAATTCATCCTCAGCGTTGTTGGACTGAATGCCGATGTTCTTCATCTGCATCATACTTAGTCCGCCGTTGGCGTAGGCGGCAGCAGTAATCTGGTTGAGTCCCATTCCGTCCCCGATAAGGAATATCACATTGTTGATTTTCGTCTTTCCGTTGTCGGAAGCGTAGGTCGGCTCATAGACATCGATTCCCTTGGAAAGGAGAAGTTTGTCGTTCTTGAATCCTCCGAAGTCGCGGGTGATCTTGTCAAGTTTGTGGGTTCCGGAGACTCCGTCGGTCTGCTCGGCCTTTTCTCCGATGCGGAAGTTCTTGTTGTAGAACTTCTTGTAGAATGCCGCACAAGTTTGCGGCTCATCGGTGTTGAAGAAGTCTATGCCCATATTCATAAAGACATAGTAAGGTGTGACTCCTTCCGGAGCACCCCATAGGCGTACTCTCTTGCCCATCTTGTGGACCTTGTCGATGAATCCGTAAAGTGCCTTCTCCTCCGAGTCGAGGATCGCGCCTTTTCCGTTCCAGGAACTGAACTGGCCGAAAGAGGAGCTGAACTGGCCGACCCTCTTCAGCTGCTCGGGAGTGTAGCTGAGCCTGATGTCGCCGTCGAAATAGATGTGTTCAGGCCATTTGCCGAAGTCCTCCGGGTCCGGAACATTGCCGGTGATGACTGTCCTGACCGCATTCGGGTTGACCTTCGGGTCGAACACTTCGGGATATTTTGAGAGTTCTTCGACGACGGCTGTCAGCGTCGGTTCTGTAGCGGTCTTGAGTTCCACCATAAGCTGGAGGCCGAAGTCGCCTTCGTGGGGTTTGCCGCCGTGCCAGGTGTAAACTGCAACTATAGGCTTGACATAGAGTTCCTCGAAAGAAAGATAAGGTTTAAGGTCCTCGTCATCGTGGCCTACAAGGAGAACTCCGTCCTTGAAATGGACGTCCGCCTCGATGGAATATGCTCCCTGGGAATATGCCTGCCAGAATGGTACGGGGTTGGAGTAGTCGTTGTGTGAATGAATCAGCGGAATCTGTGCGCTCATTGCGCAGCAGATCAGCGCGAATGCCAAAGATGCGATGATTTTTTTCATTTTCTTTTAATATTTATTTCTTTGAATATCAGTTCTTTCTAAAAAGCCTTTCAGCCGGCATTGTTTGCATCTCGCCGCTTTCCGGATCCTTCCATCCCCAAGACAATCCCTGCCCTTCGTAGTCTTCAAAGTACAGCAGCTGGAAACTGTGCATTCCCTTGTCCAATGCGATGCTGCCGAAGGCCGTCGCACCTGAATGGCTCCCATCGCTGTCCACAACCTTTCGGCCGTCGATGAACAGCACGCTTCCGTCATCGCTCGCCGTCCAGAACTCCCGCACGGCCTTTGCGGGAACATCAATGAACCCGCTGAAAGTGAATGCGAAATGATCCTCCACTTCAGCACTTTCAATTGAAGGTACATCCATTGTGCCACTCTTTTTGACAGGCAGGCCTTCGATTTCAGCGCACTTCTTGACAACGCCTTCACGGTAGGTGTAGTCCACTCCCGGAACAAGCCCGACTGCATTTGTCCCTTTAAGGTACTCGGCCTTCGTGGCGTTCAGAATCAGAGTCCCGGACTGTCCAAAACCGTTCTTGAAGGATGCGGCCTTGACCGTTGTGGTCTGAGTCAGTCTTATCGGTGCTGTGTACAGGGTGGACTCCGCAGTCGGTTCGCTGCCGTCAATAGTGTAGCGGATCTCCGCGTCCTTCACCCTGCATCCGAGGTCAATAGCAGCTTCGTCGATGAATAGAGCGAAGTTCGAATTCGTGTACGGTTCAGGCAACAGAATTTCCTTGCTTTGTGAATATGGCGCCGCTTCAGCGGATGTCCCTCTGCCGGTGAAAGGTTCGGTGCAGAGTTCGAACGAAAGTTCGCCTCCGCCCATTATCTCGTCATAGGTGATGAAGTTCCTGTCGATTGCCCTGCCGTTGAGGCTTACGGACTTGATGTAGGTCTTCGAAGGGTCGCTGGCGGTGATCTTCAAAGTCTTGCCGTTGGCCAGCCTGAGGTCGGCCTCCTTGAACAGAGGAGTCGTAAGGCAATATTCTCCGCTTCCCGGACAGGCTTCGTAAAGTCCGAGAGCGGTCATCACGTACCAGGCGGACATCTGTCCGCAGTCTTCGTTTCCGGCTATCCCTTCGGGAGAGTTGCTGTACATCTTCTCAAGCAGGTCCCGTGTGATTTTCTGGGTCTTCCACGGCTGGAGAGCATAATCATAAAGGTAGGCGTTGTGGTGGCTCGGTTCATTGCCGTGCGCATAGATTCCGTACAGACCGGTCACATCGGAAATCCCTATGTCGCTTACGCTGATGCCGGTCGTGAAAAGGCTGTCGATGGCATCCGTGATGGAGCCGTCTCCGAACAGAGACGCCAGTCCGTTGAAATCGTGAGGGACGAAGAATCTGTAATGCCAAGGAATGGCTTCTGTGAAATTCCTGTTTCCCTTGTAAGGATCGAAGTCCCGGTCACGGCTTCCGTCGGAATTCCTGCCGCGGAAGAACAGGGTGCCTCCGTCAAAGATGTTCCTGTAGTTCTGGGCACGCTTGTAGTAGGCGTCCGCTACATCCTTGTTTCCCAGTTTTTCAGCCATTCGTGCTATGCACCAGTCGTCGTAGGCATATTCAAGGGCTATGGAAACGCCCTCGCGGCTGCCGTCCGCCGGGATGTAGCCGTATTTGATGTACAGGTCTGAATATTTATGGTTCCTGCAGGAGGATGCGACCATCGCGTCAAGTGCACGGCCCGGGTCGAAGGTGCCGTAGCCGTCAAGATAGGCCTCGGCGAGGAACGGTATGCAGTGATAGCCGATCATGCAGTCGGTGTCTCCGTTCCCGAGCGGCCAGATCGGAAGTTCTCCGGTGGCGTCGTACATCAGGAGCGAACTTGATGCGATATCATTCAGAAGGTTGTGGTCGAGGAGGCTGTTCATCGGGAGCCAGGCTCTGAATATGTCCCAGTACGAGAGAGTGGAATAGTATGTCCTTCCTTCCGGTATCGCTTTGACGCTTCCGTCGTGGCTGCGGTATTCTCCGTTCACGTCGGAATTTACCGTCGGTGCGAGCTTGGTGTGGTAGAGCGCGGTGTAGAAGACCGTCAGGTCATTCTTGTCTCCTTTCGGGATTTCCACTGAGGACAGGGCCTGCTTCCAGGCTGCCCCTGCGGCGTTTCGCACCGCATCGAAATCAAGCTGCGGAACTTCCGTGACGGAGTTCAGCCTTGCGTTTTCGCAGCTTGTGACCGAGAAGCCCATCGCAAGGGTGATTTCGTTGACATTTTCGTCAAAATCCACGATGAACTGGGAATCGTTCACGGCTGTGACCTTCGTCGCCGGTTCCGAGAATCTTGCGTTGAAATGGGCGTACCTTCCGGTTTCCATAAAGCCGTACACCACTCTCATACCTTCCAGCTCCTTGTCCGACAGCTGCTTCCATTCTATACCACGGATGGTCGGAGTGCCGGTGGAGTGCTTCAGGTCGAAGGCCAGCCTCCTGGCTTCGCCTCCCGAGAAAGTGAACCTGTAAACGGCTGTTCTGCAGGTTGACGTAATCTCGGTCTTTATCGGGCTGCCGGAGAATGTCACTGAATAGTAGCCCGGCGATGCGGTTTCGTTCTCGTGCGAGAACTTGTACGGTTCAAGGGCAAGAGTGTCGCCGGCCACATTGATTTCACCTGCGGACGGATAGACCAGGAAGTCCGTCAGGTCAGCGCATCCTGTTCCTGTCAGGTGTGTCTGGGAGAAACCGAGAATCGCATCGTCGGAATAATGATAGCCGGAACAGGCGTCCCAGCCTTCGGTCCTGGTGTCCGGTCCCGGCTGAACCATTCCGTAAGGCACGGATGCTCCGGGATAGGTGTGGCCGTGTTCTCCCGTTCCGATGAACGGATTGACCAGACTGACCGGATCGGAGACGGTGATTTCGCTTGAACATCCTGCCAGAACCAAAGTGGCGGAAAGCAATATTGCAGATAGTCTCATAATGTTACAAATCACGTGGTTGTCCAGTTGCCGGGAAGCGGTGCGGTCCGCTTGCCGATGCTCGTAGTTTATATCGATTTGCAATATTATGGTATTTATTTTTATTCCGGAGCGCAAAATACCGAGAATATTCCTCAATTTGCGCGAACGAGGCGGACTTGGCAAATGATGGCTCTTCGCAAGCACTGGAAAATGACTTTCCGCAGCACTAAAAAATGACTATTTTTGTAAAAATTTTCAAGAACGGGAAGTCTTTGCTTCCCGGTAATCATTCAGGCAATGAGAAAGGACATAACCAACGTGGTGTTTGACTTCGGCGGGGTGATGGCTCCGGCTGATCTGGGCATCGTCGTGGACCGGTTCCGGGCGTTAGGCTTCAGGGACATTGAAAAATATCTCAATCTGGTCAGGCAGCAGGGATTCTTCGGCGATTTCGAGGCCGGACTGATAGACGAGGAGGAATTCCGGGCAAGGGTCAGCAGGGAAGTCGGCAGGGAAGTGACTATGGACGAGTGCCGTAACGCCTATCTCGGCTTCTTCTCGGTGGTTCCTGAACAGAATCTCGACCTGCTGAAAAGGCTGCGCAGCGAAGGCTACCGTCTTTCGCTTCTTTCCAACACCAATTCCTTCGTCAGCGGTTGGTTTTTGAGCGATGCGTTCGACGGCCACGGCCATCCGCTGTCGTACTATCTCGACAGCATATACCTCAGTTACGAACTGAAGCTTATGAAACCGGACGAAAGGATATTCCGTGCAATGCTAGAAAGCGAAAAAGCAAACCCGGAGCAGGTCCTCTATGTGGACGACGGACCGAACAACATCGCTGCCGCGAAGAAGATCGGGATGCACACCGTCCTGGCCGAAGAGGGCGCGGACTGGACACCGGCCGTTCTGGATATCCTCGCCTGAGAGACATATCCCTTCTGATTCTGAACCAAATACAACTTTTTTATATTTCCCGCAATGGCTTTCGTACACCTTCACGTCCACACTCAGTATTCCATACTTGACGGCTTTTCTTCCATCGAGACTCTGTTCAACAGGGCCGAGGAGATGGGAATGCCTGCCCTTGCAATCACTGATCACGGCAACATGTACGGAGTCAAGGAGTTCTTCAAGTTCGCCGGGAAGCATAAGGACGCCGAGACCGGACACTGCAAGGTCAAGCCCATCATCGGCTGCGAGGTCTATGTCACAAGGCACTACGACCCGAAACTGAAGGACGGCGAACACAGAGCCTACTACCATCTCATCCTGCTGGCCAAGAACTACGAAGGCTACAGGAACCTGATGAAAATCGTGTCCCTCGGACACATCGACGGCCTGTACTACGGCAAGCCGAGGGTTTCCCACGAAATCATAGAGAAGTACCACGAGAACCTGATCTGCTGCTCGGCCTGTCTTGCCGGAGAGATTCCGAAGGATATCGTGGCGGGGGATATGGAAGCGGCGCGGAAGGCCGTCGAATGGCATAAAAGAGTCTTCGGCGAAGACTATTATCTGGAGGTGATGCTCCACAGGACCGAAGTCCCGGGTCTGTCCCTTGAAGTCTATGAGCAGCAGAAAGTCAGCAATGAAGGAATATTCAAGCTCGCCGAACAGACCGGAGTCAAGGTCGTGGCCACGAACGACGTCCACTTCGTCAACAGGGAGGACGGACCGGCCCACGACCACCTCATCTGCCTGAACACCGGCAAGAAGATCAACGAAGAGCCGCGGCTTCACTACACCCAGCAGGAATATCTCAAGAGCGAGGAAGAAATGGCCGCGCTCTTCCCGGGGCATCCCGAAGTGCTGGCGAACACTCTGGAAGTGGCTTCCAAGGTAGAGGAATATTCCATCGACCGCGACCACGTGCTTCCGAAGTACCGGATCGACCAGGCCTTCCTCGATGAACTTGATTCCTATCTGGAAAAGTACAAGGATGTCATCGAAGTCGGCAAGTGCGACAAGAAGGGCAACTACCGAGGCGACGAATTCTGCAAATCCGTCGCCTATCTCTGTCACATAACCTATGAAGGCGCCCGCAAACGCTATGGCGAAACCCTGAATGAAGAACAGTCTGAAAGAATCGATTTCGAGCTCAAGACCATCTGCAGGATGGGTTTCCCGGACTACTTCCTGATCGTGCAGGACTACATCGCGGCCTCTCGCGCCGCTGGCAGCATGGTCGGTCCGGGACGTGGCTCCGCGGCCGGTTCCGTGGTGGCTTACTGCTTGGGAATCACCAATCTGGACCCTATCAAGTACCAGCTGCTGTTCGAGCGTTTCCTCAATCCGGACCGAATCTCGATGCCGGATATCGATGTCGATTTCGAGGACCTTTCCCTGGCTCACAAGTATGTCGAGGATTCTTACGGCAAGGACCACGTGTCCAGGGTGATAACTTTCGGAACGATGCTCGCGAAGGGTGCCATCAAGGACGTGGCGCGAATCCACGACCTCTCCATCGACGAGTCCAACCGCTTGTCCGGAATGGTGCCTGACCGCTTGAGCGAGAAGAAGGAGTGTGAATATCCCTTCAATCCCAAACTGGATGAACTCAAGCCTGGTTTCAAGTCCTACGAAAAGGACGTTGAGGTTGACGACCCTGAAAATCCGGGACAGAAGATTACCGTAAAGAAATGGTTCCAGAAGGGCCTGGAGGAGAAGAACGTCAAGATCACCTTGAAGAACTGCTTCCGCCTTGTGCCGGAATTCAAGGAGGAGCTGGAGAACGGTTCCGACCAGGTCAAGGAAGTGCTGAAATTTGCCCTGCAGCTGGAAGGCTGCATCCGTCAGGTCGGAATGCACGCCTGCGCCACGATCATCGGCCGAGGCAACCTGACCGACTATATTCCCATCTGCCTTTCCCAGGACAAGGAGACCGGGCAGTACGTCTGGACTTCGCAGTACGACGGACACTACATCGAAGAGGTGGGAATGCTCAAGATGGACTTCCTCGGCCTCAACACCTTGTCGATAATCCACAAGTGTCTTGACAACATCAAGCTGCGGTTCGGCAAGGACATAGACATCGAGGCGATTCCGATCGACGACAAGCCTACCTACGAACTGTACGGCCGCGGCGACACAGACAGCGTGTTCCAGTTTGAATCGGAGGGAATGAAGAACTGGCTGCAGAAACTGCATCCGGAACGCTTCGAGGACCTTATCGCGATGAACGCCCTCTACAGGCCGGGACCTCTGGACTACATCCCGGATTTCGTGGACAGGAAGCTGGGCCTGAAGCCTATCGAATACGACCTACCTGAGATGGAAGAGTTCCTGAAGGACACCTACGGCGTGACCGTTTACCAGGAGCAGGTGATGCTTCTGTCCCAGAAACTCGCCGGATTCACCAAGGGTCAGGCGGACAAGCTCCGCAAAGCGATGGGCAAGAAGCAGATAGCCATCCTGAACGAACTCAAGGACAAGTTTATGGAAGGCGGGCAGAAGAACGGCCATCCGGAGAAGACTCTGGACAAGATCTGGAAGGACTGGGAGAAGTTCGCGCAGTACGCCTTCAACAAGTCCCACGCGACCTGCTATGCCTGGGTCTCCTATCAGACGGGCTGGCTCAAGTGCCATTATCCGGCGGAATTCTTCGCCGCCAACCTTTCGTGCAACTTGTCCAACATGCCCGAGATCAAGAAGATTCTCGCTGACTGCAAGGCCCACAAGATCAAGGTGCTGAATCCGGATGTCAATGAATCGTATTCACATTTCACCGTGAACAAGGACGGGAACATCCGTTTCGGACTGAAGGGAATCAAAGGTTTCGGCTCCAATGTGGCCGATGCGATCATTGCCGACAGGACTAAGAACGGCGCCTACGCCGACATATTCGATTTTGTCGAGCGCCTCGGCGGAGTGACCGGCCGCAAGGCGATAGAGTGCCTCGTGTATTCGGGAGGCTTCGACTCTTTCGGGATTCACCGCAAGCAGTTCTTCCTGCCTTGCCGCAACGGCAACATGTTCATCGATGAGCTTTCGAGGTACGCCACCCTTTACTGCCAGGATGCTTCCGATTCCGCTGCATCGCTTTTCGGGGACATCGAGGAAATGAAGCCTGTCCGTCCGGAAATTCCTGAAATGGCGGGCGTCGAGGATGAACTGGAACTGCTTCAAAAGGAGAAGGAATATGTCGGGATGTACATTTCCTCACACCCTCTCGACAAATATGCTTTTGAAATAGACAGCTTCACGAACTGTGAACTGGCCAGCCTGAACAAGACCGTGGCGGAGTGCGAGGCTTCCAAAAAGAAAATGAAGGTAGCGGTCGCCGGACTTGTGACGGCCACGAGCACGCTGATGACCAAGACCGGCAAACCATATTCAAAGACCACTCTTGAAGACTACAGCGGCTCCTACGAACTCGCCCTTTTCGGCCGCGACCACGAGGCTTTCATGAGCTATATGAAGCCGCACGAGAATCTGTACATCGAGGGTGAGATAGATGAGAAATTCTTCCTCAAGCCTGAGGAGCGTGCCCAGGGCAAGACTTCTCCTTACGCCTTCAAGGTGAGGAAGGTTATGCTTCTGGGCAATGTGGCGGAGACTATGCTTTCGGCTTTTTCAATCAACGTGACCACTCCTTTGCTGAACGAAAAGTTCCGTCACGACCTCGTGAGCCTGGTCAAGGCCAACCGTGGAACCGTCCCGCTGAAGATGACGCTCTTCGATCCGCAGACCAAGTACAACATCGAGTTCCACGCCACGAAATTCAAGGTCTCCGTGACTACCGAACTTGTGTCGTCGCTGAAACTCCTCGGCGTACAGTGTTCGCCGGTTTTGAAATGAATTGAAACTGATTGTCGGTCATTAAATTGTCAGTTATGAATTTGAGAATAGGCAACGGCTATGATGTGCACGCCCTCCGCAAAGGGCTCCCTATGTGGCTCTGCGGTGTGCAGGTTGAAAGTGAAACGGGCTTTGTGGCTCATTCCGACGGCGACGTGGCCATCCACGCCCTGTGCGACGCCTTGCTCGGCGCGGCTGCCCTCGGTGACATAGGCCTGCATTTCCCGGACAACGATGACAGATGGAAAGGCATAGACAGCAAGCTGCTTCTCAGGGAGGTTGTGAATATGCTTGCCGAGACCGGCTATGTTCTTGTGAACGCGGACATCACGATTGCGCTTCAGGCTCCGAAACTTCGCCCTTACATCGACACGATGCGGGCCACGCTTGCCGAAGTCATCGGATGCGGTGTCGGCCAGGTTTCGGTCAAGGCCACGACTACCGAACGCCTCGGCTTCGTGGGCAGAGGCGAGGGCTGCGAAGTGTGGGCCACCGTGCTGGTCAGCGGCCCGGAAGAGCAGGTTCTCCTCTAAGAAAAAGGCGGCTCTTTAGAAGACGAGTGTCGCGCGGACAGGGTAGTGGTCGGAAATGAACTTCTTCCCGGCGTACTCCTTTGTGATTGTCCGGTATTCGGTGCAGCTGCTGAATCCCTTGTACCAGATGTAGTCTATGATCTTGATGTCGCTGTCGTCACCCCAGTTGTTGTAGGTGATGTTGTGGTCGGTCTTTTTGGCCACATCGCGGGCATTCTTCATAACTTTCTTGAGGTCGTCGAATTCCGGGCGGTCGATCGTCATGTTGAAATCGCCGGTGAGGATCATCGGATATTTTTCCGGATTGATGCTGTCGATGCGGTCCACGATCAGTTTAAGACCGTTCTTGCGTGCCTCCCAGCCTTTGTGGTCAAGATGCGTGTTCACGTAGTAGAACTTCTTGCCGCTGGCCTTGTCCTTCAGCAGAGCCCAGGTCGCCGAACGGAAGCAGTCGGCGTCCCAGCCTTTTGAAGGTGTTTCCGGAGTCTCCGAGAGCCAGAACGTTCCCCACTTGAGCATCTTGACGGTCTTCCTGTTGTAGTAGATGGACATATGCTCGCCCTTGTCCTTGCCGTCCTCGCGGCCCACTCCGAAGCCTTTGTAGTTCCGGCAGTGTCCGTTGATGAAGTCAAGCTGCATTCCGAGGGCTTCCTGGAGTCCGAAAATGTCCGGCTTCTGGTCGAGAATCATCTGCTCGGTAGCAGGGCAGCGGTTCTCCCAGGAGTTTTCACCGTCTTTGGCGGTGCCGACTCTGATGTTGTAGGAGATTACGACGATGTCTCCGGTCTTGTCCTTCTTGGCGGAGAGGCTTACGGGCAGCGCGATGAGTGCAGCCAGGATGATCAGTGCTATTCTTTTCATATTCATCGATGTTTTTATTGACAGTGTTTCAGCGCGTCCTTTTTTGCACGCTTCCCGCGAAGTTAGTCATTCATTTTGACAAATTATGCTAATTTTGTCAGGTTAACATCAATTCGCTATGTCAGAAGAGATTTTTTATGAATATGGGAAAGTGCGGACCGTGATTTCCTCCCTTCTGTCAGCTGGAGATATGCACTTGAAAATATGGTAAAGACAATCGTTGGAATAGGGGAGACAGTCTGGGACTGCCTGCCGGAGGGCGGAAGGCTCGGCGGAGCGCCGGTCAATTTCTGCTATTTCGCCAAGGAACTTGGAGCAGAGGCTTATCCGGTCACCGCCGTCGGAAACGATGCGCTCGGCGACGAGACTTTGAAGGAACTGGAGCGGGCCGGCCTCGATCTGGACTACGTGTCCCGCAACGGCTTGCCGACGGGTAGGGTGCTGGTCTCCCTTGACGAGGCCGGCGTGCCGACGTACGACATCGTCGAGAATGTGGCCTGGGATGCCCTCGAATGCACTCCGGCGATTCGCAGCCTTGTCTCGGGGGCGGATGCCGTGTGCTGGGGTTCGCTCGCCCAGAGGAGCGTGCGTTCGCGCGAGGCTGTTATGAATATCCTGGATTCCACCCCGGCGGATGCTTTGAAGGTGTTCGACATCAACATCCGCGAGCCGTTCTATTCCAAAGATGTGATAACCGAGTCCCTGAAGAGGGCCGATGTCCTCAAACTCAACGAGGACGAACTGCCGTTGCTGGTGTCGTTGTACGGCCTTCCGTCGGATTCCGGCGAAGCCATCGCCAGGCTTGTTTCTGGATATTCATTGAAATATGTCCTGTTCACGCAGGGTGCGGTCCGCAGCGGCATCTACGATGCCTCCGGGGAGGTTTCGTCTTTGCCGACTCCGAAGGTGAAGGTTGCGGACACCGTCGGGGCGGGCGATTCGTTCACGGCCGCGTTCGTGACCGGCCTGCTGAAAGGTGAATCCGTCGCCGCCGCCCACCGCCGCGCCGTCGATGTATCCGCCTTCGTCTGCACCCGCTCCGGCGTCATCCACCCCCTCCCGGACGACCTGCGGTAGGTCGCTGACATAGGGTCAGGTACACAAGTCGGGCAGCCTGCCGTGCGCGGAACAGCCCATTTGACGCACGGGATGGCTTCAGGCGGTTTGCACGTTTCGAGTGACGGGATCAATATCGGCCTTATCCGCTCCCGTCACGCCCATCTCTGCTTTCCACTGATCTGGCCGCTATCTACTCAGCAGAATTCCACGGATAATATTTTTCAGAAGGCTTAACTCTCTGGATGCCAACAAGGTTTCCGGCGAGCCTTCATCCTGCGGCGTAATTTCGTATAAAAATTACTCTCCTCCCATCCTTGAATATGCCCACCCAGAGGCCTGAAAGGCCGATTACAAACTTATCCGTGGAACATTTCATTCCACGGATAGCCCGGCTTACCTTTGCGTCAGGATATTCATAGAAAGCGGCGGCCTCGTGGCGGGCGGGCGTGCAACGCGGCAATGGATGTCCATAAACTTAAATTAACAGGCTATGATCAACGAGAGCAAGGCAAGAGTTTTCGCTGACCCGACGGTGGACTTCGCGTTCAAGCGGATTTTCGGCACGGAGAAGTACAAGGCGGCCACCATCGGGCTGCTGAACAGCATCATCGAGGAGGTCGACATCGTGGATGTCAAGTTCCTCAACACGGAACTCGGGCGGGAGAACGCCGACGAAAAGAAATGTGTCATCGACGTTCTGGCCGCCGACAAGAACGGCAACCACTACATCGTCGAGATGCAGAACGCAAAACAGCCGACCTTCCTGCAAAGGATGGTCTATTACACATCGAAAGTGATCGCCCAGCTCGAGGGCGAGGTCGGAGTCCCGGAATACAACCTGCACTCCACCTACGCCATCGCCTTCCTGAACTTCGACTCGGAGGCCATCACGGAAATCAGCGGGCGGTACCACCTCCACTACCGCACGAAGGAGGTCGGATGCGGCAAGAAGCTGCCGTCCAGCCCTGAATATCACTTCTTTGACCTCAAGGAATTCGCAAGGTCCTTCGGAAAATCTTCCGGGGAGATAACCAACGGTACGGATTATTGGCTATCTTTGCTCACGGGGTCGAAGGAGATGGACGAGATGCCGGTCTGGGCCGAGGGAGACGAGGCCTACGAGGCCTATTTCCAGGCATCCAAAGTGTCCAATTTCACGCCCCAGGAAACCATAAAGTACAGCAGTGATATGATTACGGAACGTGACAGGATCAACTCCATCAACTTCGCACGGGATGAAGGCGAACGGGCGGGCTTCCAGAAAGGCCGGGAGGAAGGCAAAGCGGAAGGCCTGGCTGAAGGCAAAGCGGAGGGTCTGGCGGAAGGCGAGCGGAAAAAACAGCGTGAGATAGCCGTGGCCTTCAAGTCTAAAGGTATTGATGCAGGAATGATTGCGGTATGCACCGGCCTCTCGTTGGACGAAGTCGCCAAACTATAAAGTACTACAGTGATATGATGACGGGAGCGTTATTCCCCATATTCGCTCCCGACACTCTCATCATCACGTGTGACGGGATCAATATCGGCCTTATTCGCACCCGTCACACACTTCAACATTAGTGACGGGATCAATTCCGGCCCGAAACGTTCCGGATACTCTTTCCATCTTGCGTGACGGTTTCCATCCGGCGGCGTTATGATATTTTTTGTAAATTTGCGACAACCAACGGTTTCGCTCGGTGTCCTCAACCACGTATTCGCCTTTGGCAAGGACGAGGTCCGCAAGACCCTTCAGGGCGCCTGACGTTTATTGCCTATGTTGGTAAGCAGACTGTGTACAATCTGCGGATATTCCATCGGAAGTAATTATGACAGAGAAAGATTTAAAAAACTATCAGGGATCCTTTTCCGAGAACGGTTTCTGGGACAAGGTCAAGAAAGTCGCCAGGAAGGCCGGTGCCAAGCTCATCTACATCTCCCTTATCCTTTACTATGAGCTGACCGACCCGAACGTCTCCATCAAGGAGAAAGGCATCATCATCGGGGCTCTCGGCTATTTCATCCTTCCGGTCGATCTGATTCCGGACGCCCTCCCTGTGGCTGGGTTCACGGACGACCTTGCCGCGCTTGTCGCCGCTTACGGATATGTCCGCGCGCATCTGACCCCGGAAGTCATCAAGCGCGCCCGGGACAAGATGTCCGATCTTTTCGGCGAGGTCGATTACAACGAAATCAATCCCGACGAACAGTAACCGTCTGACGATCTGAATGCCTGACAATCCGGGTTATGGCGATGTGAATATGCTTGCTCGTTTATCTGAAAAAAATCCATCTATGGCTGATTCAAAATATTGTATAATCTACCAAGGAATGACCAAGGACCAGAACAGAGCTCTCGGGTCCGGCCTTGAACAATCCACAGCAAGGGAACTTGCAAAGGAACTGAATAAACTGCTCCATCGTAAAGTCGGTGACCGTGTCCGCTATTTCAGTTGCCGTGAAGACCGCATCTCGAAATTTATCGAAAATCAAAAGAAATCTGCTGACCGGCACGATGGCACTGAAGCGACTGCCTGATTACCTTCTACCTTTGTGGCCAGACGTAAGAACAAAGCAACCGTTTCGTTGCTTGATGTGTGACGGTGGCGTTTGCGGAGTCATAAGGCAATCATATATTCAATAATTATTAGTATATTCGCCAATTGTGCGGCGGGGTGCAGGAGGGATGCGAAGATTACCGCACTGCCCCCGGTTGAAAGATGACTTGATCTTGGGGACACCGCTGAAGTGAAAATAACGGAATGAGGCCTGACGACGGCGTCGTCGGGGAAAGAAAATATCTCTTTATGAATATGAAAAAATTGATGCTTGCGGGGGCCGCGCTGCTTGTCTGCGCGCTGGGATCCGCGCAAAAGGCCAACTACGCGCTGGCCGAAAGGTTCTCGGCCAAGAGGGTGGGGCAGATGGTCTTCTCCACGCAGGTGAGACCTAACTGGTTCAAGGACAGCGACAGATTCTGGTACAGCTGGAAAACGTCGCAGGGAACGGACTACTACATCGTGGATCCGGCGAAAGGCACGAAGACGGAAATCTTCGACCTTGACAGGCTCGCGATGGAGATCACCGAGTACGTCCGCTACCCGTTCGACGCCAGACATATTCCTATAAGAGACCTGGAGCTGAAGGACGACAAGGAGTTCACCTTCAGCATAGTGTCGGGCTTGCGCAACGACCTCGACACCACATATTTCCGCTACGACATCGCCTCCCGCAGGCTGGACACCACCTCGAAGAAGGAGCCTCTCTACCCGAGATGGGCTTCCGTCTCCCCTGACGGGACCTTCGGAGTCTACGCCAAGGGTTCCAACCTCTGGGTGATGGATTCCACGAGCCTCCGCAAGGCCGCCAGGAACGAGAAAGACAGCACAATCGTGGAGCACAGGCTCACCACAGACGGTATCCGCCAGTTCGGCTACGGTTATGGCAACTATGCCGGCGACACGGAAACGGACACCACGAAGAGGAACTATCCGGCCGAGCTTGTTTGGTCGCCGGACTCCAGGCGATTCGCCACTACTAAATGGGACACTAGACCGCTCAAGGACTTCTGGGTCATAAATTCCTTGTCCAGACGTCCTGAACTCGAGACCTACAAGTACCAGATGCCGGGAGAACCGGGAGCGGTGGGCTATCTCTACCTCTTCACGATGAACGCCGGCAAGACCGGAGCGGAAGCGAAGGAGATCAAGTGCCGCGCCTTCAAGGACCAGGAACTCTCGCTGCAAAGTGCCAAAAGGGCGGCGGCGGACAGTTATCTTGAATATTGGAGGAACATCTGGCTGGGCGACAACGACGGGTTCTACCTCGTGCGCCAGAGCCGCGACCTCAAGAGGCTCGATGTCTGCAGGGTGGATGTCGGCTCGGATTCCACCAAGACGATAATCTCCGAAAGGGAAAGGACTTACGTAGAGTACCGCACCCCTTGCCTTATCGACGGCGGCAGGAAGATCCTGCACTGGTCGGAGCGCAACGGCTGGGCCAACATCTATCTCTACGACAGCGACGGCACGCTGGTCAAAAACCTTACCGACGGGGCCTTCCACGTCGAGGACATCCTCGGAGTCAACGAGAAGGAAGGCTACATCCTGCTGAGCGCCTGCGGAGTGGACAAGGACGAGAATCCTTACCAGATGCACACCTTCAGAGTCCCGCTTTCGGGCGGCGCTCTCCAGCAGCTGGACGTGAAGGACATGGATGTGATGTCACAGGCCAGCGATGATGCGAAGTACTTCATAGCCAACTATTCAAGGGTTGACTGCACCCCGGCCGTGGCCCTTTACTCGGCAGCCGGCAAGAAGGTCAGCGACCTCGAGACCGCGGACCTGAGCCTTCTGTTCGAGGCCGGCTACAAGTTCCCCGAGAGGTTCAAGGTGAAGGCCGCCGACGGAGTCACCGACCTCTACGGAGCGATGTACAAGCCGTTCGACTTCGATTCGACCAAGGTCTACCCGATCTGCGACTATGTCTATCCGGGACCTCAGGTGGAGGCCAACAACATCTCCTGGAGCAAGGGATTCACCCGCACTGACAGGCTCGCCCAGCTGGGGATGATCGTCATCACGGTGGGCAACCGCGGCGGCCATCCGAACCGCTCGAAGTGGTACCACAACTACGGCTACGGCAACCTGCGCGACTATGGTCTTGAGGATCAGAAATATGCCATCCAGCAGCTCGGGGCAAGATATTCATTCATCGACCTCGACAGGGTGGGCATCCACGGCCACTCGGGCGGCGGCTTCATGAGCACGGCGGCGATCCTGAAATACCCTGACTTCTTCAAGGTGGCGGTGTCCTGCGCCGGCAACCACGACAACAGCATCTACAACCGCTGGTGGAGCGAGCAGCACCACGGAGTCCTGGAGAAGATCGACAAGGGCGACACGACCTTCGTCTACCACATCAGCACCAACCCTGAGATTGCCGGCAACCTCAAGGGCCACCTGATGCTCGTGCACGGCGACATCGACAACAATGTCCACCCGGCCAACACCATCCGCGTCGTGAACGCCCTGATCCGCGCCAACAAGAGGTTCGATATGCTCATCCTCCCGGGGCAGCGCCACGGATTTGGGGACATGAATGAATATTTCTTCTGGCGTATGGCGGACTACTACGCCGAGTGGCTCATCGGCGACTCCGAGCGCAGCAAGCCGGACATCACCCAGATGAACAACGACTGACCTGGCGTATACGTAAAAAGCAATTGAGGTCGTGCTGAGCTGAGATTTGCGTCTTACACAGCGATTTATTCCACAACTGAACCCCGCCCCGGGATCGCGGAGTAAATTCCGTTTTCAGGGAGTGGATGGGTCGTGGGATTCAAGTAGTTAATTATCAGAGTTTTAGCTATTTGTCTTCAGGGTAATTCTACTGGAGACAAATGCTTATTTCTTTGTGATTCAGCTACTTATTCCCCACGACTACCTCTTGTTCGGTCAGCGCATTTTGGGTAACTTTGCAAGCTGTCAATTTGAGCGCTTGGAAGACATTAGAATAAGAAATCGATGAATAAATTCAGGAATATGCTGACGGCGGCGCTGGCCGCTTTCGTCTGCGGAGCAGGATGCACAGGACCGGCAGTGGGGGAAGGGGAGTATCTGATTGAAGGTAAGGTTAAAGGCATCCCCGAAAACACTGAGATCGAGCTCTACGCTAGCGATGGGCGGTTGCTGAGCGTTGCCGCCACCGACACTGTGCGCAGCGGCCTGCAAGGAAATTGAATATATGCGGTCGGCGCCCGTCACAAAAATCTGGATCAGGGAACTCGTCAATTTCGCGAGGACGCTCACCGGCATCCCGGGCGAGCCTTATATGGACCGGCTCCGTGAGCTCTACGCGAGAATGAGTCCGGAAGAGCAGGCCTCCGACAATGGCCTGACCATCTCGGCTTTCCTGTTCCCTCCGAGGAAGGTTGACGTGGGCGATGACTTGGCCGATGGCGACCTTTACGATGTAGACGGCCACCTTCACCACCTCTCTGACCTGACCGGAAAGTGGATACTCTTGGATTTCTGGAGCGTAGGCTGCGCCCCTTGCCTGTCCTCTATACCTGAAAGCGATGAAGTGGCTCTTGAATATTCAGACATCCTTTCCGTGGTGCGTCTGAGCCTGGACCGGAAGGAGGTCTGGAAGGAGGCTGTCCGTTCGAAGGGACTCAAATGCTTGGAATGGATTGAGTTGAAGCCGATCGGTACGGGTCTGTATGCCGCCTATCGAGTCAAAGGGATTCCGCATTTTGTCCTTATCTCCCCGGAAGGGAAGGTCGCCGATGTCTGGCTCGGTTACGGCCCCGGTTCAATCAAGAACAAGGTCAAGGAACATCTCAAATATTCAACTTTCGCAAGTAACTAAATGCATGTGACAAAGAACCTTATCTCACGTTCGAAGAGTATCGCACGAGAAAAATCATCTCACGTTACCCTT
>CAVHYF010000011.1:0-56661 GCA_963640265.1 bacterium | reverse complement strand
TTGATACTTCCATATTCAATGAATTGAAGCCGTGGTAGAGGCGGTAGAGCCTGAGGGTGCGGAGGGCTTCGGGGACATCGTGGACGCGGAGGATGTCGGCGCCGTTCTGCAGGGCGGCGAAATCTGCGATCTGGGTGGCTGTCAGGGCTTCGGGCGGGGTGATGCCCAGCGGCTTGAACAGAAAGCTCTTGCGGGAAAGTCCGACGAGGATGGGTTTGCCGAATTCCTTGAGGACGGGCATTTCGCGAAGCAGCTGCCAGTTCTGCTCCACCGTCTTGGCGAAACCGAATCCGGGGTCCAGAATCCAATCGTCCACACCGTACCTGTCGGCTTCGGCGGCGATTCCTTCAAAGAACCTGCGGACAGCCTGCGTGACATCGTCATAGTCGGTGAGGCTCTGCATGTTCCTGGGCGTGCCTCTGGAATGCATTGCAACGTACGGCAGCCGGAGCCTGCCGAGCAGTGACCACATCCGTCCGCATCCGCCGCTCACGTCGTTCACGATGAACGGGCCGACCACGTCGAAGGCACGGCTGACGACCTCAGGCCTGAAGGTGTCTATCGAAATTCTCGCTCCGGGATATTCAGATGCAAGAATATTCAAGGCCGGCTCGAGCCGTTTCCATTCTTCCTCTTCACTTGCGGAGTCGGAGCCGGGACGGGTGGAGCAGGCCCCCAGGTCAAGGATGTCCGCACCGGAGGCAAGCATTTCATCCGCCCTGGAGCGGAACAGCCCGGAATCGAATGAGCCGTCGGCGCGCAGAATGCGGCTGCCGGCAAAAAAAGAATCGTCCGTAAGGTTGAGAATGCCCATCACACGGACTGCCCTGTTCGCTGCATTTCCCATAATGACATATTTTTTGAACAAAAATAGACAAAAATTGAATATATTTGCGTTTCAGGAGAGTCGGGGAAATCTCAAGACTCACTCTAAAAACTCAAATATGCTGGTCGTTCTTGAAGGATTGGATGGAGCTGGCAAGTCCACCCAAGTAAGGAAATTGAAGGAATATCTTGAAACGATATCCCCGAATCTTGAATACATCCACTTTCCAAGATATGACGCTCCCGTTTACGGAGACCTTATAAGCCGGTTCCTGCGCGGGGATTTCGGAGCGAACGATGCGGTTCATCCACAGCTTGTGGCCCTGCTTTTCGCCGAAGACCGGCACGGAGCCGCTACGCAGATTAGACGGACTCTCGACGAAGGCGGAACCGTGCTTCTGGACAGGTACGTCTATTCCAACATCGCCTACCAGTGCGCCAAGCTTCCTGACTCCGAGGAGAGGGAAAGGCTCCGGAAATGGATTCTTGACACGGAGTACGGTGAATTCGACCTTCCGAAACCGGACCTCAACATATTCCTCGACGTGCCCATCGGCTTCGTGGAGAGCCATCTCACGGCACAGCGTGACGGCACCGACAGAGACTACCTCCAAGGTTCCAGGGACATCCACGAAGCGGACATCGAATTCCAGAAACGGGTACGCTCCATCTACTT
The DNA here is from genome assembly GCA_963640265.1 of bacterium. Taxonomy (GTDB): domain Bacteria; phylum Bacteroidota; class Bacteroidia; order Bacteroidales; family UBA932; genus Cryptobacteroides. The sequence continues at coordinate 55,160 of CAVHYF010000011.1, read as the reverse complement.
CAACCAGACCCTCCTGGATCCGAAATTCATCAGGGTTGACTGCTCCGACGCAAACGGAGACTACCTCACACCAGACGGGACTTTCGCCAAGGTGAAAGCCGTCGTTGACGAACATATCTCAAGACGATGAACACAAGCACTACAGTCCGGAAGCTCAGAAGATTCTGCGCTTTCATCATAGGAGCCGTCTTCCTGATGGCCGCCCTTTTCAAACTGCTGGATCCGACAGGCGCAGGACTTGTGATGGAAGGCTATTTCAGGTTCTTCCGCACAGGATTCCTGATTCCTGCGGCCAAGGCTGCGGCCGTGATTCTTGCCCTGCTCGAGGCCGTCGTCGGCGCGGCGCTTATCAGTGGAATCTGGAGAAAGCAGGTCGCCATCGTCACCACAGTGATGATCGGATTCTTCACTGTCCTCACTCTGCTGCTTGCCGTGTTCAATCCGGTCGAACTTACAGACTGCGGATGCTTCGGCGAAGCAATCCACCTGACCAACCTGCAGACGTTCCTCAAGAACATCATCCTGCTGGCCCTGGACCTCGCCGCCTTCCTCCCGTTCAAGGATTTCGGCGAAAACAAGAAAAGGAAATATGCCTCGTTCGCAATCGTGGCTGCCTCGATCTTCGGATTCGCGATCCTGTCGCTTGCCGGCATCCCGGCCGTCGACTACACCGAGTTCTCGCCGGGGAGCGAGCTGATGGCCTCCGGCGGAGATGACTCGGACGGAAGGCAGGGGTACTACAAATCCACGATAATCTACGAGAAAAACGGTCAGGAAGGAGCCTTCGACCTGGACAGGCTTCCGGATTCTACCTGGAACTACGTACGCACCGAAACCATATTCATAAATGGAGCGGACGTCGAAGACAACACTCCCAACCTGTCATTCAGAGATTCTCTAGGGGAATACAGGGACAAGATGGCAACCATAGGAAATGTGCTTGTGATTTCCGTTCCTTCGCCGTCCGGACTCAACGGGGAAAAATGGACTGCGATTGCAGACGTTCTCGACAGTGCCGCCGCGGCCGGGTTCACTCCCCTGCTGCTTGCCGGCTCGTCGAAGGAAGCCATTGACAGCCTGGAGACGATCGTTCCGGCAGTCCGGTCAAGACTCGAACGGTCGATGTACTACGCCGACACCAAGACGCTTGTCACGCTCAACAGGTCCAACGGAGGAGCCACCTGGTTCAACGACGGACAGCTCATAAGGAAATATTCATTCCGAACGCTTCCGGACGCGGACGCCCTGCTTGAGATGACAGGCGACGACCCGACGGAGGAGATGCTGAAATACAGCACAAAAGGACGGCTCCGCTTCCAGGGGTTTGTCCTTTACGTCTTCGCCATCCTGCTGATCCTGTAGCGGAATCTCCGCTAGAATCCCGTGTAGTTCCACGGAGTGATGGCTCTGAGTTCGGCCTTCACGCTTTCGCTGACATCAAGACCCGAGATGAAGTCCTCGATGGTCTTCTCGTCGATGGCCGCACCCGTGCGGGTGAGGTTCTTCAGCGTTTCGTACGGATTCGGATAGTTCTCCCTGCGCAGAATCGTCTGTATGGCCTCGGCCACGACGGCCCAGTTGCGGTGGAGTTCCGCATCGATCGCCGGACGGTTGAGGATGAGTTTTCCGAGTCCTTTCTTCAACGATGAAAGCGCTATCATTCCGTGAGCCACAGGAACACCGATGTTACGCTGCACGGTCGAATCCGTGAGGTCTCTCTGGAGTCTCGAGACAGGGAGCTTCATCGAGAGGAAGGTCAGCACGGCGTTCGCCATACCGAGGTTGCCCTCTGCGTTCTCGAAATCTATCGGATTGACCTTGTGAGGCATGGCCGACGAGCCGACTTCGTTCTTTGCGACCTGCTGGTGGAAATATTCCATCGAGATGTAGGTCCAGATGTCGCGGCAGAGGTCGATGAGGATCGTATTGATGCGTCGCAGGCAGTCGAAGATCGAGGCAAGGTTGTCGTAGTGGTCGATCTGCGTGGTCGGGAAGGAACGGCGCAGGCCAAGCGAGGCCACGAACGAATCGGCGAACGCAGGCCAGTCGATGTCCGGGAAGGCCACCTTGTGGGCGTTCATGTTGCCGGTAGCTCCTCCGAACTTGGCTGGCCAGGTCAACTGGCCGAACTGGCGGAGCTGCTCCTCGAGCCTTGAGACGAAGACCTGGAACTCCTTCCCGAGGCGGGTAGGAGTGGCAGGCTGGCCGTGGGTCCTCGCAAGCATAGGGACATCCTTCCAGGCCTCCACGTCGGCGGAAAGGATGGAGATGATTTCTTTCAACGCAGGAATATATTCATTCTCGAGAGCCTCCTTGAGCATCAGAGGCTGAGCCGTGTTGTTTATGTCCTGTGAAGTCAGCCCGAAGTGGACGAACTCCTGCCAGCGGGATATTCCCAAAGCCTTGAAATTCTCCTTGATGAAGTACTCCACAGCCTTCACGTCGTGGTTGGTGACCTTCTCTATGTCCTTGACCTTCTGTGCATCCTCCGGAGTCATCGACTTGTAGATCCCGCGCAGACGCCCGAACAGTTCATCGCGGGTCATTCCCGTGCCTTCGCCGAAATCGGAGAGCTGCGGAAGCGGAATCCCGCAGAGGGCGATAAAATACTCGATCTCCACGCGGACCCTGTCGCGGATGAGGGCGAACTCGCTGAAGTACTGTCTCAAAACGGCTGTTTTGGCGGCATACCGACCATCAATCGGGGAAACCGCCAGAAGAGAATGAAAATCCATATCCGATATATTATTTTTCAATGACGTACACATCGTCGCCGGGCTCGGCGAAGCCGAACTCCTCGCGCGCGAAACGTTCAAGCGAATCCTTGTCGGATTCCAGACCGTGAATCTTCCTGTCCATCTCACGGATTTCCGCGCCGTACCGCTTCATCAGCTTTTCCTGCGTGCGGATTTCGAATGAAGCCTTGACCCAGCGGACAACGTTGTTCCTGTTGACGAAACCGACCATAATGACGAATATCGTCGTCGCCACTATGGCATAACGGAAAAAAGAACGCCTTTCGGCATCCTTGCCGTCCTTGCTGAAATCCCAGAGATCCTTGAACTTTCCCACCGATGTGAATGATATTTGTGCAAAAATAACTAATTTTGTGCGAATAATTCAAGTAGTAATTCACTAAAAGTTCAAAAAATATGAAACCAACTCTTCTTGTTCTTGCTGCAGGAATGGGCAGCCGCTACGGTGGCCTGAAGCAGATGGACGGCCTCGGCCCTAACGGAGAGACCATCATCGACTATTCAATCTACGATGCCGTCAACGCCGGGTTCGGCAAAGTTGTGTATATCGTAAGGAAGTACTTCAAGGAGCAGTTCGAACAGACTGTCAAGGAAAAATACAGCGGACTGACCTGTCCTGACGGAACTCCTCTCGAGTTCGACTTCGTCATTCAGGAGCTTGACAAAATCCCTCCGCAGTTCACCCTCAACCCTGAAAGGCAGAAGCCTTGGGGCACTGCCCACGCCGTGCTGATGGCCAAGGACGTCATCAAGGAGCCTTTCGCCGTCATCAACGGCGACGACTACTACGGCAAAGAGTCCTTCAGAATCCTCGGAGACTGGCTCAGGGCGCATGAGAGCAGCAAGGGAGTGTGCAGCATCGTCGGCTTCGAGCTTGACAACACTCTCTCCGAATACGGCAAAGTCTCACGCGGCATCTGCTACTACGACAAGGAGCTGCACCTCACCGGCATAGCGGAGCACCTTAACATCGGCAAGGAGGAGGACGGAAAGGTTTACGGAGACAACTCGGTCAACGGGGAAACCCACATCGAGCTTGACGGCAAGGCCCTCTGCTCAATGAATATGTGGGGCTTCACTCCGGATTACTTCCAACTCAGCGAAGAGGTCTTCACAAAATTCCTCGAGCAGAACATCAACGAACCCAAGAAGGAATTCTACATCCCTTACGCAGTGGATGTCCTGATGAAGGACAACGGCTACAAATGCGAAGTCCTCTCCACCGACTCGCACTGGTTCGGAGTGACCTACAAGGAAGACAGACCGGGAGTCGTCGCCAAGTTCCAGGAACTCGCCGACAAGGGAGTCTATCCTACTCCTCTGTGGAAGAAATAATCCTTCACGATGTCTTTTCTGAAACCCCGCAAGGTCGAAAAAAATTACGACCTTCTGTCCGGCTGCGCCTGGTATATTCCAAACGTGGCCGGAATATTCTCTGTACTGGCCTGGTTCCTTGCCGGAATGATTATCGGCACGGTGCTGACCTCCGCCATCTACATCTGCCTGCCGGGAATTCCGCTCTGCTACACCATGCTAATCGTCTATCCGGTACAGTTCATCCCGGTGCTGATGTCCTCCAGGCTCAAGAGCCTGCGGAACTCGGCCTTCGACAGAGGCTACGCTCTGGACAGCAATCATTTCGGGTCAAAGGGAGGATTCATTGCCTCCGTTCTTGCGGCACTGGCCACCGTTTCGATGAGTGTAATCCTCGACCCTCTGACAGCGATGCTTCCGAAGATGGACGAGAATCTCGTCAACACGATGGAGAAACTGATGGAAGGTCCGCTGTGGGTCAGCCTGCTGAGCATGTGCGTTCTGGCTCCGGTACTTGAGGAATGGCTGTGCAGAGGAATCGTTCTCAGAGGTCTGCTGAACTATTCCCGCAAGGGTGAGCCGGGAGAAGACGGAAGCAGGAGAGGAATGAAACCTGCTCTTGCGATAGCGATCTCGGCTTTGTTCTTCGCCACGATCCACGGGAACCTCTGGCAGGGATTCGCGGCTATGGCGATGGGCTGCTTCTTCGGCTACGTTTACTACAGGACTGGATCCCTGAAACTTACGATTCTGATGCACTGCACCAACAACACGCTCTCCGTACTGCTTTCAAAGCTGTCGGTTTTCGGGGATGAGGCCGGTGCGGACGCCAGCCTCTGCGAACTTCTGCCGTGGCCCTGGTTCGCGGCCGCCTTCGCGGTCAGCGCGGCCATCTTCGCTGTTTCGCTGAAATACTTCTCCAAGATCGGACTGCAGTCGCCCCAGGGCAACTGCGACCTGATTCCGAACGCTGACGACATCGCCGATGGAACGGCTCTACGATGACCCGTTGACCGGGCCGGTGATCATCCGGAAAAATCCACGCTCCCGCAGGATGACTCTCAGAGTGAGTCCCCGCAGGGGCGTGACCGTTACAATACCACAGTCCGTGTCCTACAGGGCCGGTCTGGATTTCTTCCTGTCCAGGCACGGATGGGTCCTGGAAGTGCAGGCACGGCAGAAGAAGATGCTTGAGGGGGAGCATATTCCTTCTCCGGAAGAAATCGAAGCCCTGCGGAAAACAGCAAAGGCGGTACTTCCGGCGCGGCTGAAGGAACTCGCGGAAAGATATTCATTTGAATATGCTTCCGTCCGCATCAAGCACAATTCCTCGAATTGGGGAAGTTGTTCCCGCAAAGGCAACATCAATCTGAACCTCAACCTTGTACGCCTCCCGGACGATCTTCGGGACTATGTAATTCTCCACGAACTCTGCCACCTGAAGCACCCCGACCACAGCCCGGCCTTCCACGCCCTTCTGGAATCCCTCTGTCCGGGACACCTTGACAAACAGAAAGCCTTGCGCAACTACCGCCTGTACTGAAAAGCCACCGGAGGGTTATCAGGAAAATATCCCCGAATAGTCCGAAAATATTTTGATAATCTGAAAATTATGAATAACTTTGCATGCTTTTCCGCAAGGTGCGGGAAAGAAGACGTTATTTTAATCATCAACAAAATTTTTTGCGAAAATGGCAGAGTATTTACAAGCCGACAAAAAGCAGGAGATTTTCGCCAAGTACGGGAAGTCTAATACAGACACCGGCTCACCTGAGAGTCAAGTTGCTTTATTTTCCTACCGTATCAGTCACCTCACTGAGCACGTTAAGAAGAACAAGAAAGACGTTGTCACACGCCGTTCCCTTCTCCGTCTCGTAGGTAAAAGACGTCAGCTTCTGGACTATCTTCAGAAGATCGACATCGAAAGATACAGGAAGATTGTCAAGGAGCTCGGTCTCCGTCGATAACCATACGATAGGAACAGAAAAGGGGATTGGCTGCGCAATACGCTGCAGCCGTCCCTTTTTTATTAAAAATAAAAAGTCGTATCGAATACACTGGAATTTTCAGTTACATTTCGTTGAAGACGCGGTAAAAAAGTAAAATGAACATCATCACTAAGAAGATCGAGTTATCCGACGGTCGGGTAATCGAAATCGAAACCGGCAAGGTTGCCAAGCAGGCAGACGGTTCAGCTGTGGTAAAAATGGGAGGCACGATGCTCCTGGCCACGGTAACCTGCGCGAAAGAAGCAGCAGAAGACACAGACTTCCTTCCACTACAGGTGGACTACAAGGAAAAATTCTACGCCGCAGGGCGTTTCCCGGGCGGATTCATGAAGAGGGAGGGAAAAGCCTCCGATTACGAAGTCCTCATCTCACGCTTGGTTGACAGGGCCCTCAGGCCATTGTTCCCTGACGATTTCCATCTTGCAGTGTTCGTCAACATCTGGCTGATTTCAGCCGAGAAGGACATCCAGCCTGATGCTCTGGCAGGACTCGCAGCATCAGCCGCTCTTGCCGCCAGCGACCTTCCTTTCCTCGGACCTATCTCAGAAGTCCGCGTAGCCAGAATAAACGGACAATTCAAGATCGATCCTACTTTCAGCGAAACCGAAAACGCCGACCTTGAACTTATGGTAGCCGCCACGGAGGAGAACATCATGATGGTCGAGGGAGAGATGAAGGAAGTCCCTGAAGACGTGATGCTCGAAGCCATCAAGTTCGCCCACGAAGAGATCAAGAAGCATTGCCGCGTCCAGAAAGAACTCAATAAGGAACTCGGAAAGGATGTGAAGAGAGATTATCCTCACGATGAAGAGGATGAGGACCTCAAGAATAAGATTCACGACTTCGCTTACGAGAAGTGCTATGCTCTTGCCAAGTCAGCAAGGCCTAAGCACGAAAGGGAGGACGGTTTCGAGGCGATCAAGAAGGAGTGCATCGAGTCACTCGGTCTGACCGAAGAGGAGCAGGCGGAGAAGAAGATGATGATCAACCGCTACTTCGGCCACGAGCAGAGAGAGGCTCTGAGGAATCTCGTTCTCGACGAGGGACTGCGTGTGGACGGCCGTCAGACCACCCAGGTACGTCCTATCTGGTGCGAAGTGAACTGCCTGCCTTGCGCTCACGGTTCAGCCATCTTCACCCGCGGCGAGACCCAAGCGCTTGCTTCCGTTACCCTTGGAACAAAGATGGACATGAAGGAAATGGACGAGGTTCTCGTACAGGAGACCCAGCAGTTCGTCCTTCACTATAACTTCCCTCCGTTCGCCACCGGCGAGGCCAAGGCCCAGAGAGGCGTAGGCCGCCGCGAGGTAGGACACGGAAACCTTGCCTTCAGGGCTCTGAAGGCCGTTATGCCAAAAGCACCGGAATTTCCTTACGCCGTGCGCGTGGTTTCGGATATTCTTGAATCCAACGGTTCATCTTCTCAGGCCTCGATTTGCGGAGGCTGCCTCGCCCTTATGGACGCCGGCGTTCAGATCAGCAAGCCTGTAGCTGGTGTGGCTATGGGACTCATCACCGACGAGAAGAACCCTAACGGCCGCTACGCCATCCTCACTGACATCCTCGGAGATGAGGATCACCTCGGAGATATGGACTTCAAGGTGGCCGGAACAAAGGACGGAATCACCGCCACCCAGATGGACATCAAGGTTGACGGCCTTTCCTACGAGGTTCTTGCAAAGGCGCTCCAGCAGGCTCACGAAGGCAGAATGCACATTATGGGCGAGATGATGAAGTGCATCGACAAGCCTCGCGAGGACTACAAGCCGTTCGTTCCGCGCATCAAGTCCTTCGAGATTGACAAAGAATTCATCGGTGCCGTCATCGGCAAGGGCGGAGAGACCATCCAGAAGATCCAGGCCGAGACCGGAGCCGTCATCTCCATCGACGAGGTTGACGGAAAGGGTGTGGTTGACATCGCCACAAACGATGCCGAGGCTATGCAGAAGGCTTACGACTGGATTCAGAACATCTGCGCCGTTCCGGAAGTCGGCGAGACCTACCACGGCAAGGTTGTATCTATCCTTGAGTTCGGTGCTTTCGTGGAGATTCTTCCTGGCAAGGAAGGCCTTCTGCACGTTTCAGAGATTGCCTGGGAAAAGACCGACAAGGTCGAGGATGTCCTGACTGTAGGCCAGGAGGTTGATGTCAAGCTTCTCGAGATCGATTCCAAGACCGGCAAGATGAGGCTTTCAATGAGAGCCCTGACTCCTAAGCCGGAAGGATATGTCGAGCCGGAACGCCGTCCTCGCAGCGGCGGAGACCGCGACCGCAGAGGCGGTTCCGACCGCGGGGGTGACCGCAGAAACGGCGGCGAACGCAGGAACGGAGGAGATCGCCGCAACGGTGGTGACCGCAGGAACGGTGACGACCGCAGAGGCGGAAGAGACCGCAGAAGCTTCGGTCCTAAGAACAACTCAGAATCCAACGGAGAGAATCACTCCGACAACCTCGACAGGAACACTGAAGAGTACTTCTAGCGAACGCAGCACCTTGATCGATCAAGGTCAGTGATACGGAAATCCCCGGGGATTGTTCCCCGGGGATTTCCTTTTACCGGAACCTGAAAGCCGGGCAATCTCAGATGCGCACGGACAGGGCCAGGAACGAAGAGACCAGAAGCACGACAAGGATTATCATCCAGACGATGAACAGGATCAGGGCCGGGTGCCATTTCGGAGACTTGAGACCGAAAATCAGCATCACCCCTTCATAGATCATTATGAACAGCGGAATGGAAGCCACCAGGACGGCTCCCAGCACCACCAGCGGCGAAGAGAAGAACGCCAGGATTTCGGACGGAACGCCAAAGGAGAGATCCTCGACGAACTTGTTGTAGAAAAAAGCGTTGCCGAATATTTCCCCGCCCCACCAGAACGAACTCAGGAAAGCCATGCCGGCGACACCGGCCAGAAGGAGAATTGCCCCGAATATAACGGAGAATATCCTGCAGAAATTCTTCCAGGTCTGAGGATCCCTTGCTCCGGTCCCTTTGCGTCCGGAGTTGCGCACCCTCGCGCTGATGTCATCGACGGTGCCTCCCTCTCCCCTGAGTTCATCGCGCTGACGCACAGTCTTTACGGCCGGCATACAAATCCACAGTATGAAGTAGATCAGAGGGACGGAAATGCTGCAGGCCTTGTTCGGAACGAATCCGACTCCCAGCAGGGTAAGGATGACAAACAAAATCCTGAATATGGCCGGATCGATGTCAAGATAAGCGCCGAGACCGCTGCAGACTCCCGCCAGTTTTCCGTTGGCGGGGTCACGGTAAAGCCTCCGGCGAGGCTTCGCGGCCGTTCCTGACGAAGCCGGCGACGGACTTCCGGAAGGCTCCGCAGATTCGGCGTCCTGAGCGCCGGAAGATTCCTCCTCGATGGTCTCGGGGCGGCCCAGTACGGAAATCACGTCATTCACCGCAGCGAGAGTTACAACACCACCGACTCCGCTTTTCTCAATGAGAAGCTCGGCCATACGCTCCTCAATCCCTTCCATCACCTCCGAACCGCTCTCTTTCCTGGAATAGAACGCTTCAAGACGGTCAAGATATTCCTTGGCCGCAAAGCTTGCGTTTTCCTCAAGGGAAAACACATAGCCTCCTATGCTGACATTTTCAACTTGTTTCATTTCCTGATTGCATTGATGGTTTCCACGATTTCCTGCCAGGCCTGGTCCATCTCGCCGAGCTGCTGGCGTCCCTTCTCGGTGATGCAGTAATATTTTCTCGGAGGTCCCTGCGTTGATTCCTCCCAGCGGTAGGAAAGCAGTCCCTGGTTCTTCTGACGGATCAGAAGCGGATAAAGAGTACCCTCGACCACGATCATGTTCGCGGATTTCAGGTCTTCCAGAATCGAGGAAGCGTAGGCCTCCTTGCGGGCGAGAATGCTCAATATGCAATATTCAAGCACCCCTTTGCGCATCTGGGAACGGACATTGTCGGCATTACTTTCCATAAGCATCTCCTTTCTGGCTGAACTTCGCCATATTCTCGGCAGTCGGCTCAAGGCCTCTCATCATACACTTGTCCGCAGGGGTCTTTGCCAGCGGAACGACGATCCAGAGGACAATGTAGACCAGCAGGCCCGCCCCCCACAGCAGAATGGCGAGCAGGGACAGGACCCTGACCAACGCAAGATCCACGTTGAGGAAAGCCGCAAGACCGGCACAGACACCGCCGACCTTCTTGTTGTCAGGATCCCTGAACAATCTTCTGCGGGACTTTCCCTGGATCCCCCCGTAGGTGAAATCAATGCCGTCCCCGAATCCAGGGCCACCGTTTCCTGTCTGCTCTCCGTTTGTTCGGGCGCCGTTTTCCCCTTCCTGTCCCTCCGTCTCCAGCTCTTTGGATCCGTCGGGCATTCCCAGCTGGCCGACGACCCTTTTAACAAGGGCCAGGTCAATAACCCTGTAGGAGGCTCCGCCCGTCCCCTGATCGAAGAGTTCGGCAATCCGGTTCTCCAAGTCGGCCATCACCTCCTCTCCGGCAGACTGGCTATCCGGAGTGAGATGACTCTTGAAGTGGTCAAAATAAACGGCAAGTCTTGCATAAGCATCTTCGTCCAGTGAGAAACCTCTGCCGCCCACACTGACATTTACAACTTTTTTCATTTCAATAATATCTTGTTTATCAATCATTTTCTTTTCTGAATATATCAAAGTCGCCGCAAAATACTTGCTTTGCAATTAATTTTTCGATGCAAAGATATAAATAATTTCGAATACCTTGCAAGACAAAGTAGTAAAATTTTTCAAAAACTTGTAAAAAAAGCTCATAAACCTGTTCCCTTGTGCGTTTCGCAAGAACTTTCAGAAATATTCACTAACTTTGGAGATTGCAGACACGACAGTCACGAAGGCGGCCGGGGAAGCATAAATAATAAACACATAAAATGAGCACAGTACACGTTATCGATCATCCTATGATCCAGCACAAGCTGACGATTATGAGGAAAAAGGACACCGGTTCCAAGGATTTCAGAGAATTGCTTAAAGAGATTTCCCTTCTGATGGGTTACGAAATCACCAGGGATATCCCTCTTGACGACATTGAGATAGAAACGCCTATCTGCAATATGACGGCCAAGAAGGTTTCCGGCCGCAAGCTTGCGATTGTGCCGATTCTCCGCGCAGGCATCGGTATGGTTGACGGGCTTCTGACGCTTGTTCCTGTGGCCAAGGTCGGACACATCGGTCTTTACCGCGACGAGAAGACCCACAATCCGATAGTCTATTACTGCAAGCTTCCGGAAGACATCAACAAGCGTCTCGTGATTGTGACTGACCCTATGCTCGCAACAGGAGGAAGTTCCTGCGATGCATTGGCAATGCTGAAGGAGCGCGGCTGCACACACATCAAGCTCATGTGCCTGGTAGCGGCTCCGGAAGGAATCGCACGCGTACAGAAAGAGCATCCTGACGTTGACATATTCGTAGCCGCCGTTGATGACTGCCTGAACGAGAATGCTTACATCGTTCCCGGTCTCGGCGATGCCGGCGACAGAATTTTCGGCACGAAATAGGGGTTGTGTCAGTCAGCTGACTTGCAATAAATGAAAACTGAAGGTCCGGTCGTGGAATCACGACCAGACCTTCATTGTTTCAGCTGACATTCAGGCGATTATCCGCCACGAAAACTTTCCTTTACTTCATCTCGACGCGGACGACGAAGTCTTCGGCAGGAATGTCGGCAGGAAGGGTGATGAAGAGCTTCTCTCCGACTTTCTTGAATTCAAGGGCAGATGCACCGGCAAGAGCCGTGACGGTTCTGACCTTGGCCTTCTTAGCTACCGGAATCTCCAGGACAGCGCCCGGATTCTCAAGCACGTGAAGGAAGAAGACCTTGCCGCCTGCAATCGGCGCTGTCGACACTCCCCAGGCCTGCTCGCCGAGAGGACCCGGTCCGCAGCCCTTGATGGATTCGCCGTTCACACTCATCCACTGGCCGATTTCTTTCAGCAGGCCGAGAGCGGCCTCAGGAAGCCTTCCGTCGGCACGGGGACCGATGTTCAGAAGAAGGTTCGAATTCTTGGAGACAGCCTTGGCAAGAGTTCCGACGATCTGCGCGCAAGTCTTGTAGTCACGGTCGGAAACGCTGTAGCCCCAGGTATGGTTCATCGTCTGGCACATCTCCAGAGGGAAGCTTTCGCTAACGGTCTGCCCCTCGGAATAGCCGGCGGTGTTCTGGCCCGGAAGGTCTCTCTCGAACATCTGGAAATCCTCTCCCGCGATCGGAACGATGTGGTGGTTGTTGCCGATCAGGCAGGCCGGATCTATTGAATGAATATATTCATAGAACTCCGGCATCTTCCAGTTGAAAGGCACCGAGTCGCGCTTGTGGTCCCAATAGCCGTCGAACCAGAGGGCGCGCACTGGAGCGTACTGGGTCATAAGCTCCTTCACCTGGGCCTTCATGAAAGCCATATAGTGGTCATAGTCAGGAGCGTCGCCCTTGCGGCCGGTATTGTGGCCGGACTCCCCTATCGGAAAATCCTCCCTGATCCAGTCCAGAATCGAATAGTAGAACTGCAGGTCAAGTCCTTCCTTGTGGCAGGCGTCGGCGAGGTCCTTGACAACGTCCTTTCCCCAAGGCGTGGCCTTGACGATGTTATAGTCAGAAGCCTTGGTGTCGAACATCGAGAAGCCGTCGTGATGGCGGGAAGTGAAGGTGACATATTCAGCGCCCGCATCCTTGAAGGCTTTTACCCATTCTTCCGCATTGTAGCCGGCAGGATAAAACGCCGAAGCCGCGTGGGCATATTCATCCTTGTTCAAGCCTCCGAGCTGGAGGTACCACTCCCCCTGGGCGTACTGCGCATAAATTCCCCAGTGAAGGAATATTCCGAAGCGCTGGTTCACGAATTTCTCGCGGGCCTTGAGGTTCTCCTCGGTCGGGCGGTAGGTGTTCTGCGCCGTTCCCGTCGAAGCTGCGGCGAGCATAAGGCAAAGCGCCAGAACGGTTTTAAGTGTCTTCATAAAATGTGTAAAAAAGTAATGGCATCCCCGCAGAGAAAGCCCGGCGGAGATGCCTGATCATCAAATTATTCTTCCGGGTAAAGCGAACCTGCGATGCCCATCTGAAGGCCGCGCAGTTCGGCTATGCCCCTCATTCTGCCGTAGCAGGAATATCCCGGATTGGATTTCTTCTGAAGGTCGTCGCACATCCTGTGACCGTGGTCCGGACGGCAGAAGATGCGGAACTTGCGCTCCTGCATAATCTCAAGAAGAGCCTTCATCATTCCGTACATATCCACGTCGCCGGCAAGGTGCGTATCCTCGAAGTAGTTGCCTTCGGCATCCCTCTTCGTGCTTCTGAAATGCACGAAATCGGTCCTGTCACCGAATTCGCGGAGCATAGCGACGAGGTCGTTGTCCGGCCTGATGCCGAACGAACCCGTGCAGAGGCAGAGGCCGTTGGACCAGTTAGGCACAGCGGCCACCAACTTTCTGAAATCCTCTGCCGTGGAAAGAATTCTCGGAAGGCCGAGAATCGGGAACGGCGGATCGTCAGGATGGATGACCATCTTCACACCGACCTCGTCGGCCACCGGGCAGATCTGGCTCAGGAAGAAGATCAGGTTGCTCCTGAGTTTCTCGGAGTCGATGCCCTCGTACCTTTCCAGCTCCTTGCGGAACTGGTCGAGAGTAAAACTTTCCTCACTGCCGGGAAGACCAGCGATCATCGTGCGGGTCAGCTTGTGGATCTCCTCGGCGTCCATCTTCTCGAAGCGGGCCTTCGCCTTCGCGATGTCCGTTTCTGAATATTCCTTCTCCGCTCCCGGCCTTTTCAGGATGAAGAGGTCGAAGGCGAGGAGGGCGGAACGCTCGAAACTGAGGCAGGTCGAGCCGTCCGGAAGCCTGTGGTCAAGGTCTGTGCGGGTCCAGTCGAGAACAGGCATAAAGTTGTAAGTCACGCACTTGATACCGCATTCGGCAAGATTGCGCAGGGACTGCTTGTAGTTCTCGATGTACTGGAGATAATCCCCCGTCTGGGTCTTGATGTGCTCGTGGACAGGAACGCTCTCCACGACGCTCCAGGTGAGTCCCCAGTCGGCGATCATCTTCTGTCGCGCCTTGATCTCCTCGACAGGCCACACCTGTCCGTTAGGAATATGATGGAGCGCGTGGACGATGTCGGTCACGCCGGTCTGGCGGATGTAATCCAGGGAGATAGGGTCGTTCGGGCCGTACCATCTCCAGCTCTCGCGCATCAGGTAAAGATCCTTTCTCATAATCTTTCAGTCTCTTGGATTGCTAGATCGAGAAAGCGTCGAAACCGCCGTCGACTACATTGATGGTGCCGGTCACGGCCTTGGAAGCATCAGAAGCCAGCCAATGCAGCGTGCCGAGAAGTTCCTCAGGCTCGAGGAAACGGCCGAACGGAGTGTGGGCGAGAATCTTGTGCGAGCGGTCGGTCAGACTGCCGTCAGGATTGGTCAGCAGCGAGCGGTTCTGGTTGGTCAGCAGGAAGCCCGGAGCGATGGCGTTGACTCTGAAGCCCTCGCCGAACTTGATGGCGAGTTCACCTGCCAGGTACTTGGTCCAGTTGGCGACAGCCGCCTTGGCCACACCGTAGCCGGCCACGCGGGTCAGAGGCCTGAGCGAAGTCTCGCTGCAGAAGTTGATGATCGAGCCTTTCTTCTTCTCAACCATAGCCTTGGCGAACACCATTGTAGGAAGAACGGTGCCGAACAGGTTAAGGTCGACAACCTTGCGGACAGCCTCGACATCGAGGTCGAAGATTGTCTTCTCGGGAGGTACGGTCGCCGCGGCCATATTTCCGCCGGCTGCGTTCAGAAGGATGTCAATTCCTCCGTACTTGGCGACGATCTCCTTGCAGTTTGACTCGAGAGTCTCCTTATCAAGAACATTTGTAGGGATAAAGCAGGCTTCTCCGCCTTCAGCCTTGATTTCGGCCACGATCGACTCACCCTTTTCAGCGGCTCGGTCAAGGTCCAGGAGAGCGACCTTAGCGCCCTGGGCTGCGAAATACTTAACGATGGTCGCTCCGAGAACCCCGCAGGCTCCCGTCATCACGACGACTTTTCCCTTGATGTCAAAAAGATTTTCCATTGTTGTTTTTGTTATTTAACAGGCATCGATTTGATTACCTTTGTGTTTACTTCCTTCAATTTCGCCTCGTCCATCTTGACGACTTCACGGTCATAGGTCATCAGACCGTTGACCTCGCCCTCGACATCGGTGGTCTGGGTATAGACCGCTCCGCAGACTCCCTGTTTGACAAGGCCGATCAGCTGCTCGGCGAATTTAGTGTACTCGGCCAGAACTTCCTCTCCGTCCTTGAACTGCACATAGCCCCAGTTGCGGTCAGGCTGCCAGAGATGGCCTTCCAGCGGAAGACCTATGCCGCCATATTCACCGAGGACATTCGCCATCTTCGGTTCCCAGAGGTACATCGCCGGATAAGGATAATGGTGGTTGTCAAGCACATCGCCGCAGCCAGGCTCCCAGTTGCCGCCGGAAGACATATTGATGAGTCTCGTCGGATCCTGTTCCCTTGTGAACTCTACCACCTTCTTCGTGTCGAACTGGCTCCAGGCCTCGTTGAACGGAATCCACATCACGATGCAAGGGAACTTCTTGACCTGCGCGATGATTTCGCCCCACTCCTTGTAGTAGTTGGCCTTCGCCTGAGGAGTGGCCGGGAAGTCGGTCCCTTCATTATAGTTGCGGGTACCCCACTTGTTGCCGTTGTGGGAACCGAAGCAAGGCATATCCTGCCATACCATCACACCGAGCTGGTCGCAGTAGTAGAACCAGCGGGACGGCTCGACCTTTATGTGCTTGCGGATCATGTTGAATCCGAAGTCCTTGGTCTTCTGGATGTCATATTTCAAAGCCTCATCGGTCGGCGCAGTGTAAAGACCGTCCGGCCACCAACCCTGATCAAGCGGACCGTAATTGAACAAAGGTTCGCCGTTGATTGCCATAAGCTTGGTGTTTCCGTTCTTGTGGTACAGGGAGACCTCGCGCATAGCCGTGTAGCCGTTGACCTTGTCGATGACCTTGCCGCCGCGGATCACGGCAATCTCAAGACCGTAAAGATAAGGAGAATCAGGTGACCAGAGAGAGGCATTCTCAACAGGGAGAGTCACTGTGCCTCCAGGAACAGTCTTCCCCTGTGCCATGACTTTGGAGCCGGCATTCTCAGTAGAGTACCCTATTCCGCCTTCAAGCAGGGAAACCCTCACGACATCCCCTTCCTGCGCATTTTCAGTCGTGACGGTCACATCCACCGTACCTGACTTGATGTCTGAAACGGCGTAATAGTCAGCGATGTGCGCCTTGGCTACCGGCTCGAGCCACACGCTCTGCCATATTCCCGAAACGGCGGTGTACCAGATTCCGCTCGGAGATTTGACCTGCTTGCCGCGCGGCTGGAAATCGCAGTCGGTCGCATCCAGCACCCTCACTTCCAGCTTGTTGTCGCCGCTCTTAAGATAAGGAGTGACATCGAATGCAAAATGGGTGTAGCCGCCGGTGTGCCTGCCGACCTGGATGTCGTTGACGAACACGTCCGCCTGCCAGTCAACGGCCTCGAAATTAAGCATCAGCCTTCTTCCCTTCCAGGCGGAAGGGACCTTGAACGTGGTCCTGTACCAGAGGGCGTCTTCAGGAGTGAAGGTCTTTCCCACTCCGGAAAGCGAAGACTCAATGGCGAAAGGCACAAGGATGCTTCCGTCGAATTTCTCCGGCTTCGCGGCGTTCTTCGAAGTTATTGAATATTCCCACAGTCCATTGAGGGATTTCCATTCCGGGCGGACCATCTGAGGGCGCGGGTATTCCGGATGAACGTTGGCCGGAGAGACTTCCTCGGCCCATTTTGTCTTGATCCTGTCTCCTGCCGGAGCCCACTGCTGGGCTGATGCCATTGAGACGAAGGCCAGCGTCGCCGCAACGACGGAAAAGAGTCTGGTTTTCATAACGGATTATGCTTGGTTTACTTTATGAGATTGCCCAGGATGGATCTTGTGAGTTCTCTCGTGACAGTGCGGGTCGCGGCCGACGTGGCGCTCTTCACCACTTTGGACGTGCCGCTTGTCCTGGATTTGGTCTTCTTGCCGGTCACCTTGTTGGACACTGCAGTTCCTACGGACGTGGCCAGGGATGCCGTAACCGCAGTGAAAACGGCTTTGCCGATCTTGCCGAGAAGCCCGCCTTTCTTCGCGGTCTTTTTCTCCTCAACCTCCGCTTCTTCGGCGGCTTGAGCCTCCTGCTCCTCCTTCAGCTGCTTTTCCTTTTCGGCGAGAAGGACTTCGAAAGCGCTTTCACGGTCAACCGGAGTGTCATACTTGCCGTAGATTCTTGAAGACTTGACGATCGTGTCCCTCTGAGACCCGTCTATCGCACCGATCTGGCTGAGCGGAAAGAGTATCTTCGCTTTCCTGACGATGCCCGGAGCGCCCTTCTCGTCAAGGAATGAAACGAGAGCCTCTCCTGTCGCGAGATTCGTTATGGCCTCGGCCGTGTCGAATTCCGGATTGGCGCGGAATGTCTCGGCAGCCACTCTGACAGCCTTCTGGTCCTTAGGCGTGAAAGCTCTGAGCGCGTGCTGCACCCTGTTGCCGAGCTGGCCAAGAATGCTGTCCGGAATGTCCGTAGGACTCTGCGTGACGAAATAGACTCCTACTCCCTTGCTGCGTATCAGGCGCACTACCTGCTCAATCTTGTCGGCGAGAGCCTTAGGGGTCTCGTCGAAGAGCATATGCGCTTCATCGAAGAAGAACACGAGCTTAGGCAGGTCCCGGTCGCCGACCTCCGGAAGAGTGGTGTAGAGTTCGGAGAGCAGCCACAGCAGGAAGGTCGAATAGAGTTTCGGCTTGAGCATCAGCTTGTCGGCAGCCAGCACGCTCATCACGCCCTTGCCGCCTTCGCAGGCGAGGAGGTCCTGAATATCAAAGGACGGCTCTCCGAAAAACTTGTCGGCGCCCTCGTTCTCCAATGTCAGGATGGCCCTCTGGATGGCTCCGACGGAAGCCGAGGCTATGTTGCCGTAGGCCGCCGAATATTCAGACGAATGCTGCTGGACGTAGTTCAGCATCGAACGTAGGTCCTTGATGTCGAGCAGGAGCAGCCCCCTGTCGTCGGCAATGCGGAAGACGATGTTCAGGACTCCCTCCTGGGTTTCGTTCAGTCCGAGTATGCGGCTCAGCAGCTGCGGCCCCATCTGGGAAACCGTGCACCTGAGCGGATGCCCCTGTTCTCCGAAAACATCATAGAAACGCACCGGACAACTCTGGAACTGAGGATTTTCTATCCCGAACTCGGGCATTCTCTTCTCGATGAATCCGCTGAGCTTGCCGGCCTGGGATATTCCCGAAAGGTCTCCCTTCATGTCGGCCATAAAGCAAGGAACTCCGGCCTGGCAGAATGTCTCGGCCATAACCTGCAGAGTGACAGTCTTTCCGGTACCGGTCGCGCCAGCGACAAGTCCGTGTCTGTTGGCCATCTTTCCGACTATGGAAACCGGGCCGTCGGAACTGTGGGCTATCCAAAGCCCGTTTTTGGAATCGTACATTATCGGTCCTCCTGTTTTAGTGAACAAATTTACAAAAAAGCGCTGACAACAAGCAGTCATTCAGCCTTCAAATCACGGCAAAAGAATGAAAAGTGCACTCTTCCGTACTTCTTTTCCTTGACGAAGTCCGGATGTTCCGTAAAGGAGTGCTCATCGCCGTGTTCAAGAATAAGGTAGCATCCGGGGTGCAGTATGTCCCTGGCGAACACCTTGTCCGGTATGGTCTCAAGTCCTTCGAGCGCATATGGCGGGTCTGCGAACACGATGTCGAACTTCTCACGGCATATGTCAAGGAAGTCGAACACGTTGTCCCTCACTGCGGTCACATTGTCAAGTCCGAGTCTCCCGGCCTCGGTCTTTATGAAAGAGGCGTTTTCCCTGGCCATCTCCACGGACCAGACTCTGCCGGCTCCCCGGGACGCGAACTCGAAAGCGATCGCTCCGGTTCCGCCGAACAGGTCCAGAACCTTGAGATCTTCGAATTCGTATTCATTGTTCAGCACATTGAACAGCCCCTCCCTGGCGAAATCCGTCGTAGGCCTTGCCTTGTAACCCGCCGGCGGGCTGATTGTCTTGCCTTTAAGGCGTCCTCCTATTATTCTCATCGCAATCCCGTTTCAGGTAAAATCTTTTTCAGATCAAATCTTCTCCACCGACCGGAAGTAACGGTAGAGCGACATCTCCATCTCGTCCGACAGGGGCGTGCGGAAATGCACGGACGAGACTTCCGGATTCATCTGCAGCCTGCGGATCGCCATAAACAGGAAATACTCGGCAGTGGTGAAGTCGGCTGCACGGAACACATTGGCCAGCAGAAGTTTGTCCCCCTGCGCTATTCCAAGGTGCAGATATCCTCCGCCGAAAGAGGCTACGATCCGGTTGTGTTCGGAAAGCCTTCCGAGATCCTTCAGGATGTAATACATCTCCGGCAGCACGGGGGCTGAGTTCCCATTCCCGTCCTTGACGGCGGCGGAAATCGCTCCGGAAAGCATCTCGCCGATGGAAAGCGAGTAGACAAGTACGGCTGAATATTCAGGCACAGGGATTCCGGCCACCGCGTCACCGCTCTCCAGGGCTACAGTCTCGGAAAGAAGTTCGCCGGCAGACGCCTCGCTGT
Source organism: bacterium (assembly GCA_963640265.1). Taxonomy (GTDB): domain Bacteria; phylum Bacteroidota; class Bacteroidia; order Bacteroidales; family UBA932; genus Cryptobacteroides. Next base: position 35,429 of record CAVHYF010000011.1, on the reverse strand, counting down.
AGAAAGCGGAAGGGACCAGGGCCACCTTGGGAGTCAGCAGGGAAATTTCGACGGAGCCGTACCTGCGCTGAAGTTCCGGGACAGTGAAGACTGTGTCGGCGCCGAGCCATCCGGAACTGCGGCCGTCCACTTTAAAAGAATATCCATTCAAGCAGACTTGAATGGATATTCCCTTCAGATATTTCGGTGGATTCTGATGATCCATATTCAGTGTCAGGATTACTCCCAGTTGCCGACGTTGTTGTTAGGAGTGGTGACGCTGCCGACCTGGAGGCCTTCATAACGTCCCTGGTCCTCAAGTTCGGACACGAGGTTGACGATCAGCTGGTGGTCAAGTCCGTTGAGAATGGACTTCCAAGGCATCTTGGCCTCGAACAGAGGCACGTTGACTCCGGAAACCTTCTTCACGAGAGCGTCCATCTCGACATTGGTGACTTCGGCGTTGCCCGTCTCCGCGATGGCGAAAGGAATCTTGTCGATGTTGTCGATGTTGAAGTCAGTTCTGCTGTGGAAGAGAGTGTCCCTTACGTTGACCTTGTTCTGAATCGAGAACACGAGGTTCTTGTCGCCCTCAAGATAAAGCTTGTAGAGTCCTTCGTCGGTGATGCCCTTGCGGGACTTCTTGATTTGATCGGTGTGGGCTACCGCAACGGAGTCGTCCTGGGAGCCGACCTGCATCAGAACCACCATCTCGCCGGTCTTGTAGAACTGTTTGAGAGTGTCGAACGATGCCGTGAACTTCTGGTTCACGCTCTTGTAGGCAACCTGCAGGTCGCGGATGTCCTTCAGCTGCTGCACGGCGACTTTCTTTCTCGCCTCCTTTTCCTTGTCGAACCTTACCGGCTCCATGATGCCGTCATAGATCTTGTAAACCAGAAAAATGGCGCAAAGCGCAAGGACGATGCAGATAATCGTTTTCAGTGTCTTGTTCATTATTCTTTGTGTTTATGATTAATCCAAATATGCTAAAAAAGGCCTGACGCCAATTCTTGACAAAGTTAGAAAATTGATTTATGAAAAGCAATATAATATTTGTAATTTTGCATTCAAATATGAAAGATATCGACATTTTAGACTCACTTGTCGGTTCGGCAAACCGGATTTCCATCGCCGTCCACACCCATCCGGACGGCGATGCCGCCGGTAGCGGTACCGCGATGCTGAGCTACCTCGAAGCCAGGGGGAAAGATGCTGTCCTGATTTTTCCTGACAGTCTTCCCCACAGTCTTCCATTCATCGTCGGGGAGGTCGGGAAAGACAGGGTGATGACTTTCGACGAAGACGGAGCGGCGGCAGCGGAACGCATAAAGGACAGCGACCTTATCTTCTGCCTTGACTGCAATTCGTTCAAAAGGACCGGCGGAATGGAGGACTGCCTCCGGGCGTCCGGAGCGAAGAAGGTTCTGATCGACCATCATCTCTTTCCGGAGACGGAATCATTCGACCTGGTCTTTTCGGAGACCGAGATTTCATCGGCCTGCGAACTTCTCTACAGGATTCTTATGGAAATGCCTGACATCCGGGGAGACGCGGCCCGCCTGCCTGCCGTCTGCGCCGCCGCGCTGATGACCGGAATGACGACCGACACGAACAACTTCAACAACTCTGCGTACCCGAGCACTTTCAGAATGGCCGGAGAACTGCTGCAGGCAGGAGTGGACAGGAACCTGATCCTCTCCAGGCTCTACAACAACGAAAGGGAGAACAGGCTGAGGCTGCTCGGATGCCTTCTGAGCGAGAAACTGAAAATCACGCCCTGCGGGGCGGCTTATATGATTCTGGACAAGGCCACTCAGGAAAGATTCGGATTCCTCAACGGCGAAAGCGAGGGATTCGTGAATATGCCTCTGTCGGTGGCCTCGGTACGCCTGAGCATATTCCTGACCGAAGATGACGGCTACTTCAGAGTTTCGATCAGGTCGAAGCGTGGAACGTCCGCCAACGCTCTGGCCCAAAGCAAGTTCAACGGCGGAGGACACGAGCTGGCCTCAGGCGGCAGACTGTACATAGGCAAGGATATCTCCTCCTCTGAAGAAGCCGAGGCATACATCTTGAAAGCGACGGAAGAGTTTTTAGGGAAATGAACAGGAAGATTGTCATAACGCTTGTCCCCATCCTGGCCGTCCTGGCCTTTGCCGGGTGCACCAAGAAGGAAATCGAGGAAGCGTACACCAAGCAGGAAGAATACATCGAAGCGATAGTCAAGTCGCTGACTTCTTCGAATCCCGAAGCCACTGTCGACTACCTGGACGGAGTGGTCAAGGTGACCGTAGCGGAAGGCGAAGGCGAGGCCTTGGACGGGGACGGAGCCGTTTCCTTCTACTATGCCGGGCATTACCTCAACGGCAACAGCCTCACGTCCGACAATTTCTTCTTCACCAACTACGATGTCTACGGAAAGTCGATGGACTGGGAAGTCTCCGACAGCAGCGTGTTCACCGTCAAGACAGTGAATCTCTCGGAGGGCGAACTCGTCGAAGGGCTCAGAACCGGCATCGTCGGTGTGAAAGGCGGCGACGAGTGCTATGTCCTGTTCAGCGGGAAGCACGGTTTCGGGAAACACAGGACCGGGCCGGTCCCGGCAAATTCAGGATTGGCCTATCATTTGTGGATAAAGAGCGTCGCCAACGACTGACGGCAAGACATCACGACCGGGAATCACGAAAAAAGATAAAAAATTTGACAAATGAATATATTCAGTAAAGGAATCACCCCCTTCCTCTGCGGGCTGGCCGCGGCGATAGCCGTGCTGCCGGGAGCCTGCGTAAAGGAAGAGACGACAACGACCAACGGCGACAACAAACTCCAGTTCGATGCCTGGATGAGCGTACACTATCCTGACGCGAAGTCTTCAGGACTCGGAATCTACATCATTGAAGACCAGCCCGGAACCGGGGAGGCGGTGACGGATGACGACTACTTCCTCTTCATCAGGTACACCGCCACGGACCTTGACGGCAACATCGGCGGCACGACGGAGGAGAAGGTGGCCCAGCAGACAGGTTCTTATGATACGGGCACCTACTACGGACCTTCCGTCGTCCTGAAGAACAAGTGGATGACCCAGGCCGGAATCCTCGATATGCTCGACGGGATGAAAGTCGGAGGGACGAGGAAGGCAATCATACCCGGATGGCTCAACGTGGCCCTCGACGATAACGAAGACTACTCGACCGCCGAGGAATATCTGGATAACAAGACAGGTTCCAACGCCATCTACACCCTGACCTTGATTGACAAGACCGACGACATCTACAAATGGGAGACAGACTCTCTGGAAAGATACACCGACATCCATATGAACGGAGTGGATTCCACGATGTACGGCTACTACTACCAGCAGCTGGTGGCTCCTTCAGACACCACGACCTTCCCTACGGACACGACCTTCTACATCAACTACACCGGAAAGCTCCTGAACGGCAAAGTGTTCGACACTACGGTCAAGGACACCGCAAAGTTCTACGGAATCTACTCGTCGTCCACCACCTACGAGCCTAAGCTCGTGACGATGAACGAGACCTACACGGACATAACCATCCAGTCGGCAAGTTCCACGAGCTCCGAAGGCAGCACGACCATCTCCGGATTCGCCTACTGCCTCTCCAAACTGAAGTCGCACGAGAAGGGCGTCTGCGCATTCTACTCCGGGCTGGGCTACGGCTACAGCGGAAGCGGCAACGCCGTCCCTAAATACGCTCCGCTCGTCTTCGAGATAGAAGTGGTGGACAAACCGTAAACGGCACGTGCCGCCCATAAATAACAGACTATGACGAAATCAAATACGGCTCCTACGGAGCTTGGAACCGAGAGCATAGGAAAATTGCTCAAGAAGTACGCAGTCCCGGGCATAATCGCCATGACTGCGTCTTCTCTATATAATATGGTGGACAGCATCTACATCGGACATATTCCCGACATAGGCTCGCTGGCCATATCAGGACTTGCGGTCACGTTTCCGCTGATGAACCTCAGCACCGCACTCGGCACTCTGGTGGGAGCCGGCGCCGCCACGCTCATCTCGGTTCTGCTGGGACAGAAGAACTACAAGATAGCCAACAAGGTGCTTGCCAACTCCTTCACCCTGAACTGCATCATCGGACTCCTGTTCACGGTTGTCTGCCTGATGTTCCTCGACCCGATCCTCGGTTTCTTCGGAGCGAGCGAGAACACCCTGGTGTACGCCAGGGACTATATGAAGATCATCCTCTACGGCAACGTCGTCACCCATCTGTACTTCGGACTGAACAACATCATCCGGTCTTCCGGCAACCCGAAGATGGCTATGGGCCTCACATTGTTCACGGTCATATTCAACAGCATCCTGGACCCGATCCTGATTTTCGGATTCGGAATGGGAGTGAAGGGAGCCGCCATCGCGACCGTCGTCTGCCAGGCCATTTCGCTCGCGTACTCGATCTACTACTTCACGAAGAAGGACAATGTGCTTCAGATCACGAAGTCCGTATTTCAAGTCGAATGGAGAATCGCCAAGGATTCGCTGGCAATCGGTATGGGGCCGTTCCTGATGAATTCAGCCTCCTGCATCGTCGCTATGTTCATCAACCAGCAGCTCTTCAAGTACGGCGGTGACCTGGCCATCGGAGCCTACGGAATCGTAAACAGGATCAACTTTCTGTTCGTGATGATAGTGATGGGGTTCAACCAGGGAATGCAGCCTATTGCCGGCTACAATTTCGGCGCCCGGAGATATTCCCGAGTCAAGGATGTCTTCTTCAGGACTTCCCTGTGGGCCACGCTCATAACGGGCTTGTGGTTCATCGCGTCGGAATTTTTCCCGGGACTGATGGTAAGCATATTCACGAATGACGGCATACTGAAGGAAGTTGCGGAAAAGGGGCTAAAGGTGATGAACCCCATTGTGCTGATAGTAGGCTGGCAGATGGTTTCGACCAATCTGTTCCAGAGCCTCGGAATGGTGAAGAAATCCATATTCCTTTCGCTCAGCAGGCAGCTTCTGTTCCTCGTGCCGCTGCTCTACCTGCTGCCGATTTTCTGGAAGATCGACGGAGTCTTCCTTGCGTTCCCGGTCGCTGATGCCCTGGCCTGCATCACGACTCTCATAATGATCCACGCTCTTGTCCGGAAACTCAACAAGCTGAAGGACGGAGACGAGCCTACAATTCTTGGAAGTACAATTTCATAAGCACAACAGACGATGAACACTGGCAAAGAAAACATAATCATCAACATAGGCCGCCAGTTCGGAAGCGGCGGAAAACTCGTGGCGAAGAAAATCGGCGAAATGCTGGGCATCCCGGTCTATGACAACGAACTCATCCTGAAGGCCGCCGACGAGAGCGGCTTCAGCAAGGAACTTCTTGAGCGCAGCGATGAAAGAAGAAGCATATTCAGCCTCTCATCGTTCTTCGGCGCCGGGCGTTTCGGCAGCGCGCAGAACTACGTGGGAGACAGCGAGATCTTCAAGATCCAGAGCGAAGTCATCCGCAACATCGCCGCCAACGGCCCGGCCATATTCGTCGGAAGGTGCTCCAACTACATTCTCCGGGATTTGGACTGCCTGGACGTGTTCATCTCGGCCCCGATGGAAAACAGGATCAAGCGGGTGGCGGAAAGGATGGGCATCAGTCCCGAAGAAGCGGCGGACAAGATAGAACGTCAGGACAGGACCAGGTCCACCTACTACAACTTCTTCACGTTCGGCAACTGGGGAGCGGCGTCCGACTACGACCTCTGCATCGATTCTTCGAGACTGGGAATTGACGGAACGGCGGATTTCATCATCGGATTCGGCAAAAAGGCAGGACTTGTCAGGTAATATGTCCGGTTCCAGAGTAAGAAGCAGATTGGCAGTCCCGGCAATCATCGCAGTCGCGGCTGCTGCAGTCATAGCCGCAGTCTCCTCAGGAGCATCCAAAGAAGCGGTTCCGGAGCAGCCGGTTCCGGCCACGGTTGACCTCAACGCAACTCTCACGAACGAGATGTCGGACACTTCCGTGCTTGCGGGCTTCGACCGCAAGGTCAACGACTACCTTACCTACTGGGCGATCAACGGGGCTTCGGTGGCGGTAATGCGCAACGACTCCCTGCTTTATGCTAAGGGCTACGGCATAGCAGACACCGGCAAGCAGATGCAGCCGGGCAACATACTCAGAGTAGCCTCGGTGTCCAAGCTCATAACGGCGGCAGGAATAATGGTGCTTCGGGAAAGAGGTCTGCTCTCGCTCGAGGACAAGGTCTTCGGTCCGCAGGGGATCCTGAACGATTCCGTCTACGTCGCTGCCATCAAGGACTCTCTGTACCGCAAGATCACTGTGGAGGACCTGCTGCGCCACAGAGGCGGATTTTCCAAGAAGGGAGGAGACCCGATGTTCTCCACCAGGTGGATAATGATGCAGAACGGCTGGACGAAGGTGCCGACCCAGGAACAGCTGATGGTCGTGCAGCTCAAGAGAAGACTGAAATTCGAGCCGGGAACGTGGCAGGAATATTCAAACTTCGGTTATCTCGCTCTGTCGATGGTGATCGAGAAGGTGAGCGGAACGGACTACGAAACCTTCATCCAGGAGAATGTGCTGCACCCTGCAGGCTGCATAGGGTTCAGGATTGCCGGGAACTACTACGCCAACAAGTATCCGGAAGAGACCCGCTACTATGTCCAGCACGACGACGAACCTGCAGAGGAGTTCAACAACAGCGGAAGGAAAGTGACGCGATGCTACGGAGGGAACAATGTCAAAGGACTTTCGGGAGCCGGGGCCTGGGTGGCGTCCGCTCCGGAACTCGCACTGTTCGTGGCATCAATCGACGGCAAGCCTGAAATCCCTGACATCATCAGCAGGGAAAGCGTCGATGCGATGACTGAATATTTCGACGAAAACACCTACGCGCTCGGCTGGAACGACACAAAGGACGGCAACTGGACACGCACCGGGACGTTCGCCGGGACAAGCGCGCTGATCAAATATTTCTCTGACGGCGAGTGCTGGATCTTCATCTCCAACACCAGCACCTACAAAGGCCCGGGGCTGGCTCGGCACACGGCCGAACTTTTCGATGCCCTGAGAACGAAATATTCCTCGAAGTTTCCTTCGAGGAATATGTTCTGTCCGCCTCAGCAGGATACACCCGACGATGCGGAGTGGTTTGACTATTGATTGAGCCTATTCGTTTGAATCAGCCTATTTGTTGACGAACATCACCGCTTCAGCGATGGAGTTCAGTTTGGTGTCCACGCTGTCGGCACGGCTGGCAAGCACGCAAGGAGCGGTCGTTCCGACCAGCATACCGGCCTGCTTCACGCCTGTGGCGAGTTTTGAGTTCGTCTTCCAGAACACGTTTGCAGACTCGATGTTAGGGAACTCGAGGCAGTCAGCGTCACCGGCAACCGGGCTGACAAGCTTCTTGATCTCCACGGATTCCTGGTCAATTGCGACGTCGAGAGCCAGAGGGCCGTCGGCGATACAGCCTTTGATCTGGCCTCTGTCGGCCATCTTGGCAAGAGCGGCGGCCTCCATGCAAGCCGGCATCGAATCGAGAACCTGCTCGGAAGCGGCGATGAATGCGAGTTTCGGCTTGGAGATTCCGAACGACTTGGCCACGCTTACAAGGTAACCGGCGATTTTCATCTTCTGACGGAAGTCGGGAAGAGGAATCACGGCCATGTCGGACAGGAAGAGAAGCTTGTGATAGTTTGGAGATTCAATGACTCCGACGTGGCTCAGCACGCCCTTCGGAGGGAGAAGTCCGGTCTCCTTGTTGAGAATCGCACGGAGGAATTTGTCCGTTGAACAAAGTCCCTTCATCAGCACGTCTCCCTGGCCATCGTGAACCAGCTGCACAGCCTTGGCCACAGCCTTGAGTTCAACAGGCTCGTTGACAATTTCAAAAAGATTGACGTCGATGTTGTTCTTCCCGCAGGTTTCCTTGATTAGGTTCTCGTCACCGACGAGGGTAACCTTCACGAAGCCCATTTCGGAAGCCTTGGCGCAAGCCTCGATTGTATGCTCATCGACAGCCCACGCAGCGACCATTTTCTTGCACACGCCGTTGGCTTTGAGCTCGGCGAACACATCTGCGAATTTTGTAATCATAATATTCAATGTTAGGATATTCGTGAAAAATTTATTCATCAAGGCTCTGGACAAGGTGCATCGTGTCGCGTGCAATGACAAGTTCCTCGTCCGTTGTGACGAGAGCGACCTTGACCTTGGAATCCGGCAGGGAGATGACGGTATCGACTCCCCAGGCGGTGTTGGCTTCGTAGTCGAAGGTCAGACCGAGATAGGTGAAGTTCTCGCATACCCTGCGGCGCAGACGGCTGTTGTGCTCACCGATGCCTCCGGTGAAGAATATAGCATCAACACCGTTCATCTCGGCCACATAGGCTCCGATGTACTTGATCATCTGGAAAGTCAGCATCTTGAGGGTAAGTTTCGCTCTGCGGTCACCGTTGTTTGCAAGCTCGTCAAGTTCACGCGCATCGGAGGTCTTACCGGAAACGCCCTGGAAACCGCTCTTCTTGTTCACGATGTTGTACATCTGGTCCGGAGTGAGATTCTCCTTCTTCATCAGATAAAGTATTGCGTTGGCATCGATGTCACCGCAGCGGGTACCCATTATCAGACCCTCAAGCGGAGTGAGGCCCATAGAAGTGTCGATTGATTTGCCGTTCTGGATGGCGGTAATGGAACTGCCGTTGCCGATGTGGCAGGTAATGATTCTGGAATTGTTCACATCAAGCCCGACCATCTCAGCGCCCTTTTTGGCCACGAACTGATGGCTTGTGCCGTGTGCGCCGTAGCGGCGTATGTGGTACTTGTCATAGTACTCGTAAGGAAGACCGTACATATAGGCGTAAGACGGCATCGTCTGATGGAACGCCGTGTCGAAGGTGACCACCTGAGGAACGGAAGGAAGCACCGCCTGGCAAGCTCTGATGCCCAGAAGATGGGCCGGGTTGTGCAGCGGCGCGAAGTCGCAGCAGAAGTCGATCTTCTTTATGACGTCATCGTCAACTATTGCGCTGCCTGAGAAGAAATCAGCACCCTGTACGATTCTGTGGCCGACGGCCTCAATGTCATCGAAGGACTTCAGCACGCCGTGGTCCTTGTCGATGAGAGCGTCGAGGACGATCTGCATTCCGACCGTGTGGTCCGGCACAGGAAGATCCTTCACGACCTTCTCCTTTCCGACAGGAGTGTGCTGAAGCCTTCCGGTCTCCAGACCTATCTTCTCCACTATTCCCTTGGCTAAAAGTTCATAGACATCATCGTTCTTCATGTCAAGAAGCTGATACTTGATGGAAGAACTTCCGCAATTGATAACAAGAATAATCATTCCGATTGAGATTTATATGAATATCTTGGCAAAGATACGAATTTTATAGCTATTTTTACCAAAAATAACGGACGGTGGTATGGATGCGGCGAGAGACATTGCGGGGACCGGTGTTCCGTTTGCGGCAGGCGCCGCAGCGGGTGCGGTACTGTACCCGTTCCTTTCAGGCAGACTCCACCTCACGGCAGCAATCCTCCCCGCCGTTCCGGTCGGGCTGGTTCTTTTTTATCTGTTCCGTCTCCGCCGGTCCGATGCCGGCAGCCGCCGAAGCGCAGAGATGTGGGCTGTCATTCCAGCGTCGTTCTTTCTGACGGGAATATTCTGCGGAGTGAACGCCCTGCTTACCCAAGGCATCCCGGTCTGGGAGAACAATCCGGTCAGCAAAGCTGCGGACAGTGCGGTGACATACCTCAGAGCCGCCATCGACTCGATTCCTTACAGTTCCGACACCACGGGACCGCTCGTCAAGGCGCTGCTGACGGGAGACAGGAGCGGCCTCACGAAAGACATAACAAGGATATTCAGAGACAGCGGCGCTTCGCACCTCCTTGCGCTTTCGGGCCTGCATCTGGGAGTGATCTACCTGATTCTGATCCGCCTTGCCGCTCCGCTTGGCAACGGACGGCGGGCGAGAATCCTGAAATATTCATTGATCGTAGGGGCTGCGGCATTCTACTCCATAATGACAGGAGCCGCCCCTTCCATCGTCCGCGCACTGCTCTTCATCATCCTCAACGAGACCGCGAAACTGCTCGGAAGGAAGAGAGAACCGGCCAGAGTGCTCTTCACCGCGCTTACAGTCCAGCTCGCGCTGAAACCGGACGTTATAACATCCGTCGGATTCCAGCTGTCATACCTTGCGATGGCGGGAATATTCTTCCTCTTCCCCACCCTGGACAGAATCTATCCGTCCCCTGCAGGCGGCGGCAAGCCCGGATTCGACCCGTTCAGGAAAATCTGGAGCGCCGCGGTGCTGTCCATCTCCTGCCAGGTGTTCACCGGCCCGCTCGCGTGGTACTACTTCCGCACCTTCCCTGAATATTTCATCCTCACCAACCTCCTGGCGCTGCCACTGACAAGCGCGATCATGACCCTTTCGGTGGCCACAATCGCGCTGACTTGCTTGGGAATATGTCCGGAGTTCCTCGTGACGCTGAACGACGGAGCGATGCAGGCGCTCGTGTTCAGCCTTGAGGTCATCTCCAGCTTATAGGGTCTTCTCTACTCTTTTACATCGGGCATATGGATGCGCGTGGTGCGGATTCCGTAGATGCAGACGAAGATGAAGCAGATGAACGGCAGAACGAACGAAGCGTTCACGCCCGGCAGGAAGCCCACCTGGCCTTTGTCGATGATCCAGGCCTGGAGAGGCGGCAGGACAGAACCGCCCAGAATCGCCATTATCAGGCCGGCGGCTCCGAACTTGGCGTCGTCGCCGAGGCCTCCGAGGGCGATACCGTAGATCGTCGGGAACATCAGGGACATGAATCCGCTGACGGCGACGAGGCAGTAAAGGCCGAGCCTGTTCTGCAGGAAGATCACGCCGGCCGTGGCCAGCATTCCTCCAATCGCAAAGATTGTCAGGAGTTTGGAAGGCTTGAGATACTTCATCAGCCAGGTGCAGAAGAATCTGCAGGTGACGAACAGCACCATAGCCACGATGTTGTAGGTCTGGGACAGCACCTCGGCGGACCGTTCATCCATTCCTTCATTCATGAATACTCTCGTGCCGTACTGGATTATGAAGGTCCAGCACATTATCTGGGCGCCCACGTAGAAGAACTGGGCGATCACACCCTCCCAATAGCGGTTGCGGTGAAGAAGCCTGCTAAGCACGGGTCCGATGTTCATATCGTGGTCCTTGTCCGCGTTCTTCGGCATCTTCGCCACCAGGATCATCACGAACATTACGATAATCACCAGGCCTACGATCCAGTAAGGGGCGGTCAGGACATTCAGGTCAGCCTGTTTCAGTGCCTCGAAAGAGGAATCGTCAAGCAGAGCCCTTTCAGCCGTGCTTCTCGGGTCCATCCTCGCCTGAATGAAGTTCATCGCCACATACATTCCCATCAGCGAGCCGATAGGGTTGAAGCACTGGGCGAAGTTCAGTCTTCTGGTGGAAGTCTCCTCCGTTCCCATCGAAAGGATGTACGGATTGCAGCTCGTCTCAAGAAAGGACAGGCCGCAAGTCATTATGAAGTAGGCTATCAGGAAGAAGCCGTAGACTCCGACGGACTTGGCCGGGAGGAACATCAGCGCGCCAACTGCGTACAGACCGAGTCCCACAAGCACACCTGCCTTGTAGGAGAACTTTCTGATGAAGATGGCCGCAGGGAAGGCCATGCAGAAATAGCCTCCGTAGAACGCCACCTGCACGAGCGATCCCTGGGTCACGCTCATCCTGAAGATCTTGGAGAACGCCTTGACCATCGGGTTGGTGATGTCGTTGGCGAAGCCCCAGAGAGCGAAACACGTGGTTATGAGAATGAAAGGCAGGACGTAGCTGACTCCGCCTGCCTTCAGGATTGATTCACTTTTGCCTTTCATAGGGAAGGACTACTTGTAGATAGGTCCGAAGTTGGCGCAAGCGCGGAAATCGGCGCCTTCCTTGTCCATTCCGAACGCGTTCCAGGCCGCAGGACGGAAAATCCTGGAATCCTCGACGTTGTGCATGCAGACAGGAATGCGGAGCATCGAGGCGAGAGTGATGAGGTCCGCTCCGATGTGGCCGTAGGAAATGGCTCCGTGGTTGGCTCCCCAGTTGTTCATCACGCTGTAAACGTCCTTGAAGGCATCCTTCGAAGGATCGAGCCTCGGGGTGAACCAGGTCGTCGGCCAGGTAGGGTCCGTACGCTTGTCAAGCACGGCGTGGATCTCAGGGTCGATGTCCACAACCCAGCCTTCGGCGATCTGGAGAACAGGGCCGAGGCCGTCGACAATGTTGACCCTGACCATTGTTGCAGGGAAGTCTCCCTTCGAGACGAAATGGACGCTGAATCCGCCGCCGCGGAAGTAATCCCTGTCGGCAGGCATCCACTGCGAGTTCTCCAGGCAGCGCTTTTCGTCCTCGTCGGTCATCTCCCAGAACGGTTTCATCACAGGATTGCCCTCGGCGTCGGTGCTCTGTCCGCAGCCGTCCATAGTGGTGGCTCCCGAGTTGATGAGGTGGATGATGCCGGGGGCGGCCTTGCCGGTGAGTTCCTTGCCGGTCACTCTCTTGACAGCCTCAGGACTCCAGTAGGTCCTTACGTCGGAGAAAATCTGAGGGCAGTTGGTCAGAAGGTGGGAGAGCAGCATCGCTGTGCCGTTGAGAGAGTCGTTCTCGGTGGCGAGTATCGAAGGCTCGCGGCGGCCGTTCCAGTCGAAGTTTGTGTTGAGAAGGGTCTCGGTAAAGTCACCGTTAGGCATCCAGTCGGTCCATTGGCGCTGGCCCTGGAAACCTCCGGCGATCGCGTTGTGGCCCAGAGACTCCTCCTTGAACCCCATTTCAAGAAGCTTCGGGTTGCCGTGCATGAGGTCCATCACGATGAGGGTCATCTTTACGACGAACTCCCAGTCCTTGTCTTTCTCCTCGCGGGTCTTCTGCTTCTCAGGACGGTTCTTGTCCCAGCCCTCGTTAGGCATGCAGTACTTCTTGACCCAGGCCATAGCCTTGGCATATTCATCCTTGTCGTAGATTCCAAGGTCCATACGCCTGAGAATCTCGACCTCGTCGACGCTTTCGTTCCTCATTCCGAGGTACTTCTGGAAGAAATTGGTGTCAACGATGGAGCCGGCGATACCCATCGTCACGCTGCCGATGGACAGGTAGGACTCGCCTCTCATCTCGGCCACGGCCACGGCGGCCTTGGCGAAACGGAGGATCTTCTCGGCGACATCGGCAGGAATCGAGTTGTCCTCAAGATCCTGGACATCGTGTCCGTAGATGCCGAAAGCAGGAAGTCCCTTCTGGGCGTGGGCGGCGAGGACTGCGGCAAGATAGACAGCGCCGGGACGCTCGGTGCCGTTGAAGCCCCAGACAGCCTTAGGCCAGTAAGGATTCATGTCCATCGTCTCGGAGCCGTAGCACCAGCAGGAGGTCACGGAAATCGTTCCGCCCACGCCTGCGCGCTCGAATTTCTCGGCGCAGGCCGCGCTTTCAGCCACTCGGCCGATCGTTCCGTCAGCGATAATGCACTCCACCGGAACACCGTCGCTGTACCTCAGATTGGAAGATATCAGCTTCGCGACATTTGCCGCAAGAGTCATCGTCTTTTCCTCAAGACTTTCACGAACTCCGCCCTGGCGGCCATCTATGGTCGGGCGGATGCCTATTTTAGGATGCTTCATCGTTTAATGATATTAGTATTAATTTTAATGTCAAAACAAGCCCCCGTACAGGGGATGCGTAAAATCACTTTGTAAAATTACAAATTATTATCCGAAAATGGAACGCATTCCCCGAATAATCTCCCTGCACACGGCGACGGACAGAGACTTCGCGCGCATCGGCATCGGGCAGGATGCGTTTCTCCAGGCCGGGACGGCAGGGCTGCGGTCCGCTCTGGCCAGCACTCCCGGGGCCACCACCCGACCCACGCCGGCCCTGGCGACCTTTGCGCCATAGCCGAACTCGAGCGGACCGTGGCAGAGCACGTCGGACGGAGGCCGGACTGTCGAGAAGACATATTCAGGAACAAGCGCCAGCGACAGGTCGTAGAGCTGGCAGGGAAGCGGGATGTCATTGTCCGGAGACAGCACGTCGCCTCTTCTGGACCGTCCTCCCGAAATGCTGTTTCCGGAAAGGTCGGCGACGGTACCGGCGATCACGGCCTTGTGGCGCAGGAACTCGGAATTCTCGAGAAGCGAAGCCAGAGCGTTCTCGGACAGGCGAAGGTCGTCTTCCATCCAGAGATAGAGTCCGAAACCCTTTCCCGAAGCCTTTTCCCAGACCTTGAGGTAGCCGTCCGGCCCCCCGTCATTCAGAAATTCCGAAAATGAATATTTCTTCTCGGCTTCAAGCGCATCCTTCTGTTTCCGGAATTCTTCGTAGAATCCCGAACTCCCTCCTCCGTCAGTGACGGTTATCAGAAGCGCAACATTGACCATAATGTCAGGAATCAAGTTTAAGCACGGCCATAAAGGCGCTCTGAGGCACCTGCACGGTACCTATCTGGCGCATTCTCTTCTTGCCTTCCTTCTGCTTTTCAAGAAGCTTGCGCTTACGGGTCACATCGCCGCCGTAGCACTTGGCGGTCACGTCCTTGCGGACCTGGCGGACGGTTTCACGCGCGATGATCTTGGCTCCGATCGCAGCCTGAACCGCGATGTCGAACTGCTGGCGGGGGATCAGTTCCTTCAGCTTTACGCAGATCTTGCGGCCGAAATCGTAGGCGTGGTCCTCGTGGATAAGCGTGGACAGGGCGTCGGCCGGATCGCCGTTCAGAAGAATGTCCAGCTTGACGAGCTTCGCCGGACGGAAATCCGTGACGTGATAGTCAAAGGATGCATAACCCTTTGAAATGGACTTGAGCTTGTCATAGAAATCGAAGACTATTTCGGACAGCGGCATGTCGTAGGTCAGTTCCACTCTGTCCGCCGTGATGTAATGCTCTCCGACCAGCAGTCCCCTCTTGTCCATGCACAGCTTCATTATCGCTCCGTAGAACTCGGTCTTGGAGATGATCTGGGCCCTGATGAACGGCTCCTCGATGTGGTCGATGAGCGTCGGCGCCGGAAGTCCTGATGGATTGTGCACGTCCAGCACCTCGCCCTGGGTCGTGTAAACCTTGTAGGAAACGTTCGGGACCGTCGTGATCACATCCATATTGAACTCCCTGAACAGGCGTTCCTGCACGATTTCCAGATGCAGAAGTCCGAGGAAACCGCACCTGAAGCCGAAACCCAGAGCCAGCGACGACTCCGGTTCATAGACGAAAGAGGCATCGTTCAGCTGGAATTTCTCAAGCGTCGACCTCAATTCCTCGAACTTGTCGGCCTGCACCGGATACATTCCGGCGAAAACCATCGGCTTCACCTCTTCGAATCCGGCTATGGCATTCTCGCAAGGCCTGTCAGAATGGGTGATCGTGTCGCCGACCTTGACCTCGACGGCCCTCTTGATGCCGGAGATTATGTAGCCCACGTCGCCTGTGGAGACCTTTCCAGTCGGCTGGAGCTTCATCTTCAGCACGCCGACCTCTTCGGCTTCATATTCCATCCCGGTCGCGACGAACTTGACCTTGTCACCGGTCGAAACGGAACCGTTCAGCACCTTGAAATAAGCGATGATGCCTCGGAACTGATTGAACACGGAATCGAAGATGAGCGCCTGGAGCGGTGCATCGGGATCGCCGGTCGGAGCCGGAATCCTTTCGACGATGGCATCCAGAAGCGGAGGAATCCCCTCGCCCGTGCGGGCGGAAACTTTGAATATGTCCTCGTGGCTGCAGCCCAGGAGATCGACGATCTGGTCGGCCACCACTTCCGGCTGCGCGGAGTCCATATCTATCTTGTTGAGAACCGGAATGATTTCCAGTCCGTGGTCGACGGCCAGGTAGAGATTCGAAATCGTCTGTGCCTGAATACCCTGCGATGCATCGACCACCAGAAGCGCCCCTTCACAGGAAGCGATGGAACGGGACACCTCGTACGAGAAATCCACGTGGCCCGGAGTGTCGATCAGATTGAGAACGTACTTCTCTCCCTTATGGACATACTCCATCTGGATCGCGTGGCTCTTGATCGTTATTCCCTTTTCCTTCTCAAGGTCCATATCGTCCAGTACCTGAGCCTCCATATCCCTTGCGGAAAGGGTCTTGGTCAGTTCAAGCAGCCTGTCGGCAAGGGTGCTTTTGCCGTGGTCTATGTGCGCTATTATGCAGAAATTGCGGATATGCTTCATAAAATATGCTTCTGTCGGGTCTTGTGACCTAATTTAAGTGCGAAAATCAAGTACGATTGCAAAAATAATGATTTTGTCGTACATTTGAAAGATGCTAGCAAATCGGAGAGGATGACGGACGATGACATAATCAGGCTTTACCGTAACGGCGAGACCGAAAAAGCGTTCAGGGAGATCGTCGCTGCCTACAGCGAACGTCTCTACTGGCACATCCGGCATTTCCTCTGCTCCCACGAAGATACCGACGATCTTCTCCAGGAAGTTTTCATAAAGGTCTGGACCGCCCTTCCGTCGTTCAGGGGAGACTCCCTGCTCTACACCTGGCTTTACAGGATAGCAACCAACGAAACGCTGAACTGGCTGCACAAGCAGAAGGTGCGTGCGGCCCTGAAGTTCGAAAGCCTTGACGCCAGGATGGTGGAGAAAATCGACGAAGACCCTTACTTCAACGGAGACGCGCTTCAGCGCGCGCTCGTCAAGTCGATACAGAAACTGCCGGAAAAGCAGAGAATCGTGTTTTCGCTGCGCTATTTCGAAAACCTTTCGTACGAGGACATCTCGGAGATTCTCGGGACTTCCGTGGGCGCGCTCAAAGCTTCGTACCACTTCGCATCCGAGAAAATCAAGGCCGAACTCAAGAAATACTCATAGGCGGAAAAAACTTTAAACTTTCAAGTCAAACATTTGTCAAATAACCGTGTATGAAAAAAGACAACGACATACTGCAGAACGGGAAGAATCCCTACGGCGTTCCTGACGGCTACTTCGAAAGCCTGCGGGAGCGGCTGGATTCCATTCCTTGCGAAGGCGTCGGAGAAACCGGCATCGGTCTGTGGACCAGGGTCCGCCCTTATGCCGCCCTTGCTGCCTGCTTCATCGCGGCCTTCCTGATCGGGAACGCGGTCCTGAGGAACACAGCCGGCGACATCCGCTCTTCAGACCAGAGTTACTACGAATTCCTCACATCCGAGGTTATGGCAGGCACCGGGCCGGAAGACATCTACCGGATTGACCAGATTGACTCGGCAGAGTCGGAGACCCTTTCCGACGAGGATGTCATCAACTACCTGCTGACAACCGGAGCGCAGCCGGAGCATATTGAATATGTCAGACTTGCGGCCCTGAAATGATTACGATTATGAAAAGGATGATTGTCATGTTTGCGGCACTGCTTCTGGCCGCCCCGCTGTCCGGATTATGGGGACAGGAAAAGGGAAAGAACGACTGGCAGGAAAGATGGAAGGCAGAGAAAGTGGCTTTTCTCACCGATGCGATGGACCTGTCGTCAGCAGAAGCGGAAAAGTTCTGGCCTGTCTACAACAGGTCGGAGAAAGAGAAGAAGGAAGCCTTCCAGAAGACGATCGCCGCCTACAAAGCCTTGGACGAGGCTCTGAACGCAGGCAAGGACGAGGCTGAAATCCAGAAACTGCTTGACAAGTATCTTGACGCCCAGCAACTGGACAAAGGCATCAACAAGAAGTACACTGCCGAGTACCGGAAGATTCTATCCGGCAAGAAGGTGGCGCAGCTCTTCATCGCGGAGGAAGAATTCAGAAGGCAACAGATTCACCGCCTAAGGAAGGATGACTGCAGAGACGGTGACAAGAAGTGACAGATTATTGTCGGTCAATTGGTTAATGGTTAGTTTGGTTACAGATAGTAATCTGTTGTAAGGGAAGCCTGCTGAGAAGTACGCTTCCCTTCATCGTCAAGCAGGGTCAGCAGTTCTTCAGACACCTGATCCACGTTTCCCCTTCTCCTGAACTGGACGACCAGCCTGGACACAGGCTTGCGCTCCACGGTCCTGATCCGCAGAATCTTCCACGGTTCGAACCCGTACATCGCCGCAAACCTCACCAGAGGTTTCTCCTGGTCGGCAGGCAGAATCAGCGAGACACGGCCGTCCTCGCCGAGAACTTCGGAAGCATATTCAATGATTTCGCGGTAGGACAGCGTCTCGGCTCCGGATGGGTCTTCCGTGTCACCCGTGTGGCGCGCGGAATTGCGCCTCGCATCGGGCGCCCGGAGGGAATTGTCGTAATACGGAGGGTTGGAGACGATCAGACTGTAGCCTGACCGGGGAGCGCCGCCGGATGCACGGAAAGCCCGCAGACCCATATTCACGGACTCGAGATGCCGCGCCCACGGCGAGGCCGAGAAATTAAGGGCGGCCTCCTCTGAAGACGGGAGGTCGATGTCTATTCCTTGAATATTCCAGGACTCAGCCGTTCCGTCAAGCTTCTGGGCAAGCATCAGGGCCACCGTACCGGTTCCCGTCCCGACGTCAAGCACATTCTCGTCCGTCGGAAAAACATCGGTGGCAGCACCGAGAAGCACTCCGTCGGTGTTGACCTTCATTGCGGAGCGCTCGTTGCGCACCTCGAACTTCTTGAATCGGAAAACGCTCATTCGGCAGTCCGGATTCACGGCCTTGCGATGCCGGCGGGATTTTCTTCCACGAACTGTCCGTCACGCATGAAAAGTGAACGGTCGCACATCCGGGCGAGTTCAGGGTCGTGGGTGACTATGACGACGGTCTGGCCGTGCTTGTCCCTCAGATCGAAGAACAGTCGGTGGATCTCGGACTTGGTCCTGGAATCCAGGTTGCCTGAAGGTTCGTCGGCGAAAAGAATCGCAGGTCCGTTGACAAGGGCCCGGGCTATGGCCACCCTCTGCTGCTCGCCTCCTGACAGTTCCGACGGCTTGTGGTCCATTCTTTCGCCGAGTCCCATCTCCTTCAGCAGTCCGGATGCGGCGCTGCGGGCGTCCTTGTCCGAGCGGCCGGCTATGAAGGCTGGAATCATCACGTTCTCGAGCGCGTTGAATTCAGGCAGAAGATGATGGAACTGGAAAACGAATCCTATCTTCCTGTTCCTGAACGCGGACAGTTCGTTGCTGCCGAGATGGAGGACGTCCGTCCCGTCGATCTCAAGGCTTCCGGAATCAGGGGTGGAAAGTGTACCGAGAATCTGAAGCAGCGTGGACTTTCCCGCTCCGGACGCCCCCATTATCGACACGACTTCCGACTTGTCAACCTGAAAATCAATTCCTTTGAGAACATCAAGCTCTCCGAAACTCTTTCTTATGCCTTTCGCCTGTATGATCATATTCATTCCGTTGTCCTGCGGCAGAATTTTCCCGCGACGGGAATATTCCTGCGGCAGATGTTTCCTGTGACAAAAATAATGAATTTGCTCCTAGCAACATTGTCCGTGACGGCAAAAGATAAGATTTTTTTCGATTTTTTTTGGGATTTAAGAAAAAAGGCATAACTTTGCAGTCCTTTCCAACGAGAACACCGGAAACGGAACGTTGTCCGGAAAGGCCTGAGGGGAAAACCCGAAGGAATATTCATCGGGGTGTGGCGCAGTTGGCTAGCGCATCTGGTTTGGGACCAGAGGGTCCAGTGTTCGAGTCACTGTACCCCGACAAACGAAGAGAAGGTGACTTGAAATCGGACAGGATTTCAGCCACCTTTTTTCATATCCGCACACATAATCACATACAGGTCATCCGACAGGTGACAAGAAACAACCAGAAAATGAAAAAATACTTGCTACGCGCCCTGCTTCCGCTCATTCCGCTTTTCAACGTCAACATTGCAGCGACCAGCCATACCGCTGCCAGAATCGACGGCGAGCCTTCCGTATGCAGCTCTGCCGAAATCCGTGACACGACAGGCAGCGGCTCCCTGCTGGACTGCGCCAGGACGGTGTTCTCACAACCCGGAGTGCGGTTCATGCACAAGATACGCGCCTCCGTGCCGGAAGCGAAGCTTTCCGTCAGCGGTCTCCCGGACGGTCTGAAGTGGAACGGGAAGAGAAATCTTGTCGAAGGCATTGTCTCAAGAGAAGGGGACTACACCTATCAGGTACACGTGGACAGAGGCGGTGACAGAACCACGGAGAACATCTCGCTCACCGTCTCAAGCAAGCTCCAGCTGCCGGTTCCGTTTATGGGATGGCTGTCCTGGAACTCCGTGCAGTCGGACGTTTCGGAAGAAATCATCAGGACGGTCGTGGACCTCTTCAAGGAGAAAGGACTCTACGAATGCGGATGGAACACCGTGATGATGGACGATCTCTGGCATGCACGCACCCGGGCGCTGGACGGTTCACCGAGGCCGGACCCGGACAGGTTCCCGAACGGGCTTGAACCCGTGTCGGCGTATGTCCACGGCAACGGAATGAAATTCGGCCTCTACACGGATGCGGCCGAATGCACCTGCGCCGGGGCATACGGTTCCTACGGTTATGAGGACATCGACGCAAGGACCTACGCTAAATGGAAGATCGACATCGTCAAGTGCGACTACTGCAACGCTCCCGGCGACACCGAGACTGCCAGAAGACGTTACAAGACTTTCTCGGACGCTTTCGAAGCCGCCGGCTACGGCACGGTGCTCTACATCTGCGAATGGGGTGTAAGAAAGCCGTGGGAATGGGGCGCTGAAGCCGGCGGACGCTGCTGGAGAGTCACGCAGGACGTGCGCGACTGCTGGACGGGAGAAGGCACGGGAGAAGGAGTCGTGCAAAGCATCAGGGATTTCAAGGACATCTCAGTCTACCAGGGTGTCAACAGATTCAACGATGCGGACATGCTCTGCACCGCACTGCACGGCACAGGGCGTTCGTCCAACGATCTTTGCGGTGGCAAGGGCCCCGGGATGACCCAGGACGAGTACCGGACACAGTTCGCGCTGTGGTGCATGTGGTCCTCGCCAATGGCGCTGTCGTTCGACCCTCGGCGCGGAACGATAACCGATGACGACTACGCGATCCTGAAGAACAAGGATCTGATTGCACTGAACCAGGACAGGATGTGCCAGCAGGCCGACTTCATCAGCGATGCCGACAGCCTGGTGATATTCGCGAAAGACTGTGAAAACGGAGATGTCGCAGTGTCGGTTACGAACATGTCAGACTCGACCCGCACCGCGGTCTTCGATTTCTCGAAGATTCCGGCCCTGAACGCCGGAACGGCCTATGTCTGCCGTGACCTGTGGGACGGGAGCAGGACTGAAGGAGTCCGCGCCGGATTCACCGCCGAAGTACGCAGCCACGCCACAAGAGTGTTCAGGCTTTCTGACAAGCGCAGAACGAAAAGGCCGTAGCCCCTCGGTACAGACCGCAGACCGGTCTCAACGGCCTCCGCCGCCGGAGCCGCCGCCGGAGAAACCTCCTCCCCCGCCCCAGGAAGCGTGTCCGCCACCGCCGGAACTTCTCCACGAAGAGCTTGTCCCTTCGGAAGAATAGCCGTAAGCGCTGATGTAGAATCTGTCCGAAACGGTGTCCGCCATTTCCATCAGGAGAACCGTACCGGAAAGATCGGACAGGCTCTCATCGGAAGCCAGGGCAAAATATTCAGGACAGACTTCTTTGTAGTCCTTGACAAGCTGGTCGGCGATACCGTACAGCGATGCGAAGATCAGGTAATTGTTCCAGAGGCCGACCTCGACGACACCTCTGTCCTTGATCAGTGTGAAATCCTCGAGAAACTTGCGGAGTCCGTAGACTTCACGCACATCCTTTTCCTTCAAATCAGCCAGTTCAGAATCGTCGCAGGCATCCTTGGTCCACTTGTTCAGGGCCTTGCCGTGTCCTTCAGCCCATCTGGCAATCTCCTTCTTCTGAATGATGCCGTCCTCGCCGGCGGCCGACTTAATGAAACCGTACATCCTGCGCTCCAGACCGGTATCGGTATTGTCCTTGCTTTCGTCCTCTCCATCGTATCCGGGGAAATCCTTCACCTTGAGCGCCGGTCCGGATGTCTTCGGATCGGTCACCACCTCGAATGCACCACGGTAGAAGAGCCTGGCGATGTAAGCGGCGATCAGGCGCTTTTCATTACTCAGCTTCCTCCCCGAAAACGCCACGATGACATTGAAGCAGTCGCGCAGATTGCCTTCGAGAGGAATATCCCGGGACCATTGGATGTCCTTCACGGAGCCTCCGGCAAGTTTCCTTCTCAGTTTCTTGTTCCCGACGTGGAAACTGATCAGGAAAAAAGCGGCAAGACCGAGGACGGCCACGATGCAGACCTGCACTATGACAGCTATGACAATCTCGAAAGTCGAAAATCCGTCTTCCTGGTAGTCGCTGTCCTCGACGGCTTTTGTCAGCACCTGTTCGAACGTCTTGTTTTCAGTCAGTTCCGGATGGAACATACCCTTCTGGAAGCCCACGAGCGCAATCATCGCGCTGCGGCTGGAGAACGGCTCGCCGCTGCGGGCGACTATCTTTCCGTCCACAAGATCGATGCTGCCGATGAAGCCGAAAGCCCAGATCCTGGTGTTCTCCGGGTTGAACCGAGTTCCCGGCTTTCCGATGGTCAGGACCACGGACTGCGGCGAAGAACCGAGGTCGCGTGCCACGAACATATGGTTGAAACCGTCCTTTTCCTCATACCCCTTCACCAGACCGGTCAGGGTGTAGGTCAAGGTGTAGACGTGGGGCCCGGAACTGCCGACGCCCCAGCAGATCTCATAACCGTCGGATTTGGTGACCAGGCCGCAGCGGCCGGCCTTCTCGGCACGCGAACGGTCGATGTCCCATTCGCCTTCGTCAAGATATTCTCTGCCGGTTTCGTCTTTGACTCCAAGGTCGCGGATTGTCATCCGGCCCCTGTTCCCGACCACAAGATACCATTCGGAGATGTCGTCCGAAACGTCGACGGGCCAGACTTCAGTGATTCTGGCCGAGCCGTCATCCCGGAGTTCAACATCGATGCGCAGAGAATCGACTCTGCTTTGAGCGGAAGCGGCGACGGCCGTAAACAACAGAAGGACGGCGCAGAATGCGGCCGCCCTGATCCGAGTCAAGATATTCATAACGTCATTTCTTGAATATGTCCGCTGCGGAAGGAGCCGGACTTGTGCTTTTGTCCTCCGGAAGTAGTTCGTGCCTGCTGAAATGAAGTGCAGAAGCGACCAAGGAAGAAGGCCACTGGCGCACCAGAATGTTGAATCTGGTGACGCAGTCGTTGTAAACCATTCTGCTCAGACGGACATTCTCCTCGTAGGAAGAGATCTTGGACATCGTCTCCTTGTAGATGCCGTCCGCCTTCAGCTGAGGATACTGCTCAGCCACGGCGTTGACGCGGGCGAGGACCTGTCCGGCCGCCTTGTCAGCTTCAGCCAGCTGCTCTGGCGAAGTTACCGTTCCCTTGCGGGAAGCCACGACATCCACGAGAGTGTCGTGTTCATAGGAAGCGTACTGCTTCGTCATCTCGTAAAGATTCACGAGAGCGTCCCAGCGGGATTTCGTCTGCACGGAAATCTGGCCGAAAGCATTGTTCATCTTTTCCTCGAGGCTTACGAAATCCCTCTGTGTGAAGAAGATGTAGATAAAGACGATGGCCAGAAGGCCGATAATCACTAAAACTGTCGCTGACATAATCGTTCGGGATTGATAAGTTGTTGAAGTAAAACGCGCAGGATCAGCCTACGACCCAGACAAGGACGTGATTGTCGAAGGTGATGTATTCAAGTTCGAATTCCTCCTCGTAGCCGTCCTTGTGGATGAAGGTCGCATCGAGTTCTCCTTCGCCCTTCGGTCGGAAGCGCTCTACCTCGATCTGTTCGGAAAAGTCAACCTTATAGACGGAAAGCCTTTTGAATATGGCTTCCTTGGCGCACCAGTATATCGCCAGCTGCTCATTCTTCTTGTCGTCGTCAAGGTCGTCGATCTCGTCCTCGGTAAGCGCCTTGGTCTCCACGACGGAGAAGTCGCGCGAAAGGGATTCGATGTCTATTCCGACATCCTCGTTGTCGTCGAGAATGACGGCCACATACTTGTCGGTGTGGGTTATGCTGATGTTGGTCACGCTGTTCTCAAGATAAGGCTTGCCGTTGTCGTGGTGGCTGAGGTAAACCTTCTCGCCGAACAGTTCGCAGAGGAGAGCCCGCACCGCGAGACGCTGCATGCGGAGCGACTTGTTGGTTATGAAGGAAATCTCCTCCATCTCGTCCGTAGGCACGGACGCAAGCTCACGAAGCTCTTCCTCAGTTTCAGTTATCTGCCAGACTCCGATGACGGTTCTGGTCTCTTCCAATTCTTTTTTTAGATATAGTGCCATAAAAATCTATAGTGCCGTAAATTGAGTGCCGTAAATCCAGGAATGCGACGAATGGCTGCACGCCAAAGCGCCCGCCGCGCAGATGCAGCGAGCAAAGTGCAGGGAACTGTCTAGCGTAAGTCGCGACAACGGATCATCCGATCGGGGGTCCGCTTTTGATTTGCCGTCTGTCAGAACAGAACTGGGAGGTTCCATATAATCAGTCAATCTTTCTTTAACCTTGCAAATATAAGAAACTGTTTTGAATTACAACCAATATACGGCGGAAATTGTTATCTTTGCCGCGATATTTGAATATCTGAATATTCAAGGATATTTTAACATAATTTTTTTTACAATGGGATTTTTGACAAATGAAAAGCTGGTCATCGTCGGCGCCGCCGGCATGATCGGATCGAACATGGCTCAGACCGCCATGATGCTCAAACTTACTCCGAACCTTTGCCTCTATGATGTTTACGAGCCGGGCCTCAAGGGAGTTGTAGCCGAGATGGCACACTGCGCCTTCGACGGCGCCAACATCACCTGGACAACCGACCCTGCAGTCGCCTTCAAGGACGCCAAGTACATCATCTCCTCAGGCGGAGCGCCTCGCAAGGAGGGTATGACCCGTGAGGACCTCCTCAAGGGCAACTGCCAGATCGCCGAGGATTTCGGTAAGAACGTCAAGAAGTACTGCCCTGATGTTAAGCACGTTGTCGTCATCTTCAATCCTGCGGACCTCACCGGACTCGTAGTTCTTCTCCACTCCGGCCTGAAGCCTTCGCAGGTCACCACTCTCGCAGCTCTGGATTCCACCCGTCTGCAGACCGAGCTGGCCGCCGAATTCGGCGTCCCTCAGTACAAGGTCACCGGAGCCCACACCTACGGCGGACACGGCGAGGCTATGGCTGTCTTCGCTTCCAAGGTCAAGATCGACGGCAAGCCGCTTTCCGAGATGAATCTTTCCGCAGAGAGGTTCGAGGCCGTCAAGCACGCCACGATCCAGGGCGGTTCCAACATCATCAAGCTCCGCGGCCGCAGCTCATTCCAGAGCCCTGCCTACAACGCCGTGAAGATGATCGAGGCAGCAATGGGCGGTGAGGAGTTCACCTGGCCTGCAGGCACCTATGTCAACAACGCAGAGTACAAGAACGTGATGATGGCCATGCCTACGGTCATCAACGCCGACGGCGTAAGCTTCGTCAATCCTGAAGGAACGGAGGAAGAGATGGCGGCCCTCAAGGCTTCATACGAGCACCTCTGCAAGATGCGTGACGAGATCATCACCCTGGGCATCATCCCTGAAGTGAAGGACTGGAAAAAGGCCAACGAGAATCTCTAGCGGATTCAGCCTGACGGCATAGAATTGGCAAAACTGAAAGATGCGGTTGAAAGTGGTTTTCAGCCGCATCTTTTTTCGTATAAAAAGTGTTATTTTTGTAACTGCAACCATGTTTTCAGAAGGAATGACCAGGAAGATTGCAATAAAGGCCATAAGATTGTTCTGTGCGGTCGCGGCAGCGTGGCTGACAGGGATCGGCACGGCATACTCTCAGACGGCGGACAAGGGGAAAAGCGCGGACGGCGAACTGATCGACGCAGTGGCCGAAATCAACGCCCGGAAATACAAGCAGGCGGCGGACAGGCTGGAGAAGATTACGGCCGGAAGTCCGGAATACGATGCGGCATACTACTACCTCGGGATCTGCCGTCTGTTCACGAACGACGTCACCGGAGCGAAGACAGCCTTCAGGAAGGCCGCTGAACTGGACTCCACCAACTTCTGGTACAAGGAAAGACTCGCGCGGGCATATTCGATGGACGGTGAGGACGACCTGACGGTAGCGACCTACGAAGAACTGCTCAAGGAGTTTCCGAAGAACAACGACATCTACTTCACGCTCGTCAACCTCTACCTGAAGAGAAATGAATATGACAAGGCTCTCGACGCGCTGGAGCAGATCGACGCGGCCTTCGGCAGGAGCGAGAACGTCACGGCGACGAAATACGACATCCTGCTGCGGCAGAACAAGCCGGCCGAAGCGCTGAAGGTTCTGGAGGACTACAACAAGGAATTCTCCTCGCCCTATGTGCTGACCAAACTGGGAGACCATTCGATGGCCGAATACAAGGACAGCGCGGCTATCGCCTACTACAATGAAGCGCTTGAACTGCAGGGCAACTACATTCCGGCCGTTCTCGGCAAGGCCGAGGTCTACCGCAACAAGAGGCAATTCCCCGAATTCTTCAAACTTACGGACATATTCGTTTCCGACAAGGAGACTGACGTGAGGACTAAGGTGCAGTACCTGGAAATGCTTGCGAACCGCACCGACATCCGCTATGTCCAGAGCGTCAAGCCTCAGATGGACAGCCTGTTCGACAAGCTGGTGATGACACATCCGTCCGACAGTTCGGCTCTTCTCGCCTCGGGGCTCTACTGGTACTCCAACGCGATGAACGACAAGGCCAGGACACTCCTGCGCAGGAATATGGAAGCATATCCTGAAAGCCGGAACGCCGCACTGACCTACATTCAGCTGCTCGCGACGCTCAAGGACTGGGACTCGGTGGAAACGGCCTGTGACAGCGCTCTGGTGAAGTTCCCGTCCGGAACTGAATTCCTCGACATCAAGAACGTGGCCTGCTACAACCGGGAAGACTGGCAGGGCATAATAGACAACAACAGGAGGATAATCGAAATCGCACAGGGCGACACTTCGCTGACAGTCCCGGCGATGTCATCAATCGGTGACATGTACCACGAGATGGGACGGGAGGAAGAAGCGTTCAAGGTCTATGAAAAAGTCCTGAAGATCAATCCGGAATATGCGCCGGCGCTGAACAACTACGCCTACTATCTGTCGCTCTCGGGCAAGAAGTTGAAAAAAGCCTGCGCCATGAGCAGAAAGACTGTCGAGAAGGAACCCGACAATCCGACCTACCTCGACACCTACGGCTGGATTCTGCACCTTCTCGGGAAAGACCAGGAGGCCAAGGCGCAGTTCAAGCACGCGATTCTCTACGGAGCGAAGGAAAGTTCAACCTGCCTCGAACACTATGCCGCCATACTGGAAGCCCTCGGAGAGACTGACCTCGCCAAGGTCTATGCTTCCCAGGCCGCGGCCAGGAAAGCGGAAGGAAAGTAGCTTGACATGACAGGAACCCGGACAGGAATATTCATCTTAATTGCGGTTCTCGCCGTCACGATGGCGGGAGGGACACAGGCATATTCACAGGACACCCGTAGCCAGGAGGCCAGGAAGGAGCGGCTGCAGAAGGAGATAGCCATTCTTGACGGGCAGCTCCGGGACAACGCCGCGAAGAGCGCCGGCGCCCTGGAACGCCTCAACATCATCAGCCGCAAGGTGGCTTCAAGAAGGCAGCTGGTCGAAGAAAGCGACAAGGCCATAGCTGCGCATTCGGCGGCAATCGCCTCGAAGGAGAAACAGATCGACGCCATCAAGGCCAGGCTCGACACTCTTTCGCATCACTACACAAGGCTTGTCCGCGGAGCCTACAGGAACCGCAGCCCAAAAGTCTGGTATATGTACATCCTGGCAAGCGACAATGTCGGCCAGGCGTTCAGAAGATTCGGCTACCTGCGCAACCTGTCCGGGCAGATGAACGTGCAGGCCGCCAAGATCATCGAAGCCAGGGACGAACTCGAGAAGGAAACGGAGCAGCTGGAAAAGATGAAGAAGGAGGCGCAGGCAGTGAGGGCGGCGAGAGTCGCGGAGATGAACAGCCTGCGCGCCGAAGAAGGCGAATCGCAGGCTCTCGTCAACAAACTGAAGAAGAACAGGAAGAAGTACCAGCAGGAAATCTCGCGCAAGCAGCGTGAAGTCGATGCCCTGAACAGGGAGATAGCGAGAATAATCCGCGATGCGACGGACGGCAAGAGTTCCGGAAAGGCCGGAACCAAACCGCGCAAGCCGATAGACTACACCCTTGCCAAGCAGTTTGAAGCCAACAAGGGCAAGCTTCCGTGGCCGGCCGAAGGTCCGGTGGTCGATCCGTTCGGGCAGAGGAACCACCCAGTCTACACGAACCTCAAGCTTCCGTTCAACAACGGAATCACAATCGCCCTCAAGAGCGGGACTCAGATAAAGGCCGTGTTCGACGGCGAGGTCAAGCAGATCGTGGTGATGCCGGGATACAACAAATGCATCCTCGTGCAGCACGGCAACTTTTTCTCGTTCTACTGCAAGCTCGGCAGCGTGAATGTCAAGGCCGGAGACAAAGTCAAGACCGGACAGGTGATCGGCACTGTCGACACGATAGGAGGAGAGACGCAGCTGCACTTCCAGATCTGGTCCGGCCGCACGCCGCAGAATCCTGAAATCTGGCTGAGACCTTAGAATCCGGACCTGAAAACTTCGCGACATCTTACGGACATGAAACACGAAATCAAGATAAACAGCCTGTCCGACATAGACAGGGCGGCGGAAGAGTTCCTTTCGCAGACCGGAGGCCACAACATCCTGGCGTTCTACGCCCCGATGGGAGCCGGGAAAACCACCTTCACCACGGCGATATGCCGTCGGCTCGGAGTCGAGGGTGATGCTGTCAGTTCACCCACCTTCGCGATAGTCAATGAATACCGCACCGGCACGGGAGATCCGATGTACCATTTCGACTTCTACCGCATCAACAAGCCTTCCGAGGCCCTCGACATAGGCTTCTACGACTACATCGACAGCGGATTCCTCTGCATAATGGAATGGCCGGAGAACATCGAGGACCTTCTGCCGGAAGAGACTCTGCGCATCCGCATCAGCGTGAACCCTGACGATTCCCGCACGGTTTCCTGGGAAGACTAGAATCCGTCCGCGCCAAGCCGGTCCAGGAAACGGTAGCCTGCCGCTTCCCGTAGATGCTCCGGCCTGATGGCATCCGCCTCCTCAAGATCCGCTATCGTCCTCGCCACCTTGATGATTCTTGAATATGCCCGCGCGGAGAGCCCCAGCCTGCCGATCAGCTGCTCCATCACCTGCCTGCACCGCCCGTCCAGAGGGCAGTACTTCTCCAGCAGCTTGCCGTTCATCTCGGCGTTCGTGAATATTCCTTCGCCAGCAAATCTCCTTGTCTGCAGATTCCTGGCCCTGAGCACTCTCCCGGCGACCACGCTGCCCGGCTCGCCCTTGCGCCCGTTGACAAGTTTGCCGGTTTCGACCGGATGCAGCCACAGCTGGACGTCTATCCTGTCCATTACCGGTCCTGACAGTTTGGACAGATACGACATCCGCTGTCCCGGAGTGCATCTGCACCGGTCCCCTTCGCCGTAATAGCCGCAGGGGCAGGGATTGGAGGCCGCCACAAGCATGAATGACGCCGGATACTCGAGTTTCGCCCGAAGCCTTGAAATGGTCACCTTGCGGTCTTCCATAGGCCCCCGCAGTGCCTCCAGCACAGATTTCGGCATCTGTCCCAGTTCGTCGAGAAAGAGTATTCCGTTCTGCGCCAGCGTGACTTCGCCCGGACGGATGTCGCCGCCCGCGCCTCCGCCTATTACCGCTGCCAGGGAAGCGCTGTAGTGCGGCGCACGGAACGGTCTTGTCCTGATCAGGCCTGTCAGAGACCCTTTCAGTCCGGCGACAGAATAGATCTTGCTTGTGACTATGGCCTCCTCCGTCGTCATCGGAGGAAGGATTCCCGCCATAGCCTTGGCCAGAGAACTCTTTCCGCTTCCCGGCGGTCCGAGCATGATAAGGTTGTGCGAACCGGCGGCGGCGATCTCAACGCCCCTCTTCGCTCCCTCCTGGCCAATGATTTCAGCGAGGTCCATCACATCGGTCCCGGCAGGCCTGAGCCCCTGCGCTGAAGAAGCGGCCAGTTCCTTGTACAGAGACGTGTTCCAGACAAGCAGGTCGCTGCAGTCTTCACGTTCTTCAAGTATCCTGAGCACGTCCGGCAGCGATTCCACCGCAAAGACTGACAGCCCGCCGCATTCCGTCGCCTCAAGCGCCGAACGCAGAGGGAATATGCATCCGGCGCAGCCAAGTTTGACGGCAAGGTCGGCGAAAGGCAATGCTCCCTGCACTTCTCTGACGGAGCCATCCAGCCCCAATTCTCCCATTATCAGGTACTTGTTTAGCGCAGGAAACTGTTTCTGCCGGGACGCGGCAAGTATTCCGACGGCGATCGGAAGGTCATAGCCGCTGCCGTTCTTGTGCATATCCGCAGGCGCAAGGTTTATCACTATCTTCTTTCCCGGGATCCTGAAGCCCAGGGACTGAAGAGCCGTAACCGTACGCAGCAGGCTCTCCTTGACGGCAGCGTCGGCAAGGCCCACCAGGTGTATTCCTATCCCATGCGTGATGTCTATCTCCACTGTGACGGGAACGGCCTCGATTCCGATGCACTTGGCTCCGATGATGTTGACTAGCATATTGATGATTTCTGATGTTCTCCGGCAAAATTGGGACAACGAAACGTAAAAAATGAAAAGAAACGGAAATAACGTAACAAGAAACAGAAAAACTTTTTCTTTACGGACGTTGCGCGGACCGTAATTTGAATTATATTTGCCCGTGCTACAAACACGACGTTACAAACACGATATTGTTATGGCAACTGGAAACACTGTTACTATGTTCTGCGTCAATGACGGCAAGAACTACAGCATAGAGAAAGGGCAGAGTCTCGGCGTCCTTGCCGACAGATGCTGCCGGAAGGTCAAGGACGACAAGACCGGACAGGAACTGGACGTGCTGGCCGCACTTGTGGACAACAAACTGAAAGATCTGAACTACACTCCGGTGAATCCGCACAAGGTCGAGTTCATCGGATTCTGCAACCTGGACGGAAGACGCACCTACGTGCGGTCTCTCTGCTTCGTGCTTCAGAACGCGGTGAGCGAACTGTTCCCGGACAAGGTTCTGGTCATCGACCATTCCCTTCCGAGCGGCCTGTACTGCGAAATCAAAGAGAAGTCCAGGACTGAAGACGGAAGGCGCAAGGCACACTTCGTCACGGACGATGAACTTGACTCAATCAAGGTGAAGATGAAGGAAATCATCGCCGCCGACCTGCCGTTCACGAAAGAGAAGCTGCTCTCCGAAGACGCCGAGAAGATATTCCTGGACAACGGTCAGCCTCTGAAGGCGGAACTCCAGAGAAGTCTCGAGACTTTCTCCTGCAGCGTGTACTGCCTCGACGGCAGGGCCGACACGTTCCACGGACCGCTGATTCCTTCGACAGGGTACCTGAAAGTCTTCGACATCAGTCCGATAGGTGACGGATTCTGCCTCCAGCCGCCGATGATTACAGACTTCAACAAGGTTATGCCGATGAAACGGCAGGCAAAGGTGGCGTCCGTTCTCAAGGAATATTCAGACTGGTGCTCCATCGTCGGCATAGAAAGCATCGGAACGCTCAACAAGGCCATAAAGATGGGCCGTGCGATAGACATAATCAATCTTGCCGAGACCATGCACGAGCGCCACTACGCACAGATAGCCGACAAGATTTACGAAAACCGCGGAACAAAGAAGATAGTGATGATCGCAGGCCCTTCGTCAAGCGGAAAGACATCGTCGTCGCTGAGGATTGCCCTGCAGTGCAAGGCGCTGGGTCTGAAACCGAAGGTCATCGAACTTGACAACTATTTCGTGGACCGGGAGAAAACGCCGAAGGACGAAGACGGGAACTATGATTTCGAGTCGCTGCACGCGATGGATCTCGACCTGCTGAACAGCCAGCTTAACGACCTGATCGCAGGCAAGGAGGTAGAGATTCCGAGATTCGACTTCAAGAGCGGCAAAAGCGTCTTCGACGGCAACAGGCTCAAACTGGAGGCGAATGACATTCTGATAATGGAAGGCATACACGCCCTCAATCCCGAGCTGACGGGGGCAGTGGAAGATTCCAGAATCTACAGGGTCTATGTCTCCGCCCTGACCTCCCTCAACGTCGACGAGAACAACAACATCTCCACGTCCGACAACCGTCTGCTGCGCAGGATGGTACGTGACAACAGGGTGAGATCGATCAAGCCGGAGGAGACGATAATGAGATGGAACAGCGTCAGGCGCGGGGAAATCAGGAACATATTCCCGTACCAGGAGAACGCGGACATACTGTTCAATTCAGCGCTGATCTTCGAACTTCCGATGCTGAAGTACTACGCGGTGCCGCTGCTGCTTAGGATCACGCCAAGTTCGCCGGCCTATGCGGAGGCCGTGCGCCTGCTCAAGTTCCTCGACTACATCATCGAGCTCAAGCCGTCCGAGATAGAGGCGATTCCGCCGACATCCATTATGAGGGAATTCATCGGCGGCCAGACGCTGGTCCGTTAGAAAGCCGGACTCATATTATCTCTATGTCCCTTGCCGGAAGCCATCCCTGGCGACCGTCGGCAAGGGATATGTTTTTCCAGCCGGACAGTTCGTCAAGTACCTTGACCTTGGTACCTTCGTGGATGACGAAAAGGTCCTTCCCGCCGTCACCGGAAGGCGAACTCTTGACCGAAGATACGGGAACCATCACGATGGCGCTGTCAGCCTTGCGGTAATCCGACTTCTGCCAGAATGCGAAGTCAAGGGCAAACAGGGAAAGGATCAGAAACGCGATGCCGCAGAAGAAGCCCGTGCGCTTTCCGGCCGGTGCGGATGAAAGAAGGAACATCACGGCCATAGCCAGAGCTGCAGCGAAAAGCACGAGGAATGCCGCCGCCCACACATCGGACTTGACGCTGTAGCACACTTTCCTTGCAGCGCTCTTAAGGATGAATTCAGGGACAGGCTCGATCTTGTCCTGCACGAAGCTCTTCGCGAAATCAAGGTTGAACCGCGCGTCGGAATACGAAGGATCGACCTTGAGGGCTCTCTCGTAGTTCAGAATGGCCTTCGGAGTGTTGCCCTGCTTGAACCAGGCGTCGCCGAGGTTGCAGTACAGCGCGGCGGACTCGTGTCCCGTGGCCACGATGGACTCCCACGCCGAAGATGCATCGGAATATCTCGATTCCGAATATGCCTGTATGCCGGCCGTCCAAAGCGAATCGAGGTTCTGCGCGCCGAGACCGGAAGACAGGCCGGCGGAGAGCAGCAGAGCCACGACAGTGGCCGCCTTGCGGAATGACCGGCCGCTTGTCTTCAGGCCGGAATCGATGGAGGATATCGCATTGACCGCCCCTTCATAGTGGGCGCTCATCGCATCGTGCCCTCCGTCCGGAGAATACCTGGCGAATTCGCAAGCGTCAAGCAATCCGGTGAATTCCTTTACCTTTTCTTCTTCAACGCCACCGTCCTTCAGCGCAGCGGCGATGCTGTCCTTGCTGATTTCCGACATATCCATATTCAATTTGTCTGAAACGAAACCTATGAGAGCCTTGTGAAGTTCCTCATAGAAAGCGGTGTAGAGATTCTTTTCAAGATATTCCCCGGCCTGGCGCAGGCGCTTCCTGGCCATCTTGGTGGCCTTCCTGTTCTTGGACCCGGCCACGTCGGCCTTCATCGCCGCCGCTTTGCGCAGGGACAGGCAGGCGACGGCCGCTAACGCGACAATCAGCGCAAGCAGAACATAGAACAATGCTGAGCCGATGAAGAACGAACCGCCCTTCGAAAGCCCCGGTTTCCTGGTGGAGATGTAGCGGATGTCATCGGCCAGGCTCTTCACGTCCTTGCGTTCGACTCCGGTGCTGACTGCAGTCTCGGCTCCGGACTGTTCCGCACCCTTGCCTTTGTCAACATGTATGTGCAGGGCATCGGTCCTGAGCGTCACATATTTGCCGCTCGTCACATCGTAGCAGGAATATTCAATAGGATCGATCGTGAAGTCTCCGTGGCTTCTCGGGATGAAAGGGAATTCGAATGTCTTGCTTCCTGAAATGCCCCCGGTGCTCTTGTCGGTGTTTTCCGTGGTCTTGGTGTCATACACTTCAAAATCAGGAGGGAAATTCACTTTCGGCTCCTCAAGCAGCGCTATGTTTCCGCGGCCAGAAACCGTCACGGTCAGGGATGCGGCATCGTGGGTTCCGATGTGGTCGGACGACAGGCGAGCGGATATTCCGAAACTACCCACGCCTCCGCCGAACGATGCCGGCTGTCCCGCAGGAAGAGGGTTGACCTTGACTCTGACAGGAGAAGTCGCCACTCTTTTGCGGATGGTTCTGACGTCATCCTGGAAAAAGCTGTCGAAGATGCTGTTGGACGTACCCGTGTTCACTCTAACGTTGACCAGGCAGACAAGTTCCGCAGGATCGATGGTTATGGTTCCGGACTGCTGAGGTATGAGCACGTAGGTCCTCAGAACGGCCGAATTGTAGATCTTGTCGTCAAAGCTTTCGCGCTTGAACTCTATGTTTGTCGGCGCATAGGTCTCCTGGCTCCAGAATCCGTTGAAAGACGGGAACTTGGCATTCTCGAAGCCTGCTATGTTCACTCTCTGGTAAAGTTTCAATGTCGCCGTGACAGGCTCGCCTACAACGACTTCTGACCTGCTCAGCGAAAGTTTCAGGAAAAGGTCGCCCGAGGCTATCTCACCCGTTGGCGAGACCTGTCCTCCGGACTTTGCGGACGAAGATCCGGAACTTTGCCGGGAAGACTGCGAGGAGGAGCCCGCTCCGTCGCTGACCACCTGCACCTGCGCAGGAGATGACGTTATCTTCTCGCCGTCAACCGTGGCCGTGGCCTCCGGTATGGAGAACGTGCCGGTCGACTTTGGCATAAGAATGTAGGTGTAGGTCGTCTGATGGGAAGAAGATCTTTTGCCGTTGATGATCTGGATACTGGATGAAGTACCCTTCTGCGGTCCCCAGACAAGCTGGAAATCATCACCCTGCGACCATACGAAATCCTTCGGGCTCTTTTCGCCCTCGATGATGAACGTAACATTGAACTGCTCGTCCACGGCCACCACGTCCGGAGCCTCTACCCTGATGGAGTTCTGGCCAGCCAGTCTCGCGGCGGCAATGAGCAAGAATACGACAATGCCTGACAATCTTCTCATAAATGTTCCTGAATATTCCTTTACCAATTCTTATCTTTCTGACGTGACTTGAGCAGGGCCGCCTTTTCGCGGTTCACCTTGTCCTGGGTTTCCTTCTCGCGTGCCTGGATCGCTTTCAGCATCTGCTGGGCCTGCTGCGGAGAAATTTTCGCATCGCCCTGACCCTGCTGGTTCTGGTCTTGATTCTGCTGATTCTGGTCCTGGTTCTGGTCCTGAT
>CAVHYF010000010.1:0-61786 GCA_963640265.1 bacterium | reverse complement strand
GGTTTCCGGACACATTTCGCAAAAGGTTGACGACAGAATTTCGCAAAAAAACTCACATACGCCGTGCTGAAGCAAATCTGATCCGGGTGTTTCGGAGCCACCTTTGACAGTACGATGCCATAGGGCATATTCAGATGTTTAGACGGAAACGGATTTGCAAAAAAAAGCCGTTTCTGAGCTTCCGACTGCAATTCTGTTGCGGCCTCACGGCTTGTATCCCAGCCACACGGCACCGCAGGGCATATCCTGCTGTTCTCCCCGAAACAGAATTGCACAAAAGAACCCGCCAATTGTTTACGGCTGCAAATCTGTAACAGAACGTTTGTCTGAACCTGAAGAAAAGAGATGGCTGCGATGGGCCGGCGCAGAACGGAAAAGGCGGGGAACGTTGCCGGAGAGAAACAACCGGCAGCTCCGCCGTTGCAAAAGTGGTGAGTTATCGCGATATTTGGGAGATAAAAGGAACAATCAAGATATGAGCCGATTTGACACCTGCTTTTTCGAGAGATACGCGAGAATCTCGCTGGAGACGCTTCTTGACAAGAGTTTCGCAGAACTGCTGAACAAGGACAGGCCGGACCTGCAGAGTCCGGACGGGGTGACGCTGGGCATAGAGGTGACCAGGGCTATGCCCGAGAGCAAGGAGGCGGCGGAGTCGCTGCTCAAGGGAATGGCCGGGGCGTCACCGGCGGCGGAGACCGCGGAAGAACAGGAGGATCTGGACGATATGCTGTCCTACGGCTACGCCTACGGACTTCAGGACGGACGCTACATCGGAACCAAGGAATATTCATACTGGTCGATGGCGCTTCCGATGAGGCGGATCATAGAGAGCAAGGTGCGGAAGGCCGGAGACGGCTTCTACGGATCGTTCAAGGCTCTTGACCTGTACGTCTTCTGCAACGACAGGCTCAGCGGAATCGAAGTGATGGACATACTCCGCTACACGATGAGCCTGCAGGAGAACCAGGCCACGAAGTACGGCTGCCTCTATCTCTCTGAAATCAACGGACTTAATGTCTGCAATCTTGCAGACGGCATCTCGGACGCTTACCGTACCGCGGCCTACCCTATCCCGCGCGAACTTCGCAAAGAATTCTTTTTCAAGGCGTTGCAGACAATATGACAATTTTATCCCTCTAACGCTTGCACATTACCGGATATTCTCATACTTTTGCATCGACAATTTTGTCGAACAAGATTGTCCAACAGTAAAGTTCAGAATATTGAATAAAGTATAACGCAAACATATTCATTTATGGCAGAGGAAATTACAGACACGGCGGAGAGGATTCTGAAAGCGGCTGAGGACGAGTTCCTGGAAAAGGGCTACGGCAACGCGAAGATGATGTCCATCGCCGAGAGGGCCGGGGTCAGCCACTCGATGCTCCACTACTACTACAGGTCCAAGGAGAACCTTTTCGAGAAGATTCTAGACAGCAAGATCAAGGTCATCGTCGGCATTCTCAAGGCTATCCGCGAGAAGGGACTGACCATAGAAGACACGATCAAGGAGCTGGTGTTCAACCAATTCGAAATCATCAGGGCGGACGACCGTTTCGCCTGGTTCATAGTGAACGAGGTGCTGCCGAACCCGAAGAACCTGGAGAAAGTCATCGAGATGGTCAAGCCTACCTTGAACGAATATTTCGCAGGCTTCAATGAATACCTGCAGGAAAACTTAAAGGCCGGAAAGATCCGCAGTATCGACCTGCCGAACCTTGCGTTCGACATCATCGGAATGAACCTTTCCTCATTCTTCGCGATTCCCGTCATCAAAAGACTGAGTCCTGAAACGGACATCGACAAGTACCTGGAGGAGAGGAAGAAGAGCAACGCCGAACTGGTAGTGGCCGCATTGAGGCCCTGAAAGTCATCGCATAAGAATCTCCGAGAAAAGAATTTCCTAAAGGATTATAATATGAAAAGAACCATCTCAGCAGCCGTCACGCTGATTCTGGCCACGATCACGGCAGCGGCGCAGCAGACGGGATCGTGGAATGCAGCCGTGGCGGAAGTGTCTGAACCGGACCCTGCCTCCGCAGACATATCCCCGGCCGCGACCGCATCCCGTACCGTGACGCTTGAGGAATGCTACGAAGCGGCGGAGAAGAACTATCCGCTGGCAAGGCAGTACGGACTGATCGAAAAGTCCAGGGACTACACCCTCTCGAACGCCACGAAGTCGTGGCTGCCCCAGGTCACGGTTTCGGCCAAGGCCAGCTGGCAGTCGGATGTCACGAAAGTCACCTTCGACCAGGAAAAGCTCGCCCAGACCGGCATCACGCAGATGATTGACCCGGAGTCGCTCAAAGGACTGATTCCGCAGATGGCCAAAGACCAGTACGGAGTCAGCGTGGATGTCACCCAGACGATCTGGGACGGCGGGGCGGTCAAGGCGAGCAAGGACGCGGCCACGAGCCAGGCGGAGGCCGAAACCAAGAACATCGAAGCCAACCTGTACGGCCTGAGGGAGAAAGTCAACGAGCTTTTCTTCGGCATCATCCTCATCCAGACCAACATAGAAAGCTGCAGGATAATGCTTGACAATCTTGAGACGACATATTCAAGAGTCAGATCCTACCTCGACAACGGGGTGGCGGGCCAGGCTGACCTGGATGCTGTCAGAATTCAGCAGCTGAAGACCAGGCAGGAGATCCTCAACCTTGAAAACAGTAGAAAAGCCTATGTCAGAATGCTTTCACTGCTGACGGGGATGAATATGGGCGAAGATGCGGAGTTCGTCAAGCCGGAGCGTCTCCTGACTGGAGGGGCGGAAGTCAGAAGGCCGGAACTCGCGATGTACGACGCGCAGCTGAAAGCCATCGAGTCCAAAGGAAGAATGATCAACGCGGGACTCACGCCTAAATTCGGCCTCTACGTCAGCGGCGGCTACGGAAGGCCGGGACTGAATATGCTTTCGGACGAATTCAAGCCTTATCTGACGGCGGGCGTACGGATGACCTGGAACATCGGGAACTTCTACACGAAGAGAAACGACCTCAATCTGCTTGAGACACAGAAGGCCGGCATAGAGACTCAAAGGCGGATCTTCCTTCTGAACAACAGCATCTCCACCAGCGGGAAGGACAGCGAGATCGAGACCTTGCGGGGTCAGCTTGAATATGACGACGAGATCATCGCCCTGCGCCGAAGCGTCCAGACAGCCAACGAGGCAAGGATGGCCGAAGGCACGATCTCAGGGTCCGAACTCGTGGGATATATGAACGACACGCTGCTCGCCGAGCAGGAGAAAGCCGGACACGAGGTGCGGATGCTGCTCGCGATGTACAATCTTAAATATCTAACGAACAATTAATTATGAACACAATGAAAAGAATTTGCGGATATGTTCAAGTTTTGGCGATTGCTCTTGCCGCCGTATCTTGCGGCGACAGGAATAAGAGCCACGACGCCTCGGGCGTTTTCGAATCCACCGAGGTCACTGTCTCCGCCGAAGGCAGCGGCAAGATCCTCCGTCTGGAGGTCCAGGAAGGCGACAGGCTTGATTCAGGAGCGGTCGTGGGCTGCATCGACACTGTGCAGCTGCACCTTGCCAAAGAACAATTGCTGGCCAGCCTGAGGGCGGTCGGGAGCGGGCGCTACGATGTCTCCAAGCAGATAGCCTCTCTGGAGCAGCAGCTCGCCAAGCAGCGCAGGGAACTTGACAGGTTCACGAAACTGGCAGAAGCCGGAGCGTCCAACCGCAAGCAGGTCGAGGACATCGAGGCCCAGATCACCGTGCTCGAGAAGCAGCTTGCGGCCCAGAAGGAGAATCTGCAGAACGCCAACAAGGGCATCTCGGGCCAGGCCGACGCGCTGGAGGCTCAGATAGCCCAGCTGGAGGACAGGATCGGCAAATGTGTGATCGTCAGCCCGGTGACCGGGACGGTTCTGGCCAAATACGCCGAGGCCGGGGAACTCGCGGCCCAGGGACGGGCGCTTTTCAAGGTCGCCGACCTTGACCGGATCCGCCTGCGCGCCTACATCACCGCAGACCAGTTGACGGGCCTCAAACTCGGACAGAGCGTGAAGGTCTATGCCGACCAGGGCAAGTCTGACAAGAAGGAATATGCCGGAAGACTTGTCTGGATTTCGGACAAGGCGGAGTTCACGCCGAAGACCATCCAGACCAGGGACGAGAGGTCCAACCTTGTCTATGCCGTCAAGATCGCCGTGGAGAACGACGGCCTGATCAAGTTAGGAATGTACGGCGATGTCAAATTCCAGTAAGCGATGTCAACCGGTTCATCAACCTGCCGATCCGACAGGATAGCGGTGAGGGCCGAAGGGCTTGTGAAATCCTTCGGCGAGGTGAAGGCTGTGGACGGAGTCTCCTTCGAGGCCTCCGCCGGGGAGACCTTCGGCATCATCGGGCCGGACGGAGCCGGCAAGACCACCCTGTTCAGACTCCTTACCTCCCTGCTCATTCCGGACGGAGGCAGGGCCGAGGTCGAGGGACTGGACACCGTCAGGGACTACAAGGCTCTCAGGAGAATCATCGGCTATATGCCCGGGAAATTCTCCCTGTACCAGGACCTCAGCGTGGAAGAAAATCTGAACTTCTTCGCCACCATCTACGGAACCTCCGTGGACGCCGACAGGGCGCAGATCGAGGAGATATATTCACAGATAGAACCATTCAAGGACCGCAGGGCAGGGAAACTTTCCGGCGGAATGAAGCAGAAACTGGCTCTCTGCTGCGCCCTTGTCCACAAGCCGAAGGTTCTGTTCCTCGACGAGCCGACGACGGGCGTCGACCCCGTGTCACGCAAGGAGTTCTGGGATATGCTCGGCAGGCTCAAGAAGGACGGAATCACGATTCTCGTCTCGACTCCGTATATGGACGAGGCCGGCAGATGCGACAGGATAGCCTTCGTCAGAGAGGGACGGTTCCTGACCATCGACAGCCCGGCAGGGATAGTGGCCAGGTTTCCGGACAGGCTTTACGCCGTACGTTCCGACCGGATGCACTCGCTTCTTGGAGATGTGCGGGAATATTCAAAGACGCTCCGCGCCTTTTCGTTCGGGGAGTCGGTCCATCTCACAGCTTCGGAAGTACTTGACGGCGGAGAGATTGAAGCTTTCCTGCAGAAGAAAGGCCACGGCGGCATAACGGTAAGGGAGATAAGCCCCTCGATAGAAGACTGTTTTATGGGAATATGATGGGAGAGGACACTGTGATCCGGACCGAGAATCTTACGAAGCGGTTCGGGACGTTCACCGCGGTGGACAACATAAGTTTCGAGGTGGGGCGAGGAGAGATCTTCGGCTTCCTCGGGGCCAACGGAGCCGGAAAGACCACGGCTATGAGGATGCTCTGCGGACTCAGCCAGCCGACATCCGGAACCGGCATCGTGGCCGGGTACGACATAGCCAGGGAACACGAGCAGGTCAAGAAGCACATAGGCTATATGAGCCAGAAGTTCTCCCTCTACGATGACCTGACCGTCAGGGAGAATCTCAAGCTTTTCGGAGGCATCTACGGGATGGACAGGAAAAAGATAGCGGAAAAGACTGCCGACCTGCTCTCCGAACTGGATTTCACATCGGCAAGCGGCACGATGGTACGTGACCTGCCTCTCGGCTGGAAGCAGAAACTGGCATTTTCTGTGTCGATATTCCACAGGCCCGAGATCGTCTTTCTGGACGAGCCGACCGGAGGAGTCGATCCTGTGGCCAGAAGGCAGTTCTGGGAAATGATCTACAAAGCGGCCGATGAGGGAATCACCATATTCGTGACCACCCATTATATGGATGAGGCGGAGTACTGCGACAGGGTGTCGATAATGGTGGACGGCAGGATCAAGGCTCTGGACTCCCCCGCCGCGCTAAAGGAGTCCTTCGGGGCC
This sequence comes from bacterium, assembly GCA_963640265.1. Classification (GTDB taxonomy): domain Bacteria; phylum Bacteroidota; class Bacteroidia; order Bacteroidales; family UBA932; genus Cryptobacteroides. The sequence goes on along the minus strand of CAVHYF010000010.1, from coordinate 55,934 downwards.
GGGAATATGGATGAAGTGTTCCGCTTCCTCGCCCGCGGCGCGAAAAGAAAAGGTGAATGAATATGACTGCATTCGGATCGTTCATAAGGAAAGAGTTCCTTCACATTCTGAGGGACAAGCTGACGCTGCTGATAGTGGTCGGGATGCCGGTCGCGCAGCTGCTGCTCTTCGGCTACGCCATCACAACCGAGGTCAGAAACGCCGAAATCGCCGTCTATGACCCTGTCAACGATGCGCTTACGAAAAGAATCATCGATCGTCTGGACGCCAGCAAGTACTTCAACGTCGGCGAACGCATCACCAGCACCGACAGAATAGACAGGGTGTTCCGCGAAGGGCGGACAAGCCTCGTGGTCGTGTTCAGCGACGGATTTTCCGGTGACCTTCTCAGCGGAGACGCCTCCGTCCAGCTGATAGCCGACGGCACCGACCCCAACCAGGCCTCGATGATAACGGCCTACGCCGGCAGCATCCTGTCGTCCGTGGCGCAGGAACTTGCGCAGGAGAACGGAGTCCGCCGTGCCACGGTGACACCCGTTGTCAGAATGCTCTACAACCCTCAGGGCAAGAGCGCCTACAACTTCGTTCCCGGCGTGATGGGAATGATCCTGATGATGATCTGCGCGATGATGACGGCGATCGCCATCGCCAAGGAAAAGGAGACAGGAACGATGGAGGTGCTCCTCACCTCCCCCGTCAAGCCTCTGCTCATCATCATAGCCAAAGCGATCCCCTACCTCGTCCTTTCGATTTTTCTTCTTGCCCTGGTCCTGCTCTGCGCCGTGTTCGTGATGGGAGTGCCGATTGCAGGCAACTTCCTCGCTCTCTGCGGAGTCTCTGTGCTGTTCCTCGCCTGCAACCTTTTCCTCGGACTGCTGATCTCAACGGTCGTGAACACACAGATGGCAGCGATGATCGCCTCAGGAATGGGGCTGATGCTGCCCACGATGCTCCTGTCCGGCCTGATATTCCCGATCGAGAGCATGCCTGCCGCCCTGCAATGGCTGTCGACCGCCGTCCCGGCCCGCTGGTACATCCAGGCCATCAGGATGATCATGATCCAGGGCTCGCCGGTGTCCTGCATAATGCCTGAAATCGGAATCCTCAGCCTGATGACCATAGTGTTCGTCGCCATAAGCCTCGGCAATTTCAAGACAAGGCTGTCATAAAATTCAAATGATATGCTTTCATTTCTGATAGAAAAAGAATTCAAGCAGATGTTCCGGAATCCGATCATTCCGAAGATGCTTGCGGCTCTGCCCCTGATGGCGATGCTCGTGTTCCCGTGGGCCGCCGACCAGGAGGTCAAGAATGTCCGGGTGGACATCGTGGACAATGACCACAGCAGCCTCTCGGAGAAGATTTCGGCGGAGATCGCGGCCTCGGCCTTCTTCAGCGTCAGCGGCACCTCCGGAACCTACACCGAGGCGCTGGGCAAGGTGGACTCCGACGACGCTGACTTGATATTCAACATCCCTCAGGACTTTGAGAAATGCCTGGTCAACGGGGAGGCCGCCCCCCTGGTGGTGGCCGCGAACGCGGTGAACGGCACCAAAGGCACGCTTGGGGCCTCCTACCTCGTCTCGATGATCTCCGGATCCTCAGTTTTCAATGAATATTCAGAAAAAGCCGCCGGAGGGGCTGCCTCGGCGGCTCAAAGCGGCCTTGAACATTCAGAAAGCATCTCCGCACCGGACGGAGCGGCGGCCGTGAATATTCCGTCATTCTCCGTCACCACGCAGTACCGGTTCAACCCGTCGCTGGACTACAAGGTCTTTATGGTGCCGGCCCTGATCGTGCTGCTCCTGACGCTGGTCTGCGGTTTCCTTCCGGCGCTGAACATCGTGGGTGAGAAAGAGGCCGGTACCATAGAACAGATCAACGTCTCGCCGGTGGGCAAGTTCCAGTTCATCCTGGCCAAACTCATCCCCCTCTGGATTCTAGGCTTCCTGATAATGGCCTTCGGTCTGATCGTCGCCAGGCTTGTCTATGGGATCGTGCCGGAAGGCAGTCTGGGGACTCTTCTGCTGTTCTCCTCGGTCTATGTGCTGGTCGTGTCAGGTTCCGGGCTGATCGTGTCGAACTACGCCTCGACCCTGCAGCAGGCGATGTTCGTCAACTACTTCTTCATAATGATCCTCTTCCTGATGGGCGGAATGTTCACTCCGGTCGCCAGCATGCCAGGATGGGCGCAGGTAATCGCCGCTCTCAATCCGCTTAAATACTTCATCGAAGTGATGCGGCTTGTCTATCTGAAAGGCAGCACGTTCATCGATATGGTCCCGCAGTTCCTGACACTCTGCGGCTTCGCCGTCGTCTTCGGCCTGTGCGCCGTCGTCACCTACAGGAAGTCCAGCTGACCTTTATGGACGCGGCTCACTTCTTCTTCGGCTGCGCCCAAGGCCTCGCCATCATCGGACTGAACTACGCCTTCTGATTCATCCGTCATCTTCCGGCGTTTGAATATTCCTAGAACCTCAGGGCGAGGCGGCCGAGGACTGTCGCGCCCGCTGTAGGGATGAAGCCGATCTGGTAGTAGCGGTTGGAGTCGGGATGGCCTGCGGACTCGCAGATGGCCGAGTAAACCCAGCCGGAGGTGGCCACGCGGGCGTTGAAGATGTTGTTGACATCCAGGCCCAGACGGATCTCCTTCAGGAAGCCGCGGAGCTTGACCGGATAGTCGAAGCTGACCCTCGAAAGTGAATATGCTGGGAGTGACCTGTCCTTGTTCTGGGTGTTGTCAAGGTACTGGCGGCTCACGAAGGATGTGTGCCAGGTGGCCTGCACTCCCTTGAACCTGAAGATGACGAACCCGTTGGCGACGGCGGAAGGCGAGAACGCCAGCGTGGAGTTGTCGTAGTGGATGGTCCGGCTGCCGTTGTCCCAGTCCTCGACGACCTCGTCGAAGTCTTTGATCTTGTTGAGGCTCAAGGCGGCGTTCGCCTCAAGAGTGAGCCAGGAAGCCACGTCCGCACCGAAAGTCAGCTCGACGCCTGCACGGTAGGAATCCTTGATGTTGGTGGTGAGATTCTCTCCGATGTCGCTGACGAGGCCCGTCTGCACGAACTGGTTGACATAGTCCATATAGTAGAGGTTCACTCCCCCGCGCAAAGCCTTGCCGGAGTACTGGTAGCCGAGTTCCCAGTCATTGACCCTCTCGGCCTCGGGAGCGGGATAGCTTCCGTTGTCCGTGAAGTTGTTGCGCTCAGGCTCGCGGTTGCTGACGGCGAACGAGGCGTAGGCCTTGTGGCCTCCTGTCACATAACTCAGACCCACCTTCGGGTTAAAGAAATTGTAGTCCTCGTCGATGTCCAGACGCTGGTTGACATAGGAACCGTCCTCCTGTTCGATGAACTTGTCGTTGATGCCGTCGGTCCTGTAGGTAACCCTCCTGTACTGGAGGTCGGCGAAGGCCGTGAAATGCTCGCCGAACTGTCTTGAAGCCTTGACGAAAGCGCTGTAGTCATTTTTCCAGGCGTCGGAATCGTAGTAAGTGTAGCGGCCGCTGTCCAGATCAGTGTCGTCGAGACCTGCGAGAGCAGGATACTTTGCAACAACTGCCGGACTGCCCACATAGGTGAGGTAGCCGAAATGGTTGCCCCGGAACTTCTGGGCCGAGAGACCTCCTGTGATGTCCCAGCCGTCGGCATTGTAGTTGAGATTGTAGACAAGGCCGCCGGCGTTCTGTGACAGACCTTTCTGACGGACGAAATCCGTACGCTTCACCTTGTTCCCTTCGGAATCGGTGAAGGACGCGAAGCCGAACTTGGACAGTTTGTTGTTCGGTCGGAACTCATCGTAGTAGCCGTAACCGTAGGTGTAGTGCAGCGAAAGGCTGGTCTTCCAGGCCTCGCTGATGTTCCAGGAGGCGGACAGGATGTTGTGGTCCTGCCAGAAATTGTCAGTGGTCTTTGACCAGAAGGAGCCGTCGTTCATAGTGTGGCGAGTCGTGGCATAAGTCTCCGGATCCATCGATTCGTAGAGAGAATTGTACCTGCCCAGGCCGGCACGGTACATATCCGCATAGGTCTTGATGCCGGTGGATTTACCATATGTTCCGTCCATAATCGACAAGTCGTCGGTGCCGGCGGTGACTCCGTTCCAGGCCTGGCCGGTGTGTTCATAGTTGCCGATGTTGCGGTAGCGGATGATGAAATCCCTGCCCAGCCAGCTGAGTCCCGCGTACCAGGAACCTGACCGGCCGGCCGTTCCGTGGACATAGCCGTCCGTCCCTGTTGTATGGAATGCCCCGTCGGCCACGAAATGCTTCCCGAGCAGTCCGGTGGACATCGTAAAACCGGTGTTGTACGTGTTGTAACTGCCGTAGGATGCGTTCAGTTCCACGAACGGGTCGTAGGACGGAGCCTTGGTGCGGAGAGCCACCGAACCTCCGAACGCGCCGTCACCGTTGGTGGAAGCTCCCACTCCCCTCTGGATCTGCACATTCTCGAGAATCGATGAATATCCGTTCATATTCGCCCAGAAAACGCACTGGTCCTCAGGCGAGTTGAGCGGCACTCCGTCGATGGTGACGTTGATTCTGGAATCCCCCGCCCCGCGGATGCGCATATAGGTGGTGCCGGTGCCGATCCCGTTCTCGCTCCAGGCCAGCACGCCCGGAGTCGAGGAGAAAAGAAACGGGAGTTCCTTTCCGGTGGCGGAGAAACTTGAAAGTTCCTTGCGGCCGATGTTGGCAACGGCGTAAGGGGCGTTCTTCTGCGCCCGGACTGCGCTTACGACAGCACCGTCAAGAGTTTCCACCTTTGAAGTGTCAGGCAGACTCTGCGCCCGGAGAGTCTGCGGAGAGAGTGCGGCGAAGGCCGCGGCTAAAAACAAAAAACCTCGCATAATTTTGAATATTAATGCAAGGGGCTGCCGTTGACGGCATTGTGAGACATCGCTTCCCTTCGGCGGCATTGCCCGCATCAGGTTCATTGGGTATGATCTCAACCGGACGATAAGTCCAGTACCCCCGCTTGTTGTTTATTATCTAATCAAGTCGCTTCTACAAGTTCGGCGACCTTTATTTCTTCTCCACCAGCTTCACCTCATAGAGCCGTTTCCAGCACTTGCCGGTCAGGTAGATCTTCCTGTCCTTCGGATTGTAGGCTATGCCGTTGAGCACATCCGTGTTTGCGTCGCGCAGCGATTTCGGCAGAAGCCCTCCGCAGTCAACGGTCGCCTCGACGTTGCCGTCCGAAGGATTGATTATCACGATCAGGTCGGTCAGATAGACGTTAGCCCAGATCTTCCCGTCGATCCACTCAAGTTCGTTGAGCATCCTCAGCGGTCTGCCGTTAAGTTTGACGTTCAAGACCTTGGTCTGCTTGAAGTTCTCGTCGAGGAAGTAGATCCGCGACGAACCGTCCGAGGCGATCAGGCTCTTGCCGTCGGAAGTCAGGCCCCAGCCTTCCCGAGGATAGCTCCACGTCGATTTGTAGGCGAGAGTCTTTGCGTCATAGACAAAGGCCACCTTGTTGGTCCAGGTGAGGATGTAGATCTTGCCGTTCAGCTCGACCGACCCTTCGACGAAGTATTTCCTGTCGAAATCAAACTTTTTGAGAGCCTTTCCGGTTGCCAGGTCCACCTTTCTGAATGTCGATTCTCCGTACTGGCCCGTGCTTTCGTACATCTGACCGTCGAGGAAGAAAAGGCCCTGCGTAAAGGAAGTCTCGTCGTGAACATATTCCTTGACCACCTGAACCTTGTACTGGCGCACCTTCGCATCGGCGCAGGACACTGAAAGCAGAGCCAGAAGAACCAGCCCGGACTTTATGAATATGTTCACGAAACTTCTCATCTCAAATCACTTTCTTCTTTCCCTGGATTCCATTGCCGCCTTCACGAAATTGACGAAGATCGGCTGCGGCTTCTCCGGAGTGCTCTTCAGTTCAGGATGGAACTGCACTCCGATGAAAAACGGATGCGTAGGGATCTCGACGATTTCGACAAGGCCTGTGTCCGGATTCTTGCCGGTGGCCTTGAGCCCCGCGGCCTCCATCCTCTCGAGGTAGGCGTTGTTGAACTCGTAGCGGTGGCGATGCCTTTCCGAAATCATCTCCGAACCGTAGATCCTGCAGGCAAGAGAATCCTTCTCAAGTTTGCAGTCGTAGGCTCCGAGCCTCATAGTTCCTCCCTTGATCGTGGTGCTCTTCTGTTCCTCCATCAGGTCGATGACCGGATCGGCCGCGTTAGGGTTGACCTCGGCGGAAACCGCATCCTTGATTCCAAGCACGTCGCGGGCGAATTCGACAACACACATCTGCATTCCAAGACATATTCCGAAGAACGGCACATTGTGTTCGCGGGCGTATTTCACCGCAAGAATCTTGCCTTCGAGACCCCTCTCACCGAATCCGGGAGCGACCAGGATTCCGTCCATCTCACACAGCTTCTCCTCGACATTCGAACTGTCTATGTTCTCGCTCTGGAACGTGTGGACGTTGACCTTGCATTCGTTGGCCGCGCCCGCGTGCACGAAGGACTCAAGAATCGACTTGTAGGCGTCCTGCAGTTCGACATATTTTCCGACCAGGGCGATGTCAACGCTATGTTCAGGATTGTAGAGTTTGTCAAGGAATGCCTTGAGGCCGGTGAAATCAGGCTCCGGGGCGGTGATGCCGAAGTGGTTGAGAACCATCTCGTCCAGATGCTCTTCCTCCATATTCAGAGGCACCTGGTAGATTGAAGGTGCATCTATAGACTGGATGACGTGGCCCGGCTTCACGTTGCAGAACAGGGCGACCTTGCGCCTGATCTCCGGGGTCAGTTCCATCTCCGTGCGGCAGACTATTATGTCCGGATGCACGCCGGCCTGCTGAAGCATCTGAACCGAGTGCTGCGTCGGCTTTGTCTTAAGCTCCTTGGCCGCGCGCAGGTAAGGAACGAGCGTCAGGTGGATGCTGATGAGATCCTCATCGGGCAGTTCCCACTGGAGCTGGCGGATGGCCTCGATGAAAGGCTGGGACTCCATATCGCCGACGGTACCGCCGACCTCGGTGACCACGATGTCGTACTTGCCGGTCTTGCCCAGAAGCAGCATCCTGCGCTTTATCTCGTCTGTGATGTGAGGGACAATCTGCACGGTCTTGCCCAGATAGGCTCCTTCCCTCTCCTTGTTGATGACAGTCCAGTATATTTTCCCGGTGGTGACGTTGTTGGCCTTCGATGTGTGGATTCCGAGGAAACGCTCATAGTGTCCGAGGTCGAGGTCGGTCTCGGCGCCGTCGTCGGTGACGTAGCATTCACCGTGTTCGTAGGGGTTGAGAGTTCCCGGATCGATGTTGATGTAAGGGTCGAATTTCTGGATGGTAACCCTGAGACCCCTGGCCTGAAGAAGCTTGGCCAACGATGCCGCGATGATTCCTTTTCCTAAAGAAGAGGCGACACCACCAGTAACGAAAACATACTTTGTGTTCATACTTTTTCCAAATACTGGACTGCAAATTTATGTCAAAAAAAACTATTGGAGAAATCTTTCTTGATTTAATCATTTCATATTTATAATTTTGCACCATAAAAGGCGGGACGGTCTGCCGCGCTGCGGGGTTTCGGCCCCGGGTGAGGAAAGTCCGGACAGGGCAGGGCACCCTGCTGGGGAAATCTCAGATGGGAGTAATCTTATGTTGCCGTAACAGAGAATGACAGCCGTAAAGGTGATGGTGAAAACGTGGGGTAAGAGCCCACGACGGACGTCAGCGATGCCGTCCGGGTACGGCGCCAGGGCCTGCAAAACCAAATATACTGACAGACGAGGACTGCCCGTCCGATGTCAGGGGGTAGGTTGCGCAGATAAATGGCAGACTTGAAAACAGAAACCGGCTTACGGTCCCGCCTTTTTTTTCTTATTCAACTTTCGCCGGCAACGTGTCGCATCCGGCAAAGCGCCTTATCCCACGTCCGAAGTGCATCACAAGAGGTTTCGCAGGCAAGGTACCCGCTAGCGGGAATTCGCTTCGGCGGTGGCCTCGAGGTCCAGAGCCTCGGCGAGGATCAGTACAGGATTCTTGACGGTGTAGTCAGTCGACATCTCGATCTGCCACTTGCAGGTCTCGCACTCGCTGCAGACGAAATCCGGAGCCGCAGCCTTGATCCGCTCGAACACCGGACGGCCGATCTCCTGCGAGTAGGCATAGTTCTCCTTCTTGAAACCGTAAGTACCGGCCATTCCGCAGCATCCGCTCTCCAGGACCTTCAGCGACACCCCCGGAATCATTCCTATCAGAGCCTTCGTGAATATGCTCCATCCGAGCTTCTCCACGTGACAGGGAATATGATAGGCTATCCTGGCCCTGTAGCCGTCCCTGAAGACAAGCTTGACCTTGCCCGAGTCGAGCAATTCGAAGAGGAACTTCTCCACTAGGGTTATGCTGTCCCTCACGGCGGAATTGTCAACAGACAGCACGTCGGGATATTCATCTCTCATCGTAAACACGCAGGTGGAAGAGGTGGCCACGATCGGAAGTCCCTCGGCCACAGCCTTTTCAAAGACGGAGATGTTGTGTCTGGCGTGCTTCTCGGCCCCTTTCCAGAGTCCGTTGCTCATCATCGCCACACCGCAGCATTTCTCGTCCAGAAGCCGCACCCCGTAGCCGACGGCATTCATCACGGCGACGAAAGCCTTGCCCACCTCGGGCTGCTGGAACTCGGTCGAGCAGCCGTGGAAGAAAGCCACCTGCTTTGAATATGCTGCCTGTTTCTTTTCGGCTTCATCCTTGAACCAGGACTCGAATCCCTTGAACTGATACTTCGGGAAAGTCCTGTGGGCGTCGATTTTCAAGGTGGCGTCCATAAGGGCTTTCGCAGGCTTTGTGGCCATCACGGCGTTGACGACCGGAGCGAAAGGTCTGGCCACGCTGCCCATAAAGTCAGTAGAAGCCAGAATCCTGTCGCGGAGGCCTGGTGTCTTCCTGCCGTACCGGCGGCGGGCAGATTGAATCAGGTCGGCGATCTTCACGCCTGAAGGGCAGGCCACCTCGCAGCGTTTGCAGTTCATGCAGTACTTCAGGTTCTCGTCGAAGAAATAGCCGTTCTTCAGGCGGAGACGTTCCCCGTCGGGTCCGGCCTGCTTGGGTCCGGGATAAGAAGGATTCACGGCGACGACAGGGCAATAGACCGTGCAGACAGTGCATTTGATGCACTGCTCGAAATTGTTGAAACTTATGTTCTTCTCCTGCATATTCGTAAATCCTGCTATTTTTGTTCAAGAATCGAATCAGCCGCGCTGAAAGCGGTCATCACCGCCACGCCTGCTCCGCTTCCCTCCTCGAGCGGAGAACAGCCGCCTACCTCCGAACCGATCACGTAAAGGTTCGGAACAGCGACTCCGTCCTTGTACGGATGGAATTTCCCGTCGGACTTCACGCCGAAAGCCGTGAACTTCTGCCCGGCGAAAAAGTCCTCGCTGTACCAGTCGCCTCTCTGTGCCGGGCAGTCCACATCCAGACCGAAGACAGGCTCGCACACCTTGTCCGGAGAGGACACGAGACCTTTGCCGAAAAGATTGCCGCTGGCCAGCACGAACGCCTTGGCTCCGATGCGGATCGAGCCGAGGTTGGCCGTACGAATGCTTTTTACTCTGCCGTCTTCAAAGCAAGGGTCGAGAGCCTCGTCGCCTGCCTGGAAAGTGCCGCCGGCATTCTCGAAGGCTTTTTTCAGAAGCCTCTGGGTGCGGATTCCCGGCACGGACGGAGGTGTCGTTCCGAGGAACAGCACCTTGGCGGAGATCATCTGACGGAGCCACTCAGGCACCGAAGGGTTTTCAAGTCCGAAGACCTCGGGCAGAACCACGACATCCTCACCGTCGAGAAGTTTCTGCACACTGTGACCGAACTGTTTCCAGTTCTTTTCGTTGTCCATCACTCGGGCTATGTTGACCGAACGCATCTCGGAAGGATTCTTCCTCAGAATCTCGACCTCGTCCATCTTCACGCTCTCGATCCTGCACTCAACACCCCTCTTCTCAAGGCTCTCGGCAATGAACGCCGTGTTGAAGTCCAGAAAGCCGGAGAAGTTGACTATCAATGCCTTTCTACCTATCTTCCCATCCTTTGAAGAAAGCGTGGCGACTTCATCCATCACCAGCCAGGCCGGCTTCAGGGTGCCGAGTCCCGTAAGGCGGAAGCCATTGCCGCCGTCTCCTGCTGGGCGCAGGCTCACTCCGCAGGAGGCGAAGAAACCGGGAGTCGAGGCGGCATATTCAGAAACCTTTTCCGCTCCTATCTTTGAATATGGATGCTCGGCCGGCAGGGACGGTATCGCCGCAAGCGGGTCGCTTACAGGTTCGCCGCCCGGCATGCGTCCGAGCAGTCCGAACGCTCCGGAAGAAAAATGCAGGGCGTTCTGCCCGGCCGAGACGATCAGGCATCCAAGTCCGGCTTTCTGCAGCTTTATGCCGCAGACGAGCGAGGAAAGCCCGCCGCCGATCAAGACTACGTCAAATCCAATCATAATTCACCCTTTAAATATCTTCATCCACGCCAAGCACTTCGGAATAGACCCACTGCGTGTAGGCGCTCTCGCGCAGAGTCTCGCCCCAGGCCACAGGGTACATTCCCTTCCACCTTTCGTTCAGAAACGCTTTCAGGTCCGCGCGTGCCTTGGATGCGCAGTTTCTCGCCCTGGCAAGACGGCCGGCCGCCCTGCAGGCACAAAGTTCTCCCTGGCAGGTACCCATACCGAAACGTGTTCTTCGGCGCAGGTCCACGAGGTTGTTCACCTCCAGGTGCTCGATCGCCGAATCCACCTCGGCAACGGAAACTTCCTCGCACTCGCAGACAAGGCTGCTTTTCCCGTCTCCGTTGAAATCGAACCTGGCGGCCTGGGTGCCGAAACGCCCGGCAGACGCTTTCTGAACCATAGTCGGTACGCTCCAGATGCTTTTCGACACATCCTCGATGCCTCCTTTTTCGGATCCAGGCAGAGGTGTCTCGGCGGTGACGCAGGCCGCGGAACGGCCCAGTTTCCTGCAGACCGCATCTGTGGCCTGCTCGGCCATCAGCCTGTAGGTCATAAGCTTGCCTCCGGTGATGCTGATGAAACCCTTGATTCCGTCGCGGCTCTCGTGGTCAAGACAGACTATTCCGCGGCTGATGTTTCGGCCCGAAGGATCGTTGTCGGCCGACACGAGAGGGCGGACTCCGGCGTAGGCCCTCAGAACGCGGGTCTGCGCAAGGCAAGGAGCGAGTTTGGCCCCTTCAGTCAGCAGGAGATCCACCTCGTCCGGAGTGACCTTCAGATGGTCGCACTCTTCGTAAGGAACTCTGGTCGAAGTCGTTCCGATGACGCAGACAGTGTCGCCCGGCACGAGAATGTCGGCGTTGGCCGGCTTGCGGCAACGGTTCAGCACCACGCTGTTCACCCTGTGGGCGAAAATCAGCAGAGCGCCCTTGGCAGGGAACATGCTTATGTTGGCCCCGGCCATGCCGGCGATGCGATGGCCCCAGATGCCTCCCGCGTTCACAGTCACCGGAGCATAGTATTCCGTGACGATTCCGGTTCGGTGGTCAAGCACTTTCACTCCGACGACGGTGTCCTGTTCCTTGATGAACTGCGTGACTTCCGAGTACACCAGTACCTTCGCGCCGTGCATCTTGGCGTCCAGCATATTCGATGCGCACAGCCTGAACGGGTCCACCGAGCCGTCCGGAACCTTTACCGCCCCGATGAGAGCCGGGTTGACCGAAGGCTCCATCCTGATCGCCTCCTCCGGGCTGACGACTTCGGCCTCGATTCCGGCCGCGGTGCAGGACTTCACGAAAGTGTCCTGGTAGGCCAGATCATCCTCCGGAAGAGTTATGAACAATCCGGAAGTGTCATCCACGCAATGGCGGGCTATCTTCTTCAGGATCAGGTTTTCCTTGATGCATTCAGTTGCGGATTCCCTGTCGGTTACGGCATACCGCGCCCCGCTGTGGAGCAGGCCGTGGTTCCTGCCGGTGGCTCCGGTCGCAATGTCAGACCTTTCGACAAGAAGCACCCTGAGTCCCCTCAAAGCGCAATCTCTTGCAGTTCCGGCTCCCGTAATGCCTCCGCCTACAATTATGACGTCGTATTCGTTCTTCATCGGCTGCTTTGCTTTCCTGTGTACTGTCTTATCTTGTTCCTGAGAGATGCGGACAGGCTGACCGGCATATAGCCGTCGGAGCGGTCAAGCCACTCCAGGGCCAGGTCCGGCTGTCCTGCCATAAAGCACCCGAGAGCCAGGTTGTAGGCAGCGCACGCCTTCTTTTCCACGCTCCGGCATCCGAGCAGGGTCGTCCACTGCGCGATCGCCTCCTTCCATTTGAATGAATATGCATACTCGGCTCCCTTGTCCCAGGCATCCTCGGCGCCGTCGTAATAGATGACGTGGAACTCATCGGTTTTCCAGGTCGGTGAGAAGGATGACGCGGCGGTGTAGCCCGCATTCTCGGCGCTTCTGGAAATCCGGCTCCAGACAGCCGACCTGATGTCGTCGTCAGACGATTTTCCGTCACCGTAAACTTCAACGGTCAGGTTCTTGCTGCCCGAGAAACCCAGAGCCTTGTCGCTCCTGTTCATCGAATCATAGACATAGATTCTGGTTCTGAACGGGATGGTGACCTGAGACACGTAGGACGAATCCGCAGGGAGATTCTTCCCGATGATCTTCATCGGGGCGCCGACCGCAGGAATGCCGAGCTCCGGAGTGCCGAACAGGAATACAACATCCTTTCCGGTCTGCAGGACAAGGCTGACAAGCGAATCCTTGACAGTGTAGTCCGCTCCGTTTCCGGTCTCGACAGTGAACATCCCGACGGTCCGCTCGCCCCCGAAATAGTCCTCCTCCAACCGGGTGGCGAATCCGTCCGCGGCTGATGAATTGAATGCAAGGTTGCGGAAATTGCCGTCCGTGGAGTAAACCACGGCGATGGACTTGCCGGCGAGGTCGAGTCCCGACTTCGACGGTCCCCTCATCTCCGGGGTTATCACAAAAGCCTGCGGCGCACAGGAAACCAGCGCGAAAAGCGCTGCCGCCAATGGAGCGATTTTCATATTTTCCGAATATCATTACACGGGCACCGCGATGAGGTCGTACTCATCGGCGCCCGTTATCTTCACGTCTATGAACTTTCCCCGAAGTTCCTCGGCCGGAGTCCCGGAGAATTTCTCCGCGTCATAGCTGACAATGATCTCGCCGTCCACCTCCGGACTCTCGTACCGGCTCCGGCAGATCAGAACTCCGTCAGCATATTCATCGACAAGGACACGCTCGCGCGTTCCCACGCGGGATTCGTTGAAAGCGAAGGATATGCCGCTCTGCACCTGCATCAGTTCGGCCAGACGGCGCTCCTTCTCCTTCTTCGGGACGGAATCGCGGTAATTCGCGGCTCCGAACGTACCTTCCTCCTCTGAATATGCAAACGCCCCCAACCGTTCGAACTTCGCTTCCCTTACGAAGTCAAGCAGTTCCGCGAACTCCCTCTTGCCTTCGCCGGGATGGCCGACAATCATCGTGGTCCTGAGGGCCACACCCGGCACACGCTCGCGAAGCCGGCGGACCAGGCACCTGGTCCATTCTCCGGTGACCTGGCGGTGCATCTTGTCGAGAACCTTGTCCGAGATGTGCTGAAGGGGGATGTCCAAGTACTTGCAGACCTTAGGGTTTGCGGCCATCTCGTCAAGGACATCTTCCGGGAAGTCAGCCGGATAGGAATAATGGATTCTGATCCACTCTATTCCTTCCACGGCCGAAAGTTTCCTGAGCAGTTCGGCAAGGGCGCGGCGGCGGTAAAGGTCAAGACCGTAGAAAGTCGTGTCCTGGGCGATCAGTATCAGTTCCTTCACTCCGGAAGCGGCAAGGGATTCGGCCTCGCTGACCAGAGTCTCCATCGGAACCGACTTGTGCGCCCCCCTGATGAAAGGTATCGCGCAGTAGGCGCATCTGCGGTCGCAGCCCTCGGAAATCTTCAGGTATGCATAGGCGTTGCGGCCGGACAGAAGCCTGCCGGGAGTTTCCGACGGTACGCATCCAAGCGCCCTTACAATCGGAGCGAGATCCCTGGCTCCGAACCAGCCGTCCACTTCGGGAACAAGCGCCGGCATCTGCGAAAGGTATCTCTGCGAAAGGCAGCCGAAGACCAGCAGCTTGCCGACTTCGCCTGACTTCCGGCGTTCAGCCGCAGCCAGGACAGCCTGGACTGATTCTTCCTTTGCATCGCCGATGAAACCGCAGGTGTTGACCAGCAGGACATCGGCGGGACCGGCCCCTTCATCCGGAAGAATCCGGTAAGAGTCCTTCACCTGAGCAAGAAGATGCTCAGTGTCAACCGTGTTCTTGGAACAGCCTAATGTTATGACCTGCAGCGATTTCACTATTCTTCAGCCTTATTTTCGGACTCTGCGCCCTCTTCCGCTGCCTCCTCGTCGGGATTCTCGAAATCAAGAGAAGCGTAATTCTTCAGTTCATTGTACCATTCGACGACCTTCTTCATGTGCGAAACATAGAAACGGTCGCCGTCGTAATCCGGAACGGCCTTGGCGAAAAGTTCCTTGAGCTCTTCCGGAGCTGACTTGGCGCCGGGTGCGTCAGCGTCGCCGAGGACTTCATTGAGCTTGACGAAGACCTCGCGCAGCTTGATTTCGCCTTCCGTGGTGTAGATGGAGATGTCAGCCAGAGTGGTGATGCGGCTCTTGGCATCGGCCATGCTCCTGGCTCCCGTGGAAAGCGCCTCGATTATGACACCGTTCCTGGCCTGTGCGACATACCTGAAAAGGCCGTGCCTGGCCGAAATGGAAAGAATTTTCGAAAGATCTGTCTTCATAATATTCCTATAGTTTACTTGTTGTTTGTTTCTTTTTACCTTATGCCCTTTCCGGGCCGGTCACAGCTTGAGTTTCCGGAAAACTTCCGCGGCTGCCTTGACCAGCTGCGCGAAAGTACCGTCGTTGCGGATTATGGCGTCGACCTTCGACACGTCGAAATGCTGGGCGGCCATCCTTCTGATGATTTCATCCCGCGAGGCGCAGTCCCTCTCGCAGGCCCTCTTCAGCCTCACGTTCAGGGGCGCGTCGACCAGCACGGTTCTGGAGATCACCGGGCCGAATTCCGGGCAGTCCAGGATAATCGCCGACTCAAGCACGCAGAACGGTTCCTTTCCCCAGAACATTCCGGGTTCAGACTTCCCTTCAAGCCTTGACGACTGCATCGCGTTCCATCTCTTGAAATCGCGCAGGACCGCAGGATGCACGATGCCGTTCAGCGTCTTCAGCTTTTCAGGAGCGGAAAACACTATCGACGACAACTTTGCCTTGTCCAGAGTGCCGTCGGACTGTCTTATGCCGCAGCCGAAAGCCTCCTCTATGTCATCCAGCAGCGTCCGGTCGGCAAGATAGAGTCTTTTCGCCGCAGAATCCGAATCATAGACCGGAATCCCGCGCGAAGCAAGCATCGAGCACACCGTGCTCTTGCCGCTGCCTATTCCTCCAGTGACCGCTACCGTCTTCATTGCTTGCCCACCTCCACACAGTCAAAGACTTCAGGAGTCAGCGTACATTCAATGACCCCGTTCGGAACGCGGCTTGCGTGCGCGACGCATTTGCCGCCTATGGATTTCTGGAAATCAAGATAGTCGATGTAGAACTGAACGTCCTGCGTAGGATCCTGGGACAGCGGGAAAGCGCATTTGAACAGAACCGTGGCCGTGGATGGATAGACTGACATCTTCTTTCCGGCAGGCAGATTCCGCACCTGCACCGACACCTCTGAACGGATTTCCACATAGCGGGTAACGTCCAGGGTGTAGTTCACTTCAGTTTCAGACATCCTTATCCCGGAAACCGGCTCGATTCTGACGCTTCCGTGGGCGCTGGACTTCAGGTTCGGCAGGTCTATCGTCCTTGTGAACACCCTGTCGATGTTCTCCAGATGGAACGGCTCGCCATAGACCGTAACGGAATCCGGCTGCAGTTTCATCTGGCCCATCGCCATATACTGAGGCTTGAAGCTGACCACCTGCACGGCCTGCACAGGAACCCTCTTGTGGTTCTCGAAAGGAAACCTGAACTGGACGGTCTCGGACAGGAACGACTCGAGCCTCACGTCATCTCCGAAAATCTCGGTGACGTAGTTGCCGAGTTCGGCGGCGCTGACGGTGAACAGTTCACCCTCATTGCAGTGCATGTCCTTGGGATCGAAACGGACAACCACCGCCTTGCGCTTGGCCTGATGGCGGTTGCGCAGGAGCGAGAAGCCGGACGTGCGGCATCTTGCCGCTATGATGTTCGAATTGGAAGACCGGTTGGAGTGCCCTTCGATGTTGCACTCGGCCACCACCGGCACGTTCATCGTGTCGGAGTAGTACAGGGAAAGGTTGTGGATGAGCCAGATGCTGAACGCAAGCAAGAGAGACACCAGGAAAACCGTAATGTCTCTCCCGTCCAGTTGAAGCCTTCCCAGAAGTCTATGGAGCCGATCCTTCCACATCTTCAAAACGGAAAAGCCGGCCTTTTATTTCTGCACTGTGTCCTGGGTGTAGTCCCTGACAAGGGAGTTTTTGTCAACCCTGAGCTTCACGTCGCCGTCAACCTGGATGAGGACAGTCCTGTCCTTGATCTCGTGCACGGTACCGTAGATGCCGCCGGCGGTCACGACTTTGTCTCCCTTCTTGAGGCCGTTGCGGAACGCCTCGAGTTCCTTCTGCTGCTTGCGCTGCGGACGGATCATAAAGAGCCACATTATCACGAACATAGCGATGATCATGATCCAGAAAGCGCCGCCGCCCGTTCCAGGCTGTGCGGGAGCTGTGGCCGGAGCGGCCTGCAGAAGTGTGATTGCAAGAATATTCATTTCCTATTGTTTTTTTAACGTTTACAAATTTAAGCAATTTTTTCGGTCTTCACTATATCCCCCTCCTCAATCTGTTTTTTGATGAGACGGTCAAGAAGGCCGTTGACGAAAGAGCGGCTCTTCGGAGTGCTGTAGTACTTGGTGATTTCGACATATTCATTGATGGTCACGCGCACCGGGAGGCCGGGGAACGCCTTCGCTTCGGAAAGGCCCATCACGATCAGCACTGTGTCGACGGTGAACAGCCTGTCCTTCTCCCACTGCGCGGTGTTGCCGGCGACCATCGGAGCATATTTGCCGAAATTGGCGTACGCAGTGCGCAGCACCTTGTAGATGAACGACTTGTCGCTCTCGACATCCTTGGACTCCATCATTTCGCTGCGGTAAAGCGGCGGCAGCGACCAGCGCTGTCCCTTCGCAAGAAGCTTGAGCGAGTCGCAGCAGGCGGTCAACGAATATGCCAGGTCATCGCACCAGTAGATAGAAAGGTCCTCAAGAATGACGGCGAGTTCTTCGTTGTCGACGAACTCCTCTTCAAAAATCTTTATGAACAGGCCGGCGTCCTCAGCGAGAGACTGCCCGGGCGAAGCCATATATGCCTTGTAGTAATCCTTGGTGCAGACGGAATCGTAAACGTTTCTGACAAGCACGTCGTACGGTTCCCAGGAAAGTTTGCGCCTGGACAGAATCTTGCGGAAGTCGGGATCCTCACGGAAAATCCGGGCAATCCCGTTCCTCGTGAACTTCAGGTTGGGATTCCTCTCCTCGTCGGTCGGATTGAACTTTTTGCGCGCATTCTCTATTCTCGCCAGAGCCTCGTCCGTCAGACTCGGGATTATCGCAAGCATCAAAAGATACAGCGACCGGGTCGCCTCGCAGGACTCTTCAAGCATCGCCTCAGTGTCCGCAAGCGTCATCGACGGATTCTCGGCGTAACTGTACAGAGCCTTGAAAGCCTTAATCCGCAGAATTCTTCTGTTAAGCATACTTATCCTTAAATTTTATGCAAATATAACACAACAATTTCAGATTTTTCTTAAATTTGTGCGGATAACAAAACATTCAGCGCAAGATGTACAAAGATGATTACGAGCGGTCGAATTTCGCTGACCGCAACTCAGAGGATGTGTACTCCAAGCCGGTCAGGGCCGGAAAAAGAACCTATTTCTTTGACGTCAAGACCACAAAGGGCAACAACGACTATTATCTCACCATCACTGAAAGCAAGCGCAGACAGGACGCCGACGGCGGATTCAGCTTCGACAAGCACAAGATATTTCTTTACAAGGAGGATTTTGAAAAATTCCAGGAAGGTCTCTCGGAGGTGCTTTCCTATATGAAGACGAATCTCCTGAAGGACGTGCCGGAACACAACGGCCCCGAGCCGGACAAGGACGTCCGGGTCAAAGACTCGTTCACCGACGTGGACTTCGACGAACTTTAGCGGCTCTATCCGCACAAACACGGACACATAAACAATCACCAACACATAAAACACACTGAAATATGAGCAAAGACATCTCCAGACGCTCTTTCCTGAAAACAGGAACAGCTGTGGCTGCAGGACTTGCAGTTGCGCCTAACATCATCATCGCAGGAGAAAAGACTCCTAAGAAAGAGAAGAAAAAGAAGACAGCTCCGAGCGACAAGCTCAACATCCTCGGCGTGGGCATCGGAGGCCGCGGAGCTTCCGACCTTTCCGAGATGGAGACCGAAAACATCATCGGACTCTGCGATGTTGACTGGAAGTATGCCGACCACGTCTTCAACAAGTATCCTCAGGCCAAGAAGTACAACGACTACCGCGTGATGTTCGACGAGATGCTCGACCAGGCTGACGCCGTTATGGTCGCCACCGCGGACCACACGCACGCCATCATAGCCGCCCAGGCGATGGCCGCCGGCAAGCACGTCTACGTCGAGAAGCCTCTGACCCTCACAGTCTATGAGGCAAGGCTCCTCACCAAGCTCGCCGCCAAGATGCGCGTCGCCACCCAGATGGGCAACCAGGGAGCATCCAGTCCCGGAACAAGGAAAGCCATCGAGTGGCTCTGGAACGGAGAAATCGGAGAGGTGAAGAGAGTTGACTGCTTCACCGACCGTCCAATCTGGCCTCAGGGACTCAGCAGACCTACCGAAGTGCAGCCTGTCCCAAGCACCCTCAACTGGGAATCATTCATCGGACCCGCCCCTATGCGTCCTTACAACTCGATCTACACTCCTTGGAACTTCCGCGGCTGGTGGGATTTCGGTACGGGTGCGATGGGCGATATGGCCTGCCACATAATGCACGTTCCTTTCAAGGGTCTCAAGCTCGGTTATCCGACACAGGTCGAGGCCAGCTCCACAAACGTGCTGACAGACTGCTGCCCGAGCGCCGAGATGATTCACCTGAAATACCCTGCAAGGGACAATATGTCCAAACTCGCCCTTCCTGAGGTTGACATCCGCTGGTTCGACGGCGGTTTCAAACCGGAGAGGCCGGAGGGACTTCCTGCAGGATTCGACCTCAACATCAACGGCGGCTGCAGCATCTTCTACGGCACCAAGGACATAATGATTGCCGGCTGCTACGGCAACGATCCTATCCTCGTTTCCGGAAGGAAGCCTGAAGTTCCTCACCTCCTTCGCGAAGTTACCGTATCACACCAGCAGGACTGGATCCGCGCCTGCAAGGAAGACCCTGACTCAAGAGTACCTTCAATGTCTGACTTCAGCGAGGCCGGTCCGTTCGTCGAGATGGTTGACCTCGGCGTCGCAGCCGTAAGGCTTCAGGCTCTCAACCAGGTTCTTGACTGGGACGGAGAGAAGATGGAGTTCACCAACATTCCGGAAGACGCCACCATCAAGATTCTCGAGAAGGACGCTTTCTCGATCCACGACGGACACCCTACCTTCGAGAACAAGTACACCGAGCCTGTCAACGCGCGCCAGTTCGCCGCCAACCTGATCAAGCGTCAGTACCGGAACGGCTACGCCCTTCCTGAGATGCCTGAATAATGAATGAAAGAACAATCAAAAAC
This sequence comes from bacterium, assembly GCA_963640265.1. GTDB lineage: Bacteria > Bacteroidota > Bacteroidia > Bacteroidales > UBA932 > Cryptobacteroides. The sequence continues at coordinate 36,104 of CAVHYF010000010.1, read as the reverse complement.
AAAACAGCAAAATGAAAAAGATAACTTATGCAGCGGCAGCTGCGCTTATGGCTATGTCAGCGGTATCCTGCGGCAACGGTAACAAGAAGGCCGCCGCACCTGCGGAAATCCAGTGGACCGGCACAGAGACGGTCGAGACCAAGGTCGCCAAAGAAGGTGCTCCTGAATACATCAACGTAGAGAAGCCTCAGGTTGACCTCGCATCCCTACCTCAGGACAAGGACGGATACTATGTCATTTTTGACGGCGAGACCTTCAACGGATGGCGCGGCTACGGCAAGGACAACGTTCCTTCACGCTGGACCATCGAGGACGGTTGCATCAAGTTCTCCGGCACAGGTACAGGCGAAGGCCAGACAGGGGAAGGCGGCGACATCATCTTCGCCCACAAGTTCAAGAACTTCCAGCTCGAGTGCGAATGGAAGGTTTCCAAAGGAGGCAACTCCGGCATCCTCTATCTTGCTCAGGAAATCAAGGAAGTCAAGGAAGACGGAACCGCTGTCTGGGCTCCTATCTATGTTTCCGCTCCTGAATATCAGGTGCTCGACAACGCGAACCATCCGGACGCACTCCTCGGAGTCGACGGCAACCGCCAGTCTGCTTCCCTCTACGACATGATTCCAGCCAAGCCACAGAACCAGAATCCTTTCGGCGAGTGGAACAAGGCCAAGATAATGGTTTACAAGGGAACGGTAGTACACGGCCAGAACGATGCGAACGTCGTAGAGTACCACCTGTGGACCCAGCAGTGGACCGATATGCTTCAGGCATCAAAGTTCTCTAAGGAAAACTGGCCTATCGCTTTCGAACTCCTCAACAACTGCGGCGGTGAGAACCACGAAGGCTACATCGGTTTCCAGGATCACGGAGACGACGTGTGGTACCGCAACATCCGCGTAAAAGTGCTTGACTAAGGTATGAAAGCGGCTTATCTTCTTATGGCTTCTCTGCTTCTCGCCGGAACTGTTTCCTGCGGGACAGGGAAACCTGTCGAGAATCAGGTGAAGAAGGACATCAGCGTCCAGCTTTACAGCATCAGAGACGTTATCGGCAATCCTGAAAAGTATGCCGAGAATCACACGGAGGCTCTGAAGGCTCTCGCCGAAATGGGTTATACCTCTGTCGAGGCGGCGTGCTATTCAGACGGCAAACTCTACGGAGTCGATCCTGAAACCTACAAGGCCGACCTTGAAGCCGCAGGGCTGAAGTCATTCTCCACCCACATCGGTCACAGTCTTTCTGCTGAAGAACTTGCAAGCGGAGACTTCACGGAATCGATGAAGTGGTGGGACCAGGCAATTGCCGCCCACAAAGCAGCTGGCTGCGAGTACATCGTCTGCCCCGGCTTCCCTGTTCCCGAGACTCTTGCAGGTCTCAAGACTTACTGCGACTACTTCAACGCCATCGGTGCGAAATGCAGGGAAAACGGTATGAAGTTCGGCTACCACAACCATTCGCACGAATTCAAGAAGGTCGAAGACCGGGTGATCTACGACTATATGCTCGAGAACACCGATCCTGAACTTGTATTCTTCGAGATGGACGTTTACTGGGCCGTCAGAGGTCAGGTTTCTCCTGTCGAGTACTTCAAGAAGTACCCTGGCCGTTTCACCCTTCTCCACATCAAGGACCATCGTGAACTCGGAGAGAGCGGAATGGTCGGCTTCGACGCGATCTTCAAGAACATCGGCATCGCCGGTGTCAAGGGCATCGTAGTCGAGATCGAGGCCTTCACGAACGGGGACTGGAAGGAGAGCATGAAGATGTGCGCCGACTATCTTCTCAAATCCGATTTCGTGCCTGCTTCCTATGCGGAGTAGATGATTTACGAATATGTTGGAAAGGCGGCTGGTTTCAGCCGCCTTTTTTCGTCTCAGGCCCGCTTCTGTACCATAATATTCGATTTTTCATTATATTTGAAAAATTTTATCACAAAAAACATCACATAAGCCATAAAACTATGGACAGAATATTTCTTAAGGATATCACACTCGACGGAAGGCAGGTGGACATCACTGTAGCCGACGGAATCATAGCCGGGATCGAGCCGCACTCCGACGGCAGACCCAAGCCGGCTTCGGGAGTGGAGACAATGGACTGCAAGGGAAAGGTGGCCGTTCCGGGATTCATCAATATGCACACCCACGCGGCGATGTCGCTGATGAGAGGAATCGGCGAAGACATGAACCTGCAGAAATGGCTCGATGACATCTGGGCGGTGGAGTCCAAGCTTGACGCGCCGTTCATCTACTGGGGCACCAAGGCGGCCGCGCTGGAAATGATCAAGACCGGAACGACGATGTTCAACGACCAGTACTGGTTCTCCCCCACAGCCAGGATAGCCGCGTCCGAAATGGGAATCAGAAGCGCCGTGTCCTATGTTTTCCTTGACAGGTTCAACCCGGAGGAGGCAGCCCGGGAGAAGGAGCAGTGCATCCAGATGTACGAGACCGTGCCGGGATGGAACCCGGGAGCGATCTTCACCGTCGGCCTGCATTCGATCTACACGGTCAGCGAAGAAACGATACTCTGGGGTACTGAATATGCCCGCAGGAACAATCTGAAGATCCACATCCACATTGCGGAATCCGAGCGCGAGGACCTGGACTGCAAGGCGGCCCACGGCGGCCTGTCTCCGGTCGAATATCTTGACAGGCTCGGAGTTCTGGGACCCGATGTGATCGCGGCGCATTCGCTCTGGCTTTCGGACCGAGACATCGAGATACTCGGAGAACGCCACGTCAACTGCGTCCACAACATCAACTCGAACACAAAGCTGGCTTCCGGCTACAAGTTCAAGTGGAAGGAACTGAGAGATGCCGGAGCGAATGTCTGCCTCGGCACCGACGGCTGCGCCTCATCGAACAACCTTGACATGCTGGAAGCGATGAAGACCACCGCCATATTCCAGAAAGCCTGGAGGAAGGACCCTTCCGCACTGCCTCTGAACGAACTGCTCGAGATGGCCACCGTCAACGGAGCCAAGGCATTCGGTCTCAAGACAGGCAGGATAGAAGAAGGCTATGAGGCTGACATACAGATAGTCGACACGGACAACACCTTCTTCCTCTCCCCCGGCCCGTTCCTTGCCAACTTCATCTATTCCGCCCACAGCGACTGCATCTCTTCACTGATTGCCGGCGGAAAGTTCGTGATGCGCAACCGCAATGTCTACGGAGAGAAAATCATTCTTCAGGGAGCGCGCACGGTCCTGAACGAAATCAAATAACCAACCGCAAACCAATACTGAATATGGATCCTAGAGCAGAAAAAATCTATGGAGCGGCCGACTGTTTGAAACGGCAGCTCGGCGACCTCAAACCGGAGGTCGGCATCGTGCTTGGAAGCGGACTCGGCAAACTCGCCGAAAGCATCCTGGACCCGATAACAATCCCTTACCGGACGATTCCGGGATTCCCTGTCTCAACGGCCATCGGCCACAAAGGCAACTTCATCGTCGGGAAACTCGGCGGAAAGACGGTCATAGCCATGCAGGGCAGAATCCATTACTACGAAGGCTACTCGATGGAACTTGTCACGCTGCCGATCAGAGTGATGAAGGTCATCGGAATCAGATACCTGTTCGTTTCGAACGCTGCCGGCGGAGTCAACTACGACTACAAAGTCGGCGACCTGATGATCATCAAGGACCACCTCAACCATCTGCCGAATCCGCTGCTGGGACCGAATCTCGACGAGTTCGGACCGCGCTTCCCCGACATGACAAGGCCATACGACCTCGGTCTGATCGCGCTGGCCGAGGAGATCGCCGGCGAACTTGGCATCAAGGTCCACAAAGGAGTCTATTTTGCCGGAACCGGTCCGACTTACGAGACACCTGCGGAATACAAGTACATCCGCATCATCGGCGGAGACGCCACCGGAATGTCCACGATTCCGGAAGTGATCGTGGCCAGGCATTCTGACATTCCCGTGTTCGGAATGTCGGTGATCACGAACGAGGCCCACGACGACTACGCTCCCGACTACGTCAACGACGGAAACGACGTGATCAAGGCTGCGGACGCCGCTGCGGACAGGATGTGCGCGATCTTCACAAGAATGATAGAAAGAATTTAGAACGCAATGAAGTACATTCACATCATCTACTATGTCTTTGCGGTGTTCGCGCTGGGTTATGGCTCCGTACTGCTTTTCAAGGGAGCCGGCACGCTCTGGATGAACATCGGAATCGTGGTCATCGGACTGTACTTCCTTTACCGCGGAATCGCGAGGTCGGTCAACGAAAGGATCCGCCGGGAAAGGGACAGCTACGACAGCGGCAACGACCCCGCCAACGCTTAGACAAGAGTTTTCAGTTCAGATATTCGTAAATATTCATAAAAGATGGATCTTGGATTCTTCAGGGTAGCGGCCGCCGTACCGAGAGTGAAGGTGGCGGACGTGGACCACAACGCCGAATCAATCTGCCGCCTGATCGAGAAGGCGGAAAACGGACAGGCCTCGCTGGTGGTGTTCCCGGAGCTTTCGGTGACGGGCTACACCTGCCTCGACCTTTTCGGACAGAACCTCCTGCTGACAAAGTCCGAGGAGGCCGTCGGCAGGATAATCAATTTCACCAGAGGCAAGCACGTGACCGTGGTCATCGGAGCTCCCGTGCGTTTCCGCGGCAGGCTCTACAACTGCGCCCTGACGATCAGGAACGGAGGCCTCAAGGGCATCGTGCCGAAGATCTACCTCCCGACCTACGCCGAGTTCGACGAGGGCCGCTGGTTCGCCTCGGGAGCGGACTTTCTCGGACCGGGAAACTCTTCTACCGGCCGCTTCGTCGATGACGGAAAGAACTACTACAGAGACGGTTTCGAGTCAGTCATCAAGTATTGCGGGCAGAAATGCAACATCTCCCCCAACCTGCTCTTCACCGTAGGCCAGGCCACGTTCGGCATCGAAATCTGCGAGGACTTCTGGGCGCCTGTCCCTCCGTCCTCCTTCCTCGCTCCTTCAGGGGCGCAGATCATCGTCAACATCTCCGCCTCCAACGAAGTGATGACGAAGCACCAGCAGCGCAAGGAACTGCTGGCCAACCAGTCGGGCCGCACGGTCTCGGGCTACATCTACTGTTCCTCCGGCTACGGAGAGTCCACGATGGACACTGTCTACGGAGGCTCGTCGATCATCTGCGAGAACGGCGAGATCATCGCGGAGAACGAGCGTTTCCAGCTCCACGACACGATGATCACGGCCGACCTCGACATCGAGAGGCTCAACGTGCTGCGCCAGAAGAAGAACTCCTTCCGCGGAATGACGCCTGACGGGACGTCCGCCTGTGAATATTCAAACCTCTACTCCTACTACGACCTCGGGCCGGCGGCCCCGACTGACTTCGAGAGGGTTCTACACCGCTATGTTGAGCCGCATCCTTTCCTGCCGGAAGGCGACCAGTCAGAAATCGACGAGCGCAGCAAGGAGATTCTCCAAATCCAGACCACAGGCCTAGTCGCGAGGCTGGAACACATAGGCTGCAGGACAGCCGTTCTGGGAATATCCGGGGGCTTGGACAGCACTCTGGCCCTGATCGTGACCGTGATGGCATTCGACCGTCTTGGCATTCCGCGCAAGAACGTCATCGGCATCACTATGCCGGGACTCGGCACTACCACGAGGACCAAATCCAATGCGGTGGACCTGATGGAGATTCTCGGAGTGACCACGAAGGAGATTTCAGTCGTGCCTGCCGTGGAACAGCATTTCAAGGACATCGGCCACGACCCTGCGGTGATGGATTCGACCTACGAGAACGCCCAGGCGAGGGAGAGAACCCAGATCCTGATGGACACGGCGAACCAGGAGAACGGTCTGGTGATCGGCACTGGCGACCTGTCGGAACTGGCTCTGGGCTGGTGCACCTACAACGGAGACCATATGTCGATGTACGGAGTCAACGCATCCGTGCCGAAGACACTGATCAAGCACCTTGTCCGCTGGGCCGCCAGAAACGTGTTCAACGCCCCGGCAGAGCCTGGACGCAGATCCGCCGCCGAGATTCTGATCGATGTCACGGAAACACCTATCAGTCCGGAACTTAAGCCGGCCGACTCAAAGGGAGAGATCAAGCAGAAGACAGAGGATTTAATAGGCCCTTACGAACTGCACGACTTCTTCATCTACAACTTCATGCGCTACGGCTACTCGCCGAAGAAGATCTACAGTCTTGCCTGCCGGGCCTTCATCGACCAGAGAGAGCAGGATGCCGCCGCCGGGAAACCGGCCGGAGAGGACTGCGGCACTTACGACGGCCAGACCATCCTGAAGTGGCTCAAGAAGTTCTACTGGAGGTTCTTCAGCCAGCAGTTCAAGCGTTCCTGCATGCCAGACGGCCCGAAGATCAGCCTTGTGAGCTTCTCGCCGCGCGGCGACTGGCGCATGCCTTCCGATGCGCAGGTCCGTCTCTGGATCTCCGAACTCGAAGAACTGTAGTCCGCAGAGGCTTAAAGGTCTTTTTCACAAGTGTTTTTTTTCTTGCGATTCTCTTCAGCCGTGAGACAAGTCGTTTTTTTAGGAATATTATAACGTATTAAGGTTAAGATTAAGATTGAGATAGATGGTTAGAATCAAGGTAGCATACTCCCCTCTTGTCAGTTTTCCGATGCAGCAGAACCACATCAGTTTCCTGCAGAGAATCGAGATAAGCAATCCGGCCGGAACGGCTGCGTTGAAGGACGTGGAAGTGAGCCTGGCCTCCGACCCCGGCTTCATCAAGGAATGCCGGCTGAACATAGACGGCATAGATGCCGGAAAGACATTCACGGCATATTCAGTCAAGACCATCTTCTCGACTGACGTTCTGATGTCCCTGACGGAGAGGATCGAGGGCAGCTTCGACGTCATCGTCACGGCCCAGGGAAAGGAAATCTGCAGGAAGACCTGTCCCGTGACCCTTCTGGCCTACGACCAGTGGATGGGCAACGGGAAGTATCCGGAACTCATACAGGCTTTTGTAACGCCGAACCACCCGGGAATCGCATCCATCCTCAAACGTGCCTCGAAGATTCTTGAAGACTGGACCGGAGATGCCGCCCTTGAGGGCTATCAGTCAGGCCGGCCTGAAAGGGTGAAGTTCCAGATGGGAGCCATCTACGAAGCCCTCGCCGAGCAAGGAATATCCTACAGCAACCCTCCGGCAAGCTTCGAGGACAGCGGACAGCGGATCAGGCTGGCCGGCAGGATATTCAGTGACAGGCTCGCCACCTGCCTCGACATCGCTCTGCTCTACGCAGGCTGCCTCGAGGCCGCAGGAATGCATCCGCTGCTGGTTATGAACCGCACGCACGCTTACGCGGGAGGCTGGCTGGTCGACAGCACCTTCGCCGACTGCGTCAACGACGACTGCACCCTTCTGTCGAAACGCCTCGCGGCGGGCATCAACGAAGTGCTGCTTGTGGAGACCACAGGAATGACGGAAGGCGACAGACTGTCTTTCGACGAAGCCGTCGTCAAGGGAGAGGCGCACGTCCACGACCACGCCAAGGACTTCGGATTTTTCCTGGACATCAAAAAAGGCCGCGAGGAACACATCCGTCCGTTGCCGCTTATGGAAAACGGGTCCATCGACCCGGACTGGGAAAACGCCGTCCTGACTCAGCCCGGCCCGCCTTCGGGCATCAGCGGCGAGCCAAGGCAGGTTGACCCTTTCGCCAGGCCTGCGGTGGACAAGCAGACCATCTGGGAGCGCAAGCTGCTGGACCTGAGCATGAAGAACAACCTGCTCAGCATCCCTCGCAGAGGCGGCTATGTCCAGATAATGGCCGTGGGCCTTGACAAGGTCGAAGACCTGCTCGCCGGCAAGGAGCCGCTGAACATCAGCGGAGTTCCGGCCGGGACTGAAAGCACGGACTACGCCCGCCACCGTTCGCTGGTCCCGGGCGATTTCCACTACGCCTCGGTCAGCGCCGACCTGGGCAACAAGAGGCTCAGGACCTTCCTTCCAGAGACGGAGCTCCAGGGCAGACTGACCACCCTCTACCGCAACGCCAGGACGGCAATGGAGGAGAACGGAGCCAACACCCTCTTCCTGACTCTCGGTACATTGAAATGGTACGAGCCGGACAATCCTAAAACTCCACGCTACGCGCCTCTGCTGCTGGTCCCGGTCGAGATCACAAGACGGAGCGCAATGAGCGGCTACAACATCAGAGGCCGTGACGAGGACACGATGTTCAACATCACCCTGCAGGAGATGCTGCGCCAGTTCTTCCAGATGGAGATTCCGGGACTCAACCCGCTTCCGAAGGACAGCAAAGGCGTGGACCTGTGCGAGGTGTTCAGCATCATCAGGCGATGCATAATGGAATACAAAGGCTGGGACCTCGAAGAGACGGCGATGCTGGGGAACTTCTCCTTCAACAAGTTCGTGATGTGGAACGATATCCACAGCAATGCGGAGGTGATGAAGAGCAACCCTCTGGTGAACAGTCTTTTGACAGGAGTGGTGGACAGCGGGGTCAACAAGGATGTCCAGACGGGCGAAGACCTTGACGCCGCGGTCGCCCCGGGCGAGATAATGCTGCCGATCGGGGCGGATTCATCCCAGCTGGAGGCCATCGAAGCCGCGATGAGCGGCAAGAGCTTCATCCTTCACGGGCCTCCGGGCACAGGCAAGAGCCAGTCCATCACCAACATAATCGCCAACGCCATCTACCAGGGCAAGAAAGTGCTTTTCGTGGCCGAGAAGATGGCCGCCCTTGAAGTCGTGCAGAAACGTCTGGAAGAAATCGGACTCGCTCCGTTCTGCCTTGAACTGCACTCCAACAAGGCGAAGAAATCGGCGGTAATGGAGCAGTTCAGACGAGTGGTTGAAGTCACGAAGAAAGCCTCGAGCGAGCAGTTCGGCAGCGAGGCGGACAGAATCAAGAACCTGAGGCTCGAGATAAAGACCTACCTCGACACGCTTCACAAGCCTTACCCTCTCGGAGTGTCGCTCTACGACTGTCTGTCACGCTACTGCTCTTATGCGGACGGCGGCGAGACGTTCAAGCCTGCCCTCGACTGGCTGCTGGCGCTGGACAAAGACGACATCACAAGGATCGAGGACGCGATGTCCCAGTACATCACCGCCTGCTCGGTCTGCGGCGGGCCAGCGGGCCATCCCCTCTCCGGCGTCAAGGCCACAAGGATTCCTTCCGGCGACCTTGCCGCGGCCCTCTCCTCCCTTCAGGCTGAAAGGATGTGCAAGTCGCTTAAGGAAAGCTGCAGAATCCTGTTTTCAGAAGACGCGGCGACACTCACTAAGACCCAGGTGGAGGCTTTCCGGAATCTCGCCGGAACGCTGATGGAGTCCGGTTCCGTCACCCCAGCCCTGCTCGGCCTCGGCGAGGACGGACTTGCCGCCCTTGAGAACGCCGTCAGGGAGGGCCGCAGATGCGAAGACCTCGCAGAACAGATCCGCAAGACATATTCACCGCGCATCCTCACCATCCCGGCCGCGACTTTCATTAATGAATATGAAGCCGCTATGGCTAAAGGCTCCATAGGCCGGTTCTTCGCGCTGAACGCCCTTTGCAGGAAACTTGCCGTCTACGCCAACGGCGGCAGACGGCCGGCAAAGGAAAAGCTTTCGGCCGACATCGACCTCCTGGCCGCTTACGGAAAGAGCGCCAAGGCTCTCAAGACCGCTGAACTGCAGAAAGCGTTCGGGACTGATTTCGGCCAGAGGGACGAAGACTGGGACAACGCCTGCGAAGGAATAGCGGCGGCCAGAGCCATAGACAACGACCTGATCGCCCTCTTCGGACGGGACAGGCAGACAGTCGCCTCGCACAAGGCAAGAATCGCTGAAGCGGTCAAAGACGGCCACGCCACTTTCAGAAAATATGAAGGCCACGTCCTCGACGAGTTCATCGAGGCCTTCGACGCTTTCAAGGCCGGGTCGGCGGCTCTGCTGGCTGACCTTGACGCGGAACTGCCGGACGGAGAATCCGCCGGCTGGGCGGACCTGGCGGCCGGGACCGTGCGCGGATGGACGGACAACATCGGGAAACTGCGCGGATGGACGGTCTACAACAGGGAGAAGGCCAACATCGCTGCGCTCGGACTTGGAAGCCTTGCCGAAGCCGTGGAAAACGGCGGATTGAAGGCCGAGGAGTCGCTCTCGGCGCTCTGGAAAGGCATCTACAAGACCTACGCCGAGTACATAATCTCGCAGGAGCCTGTCCTTGAGGAATTCAACGGTGTGATGTTCGAGGAGAAGATCCGCAGATTCCGCAAACTGTGCGGACGTTTCGAGGACCTGACCAGGAAAGAACTCTACGCCAAGGCCGCCTCGAACCTTCCGGCGCTCCAGAGAGAGGCTTCGAACGGGTCCTCGGTCGGCATCCTTCAGAAGAACATCCGCAACAACTGCCGCGGCACGTCGCTCAGAAGCCTTTTCGACAAGATCCAGGACATCCTCCCGAGAATCTTCCCTTGCATGCTGATGAGTCCGCTTTCGGTGGCCCAGTACCTGGACGCGGGCGGATTCAAGTTCGACCTTGTCATCTTCGACGAGGCCTCGCAGATGCCTACCAGCGAGGCCGTCGGGACGATAGCGAGGGGCAGGTCGGTCGTCGTGGCCGGCGACCCTAACCAGATGCCTCCTAGCAACTTCTTCGCCATCAATAACTTCGACGAGGAGAACGCCGCCATAGAGGATCTCGAGAGCGTCCTTGACGACTGCCTTGCGCTGAGCCTTCCGTCGATGTACCTCAAATGGCACTACCGCAGCCGCCACGAGAGTCTCATCGCCTTCAGCAACACCAAATACTACGGAGGCCGACTGCTGACATTCCCGTCCCCTGACGACCTCAAGACGAAACTCCTGTACCAGTATGTTCCCGACGGAATCTATGAGAAGGGCGGCTCGAGGCAGAACAGGGCCGAGGCGCAGGCCATCATCGAGGAGATCAAGGAACGGCTCTCCGACCCTGCCAGGAAAGGTCGCAGCATCGGTGTCATCACCTTCAACACCAACCAGCAGTCGCTCATCGAAGACCTGCTCGGCGACCTGTTCAAAGCGAACCCTCAGCTCGAGAACGCCGCGCGGGAATGTGGAGAGGAGATATTCATAAAGAATCTTGAGAACGTGCAGGGCGACGAGAGGGATGTGATTCTCTTCTCCGTGGGCTACGGTCCCGACTCGAGGGGCAATGTCACTCTCAACTTCGGTCCGCTGAACCGCGACGGCGGGTGGCGAAGGCTCAATGTCGCCGTGTCGCGCGCCCGCTACGAGATGAAGGTTTTCTCGACCCTCCGCTCCGACCAGATCAACCTCTCCCGCACCAACGCGGAAGGCGTGGCGGGCCTCAAGAGTTTCCTTGAATATGCGGAAAGAGGCAGGGACGCGCTTCTTTACAACACGGCATCGTCTTCCCACACCGATGACAATGTCGTCCTCGCCATCGCCGGCCGCCTCCGCGCGGAAGGCTACAATATCGGCACGAACATCGGCTGCTCCGGCTACAGGATCGACATCGGAGTCATCGACCCGGACAACCCGGACAAGTACATTCTCGGCATCCTTTGCGACGGCTACAACAGCGACGCTACCCGTACCGTCCGCGACAGGGAGATCGTGCAGACGGGCGTGCTTAAGTCTCTCGGATGGAACGTCCACAGAATCTGGACGATGGACTGGTGGAACGACCCGGACAAGGTCATCGCCGGAGTGGTCGGAGCGATAGAGAATCCTTCTCCGGAGGAAGAAGAACCCGCGGAGACCGAGCTTCTCGACCAGGACGGCGTTCCGGAAGGACAGCCGGCCGGAATTCCTTCAGCAGGAATTCCTTATGAGGCCGAGGACAGTCCCGTGATGCAGGCCGGCATCGATGAATTCAACAACGGCGGACTCGACCACAAGATTTCGATTAAGGTGCAGTCCGTCCTCGACAAGGAGGCTCCTGTCAGCCTGAGTCTGCTGAACAGGCGCGTGGCCCAGGCCTTCGGCTTCCAGCAGGTCGGACAGAGGATGAAAGTCCACCTGAACTACATCTATGACGAGAAGCTCAAGCTCAAGTCTACCGAAGACGGCGACCGGAAATTCTACTGGAAGGATTCCCAGAATCCGGATGAAATGGATTTTTACAGAACGGGCAACTCGAGGGACGCCATGGACATAGCGCCGCAGGAAGTCGGCGCGGCTGTCCTTGAGATCATCGAGGAGCAGGGAGCGCTGAGCCAAGACGACCTCACCCGCGAGGCGGCCAAGCGTTTCGGCTACGCCCGTCTCGGCGACAAGGTTCTCCTGTCCATGACCGCCGGCATCAGCCTCCTCTCCTCCTCCGGCCGCATCCGCCTGAACGACGACGGGAAGTATGTGAAAACATCAGCGTGAGCGGACAGCGTCAAGGCCTCCGTTACAGAACCTTTGACATTGTAGGAATCGGTTTGGCCTCGTTGGAAGGGTCGCCGGCGATACGGGAGACGCTTTTCACATTAGTTGAAAGGCCGAAAGGCCGGGCGCTCCACTACCTCTCCAGAGTGTAGCGGTAGCCGAAACGCTCGCGGGCGGCCCGGTCGAGGGCCTCGCGGTCATCCGGGTGGGCTATTGAGATGAGAGCCTTCGCCCTGTCGATCAGGTTCTTGTTGCGGAGATACACGCAACCATATTCAGTGACGACGTACTGCGTCTGGAAACGTGTCGTGACAACTCCCGCTCCCGGAGCGAGATGGGCCACGATCTTGCCGCGGCCCTTGGAGGTGCGGGACGGCATCGCGATGAAGGTCTTGCCGCCTTCTGAGAGCGCCGCACCGTACATGAAGTCGTGCTGGCCGCCCACGCTCGAGAAGATCAGGTCGCCGATGCTGTCGGCGCAGACCTGGCCGGTCAGGTCGATCTCTATCGCCGAATTGATGGCCGTCGCCTTGGGATTCTGACGGACACGCTGAGGATCGTTCGTCCAGGCCACGTCGTGGAAGACAGCGTCCTTGTTGTGGTCAAGGTACTCGTACATCTGACGCGAGCCGAGAGCCAGGCAGGCCACCGCCCGGCCGGGTTCCACCTTCTTCAGAGAATTGTCGATCACCCCGTCGCGCATCAGCTGGAACACACCGTCCGTCATCGCCTCGGTGTGCAGTCCGAGATGCCTGTGGTCCTTCAGACCGCTCAGCACGGCGTTCGGAATCCCGCCCACTCCGATCTGCAGAGTGGCTCCGTCGGGAATCTCCGCGGCAATGAACGAGCCTATGGCCGCCTCGACCGGGGTCGGAGGGCCGAACTGCATGTCAACAGGAGGATCGTCGCACTCGACGGCGGCGGTGATGGCGGATTCGTGGATCATAGCGGTTCCGTAAAGATACGGAATGCTCCTGTTGATCTGGGCGATCACTATGCGGGCCGACTCGACGGCCGGCTGGGCCAGGTCAGCGGAAATGTTGTAGCTGCAGAAGCCGTTCTCGTCCGGAAGCGAACAGTTGATGCAAGCTACGTCCACCGGAATCTCGCCCCGGCGCAGCAGCGACGGAAGTTCACCGAGGAAACCGGGAATAAGGCTGCCGTAGCCATCGGCCACGTACTGCCTCTGGTCGGCGCAGAGGAAAAGGCTGTTCACGAAGAACGCGTCCCTGTACTCCGGCCTGCAGAACGGGGCGGGACCTTTCGTCACGTTGAACCCTGAAAGAATCTTGACGTCACGGAGTTCCGAGGCTCTGCGCGAAAGCGCGGCCTGAAGGATGACCGGAACCGCCGTGCTTCCCTGGAAGAAAACCCAGTCACCCGATCTGACGAGGCCCATAGCCTCGTCGGCGCTCATTGTTCTCATACGGTAATGTCTTCTGTCAAAACCTCATTTCTGTTTTCTCTTAACTCCGCTGACTGCAGAGCCACAAAAAGTCCGAGCCTTTCGTCAAGCAGGCGGAAGTCCTCGTCGGTGTTCAGCATGGAAACGCAGACGCGGAGGCCTTCGCAGCAGCTTCTGGCGGCAGTCAGCGTGATGGCGCAGATTCCGCATCGCAGCAGTCCGGTCAGCAGGCTCGCGCCGTCCATACATCCGTAGCCTACAGTGTAGAAGAAGCCGTCGCTGACATCAGTGTCCTTGTCCTTGTCATAAACAAGGCGGAAGCCGTGCCTTGTGAATATTTCCTTGGACCTTGCCGCCCTGACTGCATATTCATTCATCCGGCTCACGAAGTCATATTCCCCGTCGGCGGAGGCTCCGAGCATCTTCGCGAAAGCTTGCTGCGCCGAGTGCGAGCAGCCGGAAGAATTGACATAGAGGTAGGTCAGCGTGAAATTGTCCCCGAAACGGCCGAGGCCGTAGCGTTCTCTCAGCGATGGATATTCACGCGCGTACAGTTTGTCGGAAATAGCGGCCAATGCGATCCTCTCACCGGCGTAACTGAATATCTTGGACGCTGAAATCATCAGCACGCAGTTGTCGGTGTAACGCCCGACGGTCGGCTGATAAGGAGGTCTGAAAGGCACGGAACGGTCCTGGCGGAAGTCCATGCACAGGTAGGCCATGTCCTCAAGCGCGATCACATCGTACTTCGTGCAGAGTTCTCCGAGGCTTTTCAGTTCATCCTCGTCGAGGCAGACCCAGGACGGGTTGTTCGGATTGGAATAGACGACGGCCGAGACCTTGCCGTCGCGGAAAAGGTCTTCCATCCTGTCCCTGAACCTGTCACCGCGGCAGTCGTGCAGGTCGAGCGACCTGGTCTTGAGTCCGAGCACCCTGGCCTGGACGAAATGCGACGGAAAACCGGGATGGAGATAGACGACAGTGTCCTTGTCAGGATTCATCTGGGAACATTCCAGCAGCAGATTGTAGCAGCCCTGCATGGAGCCTACGGTCGGAACGATGCCCGCCGGGGCTATGTCGATTCCGACGAAAGCCTTGATGAAGCGGGAAGCGTTCACCTTCAGTTCCGCTATGCCGCAGGCAGGAGGGTAAACGGAAGCCACACCTTCGTCAAGAGCCTTCTTCTGAGCCTCGATTCCTATTCCGCAGGCCTCGAGGCCGGGGATTCCGAACTCAAGATGGACGAATTTTTCTCCGGTGATCTTTTCCAGTTCATTGGACACGTTCACGCATTGCCTGATGGTCGTGCGGCTGATGTCCGCGATGTCGAGCTTTCCCAGGACGGCATTCAGAGTGTCGAGAGGTACCGGTTTCATATTCCGAATCGATTTGAGGCCTCCAGACCGGCGTTGAACGCCTCGATGTTCGCATCCACGACCTTCTCCCCCTTCCGGGCGAAGACATTGGCTATCCCTTCTCTGAGCTTTTCAGGATCGAGGATTTCCATCACTCGGGCGGCGGCGCCAAGCAGCACCATATTGGAACTGCGCGGCGATCCGGTACTTCTGGCTATCTCGTCGCAATCGACAGTGATGACATTGCCGACCCTGCCTAGTTCCGACCGTATCGCTTCCTCGGCGGGATAATCCGGGATGTTGACGAAAGGCGTCGAATTCGTGACTATCCAGCCGTTCGCGGAAAGCCACGGCAGATAGCGCAGAGCTTCCATCGGTTCAAGGGACAGGATAAGGTCGCACTCCCCTTTCGGAATCAGGTCGCTCCAGATCCTTTCCGTGCTGAGGCGCAGATTGCTCTGGACATCTCCGCCGCGCTGGCTCATTCCGTGTACTTCCGCCTGTTTGAGCTGGAGGTTCTGGTCAAGCGCGGCCCGGCCTATCACTGTGGCTATGGAGAGGATGCCCTGTCCTCCCACGCCGGAAAGTATTATGTCTTTCTTTTTCATTTCGATTGTCACTTTTTGGCGGCAGCGTGACGCTTGGCCGTCTGAATACATTCCCTGCGGCAGATTATGACGGAGACGCCGCTGTAGTTGATTTCCTCCTCGATCGTCTTCTCCATGTCCGGATAGTTCTTCGGAAGCGGCACGATCGTCCTTATGTGCCCCGGCTCCACACCGAGTCCCCTGCAGATTTCTTCAATCCTGCCGGTACCCGCCGAATCCTGTCCGCCGGTCATTCCGGTGGTGAGGTTGTCGGAAATGCAGACGGTCACGCTCGCCCCGGCGTTGACGCAGTCCAGAAGACCGGTCATTCCGCTGTGGGTGAAGGTGGAGTCGCCTATCACCGCGACCGAAGGCCACACGCCGGAATTCGCGGCGCCCAGGGCCATCGTCACCGACGCCCCCATCTCGACGCAGGTCTGGAAGGAGCGGAGCGGAGGCATATAGCCAAGAGTGTAGCAGCCGATGTCACTGAACACGCGGGCAGTAGGAGCATATTCCTTAAGCACTGCATTAAGTGCGGTGTAGAAGTCGCGGTGACCGCAGCCCTGGCAGAGAGCCGGCGGGCGCGGGACAGCAACTTCCGACTTTGAATATGTTTCCGTACCGGGCAGCCCGAGCGCCTTGCGCACAAGGTCCGGATTCAGTTCGCCGGTGCGCGGCAAGGTCCCGTCAAGACGGCCCTTTATGACCGGCCGTCCGGGTGCCGTCTCATCGTAGAGAAGTCCCCTTAGGCGTTCCTCGATCAGCGGCTGCCCTTCCTCGAGCACGAGAAGTTCAGAGCATTTTGCGGCGAGTTCCCTCGCCTGCCTCTTCGGGAACGGGTAGCGGCTGACTTTAAGCACAGGGAAAGGACAGCCTTCCGGATAATTCTCCATAAGATAATTGTAGGCTATTCCGCAGGCTATGACCCCCGTCTTCGCATCAGCGCCGCCGGACAGAGAGTTGTCCGCGGAATCCTCGGAATCCTTGCCGAAGGCCAGCACGTCGCCGGCCAGTTCCAGGATGCGCTTCTTCGCGTTGACCGGCAGCGTGACCCAGTTCCTTTCGTGTTCCTCGTCCGGGAACGCCACCCTGTTCTCTTCCCTGACATCTCCTGTCTCGACGACGGCCCTGGAATGCGCCATCCTCGTCGTCAGACGCATCAGGACGGGAATATGCCTGGACTCGGAATAGTCGAAGGCCTCGCGGACCATGTCGTAGGCCTCCTGCTGGCTCGACGGCTCGAAGCAAGGCATCATCGCGAAATCCGCATAGAACCTGGAATCCTGCTCATTCTGCGAAGAATGCTGGGACGGGTCGTCGCAGGCGACGACCACAAGTCCTCCGTTGGCTCCGGTCACTGCGGAATTGATGAATGCATCGGCGCAGACGTTCATCCCGACGTGCTTCATGCACACAAGGGCGCGCTTGCCTGAATATGACACTCCAAGAGCGGCCTCCATAGCGGTCTTCTCGTTGGACGACCAGTCGCAGTGGATTCCCCGCTCCTTTGTGAGGGGATGCGACTGGATGTACTCGGTGATTTCGGTGGAAGGAGTGCCAGGATAGGCATAGACTCCCGACAACCCGGCGTGAAGCGCGCCAAGAGCTACGGCCTCGTCACCCAGAAGGAGAAATTTGTCAGCCATAAATACTATCGGTTTACTGTTTTCGTGTTATAGTGGTGTTCATCTTGCTGCCGGACAACGTTTCCGTTCCGCAGACCGGCGACCGGGCCGCAGCCTGCGCGGTGCAAGGTTGCAAAAAACTGCAGACGCATCGGCCCGACACGTCTGCAAGTTACAAAAAATATTAAAAAATCAAAAATTTCTTCCGGTTTTCAACCCGATTCAGCCATTCAGCTATCAAATCGTCATTGTCGTTCAGAGTTCCGTCTCATTTTGACATTCAGCCATCTATTTTCCGTTCTTTATTCTGACGGTGTGCGTGCCGGGTGCTAGCACCATAGGCTTGCCGTCTGCGGCCGTGACCGTGGCGGAAGTGCCTTCAGGCACGCTTACGGTCAGTGAAGCGGTGGCCGACCGGGGTGACTTGCGGCTGAGGGAGACGGTGATTTTTCCGTAAATGGTCTCGACGGAGGCTGACGCTCTCTTCAGCGGACCCATCTGCGGACGGACGGCGAAAGTCCTGAAGCCCGGAGCCGTCGGAGCGATTCCGCAGACTTTCTGGCCGAGAAGGATGATGTTGGCCCCCGACCAGGCGTGGTTGCTGGAGTTGGTCCAGTCCCAATGCTCGTAGAGAGTCGAACTCCTGTCGTCCATGACCCTCGCCATATTCCTCTTCATCCTTTCGACCGCGGCATCGGCCTCACCTGCCGCGAAGAGGGCCTCGACCATATATTTCTCCATATAGGTCGAGGCCAGGTTCGTGGTCTTTAGAATCTCCACAAGAGCCGGGTACTTGTCCTGCGAGGCGATGCCGGAAAGGATCGCCATAGCCTGCGCCCTGTCATCGGTAGGACCATCGTAGGAAGGATGTCTGTAGCCGTTGCCGGTCCAGTAAATCCGGTTGTAGGATTCCTTCAGACGGTCCATAGCGGCCTCTATCATACGCACGTCTTCTTCTTTGCCGAGCATCCTGGCGAAATCCAGTTCGCCCTTGAGCGCGAGCTGGTAGAGGCAAGGCATCAGGGCGTACTTGTCCACAGGGCTGCCGGAATCCGGCCAGTCCCATCCGCCGGTGCGGTAGACGGGGATCCCGTCCCGGTCAAGTTTCCAGACCTCGTGCAGGTACCTTTTCATCCTGTCGTAGACGACCGGGACGAAAGAACTGTCGGCGGAATACCAGTACTGCGTCCTGAAGCCGTACCAGCCGACAGAAGCGAGCATCTGGGACGGGAGTTCCGACGAATAGTTCATCGCCGGCATCGGAGCGGAGATCACTCCGTCCGCCCTCTGCCAGTTCATCAGTTCGTGTATTCCCTTCACGGCCAGTTTCCAGGAAGACGGCGAAAGGGCGTAGAACGCCATTCCGAGTTCGTTGACCTCGTCGCCCCACCACTGGGCGCGTTCCCTGTCCGGGCAGTCCATATAGGTGTCGCGCATACAGACGTAAAGAGTGCGGACGGCCTTGCGCCAATATTCATTGAGGAAAGGATCGTCGCATTCGAAATAGCCTGAGAATTTCGTGAAGTAACCGGTCTCACGGTACTTTACGTCAAGCACTTCCACATCGCTCGGCACGATGTAGAACATCTTGTCGCCATTGAGCCAGCCCAGGCTTTCATATTCCTGGACCCCGTCCTTCGTGACGTACTCGGCGCGGAGGCTGAGGGTCTTGTCGCGGCCGACCCTGTAGTGGTCCGTCAGCATCCGGATTGTCTTTCCGGCTGGAGCTTTCACCTTCAGGTACGGGGTGACCTGGGCGTTGTACGGAAGGGCGCAGACGAGGGTGTCGCCGCTGCGGGTGACGCTTTCATATTCCTTGAGCCCGTAGTCCTTCCACATCGGGATCGGGCGCTCGACGAGCCTTCCGAACGGAGGTTCTCCCACTGTCACGGGCAGTTCCATCGCCCTGCCGAGCCATTGCTTCTCGTCCCGCCAGTCCCTTTTGAAATCCTTTCTCGCGTCGAACCTGAGGTTGCTTTCCGGAAGGCGGTAGTTAGGCTCGGGAGCGTCCGCGGTGCCGTAGGCGTGGAACACCGAGGCCTGCCAGGTCTTGTCGGAGAGAATCTCCAGACCCGGGGCCTGGGCGTCGAACAGGAAGCCCGCCGTGCCGCTGTCGGCGTGGCTGAAGCCGTTGAGGCCGAAATGCCAGACCAGCGCGGCAATGCAGTTGTGGCCCGGACGCAGGTACGGCGCGATGTCGATCTCGTCGTAGTAGGAGTCACCAGGCGCGGGGCCTCGTTTCAGCCCGCCCTCGAAGACCGCCAGCGAGTCGTTGATCCAGAGCCAGTACTTGGTGTCGGCGGCGATGCGCGTCGGCACGGACTCCGGCACGGAAGCCACCTCGAAGCCTTTGCGGAAGGCCAGCCAGACGTTGCTGCCGCTACGGCACTCCTGCTTGCTGATCCATTTTCCCTTCCAGACCCTCTCGCTTTTCTCTGAATATGCCTGGTCCGCTTGTCCGGAGTTGTCTCCGCCTGCGGTCACTGCAGCCCCGGCCGCTCCGGCTCCAAGCATCATCGCCGCCATAGCGGCCACCAATCTGAATCTGTGCATCATCATTTATGAATATGTTTCTGTGAATGTTTCTATGAATATTCCGTTCTGTTCTCTATGAATATTTCCAATCGGCGGTCCTCGTTACAGGAACCGCCCCGTGACGCTTTCCTTGCAGTCCCGGATCCGCTCCGGCGGGCCGGCGGCCACGATGCGCCCTCCCTCGTCGCCTCCTCCCGGCCCCATATCGATGATGTGGTCGGCGGCCCGGATGACATCCAGGTCGTGCTCGATCACTACGACTGTCGCCCCGTGGTCCACAAGGCTGCGGAACACCTTCAGAAGCGTCTGGACATCGGACGGATGCAGCCCTATGGTCGGTTCGTCGAACACGAAGAGCGAATCCGCCTGCCCACGGCCCATCTCGCTGGCCAGTTTGAGCCGCTGGGCCTCTCCGCCGGAAAGGCTCGGGGTCTCCTCGCCGAGCGTCAGGTAGCCGAGTCCGAGGTCGCGCAGGACTCTCAGCCGCTGGCTCACCGGTTTGAGGTCGGCGCAGGCGTCGAGAGCGGAGTTGATGTCCATCGCCATCAGTTCGGGCAGGGAGTGGAACTCCCCGGCGGCGTTCTCCCGTCTGATCGTCCCGGCCAGCCTTGAGTACCTTGATCCCCGGCAGTCCGGGCAGGGGATGTCCACGTCCGGCAGGAACTGCACGTCGAGGCTGATCGAGCCTGTGCCGTCGCAGGCCGGGCAGCGGAGCTTGCCGGTGTTGTAGGAGAAATCCCCGTCCTTGAATCCGTGCCTTTTCGCATCCGGAGTCTTGGCGAACACCTTCCGCAACTCATCGTGTACATTGGCGTATGTCGCCACGGTCGAACGGACGTTTATTCCTATCGGTGAAGCGTCTATGAGTTTTACCTGACGTATTCCTTCAAGAGAGGCGGATTTCACGTGAGAAGGCAGGGGGCTGCCGCTTATGGCCGCCTGAAGCCCCGGGATGAGGCTTTCCAGCACCATCGTGGTCTTGCCAGAGCCGGACACTCCGGTCACTACCGTCAGCCGCCCCTTCGGAATCTCGACCGTCAGCGGCTTGACCGTGTGTATGGCATCGGTCGTCATACGTATCGTTCCTTCACTGAATACGTTCCCCATTCCCGTTTGAACTTCTGCTTGAACAGATGCATTGCCCGAAAGGAAAGGCCCTATCCTTGAATTGTCATCGGACTCTATCTGGCTGACCGTGCCTTGGGCTATGACTTTTCCGCCGTCCGACCCCGCTCCCGGCCCCATCTCGATGATCCAGTCTGATTTCGCCAGTATCTGGGTGTCGTGGTCGACGAGGATGACCGAGTTGCCGTCCGCCACGAGGTCGTCCATCACTCCGCAGAGTCCGACGATGTTGGCCGGATGCAGCCCGATGGAAGGCTCGTCAAGCACGTAGAGGACGCCGGTCGTGCGGTTCCTCACGGCTCTGGCCAGCTGCATCCTCTGCCTTTCTCCGGTCGAGAGCGTCGAGGCGGAGCGGTCCAGCGCCAGATAGCCTATCCCGAGATCGAGAAGCCGCCTGGCCGTGTCCAGGAACGAGGCGCAGATGCTTTCCGCCATAGGGCGCATCCGCTCCGGCATCGAGTCCGGGACCGTTCTGACCCAGTCCACGATTTCCGAAAGTGTCATCGAGCAGGCCTCGGCCAGGGATATTCCTTTGATTCTCGGCGCTCTGGCGGCTTCTGAAAGCCTTGTGCCGCCGCAGTCGGGGCAGGTGTCCAGCCGCAGGAATCTCTCAACCCGCTTCATCCCTTTCTCGTCCTTGACCTTGGCGAGGGCGTTCTCGACCGTGTAGGTGGCGCTGTAGTAGGTGAAGTCCAGTTCGGCGGCATCGTTGGAGTTCTTTGACTTGTAGAAGATGTGCTTCTTCTCGGCCGGGCCGTGAAGCACGATCTCTTTCTCCTTGTCGCTCAGCTGGTTGTAGGGGATGTCCGTGCGGACTCCCATCGCCCTGCACACATCCTTCATCAGCGACCACATCAGCGTGTTCCAGGGAGCGACGGCACCCTCGTCGATGGTCAGGCTGCCGTCCGGCACAAGGGTGGACTCGTCCACGGTGCGGATTGTTCCCGTGCCGTCGCAGGTCCTGCAGGCCCCCTGGCTGTTGAAGGACAGTTCTTCGGCGGAAGGAGCGTAGAAATGAGTTCCGCACTCCGGGCAGACAAGTTCCTTGCCGGCAGCCACGAGCAGCGTGGGCTCGAGGTGATGCCCGTTCGGGCAGCGGTGGCTTCCGAGCCTCGAGAACATAAGGCGGAGGCTGTTCAGAAGTTCCGTACCCGTGCCGAAGGTGCTGCGGATGCCCGGAATCCCGGGCCTCTGGTGCAGCGCCAGGGCGGCCGGCACATAGAGGACCTCGTCCACGTCGGCCTTTGCGGCCTGGGTCATACGCCTCCGGGTGTAGGTGGAAAGCGACTCGAGGTAGCGGCGGGACCCTTCGGAGTATAGCACCCCGAGGGCGAGCGACGACTTGCCCGAACCCGACACTCCGGCGATGCCGACTATGCGGTTCAGCGGGATGTCCACATCGATGTTCCTGAGGTTGTGCACCCGCGCACCGCGCACTTCAATCTTTTCCGGTTGGCTGCCCATTTTCTTGCTTGGATTATGAATATGACTGCGAATGTCTTGTTCAGACAAAGATAGGCATAGTTTGCCGATTCACCGAAGTTTCTTTTGTCCGGAGACGGTCCCCGGAAATCAGGGAAGGGTGCCGGCAGCAGTCGGATAACGGTTGCCGCCCCGAAAGCAGGTCCAGGAATCGGTCGGATTATGGAATTTCCGCGTCTCATCGGGAACATACGCTGCCATAGCCTGTAAAACAAAGTTGTTTATAGCACTAACAAAATTGTTAAGGTGATATTCCGAGAGCAGAAGGCAGAAAAAAAGCAGTCCGGAGGCCGTTTCGAGGTCTCCGGACCGCTTGGAAATTGCAAGATTCTACTCGGACTCGGATTCTGATTCCGGGGCTTGTTCAGGTTCCTCCGGAAGTTCCGGAGCGGCCGCCTGAACGTCAACGGGAGCGGTAAGAGCCCTGGCGGCTGCTACTGCGCAGTTGATGCCGTCGATGGCAGACGACACTATTCCGCCCGAATAACCGGCTCCTTCGCCGCAAGGAAGAAGTCCCGGGAAGGAGTCAGCCTCGCAGGTCTGGGGATTTCTCGGGATGCGGACAGGCGAAGATGTCCTTGACTCCACGCCGATCAGCAGAGCGTCGTTGGTATAGTAGCCTCTCATCGATTTCTGGTTCACCAGAGGGAACACCTCCTGAAGTCTCTCGCTTATGAATTCCGGAAGCAGTTCGTGCAGAGGAGCGGAAACCACCCCGGGCTTGTAGGAAGTCTCGGGAAGGGTTCCGGACTCTTCACCTTCACAGAAATCGACCATCCTCTGGGCAGGAGCCGCAAACGGATTGTCGCTGCGCGTGTGGGCATATTCCCACATCTTCCTTTCGACGTCCTTCTGGAAATCGAGGCCGGCGAAAGCTCCCGACTTCGAATATTCCTCAGGTATGTCCTCCGGGTTGATCTGGACTACAACTCCTGCATTGGCGAACTTGCCGCTGCGGGCGGAATTCGACATACCGTTCATCACGATGGTTTCGGGCTCGGTCTCCGAAGGCACCAGCACGCCGCCGGGACACATGCAGAAGGAGAATACTCCCCTGCCGATGACCTGCTCGGCGAACGAATATTCGGCGGCAGGCATATCCTTCTCCCACATCCCGTGGTAGCGGATGTCGTTGATGAGCTGCTGCGGGTGCTCGACGCGCACGCCCATCGCGAATCCTTTCACCTCAAGCGGGCATTCCTTCGCCGCGAGCATTTCATAGATGTCGCGCGCCGAATGTCCTGTCGCGAGAATTACTTTCCTTGATGAATATTTCCGCACGCTCGGCTTTCCCGCCTTGGTCGGATTCTCGGAATCAAGAGCCTTCACTTCCAGCGTACCGTCTGACTTTCGGGTGATGTCGGTCACCTTCGTGCCGAAATGATATTCACCGCCCCTTGACACGATGCACTCGCGGATGTTCTCCACGACTTTCGGGAGACGGTCAGTGCCGATGTGCGGGTGCGCGTCGACAAGAATCTGCGGACTGGCTCCGAAATTCACGAACTGATGGAGCACTTCCCTGATGTCTCCCCTCTTGGAGGATCTGGTGAAGAGCTTTCCGTCGGAGAACGTGCCTGCCCCGCCCTCGCCGTAGCAGTAGTTGGAATCAGGGTTAAGCACACCCTCGCGAGTCAGTTTCGCCATGTCGAACTTGCGGTCGCGGACATTCCTGCCCCTTTCCAGGATGACCGGCTTGAAGCCCAGGGTCAGGAGCTTGAGGGCCGCGAACATCCCGGCAGGCCCCGCACCGATGATGGTCACAGGTTCCGCTTCAGTCACATCCTTGTACTCGGGAACCTCATAAGGGACATAAGATTCGAACCTGTGGTTGTACCCCTCTATGCGGTAGCGGTAGACCACATCGTTTCTGGCGTCAATCGAACGTTTGGCGATGACGCAAGTCACATCGGCGTTAGGGAACGTCGGCTGGAAAGACTTCGTTGGGTCAATCACGTTGATGATCGCATTGCCGCGGAGATTCATCTCCCTTGCAGCCACGATCCTCACGTCGTCCGGCCTGAGGTCACGCCCCACACGGCCTGTCATTTCAAATTCTATCATCGGTAAAAAATCAATAGTCAGCTATTCTTGAGACTGGAGCGACGTCCAGCGGAGTACGTTCGCCGGCGAGGTACCGGAACCAGCCCGCCACGGCTATCATAGCCGCGTTGTCCGTCGTGAACTTGAACTCAGGAAGATAAGTGTTCCATCCGCGCCTGCGTCCCGTCTCCTCTATCCTTGACCTGAGCCCGCTGTTCGCGGACACTCCTCCGCCGATGGTAATCTCCTTTATGCCGGTCTGCTTCGAAGCCTTGACCAGCTTGTCCATCAGGATGTCAATCAGCACCTTCTGGAAACTTGCGCAGATGTCCTCCTTGTTCTTCTCCATAAATTCCGGATCCTTGGCCATCTCGTCGCGGACGAAGTACAGCAGCGAAGTCTTGACTCCGCTGAAACTGTAGTCCAGACCCGGAATCTGCGGTTTCGCGAACTTGAACCTGTCCGGGTCGCCGAGTTTCGCCAGCCTGTCGATCACCGGGCCGCCCGGATAGCCGAGCCCCATCATCTTTGAGCACTTGTCGAAAGCCTCGCCCACAGCGTCGTCTATGGTCTGGCCGAGAATCTCGTAGTCAAGCGGACTGTTCACCTTGACGATCTGGGAATTGCCGCCGGAAACGAGAAGACAAAGGTACGGAAACTCCGGATGGCGGTTTTCCTTGCCTTCCTGACGCACGAAACCGGCAAGGATATGTCCCTGCAGATGATTGACCATAATTATCGGAATGCCGAGCGCCACTCCGAGCGCCTTGGCGAAAGATGTTCCGACGAGCAGGGAGCCCAGAAGACCGGGGCCTCTGGTGAAGGCGATGGCGGTAAGGTCGGACGGCTTGATTCCGGCTTTGTCAAGAGCCTGGCTGACGACAGGCACGATGTTCTGCTCGTGCGCTCTTGAGGCGAGTTCAGGGACGACTCCCCCATAATCCTTGTGGACCTGCTGGCTCGCTATCACGTTGGAGAGCAGGAACCCGTCCTTGATCACGGCAGCCGACGTGTCGTCGCAGCTCGATTCGATTCCAAGGATATAATCCGACATATTCTTCAAAGACTTAGAAACTGTTTCTTAAAACCGGAGCGCAAAGATACAACATTTTTTAGTAAATTTGCGATTCTTCCGGGAAGCCATTTTGAAATGGTTCAGGAAGAAGGCGCGGCAGTTGCTGCGCGGACTGCTGGAAAATGATGCTGAAAATACTCCGGACTGTTGCCGTCACCTTGGCCGCGATTCTGTTCACCTGCTGGATTCTTGTTCAGACTCCGGCGGTGCAGACTTTCATTGCAGAAAAGGCCGCCGAGTCCCTGGGCGGAAGCGTCAACGGACAGATTAAGTTCTCTAAGGTCCACCTGAGACCGTTCAACGCCCTGGTGATCAAAGACCTGGTTCTCCTCGACAGCGACCCGGCGACAGACCGCGGCGGCGAACGGCTTGACACCATAGCGTCGGCGAAATCGATAGTCGCCACTTTCTCGCTCAAGGGATTGAGGCGCGACTCCAGGATCCGGTTCCGCAGAATCAACGTCACCGGCGGCACTTTCACCCTTACCGGCGAAGCCCGCGGAAGCAACCTAAAGCGCTTCATCAACAGCGATCCGGAGAAAACCGGAAAATCTCCGATGAAATTCTCGTTCGAAGCCGACCGCGTAAAGATGAACGGTTTCAGGTTCAGGCTCAAGAATCTCAAGAAGGACGTCCCGCCACGCGAGTACGGCATAGACTGGAAAGATCTCGACATAAACGTGGTCAGCCTCAAGGCAAGGAACATCTCGTTCGCCGACGGCAAGGTCACGGGAACCGTCGACGGGATTGCGGCCGAGGAGAAAAGCGGCTACGTCATCGAGGAACTGTCCGGCAAGGCGGAAGTCTCGCACGGACTCACCCTCATCAGCGGCCTTCACCTGGTCGACGCCTGGTCCGACATAAGGATGGACGAATATTCGATGGAATATGACGGCGTCAAGGACTTTTCCGACTACCTCCGCAAAGTCCGGATGACAGGAGCGGCCGTCAACGGCCGGCTCGACTTCAAGAGCATCTCCTTTTTCGCGCCGTCGCTCCGCACAAGGAACGTGCTTCTCGACATCGGACAAGGCGATGTCGAGGGTACGGTAAGCGACCTCAACGTCAGCAGGCTGACGTTCTCGGAAGTTCACAGCGGAGTCTGCGGAGCGTTGGAAGGACGGCTGACAGGTCTTCCGAAAGTCAAGGATATGGACCTTGACCTCATTGCCGACGGCCTGAGCTTCACCTCGTCAGGACTGGGTACATTCATAAGGGGCTTCGCTCCGGCTGCCAGGATTGACCTTTCCAGGATAGCCGCCGGCACAAGACTGACTTTCAACGGCAGAGCAAGCGGAATTCTAGACAGGCTGAAAGCCGAAGGCTCGCTCACGTCGGATCTCGGCTCACTGACCGTGGACGCTTCCGCAGGGAATCTCATCACCAAAGGGAAAGCCATGACCTTCGCCGGAAAGCTGGAAGCCGGGAACCTCGATGTCGGCAAACTGTCTGGAGTCGGACAGCTGGGAAATCTGACAATGACCTCGACGCTGGAAGCGACCCTTGGGCAGGGCCGCACCGGGGTCAGGATCGACTCGCTGCACATCAGCAGCCTGCAGGCCCTGGGGTATGAATATTCAGACATCGACGCGGCGGGGACATATTCAGACAACGCCTTCGACGGGAGGATCGTCTGCCGCGACCCGAACCTCAATTTCCTTTTCCAGGGACTCTTCACGCTATCCGACAAGACAAACAACGGCATCTACAAGTTCTACGCGTCCCTCGGCTACGCCGACCTCCACGCGCTTCACCTTGACAGCCGCGAAGTCTCCAGGATTTCGGCGCAGGTGAACGCCAACTATATGAGAGTAAGCCGCGGCGACATCATCGGAGACCTTGACGTGACCGACCTGAATCTTGAAAGCGGACAGGGCAGGCACAGCATCGGGGACATCTGCATCAAGTCGCACTCCAACAACGACATTAACAGGGTCAATTTCACTTCCACTTTCGCTGACGGAACCTACATCGGCACAAAGCCTCTGACGAGCCTTCCGCGCGATGTCCGCGACCTGACCCTGCAGAGGGAACTGCCGGCGCTCGCGGGAAGCGGGAAGTCCGGATGGAACGGAGACAGGTACGAACTCAATCTCAACATCACCGACGCGAAGGACATCCTCGCCTTTTTCGTGCCGGGTCTATACGTCGCCAACGGCACCTCGCTCAAGATGGACATAACCGGTGAAGGAAACTTGAACGCCACGGTCAAGTCGCCGCGCCTGGCCCTGAAGAAGAACTACC
Source organism: bacterium (assembly GCA_963640265.1). Lineage (GTDB taxonomy): Bacteria > Bacteroidota > Bacteroidia > Bacteroidales > UBA932 > Cryptobacteroides. The sequence goes on along the minus strand of CAVHYF010000010.1, from coordinate 8,300 downwards.
TCAAGAACCTCGACATCTCGCTTGACAACAGGGACAGCAGCCTGAATGCGGCGCTGACAAGTTCCGAGCTGTCTGCGGCGGGACTCAAGATTCTCAACAACCGCCTTGAGTTCAGCGCCAGGGACAACGGATTCTCTGCAGGATATCGCTACGACAACGGCACCGAGCCGGCGAACGACGGGAGGTTTCTCCTGAAGGGCGACCTCCGCAGAACTCGCGACGGCGAACTTGCAGTCTCCGCCAGGACGCTTCCGTCCGTCATCACCTACAACGGAGCGGACTGGAACATCTCCAGTTCAAGGATCGAATCGGTCGGCAAGGACATCAGCATCGGCAATCTGACCGCCACCTGCGGCGAGCAGTCGGTCAGCCTTGACGGAGGATATTCATCCTCAAGGAAGGACACGCTGTCGATGAAGCTCGTGAAATTCGACCTGGACATCGCCGACAAGTTCCTCGGAGACGGTTTCGGAATATCCGGACTCGCGACCGGACACGCGATAGTCACCTCTCCGTGGAAGACCGACGCCAGCCTGATGATGAACCTGACTTCGGACTCCACGAAAGTCGCCGGACAGGATATGGGCACTCTGAGGCTGGCAAGTTCGCTCGACGACGGAAAGCTGCACTTCATCGCGAAGAACGACCTGGACGGGAGGAAGACGCTGGACATCCACGGCAACTACTTCATCAAGGACAAGAGGATAGATGCCACGGCCGACTTCGACAGGTTCAACGTCGGCTACGCCGCTCCTGTCCTGCAGTCGGTGTTCAGCGAGATGGACGGCCCGATAAGCGGCCGGATAAAGGCGGCAGGCACAATGGACGGCCTGGCGCTTTCGAGCGAAAACACCAGGTTCGACGACGTGCTTCTGAAGGTCGGATTCACGAAAGTCCCTTACACTGTGAACGGGCCTTTCTCCGTCACCGGCGACGGGCTGACGTTCGACGGCATCTCCGTCAAGGACAGGTTCGACGGCACCGGCACCATCACCGGAGGCCTTACATTCGGCGGCTTCAAGGACATCAGGATGGACACGAAGATCCGGATGGACAGGATGGAGGCCATAGATATGGGCGAGAATGACAACCAGTCGTTCTACGGACACCTGTTCGCCACCGGAGACGTGCTGATAAAGGGGCCTTTCAACGCCATACTTCTCGATGTCAAGGCAAGGACCGTCAAGGAAGGGAACATACATATTCCGGTGGACAACGCCTCCAATGACGGCGACAGCAACCTGCTGACATTCATCGAACCGGCCGTGCAATCCGTCATAGACCCTTACGAGGAGATGATGAGAAGCTTCGATGAAGTGAGCGGAAAGTCCAGCGACTTCGGAGTGAAGCTGAAGATAAACGCCAACCAGGGGACGGAGGCGCACATAGAAATCGACAGGAGCGCCGGCAACGTGCTGACGGGCAGAGGACAGGGACAGATAGAAATTGAGGTGAGGCCGAAACGCGACCTCTTCACCATCAACGGTGACTACACCCTGACTTCCGGCAATTTCCATTTCAACGCGATGGACATCGCCAAGAGAGACTTCACGATCTCCGACGGCAGCACCGTCAGGTTCAACGGTGACGTGATGGACAGCGACCTCAACATCAACGGAGTGTATTCGACCAAGGCTTCAGTGGCCACCCTGATTTCCGACACCACCGCAGTGTCTGCGCGCAGGCTCGTGAACTGCGGAATCGGCGTGACAGGAAAGATGCGGGAGCCGAACCTGTCCTTCTCGATCGATGTCCCGGACCTTGACCCTACCACCAAGTCAAGGGTGGAAAGCGCGCTCAACACCAACGACAAAGTCCAGAGGCAGTTCCTGGCGCTGCTGATTTCCGGCAGCTTCCTGCCTGACGAGCAGTCGGGAGTCGTGAACAACACCAATATGCTGTTCTCCAACGTGGCCGAAATAATGGCCGGACAATTGAACAACATCCTGCAGAAACTTGACATACCTCTCGACCTTGGCCTGAACTACCAGTCAAGCGAGAGCGGCACCAACATATTCGACGTCGCCGTCTCGACGCAGCTCTTCAACAACAGGGTGATCGTCAACGGCAACGTCGGAAACAGAGACTACCGCACCACCTCCTCTTCCGGAGCCGATGTCGTCGGCGACCTCGACATAGAAATCAAGCTCGACAAACCGGGGCAGCTGAGGCTCAATCTCTTCTCGCACTCGGCCGACGACTACACGACCTACCTGGACAACACCCAGCGAAACGGAGTGGGCATCGCCTACCAGAAAGAGTTCAACTCCTTCAGGGAGTTTTTCCGGAACCTGTTCACCGGCAGGAAGAAGAGGGAGCAGCGCGCCGCCGAATCGAATTCGAGGGAAGTGAAGACAATCACTGTAGGAAGCGAATGAATGTCAATGCGGGAATATAAAGATTCAAAGATATGATCAACAGGGAAAAGAAACTTGCGGCGTTCGAACGCGCCCTCGACGTTATGGACAGGCTTCGCGCCGAATGTCCTTGGAACCACGCGCAGACGATCGACACTCTGCGTCCGATGACTGTCGAGGAAGTCTATGAACTCAGCGATGCCGTGATGAAGAAGGACGATGCCGCGCTCGAGAAGGAACTTGGCGACGTGTTCCTGCACGTCATCTTCTATGCCAAGATAGCCGAGGAAGAAGGCCGCTACGACATCGCCGACGTGATGGACAAGCTCTGCGAGAAGATGATCTACAGGCATCCGCACGTGTTCTCGACCACCAAGGTCGCCGACGCCGAGGAAGTCTCGGAGAACTGGGAGATGCTCAAGGCAAAAGAGAAGGGCGGGAACAAGCGCATCCTGTCAGGGATTCCGGATGCGATGCCTCCGATCCTCAAGGCATTCTCGATGCAGGACAAGGCGCGTGGCGTAGGCTTCGACTGGGAAGAGAAACGTCAGGTCTGGGACAAGGTCAAGGAGGAAAGGCAGGAACTCGAGGACGAGATGGACGCTATGGACGGCGCCGCGACCGAAGAGGAACGCAAAGCCGCAACCGACCGCGCGGAGGAGGAACTCGGCGACTTCCTGTTCGCCACCATCAACGCTGCAAGGCTCTACGGCCTCAACCCGGACACGGCGCTCAACAGAGCCTGCGACAAGTTCCGCCGCCGGTTCACCTACCTTGAGGAACACACCATCCGCCAGGGCAGGAACCTGCACGACATGACGCTTGCCGAGATGGATGAAATCTGGGACGAAGGGAAAAGCAAGGGACTGTAACGGGATTTCACCTTAAAACTGAATAAACTTTGAATAAGGTAATTTGTCTAAAACTTGACAAATTACTAAATTTGCAACTGCCATTCCCGCGAGGGAACACGGATTTTGAGATTATATGCCTGATTATAAAGTCGTTGAGGTTGTGAGTAAAAGGGATTTGATGAAATTCATCAAGTTCCCTGACAAGTTGTACAAGGATTGTCCGCAGTATGTTCCCGCCCTACACAGCGATCAGGTCAAATCCCTTACGAAAGTTTCTTCACTGTCCTACTGCAAGCGCAGGATGTGGATGGTTCTTGACGGGAAAACCGTCGTCGGCCGCATCTGCGGGATAATCAATCCGCGCTACAATGCCCTCTACGACAAGAAACGCGCGCGCTTCGGATGGTTCGACACCATCAATGACATCAAGGTGGCGGAACTTCTGCTCGGCACGGCCGAGGCCTGGGCGAAGGAGAACGGAATGAACGAAATCCACGGTCCGCTGTACTACAACACGCTGGGAAAGCAGGGAATGCTTGTGGAAGGCTTCGAGAACATCCCGCCATTCAACTGTCTGTACAACTATCCTTACTACAACGACTTCGTCACGGCGCTCGGCTATGTCAAGGAATGTGACTGGGTCCAGTACAAGATAGCCGCGAACCAGCCTCTTCAGGAAAAGATAACGAGAATTGCAGGGCTTCTCAAGCAGAAATACAACCTGCACGAAGGCAGCCTTGACAAACTGAAGAAAGACAAGAAGATGGTCAGGTACTTCTTCGACGTGTACAACGAGAGCTTCGCTAAGACCGTTTACAATTTCATACCGTTCACCAAGGAGGAAATCGAGGAGGAAGCGAGCGATGTGCTGAGGTACGTGTCCGACAAGACCAGCAGCATAATATTCGATGACAACGAAGAGCTTGTGGGGTTCGGCATAACCTTCCCGACCATTTCGCCTGCCCTGCAGAAGGCGAAAGGTCACCTTTTCCCGTTCGGATGGTTCCATCTCCTTCGGGCAATGCACAAGTACGACACCGTTGACCTTATGATCAACGGAGCGGTTCCTAAGTGGCAGAACACGGGGGTTTCCTCAATCTACCATTGCGCTCTGTCGGAGAAATACATAAAGGCGGGGACGGTGTGGTCGATTTCCAACCCCCAGATTGAATCCAACAGCGCGGTCAACGTGTGGGGGAAATACGAACACGAACTTTTCATGAGACGCCGTTGCTACATCAAGTCTATATAAAGGAATATGGCAGAAAACACACTTGTGGACAAGATCCTGGCCCTCCAGGACAAGTATAATTCACTCCAGGCGCAGCTTGCCGACCCGGAAGTGATTGCAGACATGAAGAAATATGTCCAGCTCAACAAGGACTACAAGGAACTTGAGCCTATCATCAGGACCGGACTCGAGTACAAGAAGATGATCGACGAGCTGACGGAGGCCAAGGACATAATGATAAATGAAAAGGATGACGACCTGAGGGAAATGGCAAGGGCTGAGATTGCGGAGATAGAGCCGAAGATTCCCGAGATGGAGGAACAGATCAAGATCCTTCTCATTCCTGCCGATCCTGACGACAGCAAGAACGCAATCATAGAAATCCGCGGAGGCACCGGCGGCGACGAGGCCGCGATCTTTGCCGGAGACCTTTTCAGGATGTATTCCAAATACGCCGAGAAGCGCGGCTGGAAACTCGAGATCAACGACGAGACTCCCGGCACGGCCGGAGGCTACAAGATGATCGTCTTCAAGCTTTCCTCCAACGACGAGGGTGTCTATGGCACGATGAAATACGAATCCGGAGTGCACCGCGTACAGAGGGTTCCTCAGACCGAGACGCAGGGCAGAATCCAGACTTCGGCCGCATCCGTGGCTGTCTTCCCGGAAGCCGGCGAATTCGACGTGGACCTCAAGTGGGACGACATCCGTCTGGACCTCTTCTGCTCATCCGGTCCTGGAGGCCAGGGCGTCAACACCACCTACTCTGCAGTGCGTCTCACCCACCTTCCTACCGGACTTGTCGTGCAGTGCCAGGAAGAGAGGTCGCAGCTGAAGAACAAGGACAGGGCTTTCGAGGAACTCAGGACACGACTGTACAATCTCGAGCACCAGAAGTATCTGGACGAGATCGGGGCGAAGCGCAAGACGATGGTTTCCACAGGAGACCGTTCCGCTAAGATCCGCACCTACAACTATCCGCAGGGCCGCGTGACCGACCACCGCATCAACTGGTCGATGTACAACCTTCCGGTCTTTATGGACGGCGACATCCAGGAATGCATCAACCAGCTTCAGATTGCCGAGAATGCTGAAAGGCTGAAGGAAGCCGGAGAATGATTCACTTGCCTGTCCTGAGCATTTTCCAGCAGAGGACGGGAATCAGAAAACTCAACGAACACGCAACGAGCCAGAACACAGAGACCGGCCCGAAGTTGAAGCCGCTCTCCCCTATCATCACTCCGCTGACGATGTTCTGCACGCCTGCGGCCACATAACTTGCAAGTCCTACCATTCCGAGGGCGGCTCCGGTGGCTTTCCGCGGCACGATGTCAAGCGCCATCAGTCCGGCTACCGTGCAGTAGACGACTCCGATCGAAAGGCTGAACAACGAAACAAAGACTATGTTCAGCACGTAGCCTCCGCCTCCGAACAGGAACGCGGCGAGCGACAGGAGACATACAAGTCCGGAAATCAGCACGGGAATGAACCGGTTGCCTTTGAACACCCTGTCGGACAGCCATCCGGCCAGCACCGTGCCCGCTATTCCGAAAGCTTCGGAAAACGCTATGATCTGCGTGGCTCCGGCAAGGGAGAAGTCCTTGCCTTTCTGCAGGAACAGCACCCCCCATTCGCTGACGGCGTGCTGGGTTATGTACACGAATGCGCTCGAAAGCGCGATAATCCATATTCCCGGATTCCTAAGAACCTTTTTCTGAAGGTCCTTTGTCGGCATCGCGTCGGACTTCTGCGGCGCTTCTCCTGAAAGTTCCTGCACGGAAGGCAGCCCTTTGCTTTCCGGCGTGTCGCTGACCAGAAGAAGAATCAGAAGCGAGCCGACAATACCACCGGCGGCGGAGAAGACGAAGCCATATTCCCAACCCAGCGCGCCGACTGCGACTCCCAGTGCGAAGACCGACAAGGATTTGCCGAGGTAAGGCGTCGCGCTGAGGATGCTGTAGTAGGTTCCCCTTCTGTTGAGCGGGAACCACCTTGACAGGCTGATCACTCCCGGAGGGGCTCCCATCGACTGGCAGAATCCGTTGATGCCCCAGAAGACGGCGAAGGTCACGAACAGGACGACGGGCGAGAGCCTCGTCCAGCCGAAGACAAGTCCGAGAAATCCCATAAGCAGGTTCAGGACAGTGGAGACCTGGATTCCGGTGGCCATAAATCGGCGGACATTGCAGTAGTCGGCGACGAAGCCGTTGACGAATTTTCCGAAGGCGTAGGCGAAATAGAAAGCCGAGCCGATGATTCCGAGCTGGGCTGCGGTGAGGGTTCCGCCGTCGATCAGCGGCTGCTTCACGACGCTCATCGCCATACGGCAGACATAGTAGAGCGCGTAGGCTCCGGTAACGCCCCAGAAAGTGCGCCCCCTCAGCCTGAGATATTCAGCCTGCACGCTTTCCTTCGGCACCCTCGTCCCCGAAGGCTTCGAAATCCTATAGAATGAATACAACCCCATGATATTCCCTGCAAACTTACGCAAAATCTCGGGATTTCAGAATCCTTCATACCTGAAACATTCCCTGACTTTGACAGTCGCCGGGCAAGCCGCCTTTTCCGGTGCAGTCAAACCGGTTACTCGTGGGTTGCGAAACGCCGCTCCGCAAGGGCTTCATACTTGGTGCCGGGGCGGCCGTAGTTGGCGTACGGGTAGATCGAGATTCCCCCGCGAGGAGTGAAAAGCCCCGTCACCTCGATATACTTCGGGTCCATCAGCGAGATGAGGTCCTTCATGATCTTGTTGACGCAATCCTCGTGGAAATCACCGTGGTTGCGGAAACTGAACAAGTAGAGCTTCAGGCTCTTGCTCTCCACCATCCTCACATCGGGGATATAGCTGATCCGGATCTCGGCGAAATCCGGCTGGCCCGTAATCGGACACAGGCTCGTGAACTCAGGGCAGTTGAACCTCACCCAATAGTCGTTGTCCTGATGCTTGTTGACGAAGGTCTCAAGGACCTCAGGAGCATAGTCGCTTTTATATTCAGTCTTCTTTCCGAGGGCCTGCAAGCCCTCCTTCTCACGTCCTTCCGCCATGGCAGCCTATGTTATATTTCGTTGATTTTAAAGAGATTGTAAGATATGTTCTCGTCAAAGGTGTCGATTCCTTCGTAGGCCTTGACCTTGCGGACAAGCCACGAGGTGAACGGCAGGATGATGACTTCGTACAAGGTTTTCGCCGCCACCTGGGTCAGCATCAGGCTTATGACAGCCCGCAGAGGGAGCAGGCCGCCGAAAGCGATCGGGAAGAAGATCAGCGAATCCGTCGCCTCCCCTCCGATGGTGGAGAGGATCGCCCTCCAGCCGAAACCCTTGCCCTTGGTCGCCACCTTCATTCTCGACATTATCCAGGCGTTGACGGTGGACCCGGCGATGAACGCCAGCAGCGAACCGACCATTGAACGCGGCACGAGGCCGAAAAGGGAGTTGAAACTTTCGGCGGCCGCATAACTGTCCTCGGACATCGGGGCCGGCAGTTTCGTGACAAGGAACGAGGCAGCGGAGATGAAAAGGCACATCGCGAAGCCTATCCAGATCGTGAGCCGGGCCTTCCTGTAGCCGTAAACTTCCGTGAGACAATCGTTCAGGATGTAGGAAATCGGGAACAGAACCACAGCCCCCGTCAGCTGGACCGGAAGCCCTCCGACCTGCCAGAGCCTGGGAATGAAGATGTTGGACACGACCAGACACACGCAGAATGTCACGGACATCCAGACATAAGTGATGGACAGCGTCTCCCGCTGCCTGTTTTCAGAATTTGACATTTTTTCTTGTTTTTAACGTGGTTTCAAGAACACAGGGCCGCTCCCCGTCACAGGACCGGACCCTTTCACCCCGCGAAGATACTAC